>NZ_LT629705.1:5823181-6502878 GCF_900103875.1 Pseudomonas arsenicoxydans | reverse complement strand
CGCGAAGCGATTGCCCTCCACATGGGCGATGATCGCCTTGGTGATGGTCCGGTAATTGAGCGCGTGATCGATGTCGTTGTCACGCACCGCTTCCTGAGCGGCGTACAGAATGGTCAGGTTGATCAGCACATCCTGCTTGTTGAGGATTTCGTCTTCGTTGATGCCGATGAAGGTCCGCAGGCACAGGTCCTTGACCCGGATGCGTGCCGTTCCTGGTTGAAGTTGTGGCATTGCTACTTGCTCCGTCCAATCAATTGCAGGAACTCCTGGCGGGTGTTGCTCGACTCGCGGAAGGCGCCGAGCATCACCGAGGTGTTCATGGTCGAATTCTGCTTCTCGACGCCGCGCATCATCATGCACATGTGCTTGGCTTCGATGACCACCGCGACACCTGCCGCGCCGGTCACTTGCTGCACTGCATCGGCGATTTGCCGGGTGAGGTTTTCCTGGATTTGCAGCGACGGGCGAACATGTCCACCAACCGCGCAATCTTCGACAGGCCCAGCACCTTGCCGGTCGGAATATAAGCACATGCGCCTTGCCGATGAAGGGCAACATATGATGTTCGCAGAGTGAGTACAGCTCGATGTTGTCGACGATGATCATTTCATCGTTGTCGGACGCGAACAACGCGCCGTTGACGATCTCTTCGACACTTTGCTCATAGCCATGGCAGAGGTACTGCATGGCCTTGGCCGCGCGAGTCGGGGTGTCTTGCAGTCCTTCGCGGTCGGGGTTTCACCGAGGCCGATGAGGATCTCGCGATAGCTCTGGGACAGGGCATTCTGGTGCAGGGATAACGTCATGGAACATCCTCGCGGGGCCGCTTATTTGATGTGCCGCCCGCCGTTGACGGTCAGGGTCGTGCCGGTGACATAAGGGTTGTCGAGCAAATATCGCAGGCTCTGGTAGATCACGTCGCCGCCGGGCTGATGCCCAGCGCGGATTTGGCCAGCGCCTTGGCGCGGTACGGCCGCGTCATCGTCGGGATTGAACATTAGCAGGGCCGGCGCAATGCCGTTGACCTTGATTGTCCGGCGCGTATTCGCGGCGAAGGACAAGGTCAGGCTATCGAGCCCGGCTTTGCTGGCGCAGTAGCCGATATGTTTGCTGCTGCCCTTGCGGGTCACGTCATCGCTGATGTGCACGATGTCGGCCGGGCTTGAGCTTGAAGCAAGTCAGCACAGTGCAGATTGATCAGGTAAGGCGCCAGCATGTGCACGCTGAACATGCGGGTAAATGCTTCGGCATCGGTGTCAGGGGTTTCAGCCAGCCATTCGGAAGCGTTATGAACGATCGCGCGAAGGACGTCGGTGTGGGTTTTCAGTTCGCTGATGAACGCGAGGATTCCCGCGGTGCTGGAGAAGTCGGCAAACACCGCGATCGCGCCCAGGTCGCGTAATGCCTGCACGCCGGGGCGTTCGCTCGGTAGCTGAAGATCACCGGATGGCCATCTTCGAGCAACCGCTGTGCGCAGTGCAGGCCGATACGCTGGCCGGCACCGGTGATGAGGATCGGAGCTGCGGAAGAGGTCATGAACGGCTCGCGTCGCGGTGAGAGCAAAACTATACCAGCGACGGGAGTCGTACACCTACGTGCCTTTGCAGGAGCGGGCGGTCAGGGGTTTTGAGTGGCGGCAACTTGGCCGGCAGTGGACGTGCCGGTGTGCTGTTCAGCCAGTTGGCCAGCAGTCGGGTCGACAGTGGAATAAAGAAGTAGACCATCAGTGGCGTAAGGCACAAGGTGCTGATGAGCACCCGAGGCAGCAGGCTCAGTTCGCCAAGCAATGGCCCCAGCACAAAGTTGAACAGCAATGACACCGGGAAAAACGCCAGCCAGATCGCCACCGCCTGTTTCCAGCGAGGCGGGGCGTTGGCCGACTGCGCCGAACCAGCCTTCGATGCCGCTGACGCGATGCTCTTTAGGGTGCGCAAACAAATCGCTGCCACGTGCCAGCCATGCCGTGCGCGAAGCAGAATGCCCCAGGCGTGCAGGGTGTGCTCGTTGGCAAAGCGGAAAATGATCTGGAATTCGTTATCGTCGGGTGGCGGAGCGAGCACGCCAGAGCCGAGGTAACCGGGAAAGTCAGTCGCCAGTTGTTCGCCTTCGCGCAACCAGACCATCAGGTCCTGATAACGTCCATCGGCGACGCGGCGTGCAACCATCAAGGTGACGGGGGAAGTAGACATTGTGTATCTCCGTATAACGATCGCGGCCCTCCGGATAGGAGTTTCGCCAGGCGCAGCGCCGGGGTGATGGGCTGCGTCTTGAGACAAGCAAGGATTATTCCTGATTGTGTGGATGACACCAATGACATTCGTCGTTTATTAATGAGTTGAATAGTGACAGGGCAGGAGAGTTAGAATGGGATCCAATTTTAACGCGGACGTCGACTATCAATGCCTGTACTGACTGACGTTGGCTCTGCCTCACAGGCGGATCTTTCCCTTCAGCGGGAGGATCTCTTTCCTATTCGTGAGGTGGCGCGCCTGACGGGGATAAACCCGGTCACGTTGCGCGCTTGGGAGCGACGGTACGGGTTGATCCAGCCCACGCGCACCGAAAGCGGGCATCGGCTGTACTCGATGGCCGATATCGAGAAAGTTCGCAGCATCCTGGACTGGATCGATCGCGGCGTCGCCGTCAGCAAGGTCGGCAAGATACTGGCCAAGAGCGAGCCTCTTCAGGTCTTGTCGCATCTAATCCCCAAGGATCTTGTTCAGGCCGACTACATCCAGTGGCAGCAGCAAGTCCAGGCGGCGGTCACGGCCTTTGACGAGGTGCAACTGGAGCACGTCTATGGGCAGATTTTTTCCAGCTATCCCCTGACGGTCGTATTCCAGGACATTTTGCTGGTGGTCTGGAAACATTTGCTTCAACGCCATGAAACGTTCGGGCAAGCCAGTGAATGGCTTTTTCTCGACGGTTTTCTGCGCTCCAGGGTGTTGCAACGATTGCTGTTGGTGCGTGTCATGCAACCGCGACAGATCATCGTCTGTGCCTTGGCCGATCAAGCCCGTGAGCTGGAAATACTGATCACGGCCCTGTACCTGTGCAGCGTCGATTCGGCGATTCAGTTGTTGGCTATCGGCCAGCCATTCGACGAGTTGGCCCTGGTTTGCCAGCGGATCAAGCCCAAGGCACTGGTGCTGGTGTCCAATCATGCGCCGGCAGCCGAGTTGCCTCGACGTTTGAATCGGCTGGCTATGAGTCTGGACTGTCAGCTATTGCTGGCTGGCGACGCGTCGGACCTGGCACAGGAAAGCCTGGCCGGATCGTCGATCGGATGTCTGGGTAATGAGGGGACGGTGATGCGCCAGCGCATGAAACAGTTCCTGGCAGGAAACCTGGATACCTGAGTTTCAGATGTGCAGCGCAGGGTGTGTCAGACGATGCTGTTGAAGGATGTACTGGCGCAGGCGCTCGGTCTCGTCCTTGTCGGTCTGGCTTAGTTCGTAGGCGTAAAACCCTTGTTCTGTTTCACGCTCGAAGGTGCCGCGCAACGCAATGCGTTCATAGCCTGAAGGGCTGAACCACAACGCAAAGTGCTTGGGCGGTTTGGTCTTGTTACGGACCTCCAGCAACACCCCTTTGAACGATATTTCGTGCACCCACATCGTACCGGGTTGGCCCTTGGCATTCTCAAGCGCAACCGGCTCTTCGAGCGTCAGGCGCCACGGACGGATCATCGGCCCGTCTTCGTAAATACTCGGCACCCCCAGGCGTAAATGCAGCGCATGAAACTCGTCTTCCACCAGGTGCAGCGGAAAGGTCATTTGCTGGTTTTCGAAGTTGGCCTGGATGGTGACCTGCTCATGTGCCGCGAGGCGCGTGAGCAAATCACGGATTTGCGAACCACCGTTAACGAGCAGGCTCGACGTCGCATCCCGCACATTGAGCTGCGGGTTGTGTTGCATGGTCTGGATAAAATCCAGCTCATCCTGGGTCAGGAGTGCGTCGCGATGCATGGCTTGCTCGAAAGAAAAAGATACAAATTCATCGGTGATTGTAGTTAATGACACTTAATTCGCCGTTTTGTTTTTACCGTTCGTCGCTTTTTAACGCGGCTAGTTCGGCCTGCAACTGCGCCACTTGCGCTTCCAATTGCGTAACTCGCTGCTGTGCCTTGACCTGAACGGTGACATCTTTCTGTACGCCGACAAAGTAAGTCTGTCCGTCGCTCGGATTTTTCATTGTAGAAAGGGACAGTTCGTTCCAGAACGGCGTGCCGTCCTTGCGGTAGTTCCTCAGAATCTCCCGGCAGGATCCGCCGCTGCTCACTGCCTCGCGAATCGTCGCCAAGGCGTCTTGATCCCGGTCACCTGACTGCAGAAAGCGGCAATCCTGGTAGAGGATTTCTTCGCTCGTGTAACCCGTGAGGCGTTCGAATGCAGGATTCACGTAAATCAGGATGGTGTCCTGGTCGCCCTCTTTTTCGGCAATCACGATGCCGTCATTGGAAGCGTTGATCACCATTTGCAGCAGTTGAGCGTTGATCATCGGAGAATCCTTTCCGTATTGATATGGATTTGCATTCTAAAAGATCAAACGAGCCTGTGCTGTTAATATCTGTGTTTTTACTCTGCTTCAGGATCGATTGATGAAAGTTGCCATCATTTCCGGCTCGGTGTACGGCACGGCTGAAGAAGTTGCCCGCCACGCCGCGGCTATTTTGAATGCCGCGGGTTTTGAGACCTGGCACAACCCGCGCGCGACGATCGCCGAAGTCCAGGCTTTCGGCCCGCAAGCGTTTTTGGCGGTGACCTCAACCACCGGCATGGGCGAGTTGCCGGACAACCTGCAACCCTTGTATTCAACGATCCGTGACCAGTTGCCTGCCGCCTGGCGCGGTTTGCCCGGCGCAGTCATCGGCCTGGGCGATGCGAGTTATGGCGATACCTTCTGCGGTGGCGGCGAGCAGATGCGTGAATTGTTCAGTGAACTTGGCGTGCGCGAAGTGCTGCCCATGCTGCGTCTGGACGCCAGTGAAAGCGTCACCCCGGAAACCGACGCCGAACCTTGGCTGGCTGAGTTCGTCAGCGCGCTGCGGAGCTGACTGGCCGCTCGCGCAACAGGGCGAGCCAGGCTTGCGCGGCTTTGGACAAGTACGCACCCTCACGCCAGATAAAGGCGATGTCCCAGCGCAAATAGCTCGGGGCCTTCAAGGTCAGGCGCACCACGCCTGGCCGCACCAGCCCGCGCGCCACCACGCTGGGCAACAACACCACGCCTTGACCTGCGGCCACCAATGCCGCCAAAAAATCCGCCTGACCGCTGCGCCCGCCTTCCTTGGGGGTAAATCCCAGTTGATGGCAGGCCTGGAGCAATCGGTCGTTGAGCACGAAGCTGCGCTGATACAGCAGAAACGGGGTGTCGGCCAATTCCTCCAATCCGATCACGGTCTTTGTCGCTAGCGGATGATCGGCCGGTAGCAATGCGTCCAGCGGTTCATCGCAGAAGGGTTGAAAGGCAAACTGCGGATCCTTGGGCAAAAGACTGCCGCCGAGCTCCAGCTCACCGCTCAGTACCGCCTGTTCGATGTTCAGGCTGCCGCCCTCAAGCAACTGAATGCTGATGTTCGGATAGCGACGCCGGTACTCGGCAAACAACTCGGCAAACAGCGCATCGCTGCCCAGTAGCGGCAGCCCCAGACGCAGTTCCCCACGTGCCAGTTGGCTTAAGTCATCCAGTTCGCTGAGCAACTCGTTGCGCAGCCGAAGCATGCCTTCAGCCCGTTGCAGGACCACGCTGCCAGCGGCGGTCAGGCGCAACTGCGATCCCAGGCGCTCGAGCAGCGGGGTGCCCAGGCTCTGTTCCAGTTGCGCGACTTGCTTGCTCACCGCGGATTGGCTGAGGTGCAGGGTTTTGGCGGCTTGAGTGAACCCCCCTTGATGCATCACTTCGACGAAGCTGCGTAGCTGTTTGAATTCCATGGGCCTGATTCCTGATTCCAGATTGGAATGGTATCGAGTCTAACAATTCGTTTTGGTGATGGGGGTATGCTCCGTAAAATGAGCCCTTGAGAGGACCGACATCATGCATGCATCAACCCTGAAAAAACTGGCTCGACTGGTGACTGAATTGGCCGTGCTGCTTGGCATTTATCTGCTCGGCTGCGCAATCAGCGCATGGTTTTCCTGGCCGATCCCGGGCGGCGTCATTGGCATGGCATTGTTGCTGCTGGCCTTCGCCATAGGCGGGGTCAAACCGGCGATGTTGCAAATGGGTGCAGGTTTGTTGATGGCCGAGATGCTGTTGTTCTTTATTCCAGCGCTGATGAGCCTTCTCGATTATGGCGGCCTGATGCGCAATGACGGCTGGCGGATTCTGCTGGTGATCGGCATGAGTACGCTGATGGTGATGCTCGTGACGGCGTTTACCGTGGAAGCGGTAGTGCGTTTGAGGAGGCCCCATGAAGCTTGAGCTGATGCCGATGTTCTGGCTGGCCTTCACGCTGCTGGCTTATGTGTTCAGTCGCTGGATCTATCGACGCACCGGGCGTTATCTGTTATCGCCGCTGATTCTGGTTCCGGCGCTGCTGATGGCGCTCGCGGTACCGCTGCATACCGCCTATTCCGAATATTCGAGCGACACCCATTGGCTGATGTGGGTGCTGGGCCCGGTGACTGTCGCGTTTGCCGTGCCGATCTGGCAACAGCGGCAAATGCTGATGCGGCATTGGTCGGCGTTGCTGCTTGGCATGCTGGCGGGCAGTGCGGCGTCCATCGGCACTTCATTCGGTCTGGCCAAGGCGCTGGCGCTGGACAGTTCCGTGACCCTGTCACTGGTGCCACGCTCAATCACCACGCCGTTTGCCATGCCCCTGGCTCATGAGCTCGGCGGTGTTCCGGAACTGACGGCGGTGTTCGTGATGTTCACCGGCGTATTCGGGGCGATGCTCGGCGGCATACTGCTCAAGTGGCTGCCGCTGCGCAGCGCCTTGGCACGGGGCGCGCTGTTTGGCGTTGGCGCGCACGGTGCCGGTGTCAGCCGGGCCCATGAAGTCGGCGGTGAAGAAGGTTCGGTGGCGGGACTTGTCATGGTGCTGACGGGCCTGCTGAATTTGTTTTGCGCACCATTACTGGCGGCAATCCTTTGACATGGATCCAGGTCTTGGCCTGAACTGACTCGTTGGGCCATCAAGCTGGCTGCCAATGCAACTACACGAAATCCCGGGGCTGACTAGACTGCTGAGACGACAGTAAAACAATAAGAACAGGAGGTCCTTGCCGTGAATGTTGCCCCCGTCCAATCACCCCACAATGTCAAAAACCAGGTCAGTGCCGCCGAGTGGCAGACCCGCGTCGACCTGGCTGCCTGCTACCGTCTGGTTGCCGCGCATGGCTGGGATGATCTGATCTTTACGCACATCTCGGCCAAGGTGCCGGGCACCGAAGATTTCCTGATCAACCCGTTCGGGTTGATGTTTCACGAGATCACCGCCTCAAGCCTGGTCAAGGTCGATCAGGCCGGCAACAAGCTGATGGACAGCCCTTACGAAATCAACCCGGCCGGTTACACCATTCACAGCGCCGTGCATGAAGTGCGTCACGATGTGGTCTGTGTACTGCACACCCACACGGCGTCGGGCGTCGCGGTATCGGCGCAAAAACAGGGCATTCTGCCGATCAGTCAGCAGTCGTTGTTTGTGCTGTCCAGCCTGGCGTACCACGCGTACGAAGGCGTTGCGCTGAACCACGAAGAGAAGGCGCGCCTGCAAGCCGACCTTGGCCAAAACAACTTCCTGATGTTGCATAACCACGGTCTGCTGACCTGTGGCGGCACCATCGCCGATACGTTCCTGATGATGTTCACCTTCCAGCGCGCCTGCGATATCCAGGTCATGGCGCAGGGTGGTGGCGCTGAACTGATTGCCATCGAACCGCAGATTCTGGCGGGCGCCAAGGCGATGATCGCCGGCGTTACTAAAAGTGCTCAAGGAATGGGTGGCGCGCTGGCCTGGCCTGCGCTGCTGCGCAAACTCGATCAACAAGACCCGGGTTATAAACTCTAATGCAACTCGCCGAGATCCCCCTGTGTGTCTGGCGTAAACGCGGCCAGACGTTTGTATTTCGTGGCCAGACCATTCGTTACTGGACAGCGGGGCAGGGTGAGCCGCTGTTGCTCATTCATGGCTTCCCGACAGCCAGTTGGGACTGGCATTACCTGTGGCAGCCGCTGGCGCAGCGCTATCGAGTGATTGCCTGCGACATGCTTGGCTTTGGCGATTCCGCCAAACCGGCCAACCATGAATACAGCTTGCTGGAGCAGGCCGATCTGCAGCAGGCCTTGCTCGCACACTTGAATGTCGAACGGCCGGTGCACCTGTTGGCCCATGATTATGGCGACAGCGTGGCCCAGGAGTTGTTGGCGCGGCATTACGAGACCCGCGTGGATATCGCCAGTTGTGTGTTCCTCAACGGTGGCCTGTTTCCTGAAACCCATCGTCCGGTGCTGATGCAAAAACTCTTGCTCAGCCCCTTGGGCTGGATGATCGGGCGAGCCTTTACCCGCGACGGGCTGGTAAAGAGTTTCCGGCAGATATTCGGCTCGAAAACACACCCCAGCGAAAGTGAGATGGATGATTTCTGGAGCTTGATCGACAGCAATCACGGCCCACGAATCATGCACAAACTCATCGCCTACATTCCCGAGCGGCGTGTCCAGCGCGAGCGCTGGGTCGGCGCCATGCAGCGTGGTGAAGTGCCGTTGCGAGTGATTGACGGTGAGGTCGATCCCATTTCCGGTGCGCACATGGTCAAGCGCTATCGGGAACTGATCCCGGACCCGGACACGGTCCTGTTGCCCGACATCGGTCATTACCCGCAATCGGAGGCCCCGGCCCTGGTACTCAAACATTACCTCGAGTTTCGTGATCGGCTGGTTTCACCACCGCTCAAAGTGGCCTGTTCCTGATTATCCCCCAGCCTTATCGAGCACCATTCAGCCCCACCCTTGTTCATTGTGAGCCGCAGCGCCGTGCCTGACACTCGGGCTTATTGTCCTTGGCCTGCTGGAGTTTCCCCATGAATGAGTCTGTGCGCTTCGAAGATAAAGTCGTGATCGTCACCGGTGCAGGCGGCGGCCTGGGCCGTGCGCACGCGCTGCTGTTCGCCAAACAGGGCGCCAGAGTGCTGGTCAACGATCTGGGCGGCTCGGCGCAAGGTGAAGGCGCCAACGCTTCGGCGGCAGACCGCGTCGTGGCAGAAATTCGCGAGGCCGGCGGTATCGCCGAGGCCAACCACGACTCCGTCACCGACGGCGACAAGATCGTCCAGCACGCCCTCGATGCCTTCGGCCGCATCGATGTGGTGGTCAACAACGCCGGGATCCTGCGCGACAAGACCTTCCACAAAATGGATGACGCCGATTGGGACCTGGTTTACCGCGTCCACGTCGAAGGTGCCTACAAAGTCACCCGCGCCGCCTGGCCGCACATGCGCGAGCAAAACTATGGCCGCGTGATCTTTACCGCCTCGACCTCGGGCATCTATGGCAACTTCGGCCAATCCAACTACGGCATGGCCAAACTCGGCCTCTACGGCCTGACCCGCACACTCGCCATCGAAGGCCGCAAGAACAACATCCTGGTCAATGCCATCGCCCCAACCGGCGGCACCCGCATGACCGAAGGCCTGATTCCGCCGCAAGTGTTCGAGCAACTCAAGCCAGAACTGGTGAGCCCGTTGGTGGTGTACTTGGCCAGCGAAACCTGCCAGGAGACTTCCGGGCTGTTTGAAGTCGGCGGCGGCTGGATGGGCAAAGTGCGTTGGGAGCGTAGCCTGGGCGCCGGGTTTGATCCGCGGGAGGGGTTCTCGCCGGAGGATGTGGCGGCGCATTGGCAGCAGATTTGTGATTTCGAAGGCGCAGCGCATCCGAAGGACAACATCGAGGCGCTGAAGGAAATGATGGCGAATTTGCAGAAGTATTCGATTTGACGTTGATGTGTTGCGCAGGGATTTTCAGAGCCCTGCCATGCCCCGGATTGTTCCCCTCGCCACAAAACCATCGCCCATAAAAAAGGCCGCTGCAAACGCAGCGGCCAAAGCAAGACGTTGAATCAAGGAGCTACAAATCAACGTCAGTGTACTCAGGGCGATCAATCGATAAGCATCGATTCATCTGGATTCTGTCAGCGATGATGTGGATTGATCACACGTCATCGCTGCGTGCTTTCTGGCGGTTCACCTTCAAAGCCCGGCAAGAATAAGCCGTTGAGCCCTAAGGAAAAATAGCGATTCGCGACATGCAGTGTTGCAGCCTGAGCAACAGTCCAAACTTTCCCCCCTTCTTTGTAGCAGCCTTTGGTAGTGACTACAGATCAGCGTCCGATCCGTTCATGCATCTGGCTGATAACCCTCCATCCAGCCCATCCATACCCGGCGCAAACCCGCGTCCCATCTGGGCATTCATACTTAAGAGGTACACCGCGAATACCTCCTTGGTGCGCTTATCGCTCCCAACGTGCGGCAGTAGGGTGGGGCCTTCTGTCACTCACCGGGGAAGACGCATGACAAAAACAACAATGCGCGCCATCTTCACGCCGCAAGCGCTGGCCGCTGCGGTTGCCTTGGGTTGCTGTGCCCAGGCGCAGGCTGTTTCATTCAACATTGGCGAAATCGAGGGGTCGTTTGACTCCTCGCTGTCCGTCGGCGCGAGTTGGGGCATGCGCGATGCTGATAAGTCGTTGGTGGGCACTGTCAACGGCGGGACCGGTCAGTCTTCGACCGGTGACGACGGCCGGCTGAACTTCAAGAAGGGCGAAACCTTCTCCAAGATCTTCAAGGGCCTGCATGACCTCGAACTGAAATATGGCGATACCGGCGTGTTCGTCCGCGGCAAGTACTGGTACGACTTCGAGCTCAAGGACGAAGACCGCGAGTTCAAGCCGATCAGTGACAGTGGCCGCAAGGAAGGCGCCAAGTCTTCCGGGGCGGAGCTTCTCGATGCCTTCGTTTATCACAACTATTCCATCGCCGATTTGCCGGGCACCGTGCGCGCGGGCAAGCAGGTGGTCAGTTGGGGTGAAAGTACCTTCATCGGCAACTCGATCAACAGCATCAACCCGATCGACGTCTCCGCGTTCCGTCGGCCAGGTGCCGAGATCAAGGAAGGGCTGATTCCGGTCAACATGCTGTTCGCCTCCCAAGGCCTGACCGATCAGCTCTCGGTGGAAGGTTTCTATCAACTGGAATGGGACCAGACCGTCGTCGACAACTGCGGCACCTTCTTCGGCAACGACGTGGTGGCGGACGGTTGCAACAACAACTACACGGTCGGCAGTCCGGCGATTGCCCCGTTGGCGCCTTTGGCATCGGCCTTCGGTCAACCGATCCAGGTAACCCGCGAAGGCGTGGTCGTTCCCCGTGGCGGCGACCGCGATGCGCGGGATTCCGGGCAGTGGGGCACGGCGTTGCGCTGGCTCGGTGATGACACCGAGTACGGCCTGTACTTCATGAACTACCACAGCCGCACACCGACGGTCGGCACCACCACTGCCAGCCTGTCGACGCTGGCCAGCCTGCCGGGCATGGTGAGTGTGGCCAACCGTCTGGCGCCGGGCAGCGGTTCGGGGCTGGCGCAAAGCGTGATGCTCGGCCGCGGTCAGTACTACCTCGAATACCCGGAAGACATTCGTCTCTACGGCGCGAGTTTCTCCACCACCTTGCCGACCGGCACCGCGTGGAGCGGCGAGATCAGTTATCGCCCGAATGCTCCGGTGCAGGTCAACACCAACGACCTGACCCTGGCCATGGTCAACCCGATTGCCGGCGGCGCCGCGTCACCGATTGCCACCACGCCTGGCGCTGACAACAAAGGCTATCGCCGCAAGGAAATCACCCAGGTCCAGAGCACCCTCACACAGTTCTTCGATCAGGTGTTGGGCGCTCAGCGCTTGACGCTGGTGGGCGAAGCGGCGGTGGTTCACGTCGGTGGTCTGGAACCGTGTAGCCGTCTGCGTTACGGCCGCGACTCGGTCTACGGCCAATACGGTTTTGGCGGCGATACCGACGGTTTCGTCACCTCGACCTCCTGGGGTTACCGCGCCCGGGCGATTCTCGACTATGCCGACGTCTTTGCCGGCGTCAACCTCAAACCCAACCTGTCCTGGTCCCATGACGTCGCGGGCTATGGCCCCAACGGACTGTTCAACGAAGGCGCCAAGGCGGTCAGCGTCGGCGTCGATGCCGACTACCGCAACACCTATACCGCGAGCCTGAGTTACACCGATTTCTTTGGCGGTAACTACAACACCCTGGAAGACCGTGACTTCCTGGCACTGAGCTTCGGCGTGAACTTCTGATTTGGCTGAGAAGGATGAATTCAATGCGCAAGATGATTCTGCAATGCGGCGCCCTGGCCTTGAGCCTGCTGGCTGCCAACGTGATGGCGGCGGTATCGCCGGAAGAAGCGAACAAACTCGGCACCACGCTCACCCCGCTGGGCGCCGAGAAGGCCGGTAACGCTGACGGCTCGATCCCGGCGTGGACCGGTGGTATCCCGAAAAACGCGGGCGCGGTCGACAGCAAAGGCTTCCTGGCTGACCCTTTCGCCAGCGAAAAACCGCTGTTCGTGATCACTCCCGCCAACGTCGACAAGTACAAGGACGAACTCTCGGAAGGCCAGGTTGCGATGTTCAAGCGCTACCCGGAAACCTACAAGATCCCGGTCTACCCGACTCACCGCACCGTGGCCGTACCGCCGGAAATTTACGAATCGGCCAAACGCAGTGCGCTGAACGTGAACAGCATCAACGACGGTAACGGCCTGGCCAACTTCACCGGTAACCGCTACTACGCGTTTCCAATCCCGAAGAATGGCGTGGAAGTGTTGTGGAACCACATCACCCGTTATCACGGCGGCAACCTGCGCCGCATCATCACTCAGGTGACGCCGCAGACCAACGGCAGCTACACGCCGATCCGCTTCGAAGAAGAGATCGCCGTACCGCAACTGATGAAAGACCTGGACCCGGAGAAGGCCGCCAACGTGCTGACCTTCTTCAAGCAGTCGGTGACCGCGCCGGCGCGTCTGGCCGGTAACGTGCTGCTGGTGCACGAAACCCTCGATCAGGTGAAAGAGCCACGCCTGGCCTGGATCTACAATGCCGGACAACGTCGTGTGCGTCGCGCGCCGCAAGTGGCCTACGACGGGCCGGGCACCGCCGCTGATGGTCTGCGCACCTCCGATAACTTCGACATGTTCTCCGGAGCACCGGATCGCTACGACTGGAAACTGGTCGGCAAGAAGGAAATGTACATCCCGTACAACAGTTACAAACTCGATTCGCCGAGCCTCAAGTACGACGACATCGTCAAGGCCGGCCACATCAACCAGGACCTGACCCGCTACGAACTGCACCGCGTCTGGGAGGTGATCGGCACAGTGAAGCCGAGCGAGCGCCACATCTACGCCAAGCGCCACATGTACCTCGACGAAGACAGCTGGCAAGTCGCGCTGGCTGACCATTACGACGGTCGTGGCCAACTGTGGCGAGTGGCCGAAGGTCACGCCCAGTATTACTACGATCACCAAACTCAGGCCTACACGCTTGAAGCGCTCTACGACATCATCGCCGGTCGCTACATTGCGCTGGGGATGAAGAACGAAGAGAAACACAGTTTCGAGTTCGGCTTTGAGGCCAAGTCTGCCGATTACACGCCATCGGCACTGCGGGCGGAGGGCGTCCGGTAAAGGACTTGATTCACTGGCAATGCAAAAGGTGACCCATGGGTCGCCTTTTTTATGGCTGCCAATCCGCGCCCTGAATACTTCTCAACAAGTGGGCTTCAGAGGGCTAGGGTTGTCGGACAATTATAAATAGGCACGCCGCAATGACCGCCATGACCCCGTGTCTGGACCGTCCTGGATTTCTGCCCCGTCTGTCTTCGCATCACCTGTCGCGTGATCGATTGACCCAGCCTTTGCTGGCTTCGGCGGCGCGGGTGAAATTACTGTGCGCGCCCGCCGGCAGCGGCAAGACGGCGCTGCTCACCGACTGCCTGCTACAGGCACCACCACATTGTCGGGTGTGTTGGCTGCCGCTGTCAGGCGTGGCATTGAGTCCCGCGGATTTTTGCCAGCGTCTGGCGCAGACATTGGGGCTGGCGTCTGCGCAGGAGTCGGACGTGCTCGGTGCGCTGGCTCGATTGCAGGCGCCGACCTGGCTGTTTGTCGATGACTATTGCCGCGTTCCGAATCCGGAACTCGATCACCTGTTGGACCGCATGCTGGCCGCCAGCAGCCCGATGCTGACCTGGTGGCTGGGTGGCCGACGGCGCCCGCAATGCAACTGGCCACGATTGCTGCTTGATGACGAGTTGTACGAATGCGAGCGCGCCACGCTGGCGTTCAATCAAACGGAAATCGCCTCGCTGTTGCGTCACCTGTCACCGGTCGATGCCAGCACCGCTGCCAGCAAAATCATCCAGCGCAGTGGCGGCTGGTGCGCCGGTGTCCGTGTTGCGCTGCTGCAAAAATGCGATTGGTCGCGCAGCGATCCGCAGCACAGTAGACCGGACACGTTACTCGATTACCTCGAACACGAACTGTTCACCAGCCTGACCCCGGAACTGGCGGAAGTCTGGCGGGTGCTCGCGCATTTTCCGCGATTCAATGCACGCCTGTGCGATCACCTGTTTGGGGCGGGTGAAGGTGCGCAGTTTTTGAAAACGTTGCAAGAGTTGGGGTGTTTTATCGAGCCCTGGAGGGAAACGGATGACTGGTTGCAGATATTCCCACCGCTCACGCAATTGATGCGCGCTGAACAATGGCCGGCAGGGCGCTCATGGCATCGTCGTGCCTGCCAGTGGTTTGCGGCCGAACTCGATTGGAAAGCGGCCTTCGAACATGCCTTGCTGGCTGAAGAGTTCGAGGTCGCGGTCAGTCTGTTGCAGCATTTCAATTTCGAGCACTTGTTCGAGGAACAGACGGTCGTGCTGCTGTTGCATTTACATGAACAACAGGGCGAAGAGCTGATGCTCGGGTCATCGCAACTGGTCGGGCTGATCACCGCTGCCTTGTTGTTTGCCGGTCGATTCGGGCAAGCCGCTGATTGCATCGAGCATCTGTCTCGATTCACTCCTCAGCCGTCGGCATTCCTTCAGCGGCAATTGATTGCGCGCTGGCAGGCCCAGCAAGGCTGGCTACTGCATTTGCAGGGGCACATGGAGGGCGCGCGAGCGCACTTTGTCGATGCACTGAGCGTGCTCGGTCCTGACCTATGGCCCGTGCGCTTGATGTGCCTGTCGGGTTTGACGCAACAGGCCTTGCTGCGGGGTGAGCTTGATGTCGCGCAGGCCATCAACCGCGATGCGTTGTGCCTGGCGCGAGCACAAGGCTCGCTGGTGTTCGAAGGGCTGCTGGAACTCGATCACGCGCAATTGCTGGAGCAACGCGGAGCCCCACAACGTGCCGAAAGTTTGCTCGCCAACATCCATGGCCTGCTCACCCGGCAGCATCGAAAAGCTGAGCCTTTGCTGGGGCGGATTGCCTTGCATCGTGGCCGGTTGAGTTTGACTCAGGGCCTGGATGCCGTGGCTGCCGAGTATTTCGAAGCAGGGCTACAGATCTGCCTGCGCAACCATGACAAACGGGTGCTTTATGGCTTCCTTGGATTGGCGCAGTTAGCAGCCAATAAGCGTGACTATGCTCAAGCGTTTGTTCATCTGCGCGATGCCGAACGCTTGATGCAGCAACGGCAGATTCCCGACACCGTTTATCGCGGTGCGTTGTTGCAGGTCAGCAGTCAACTCTGGCTACAGCAGGGGCGCCCCGAACTGGCCCATGAAGCGCTTAGCCGGGTGCTGCGCCACTACCGTAGTCCGTTGGCGCGACAGGCTCCGCCGGCAACATTAATGTTGATTGCACGGAATGAATACTTGCTGGTATTGGCGCAGGTTTATCTTCACCAGTCCAAGGACCCGATGAGTCAACTCGCCCCGCTGCTCGAACAGTCGCAACGGTCGGCCATGTTGGCGCTGGAAGTCGAATTGCTGTTCGCCGGGGCTGAAGTTGCATGGCTGAGCGGTGATTGCGTTATGGCCAGAGAGTCTTTGCAAAGGGGCTTGACCCTGGTTGATCGTTGCGGCCTCCGACAGGCGTTCTGCGAGTTGCAACTGCGTCAGCCCGATCTTCTATCAACGTTGGGCGTTTCCGGCATCTGTCTTGAAAACACAGTACTCGCTAGTGAAGTAAACCCGCTCAGTCAGCGTGAAGTTGAAGTGCTCAAGTTGATTGCGATGGGTAATTCCAATCAGCAGATTGCAGAGCAACTGTTTATTTCGTTACATACAGTCAAAACTCATTCTCGGCGTATCCATGGAAAGTTAGGTGTCGAGCGCAGAACTCAGGCCGTTGCAAAGGCCAAGCGACTGGGTTTGCTGGATTAAAGTCGGGTGTTGGTTTGTTACGGCGCTTTTGTTTTTTTATTGCGATTAAACGTGTGTTGGGTGTAGTTGGGTTGTGCGGTGAGGCCTGTTTAATATGCGGAAAAAAGTTTGATGTTTTTATCTTGGAAAATGAGCATTAGTGTTTGTTGGTAGAGCAATTGGCATAGTGCCATTGATGTTATCAACAAGGATGATTTCGTGAGTTTTAATAACAGCGTGCCTAGTAAGCGAGATAGGCGACTGGATTACTGGCGTCAGAGTTTTTCCGCGCAAAACGTTCAGCATTTTCTGGGGCTTGAAGCAGCGTTGGTTGAAAGTGAAAAGAGTCTGAATGAAGCGTTGGGCCCACGCGCTTCTCTAAAGGCTTATGCACTGAACCGTGCCCGTTCATGGGCACGCAGAGTCGCAGGTGTCGAGTGTGAGCCCGACCAGATTATCGTGACGTCCCGACATACGCTCCGCGTTGCTGGCAAGGAGATCATTCAGGAAGATAAAAGATCGCTGACCGAGTTTGCGATCTTTGGTTTGCAAATTTCGACGCTCCAGGAATTGAGTTTTGCAGGTCCGGTTTTCCCGGGACTTACCAGCACGGGTCTTCAACAATGGCTTTCGTCGGTCGACATTCGTTCTGACTTCGCCGCGATGATGACGACCGATGCAACCGGGGCGATCAATGAAGCGATGCAAGAGCATTTGGCCAGGCAGATAGAATTCACTCTTTTTTGCGCGAGTGTCGAGCGAGCTCACGAACGTCTGGACGACCGCTTGGTGCTGCGATACCTGGCGGGTGATCCGGCCTTGTTTGTCCGTGGTGTGGTGTTGCCGGGCACGGGAGCGGCAATGAAAGATCTGTTTGTCATCAGCGATAGAGGGAATCCGCAGGGGCGCAACATCCTGTATGCACCTGGTGCGCCGGATGAGAAGGTCTGGCACAGTTTTAACAGTGTCGTCGAGATGGGTAACTCAGTCGGTGACTGGGCCAGCAAGTCTTCGGATTTCATTGATGATCAAGTTGATAGCCGTTATCGGGATTCGGCTCACTTGTTTTTTCGTGAACTCGCGGTGAATAAACGCTTCTGGAAAAACGACGATGTAAAACTGCGTGAATTTATCGAGCCAAAGGCGGGGCAGCCTTTGTTTGGTGTGGTGTCTGAAAGAATTCGTCGAGACAAAATTGAAGCCAATGAATTGGCTTCGGCAAATTATCGGAATGCGCCTGTCTTCTGGCGCGAGCAGTTTGCTCGACTCAATACCGAACTCAAGGCGTTGTATACCGTTGAGGCGCGGGATCATACGTTGATCTCGTATCATCAGTTTGCGTATGACTTGATTAAGTACCAAGTCGAGCAGGTGCTGAAATCTCGAGGGGAACATGTCTCAGTTGATCCGGATTTAATCATTATCGAGTTAAGTCCTTCGGAACAATTGTCACTCACTTCCGTAATTGTCAATGAGCGTGTTTTCGACGCCAAGAATGAAGGCGATGCGAAACCTTCGTACTACCCAAGATTCAGCCTGGCGGCGGGACAACCTGAATTCAAGAAACTGGACATATACGAGTTGTCATCGTGGTCCAAGGTATTACGTCCAGGTGAGCAATATATCGATATGCTGCGCTCGGTTTATCTGGACGCTTCCGAGTTGAGTTATGCGTTCAGGCGCGGTGTCCATCAACAGCGTCAGCTGGCGGAAATGAATCGGGCTGCGCTGTCAGAATACTTTCAACAGCGAATGACCTACGCGCAACTCAATGGTCTTTTAAATTTGATCAGTTCACTGGAGCGTGCGCAGACTCGTGATCCGCTGGGCGATTACCCCGCGATGGAAAACAGTGTTTACCAGCTCTCTTGGTCGGCTTCGCCCGGTGGAGGGGGTCTATGTATTCCGGCTCGTGGCCGCGGGCAAAAACGAGGATTGGTTGTATACGCCGCAAGCTCCAGACGGTTTATGGTTTCGCCCGTTCAGTCATTTTGATGCGTCGGTTCGTATCAAAGGATTGAGGGAGTACTACTCCACGCGTGTTCACTTCACCGATCGCCTCGCGGTCAGTAATTACTTTGATGGACTTGAGGCCTCGACGCGTAGCCTGCCTCCGCCTGCATTGGAGCACAACAGTCGGGTCCGAGACTTTGTCAGGTCTTACGACGCCATGGTCTGGCGCGTCATCAGGGATGTGGACGCGCAGACGACCAGTCTGGCCGAGATCATTGCGGGCTTGACGTACAACGCTGTCATCACTGCCGCACAGGTCATCAGCCTGGTTATTCCTCCTCTAGGGCTCGCGGTCGCCGGGATACAAATCACCAAAAACATTCTTGAAGGTGCGCAGGCCTATCACGATGGGGACAAAAACAAAGCCATCACCCATTTCAAGGACGCATTGATTGATCTGGCCTCGTTGGGCTATGGCAAATACAAGGAGCTGGGCAAGGGCGCAATTACCGCCGCGCAAAAAACGCTGATCGACCTCGCGGGTGATGCAAAGACAGTTGCAGGTCTGGTTTCGGCAGCCATTGGGCAAGAGGTTCCGCACAAGGTACTGCTGCAAATTGTTCAGGATGTATTGGCTGACACCCAGGCACGGGGCAGCAAAACCATCGTCCGTTAACCCTGCTGATCAATCGTTGATCGGATTCGCTGCACGGACGGGCTCATGACCCATCCGCCAACTCACGGCCCGCGTCGCCGCCAGCAATCGCTGCGCCGCCGGGCCGTTTTCGTCGGCGTGAAATAACGAGGTCGGGCCGACAATGGTCATGACCGCCGCGACATTCCCTACCGCGTTGAACACCGGTGCAGACAAGGCGTCCACCCCCGGCATGAGCAAACCATGCACATGATGCAGGCCGCGCTCGCGGATCTGTTCGCACAAGGCCGCATAGGCCTGATCGTCCGCCAAGATGTGGTCAGTGGCGTTTTGCAGTTCCTGATCGCGCAGGTCCACGGTTTCGCGCTTCGGTAGATACGCGCCAAACACCAGGCCAGTGGACGAGCTGAGCAACGGCAGCACCGAGCCCAGTTGCGTCACCACCGTCACCGCGCGTACGGCCGGTTCGATGTGCACCACGGTCGCACCCTGATTGCCCCACACCGCCAAAAAACAGGTTTCATTCAGTTCATCGCGCAACTCGGCCAGGGGCAGGGCGCCGACTTTCAGCACGTCCATACTGTTGAGTGCGGCAAGGCCTACGCGCAGTGCTTCACGACCGAGTCCGTAATGGTTGGTGGCCGTGTTCTGCTCGGCAAAACCGCTGGCAATCAAGGCCTGCAAGTAACGATGAACTTTGCTTGCCGGCATCTGCACGTGTTCGGCCAGACGCGACAACGAGGTCGAAGGTGACAACTCGGCCAGCGCCTTGAGGATGTCGGTGCCGACCTCGGCCGAGCGGACTTTCTGTTTATCGTTGTTGCGCGGCGTTTCCATGAAGGCGGTCTGATCCCGGGACGAATGGGCGTCTTTATAGCTTGACGGTCAATACCAATCAAATTACGTTAAGCGTAATCGAATTACGATAAAAATAACCCTGGCGTGCCTAGACTCTCTTGATCGGAGTAACAGGCCATGCCTACTCCCTGTTCAGGAGGCTCCATGAACCTCGATTCAACGACGCCAGCGCTGGCTTATCAGTCAGGCTTCGGCAACGAATTCAGCAGTGAAGCGTTGCCCGGCGCATTGCCCGTCGGCCAGAACTCCCCGCAAAAAGCCCCTTATGGCCTCTACACCGAGCTGTTCTCCGGCACCGCGTTCACCATGGCTCGCAGCGAAGCGCGGCGCACTTGGATGTACCGCATTCAGCCGTCGGCCAATCACCCGGCGTTCGTCAAACTGGATCGGCAACTGGCCGGCGGCCCGCTGGGTGAAGTGACCCCCAATCGCCTGCGCTGGAATCCGTTGGACATCCCGAGCGAGCCGACCGATTTCATCGATGGGCTGGTGAGCATGGCCGCCAACTCGGGCGCGGACAAACCGGCCGGGATCAGCATCTACAGCTACCGCGCCAACCGCTCCATGGAGCGCGTGTTTTTCAATGCCGATGGCGAACTACTGCTGGTGCCTGAGCTTGGACGCCTGCGCATCGCCACCGAACTGGGCGTGCTGGAACTGGAGCCGCTGGAAATCGCCGTGCTGCCGCGCGGATTGAAATTCCGCGTCGAACTGCTCGACCCGCAGGCACGCGGTTACATCGCCGAAAACCACGGCGCGCCGCTGCGCCTGCCAGACCTGGGGCCAATCGGCAGCAACGGTCTGGCCAATGCGCGGGACTTCCTGACGCCGGTCGCGCATTACGAAAACCTCAAGCAACCGACCACCCTGGTGCAGAAATTCCTCGGCCAGTTGTGGGGCTGCGAGCTCGATCATTCACCGCTGAACGTGGTCGCCTGGCACGGCAATAACGTGCCGTACAAATATGACCTGCGCCGTTTCAACACCATCGGCACGGTCAGTTTCGATCATCCGGACCCGTCGATTTTCACCGTTCTGACGTCGCCGACCAGTGTCCACGGCCTGGCCAATCTGGACTTCGTGATCTTCCCGCCGCGCTGGATGGTCGCCGAGAAAACCTTCCGTCCACCCTGGTTCCACCGCAACCTGATGAACGAATTCATGGGCCTGATCAAGGGCGAGTACGACGCCAAGGCCGAAGGTTTCGTGCCCGGCGGCGCGTCGTTGCACAGCTGCATGAGCGCTCACGGCCCGGATGGTGAGACCTGCACCAAAGCGATCAACGCTGAGCTCGCACCGACGAAAATCGACAACACCATGGCCTTCATGTTCGAGACCAGCCAGGTACTGCGCCCGAGCCGGTTCGCCCTTGAGTGCCCGCAACTGCAACCCAACTACGATGCTTGCTGGGCCACGCTGCCCGCCACTTTCGACCCGACCCGGAGATAACCCATGACTCAGACTTCCATCACTCGTAGCTGGGTTGCTTCCGCCAACGGCCACACGGATTTTCCGCTGCAAAACCTGCCGCTGGGTGTGTTCAGCGTAAACGGCTCGGCACCGCGCAGCGGCGTGGCCATTGGCGAGCATATCTTTGATCTGGAAGCGGCACTGGACGCGGGCCTGTTCGACGGCGCCGCTCGTACCGCCGTCGAAGCCACCCGTGGCGGTCAGCTCAATGGGTTTTTCGAACTGGGCCGCGAGGCTCGCGTAGCGCTGCGCGAACGTCTGCTGGAACTGTTCGCCGAAGGCAGCACGCTGCGCGGCAAGATCGAAGCCCAGGGCGCAAAACTGCTGCCTCTGGCAGCGGATTGCGCGATGCACCTGCCGGCGAAAATCAATGACTACACCGACTTCTACGTCGGCATCGAGCACGCGCAAAACGTCGGCAAGCTGTTCCGCCCCGACAACCCGTTGCTGCCCAACTACAAGTACGTGCCGATCGGTTATCACGGCCGTGCCTCGACCATTCGCCCGTCCGGCACCGATGTTCGCCGTCCGAAGGGCCAGACCTTGCCAGCCGGGCAGACCGAGCCAACTTTTGGCCCGTGTGCGCGCCTGGATTACGAACTGGAGCTGGGCATCTGGATCGGTCCGGGCAACGAGATGGGCGAGTCAATCGCCATCGGTGATGCCGCCGATCATATCGCCGGTTTCTGCCTGCTCAACGACTGGTCGGCGCGCGACATCCAGGCCTGGGAATACCAGCCGCTGGGCCCGTTCCTGTCGAAGAGTTTCATCACCAGCATCTCGCCTTGGGTGGTGACGGCCGAAGCGCTGGAGCCATTCCGCCGTGCTCAGCCTGCGCGTCCTGAAGGCGATCCGCAGCCGCTGCCGTATCTGTTCGACAAGCGCGATCAAGCGACGGGCGCATTCGATATCGAACTGGAAGTCCTGCTGCTGACCGAAGGCCTGCGCGAGCAAAAATTGCCCGCCCATCGCCTGACCCTGAGTAACACCCAACACATGTACTGGACCGTGGCGCAAATGGTCGCGCACCACAGCGTCAACGGCTGTCAGTTGCAGTCCGGTGACCTGTTCGGTTCGGGCACGCTGTCGGGGCCAGAGAACGGTCAGTTCGGCAGCCTGCTGGAAATCACCGAAGGCGGGAAAAAGCCGATTGAGCTGGCCTCGGGCGAGGTGCGTAAATTCCTCGAAGACGGCGACGAAATCATCCTGCGTGCCCGTTGCAGCCGTGACGGTTTTGCGTCCATCGGCTTCGGCGAATGCCGTGGCAAAGTCGTGGCGGCGCGCTAAGAGGATCGGGTCATGGAACTCTATACCTATTACCGTTCGACCTCGTCTTACCGGGTGCGCATCGCGTTGGCGCTCAAGGGCCTGGACTATCAGGCGCTGCCGATCAACCTGATCGCGCCGCCAGGCGGTGAACATCGTCAGCCGCGGTACCTGGCCATCAATCCGCAAGGCCGCGTACCGGCCTTGCGCACGGATGAGGGCGAATTGCTGATCCAGTCACCGGCCATCATCGAGTACCTGGAGGAGCGTTATCCACAGGTGCCGCTGCTGTCCAAAGACCTCGCTGCCCGCGCTCATGAGCGCGGTGTGGCGGCGTTGATCGGTTGCGACGTGCATCCGCTGCACAACGTCAGCGTGCTCAACAAGCTGCGGCAATTGGGACACGATGAGCCACAGGTGGTGGAGTGGATCGGCCTCTGGATCAGCCAGGGGCTGGCGGCGGTGGAACAATTGATTGGCGAGGCGGGGTTTTGCCTTGGCGATCATCCGGGGCTGGCGGACGTCTACCTGATCCCGCAACTGTACGCAGCCGAACGCTTCAATATTTCACTTGAAGCGTATCCACGGATCCGCCGAGTGGCGGCGCTGGCGGCGACGCATCCAGCGTTCATAAAAGCTCACCCGGCCAACCAGCCGGACACCCCTTAAACAGCAAGATCTTTTGCTTTTAATGGACGATTGCGTTGGGCGGTAGATGCCCCAGTCGTTCGGTCAGGCGAATCCGCTGGATCGGGTCATCACTGAGCAGCAACGCATGCTCCAGGTCAAAGCGCTCGGCGTTCGGGCAGTCCAGCCGTTGGTAGAGGCTGGCCCGGGCCAGGTAATCGGAGGCGTTGGCGTTGCCCAGCTCAAGCACTCGCTCGGCGTCGATCAATGCGCCGATGTAGTCATCGTGGGAGAGGTGCAACTGGCGCAAGTTGCGCGACAGGCGCTGCAGCATTTGCACCGGGTCCGCGGTCAGCAAGTGGTCGGCGCCGAGTTGCATGTTCGGTCCGTACTGGCGTTGCAGCAGTTCACGGCAATCGTTGGGGTACAACCGACGCCCGCCACACGGGTCCAGCAAGTGATCGGCGCCCGGTACACGTAGCAGGAAATGCCCAGGGAAATTGACCCCAACCAAAGGAATCTCCAGGCGTCTGGCCAACTCCAGGGCAATCAGTCCCAGGGACAACGGCTGGCCGCGTCGCAGTTCCAGCACCTTATGAAGCAACGCCACTTGCGGGCGCAGTGGCGTGAAGTCGTCCTGGGCGAACCCCAGGTCATTCATCCGCCGAAGCAGCGGTTGGGCCAGTTCGCTCACGGGTAACATCGGCAAGCCATAGCTGACCCGCTGTTGCAGGTCGTTGAAGTCTGCCAGGACTTTTTCCGGGTTCAGCGCCTTGTCGTGCTCGGCCGCCATCCACAGCGCCGCCTCGAACAGCGCGGGCGGTGATCGTTGCAGGCAGGCAAAGAAACATTGGCGGGGCGTCATCTAAATCTCCGGGCAATGCCTCGTTTTAGCCCCGTCTCCAGCATTCGTCCAGTGCTGCACACGGGCGGCTTCAGGTTATGTCTGAAAGCGCTGCATCGCAACGCTGCTTATTCCGGCGCGCTCCTGCAATTTTTGGGCGCAAGCCTATACTGGCGACTACAAGAAGTGATTCGGGAGCCTTACGATGTTCGCTCTCATGCAAAGCACTCGCCTTGAATCGCTGCATCTGAGCGTCGACCCGGTGACCGGGTTGAAGGCGGTCATTGCCATTCATAACAGCCGCCTGGGGCCTGCCCTGGGTGGATGTCGTTACCTTGCCTACCCCAGCGACGAGTCAGCGGTCGAGGATGCCATTCGCCTTGCCCAAGGCATGAGTTACAAGGCCGCGCTTGCCGGCCTGGCTCAGGGTGGAGGGGTAGCCGTCATTGTTCGCCCCGCCCACGTGGAAAACCGCGCCGCGTTGTTCGAAGCGTTCGGGCGCTGCATCAATCAGCTCGACGGCCGCTATATCACCGCCATCGACAGCGGCACCTCGGTGGCGGACATGGATTGCATCGCCCAACAGACCCAACACGTCACCAGCACCACCTCGGCGGGCGACCCTGCGCCTCACGCCGCCATGGGCGTCTTCACTGGCATTCGCGCCACCGCGATGGCCCGCCTGGGTAGCGACAACCTCGAAGGCTTGCGAGTGGCCATCCAAGGTCTGGGCAACGTCGGTTATGCCCTGGCGGAACAACTGCACGCCGCCGGCGCCGAACTGCTGGTCAGCGACATCGACCACGGCAAGGTGCAACTGGCGATGGAGCAATTGGGCGCTCATCCAATCGCCAACGATGCGTTGCTCAGTACGCCTTGCGACATTCTCGCGCCCTGCGGCCTGGGCGGCGTGCTCAACAGTCACAGCGTGACGCAATTGCGCTGCTCGGCAGTGGCGGGTTCCGCGAACAATCAGCTGACTCACCTGGAGGTCGCCGATCAACTGGAGCGGCGGGGCATTTTGTATGCCCCGGATTACGTGATCAATTCCGGCGGGCTGATCTACGTGTCGCTCAAACACCGGGGTGAGGAGCTCACGACCATTACTGCGCACCTGTCGAAAATCGCCTCACGGCTGACCGAAGTATTCGCCCATGCGCAGGCGGAAAAACGCTCACCGGCGCGGGTGGCGGACGAGTTGGCGGAGAAAGTCTTGTATCGATAAAGGGGCGAGGGCCTACCCGGCAAACTTGCTCCACAGGCCCGGCGCCACAAGCGTCGGGCCGGTTAACCGCACGCCGACCCCGCGTGCCAGGAGCCCTGTGATGCTTCACAAGGTTGAGCTGCCCTACACCCGGTTTTTATCCCCTGACGGCCAGTTGCTCGGTGAACTTCCAGCCTGGGCCGACGATTTCAATTTGCTGACGCGCCTCTATCGGCAAATGGTCCTGACCCGCCTCTTCGATCAGAAAGCCGTCGCCCTGCAACGCACCGGGCGCATCGGCACCTATGCACCCACCTTGGGCCAGGAAGCCATCGGCGTGGCGATCGGCAGCGCGATGCACGCCGAAGACGTGCTGGTGCCGTATTACCGCGACACCGCCGTGCAATTGATGCGCGGGGTGCGCATGGAAGAAATCCTGTTGTACTGGGGCGGCGATGAGCGCGGCAGCGATTTTGCTGAACCGGCGGTGGCTGAGGACTTTCCGATCTGCGTGCCCATCGCCACGCAAGCCTTGCATGCCTGCGGCGTCGCCAGCGCTTTCAAGATCCGTGGCGAGCATCGGGTCGCGGTCACCACATGCGGCGACGGCGCGACCAGCAAAGGCGATTTCCTCGAAGCCCTCAATGTCGCTGGCGCCTGGCAGTTGCCCGTGGTGTTCGTGGTCAACAACAACCAATGGGCGATCTCGGTTCCGCGACGGATTCAGTGCGGCGCCCCGACCCTGGCGCAGAAAGCCATCGGCGCCGGGTTCCACGGTGAACAGGTCGACGGCAATGACCTGCTCGCCGTTTACGACCGAGTGCAAGCGGCCCTCGAACGCGCGCGCCACGGCAAAGGCCCGGTGTTGCTCGAATGCTTGAGTTATCGCCTGGGCGATCACACCACCGCGGACGACGCCACGCGTTACCGGTCGGCGGAGGAGGTCAGGCACGCCTGGCTCGAAGAACCGGTCAAACGCCTGCAGCGTTTCATGGTCGGGCAAGGCGTGTGGGACGAAGGCCGGGAGCAGGCGTTGATCAGTGAATGCCAGGACCGGGTGCAGCGCGCTGTGGATAACTTCGAAGCGGCGGGTATTCAGGCCCCTGAATCGGTGATGGATCACGTCTACGCGACCTGGCCGGATGCCTTGGCCGAGCAGCGTGACTGGTTGCTTGAGCGGGCGGCGCGGCGGGCAGGAGGTCCGGGCCATGAGTAACGGCAAGTTCACGCTGCTGGAAGCGGTGAATCTCGCCCTGCACCGGGCCATGAGTGAAGACGACAACGTCATCGTTCTGGGCGAGGACGTCGGGGTCAACGGTGGCGTGTTTCGCGCCACCCAAGGGCTGCGCGACAGCTTCGGTTTCAAGCGGGTGATCGACTCGCCGCTGGCCGAAACCATGCTCGGCGGGCTGGTGATCGGCATGGCGGCACAAGGCTTGAAACCGGTGGTGGAAATTCAGTTCATGGGCTTCATCTACGCCGCCATGGAGCACCTGGTGTCCCACGCCAGCCGCATGCGCAATCGCACGCGGGGGCGGATCACCTGCCCGATGGTCATGCGCACGCCGATGGGCGCGGGGATTCGCGCGCCGGAGCATCACAGCGAAAGCACCGAAGCGCTGTTCGCACACATTCCGGGGCTGCGGGTGGTCATTCCATCGTCCCCTGCCCGGGCCTATGGCTTGCTGTTGGCGGCCATCGATAACCCGGACCCGGTGGTGTTTCTGGAGCCGACCCGGCTCTATCGGATGAACCCGCAAACCCTGGTGGACGATGGCAAACGCTTGCCGCTGGACAGCTGTTTCACCCTGCGCGAAGGCAGCGACATCACCCTCATCAGTTGGGGCGCCAGCGTCATGGAAACCCTGCAAGCTGCCACTGCGCTGGCCGAACGGGGTGTCTCGGCGGAGGTGATCGATGTTGCCTGCATCAAACCGCTGGACCTCGACACCCTGGAAGCCTCGGTGCGCAAGACCGGTCGTTGCGTGATCGTCCACGAAGCACCGCGCTCCTGTGGCGTCGGCGCGGAAATCGCCGCAAGCCTTTATGAGCGTGCGTTGCTTGAATTGCAGGCACCGATCCAGCGCGTCACCGCGCCGGACATTCCGCCGCCGTTGTATCGGCTGGAATCGCTGTACATGCCCAACGTCGACGACATTCTTCTGGCTTGCGACAACGTCTTGCTACACCACTTCTAATAAGTCGCCTGACCCCAAGGAGGCCGCGATGAAATATTTCAAACTGCCGGATCTGGGCGAAGGCTTGCAGGAGGCGGAGATCGTCCGCTGGCATGTCAACGTTGGCGACACCGTCAAGACCGATCAACTGCTGGTGTCGGTGGAAACCGCCAAGGCCCTTGTGGACATTCCCGCGCCCTATGACGGCGTGGTGGCAAAACTGTATGGCGGCGAAGGCGACATTATTCACGTCGGAGAACCGCTGCTCGGTTACGAAGGCGAAGCGGACGCGGGCACCGTGGTCGGGCGGCTCGAGGGCGGCGCCAGCAGTCAGGAGGATTCTTTTTTTATCGGCGCGGCACCTTCGACCCGAGAGCATTTGGCGATTCGAGCCACCCCGGCCGTGCGTCAACTGGCCCGGCAACTGGGTGTGGAACTGAGCGAGTTGAAAGGATCCGGCAACGATGGACTGATCATCCGCAGCGATGTGGAAAGCGCTGCCCAGAACGATCGTGAACGGGTCGGCGGTGAGAAGCTGCGCGGCGTACGACGCAGCATGGCGCTGAACATGGCCCGTTCCCACGCCGAAGTGGTGCCGGTGACCATTTTCGGTGACGCCGACCTGCATCGCTGGGGCCAGGCACGGGAGCCGCTGATTCGACTGGCCAAGGCCATGGCGGCGGCTTGCGCGGTGGAACCGGTGCTCAACAGCGCGTTCGACGGCAAGACCCTGTCGCTTAAACAACACGAACGGCTTGACCTCGGCATCGCCGTCGACACCCCGGACGGTTTGTTTGTACCGGTGCTACGTGATGTCGGCCAGCGCTCGGCGGCGGACTTGAAAGAAGGCGTCATGCGTTTGCGCGCCGACGTGCAGGCACGCTCGATTCCGCCCAAGGAAATGATGGGCGCCACCCTGACCCTGTCGAATTTCGGCACATTGTTCGGCCGCTACGCCAACCCGGTGGTGGTGCCGCCCCAAGTGGCAATCCTCGCCGCTGGCGCGATTCGCGACGAGCCGGTGGCCGTCGATGGCGATGTAGTGGTACATCCGGTGTTGCCGCTGTCGCTGACCTTCGATCATCGCGTGGTGACCGGCGGTGAGGCGGCGCGGTTCTTCAAGGCGCTGGTCGATGCCCTGGAGCAACCCGACGCCTGATTTTTCGCCGGCATGAAAAAGGCCCTGAGCCATTTGACTCAGGGCCTATTCAATTCGGGCGTTGCTTACTTTGTTGCCTTGGCCGCTTTGGCGGGCTTGGCGGGTGCAGCTTCTGCTACTTCAACCGGTGCAGGCGCTTCAACCGGTGCAGCCTTTTCAATCACTTCAGCCGGCGCGTTCAGCAGTTCGGACAGTGCGTCCGGCTGGCTCTTGAACGCTTTGGCAAACACATCGCGATTCTTCGCCATGTAGATGCCGGCTTCTTCCACTTGCTGCTCGCTCAGGGACGGAACGGCTTTTTGCAACACTTCAGCCAGCAATTCGGCCAGTTCGAGCATTTTGTCATGACGGTCAGCTTCGGCTTTATCCATGAACAAGCGCTCCAGATCTCGGCTGCTGCGGTATACCACTTCGACGGCCATTCACCACCTCACATGCCTTCACATTAGTTGTCTGTTTCGACCACTGTATTTATATACAGCGAAAAGGATAAGCGAATCCCTGCGCTTTGGGTAGTGGCTTTTTAATGTAGACCGAAATCAGGGTTTGTCAGCTAAACCGTGGTGTTCCCATCGCGGGCAAGCCCGCTCCCACAAAGTCAGCGTTAACCCTGTGGGAGCGGGCTCGCCCGCGATGGCGCCGGTCCAGGCACCACAAAAGTGTCCAGTAGCAGCCCATCGCCATCTCACCCAACAGCCTCTGGCCTTTTTTCTGCATGCAGAACAACCGTCACGTCCAATCCGCATTATCCGGTCGAACCGACCTAAGGAAGCATCATCGTGAAAATCAACTGGGCCGAGAACCTGCGGCAGAACGTGCATCAACTGGCCGAGTCACTGGGTAACCTGTTCGTCGAGACCTTCCATTACATGGCGCTGTTCGCCATTGGTGCCGTGACCGCATGGGCGGCGGTGATGGAGTTTTTGGGGATGATCGAGGCAGGGCACATCAAGATCGATGACATCCTGCTGCTGTTCATCTACCTGGAACTGGGCGCGATGGTCGGGATTTACTTCAAGACCAACCACATGCCGGTGCGTTTCCTGATCTACGTGGCGATCACGGCGCTGACGCGACTGCTGATCTCCAACGTCTCGCACCATAATCCGCCGGACATCGGCATCATCTACCTGTGCGGCGGGATTTTGCTGCTGGCGTTCTCGATTCTGGTGGTGCGCTACGCGTCGTCGCAGTTTCCTTCAGTGAAGATCGCACACCCGCAGCGCAAGATTGGTGCGGGGTCCGGTGAACATCCCGAAGTCGAGAAGGGCGAGCTTTAAAGCCTACTGGCGGGGCGAGCCTGGCCTTTGACGGAGGGCGGCGGCAGGTTGCGATTGTCGCCGTCGGTCATGGCTTCGAGGATGGTCATGGCGCTGTGACCCTGTTCGATGGCGATGCCAAACTGAATGCTTTGCACCAGGCGCTTGAGGCGCTTGGGATCATTGCGCTGCTCGGCGCTGATCATCCGTTTGGCGACAACACGACCGCTATTGGAAAGGGTCAGCATGATGCTGCCGTCCAGACCTTGAATGCTCAAATTGATCTGATAGTCCGGCGCAAAGGCATCGGTAATGAGCTGAAAGGGGTTGTCCATGATGCGTCACCGCCTGATTGAACGTGCAGTAGTTGACCGGCCATGATCGGGTTGGTTCGCCCCACCAGACCATTGGCAGATTGCTCGCCGAGGTTTCAAAAATCCTTTTGCCTCGCAGGTGATGTAGCAAGGGGCATGCCGGAAAAATTGTCGAACAATAAACCCGGCAAAAAACAGGCGGGCACTGAGGCCCGCCTTCTTTTTGCCTGCCCGTTTCAGGGCATGAACGAGTAGATGATCGCTGACAGTGCAATCAAACCGATCAACACCACGAACACATTCGAGGCCTGCCCCGAGTACTGGCGCAAGGCTGGCACACGGCGGATGGCGTACATCGGCATCAGGAACAACAGGCACGCGATGATCGGTCCGCCGAGGGTTTCGATCATGCCCAGGATGCTCGGGTTGAACGTTGCCACGGCCCAGCAACTGAGGATCATGAACAGCGCGGTAATGCGGTTCAGCCAACTGTTCGACATCACCCGGCCACGGCCGCGCAGGCTTTTCACGATCAGGCCCTGGAAGCCTTCGCTGGCGCCGATGTAATGGCCGAGGAAGGATTTGGTGATCGCCACCAGCGCAATCAGTGGCGCGGCATAAGCGATGACCGGGGTCTGGAAGTGGTTGGCCAGGTACGACAGGATCGAAATGTTCTGCGCCTTGGCCGCCGCCAGGTCCGTCGGGGACAGCGCCAGCACGCAGCTGAAGCAGAAGAACATCACCGTCACCACCATCATCGCGTGGGCGATGGCGAGGATGCCGCTGCTCTTGCGCTCAGCCTGCTCGCCATATCGTTGTTTCTGATCGACGGCGAAGGCAGAGATGATCGGCGAGTGATTGAACGAGAACACCATCACCGGGATCGCCAGCCACAGCGTCTTGAAGAACAACGGCAGCGGCATGCCTTCGCTGGCGGTGGCGAAGAATGCCCCGTTCCAGTTCGGGATCAGGCTGAGGCCCAGCAGCAGCAACGCCGCGACGAAGGGGTAAACCAGCACGCTCATGCATTTGACGATCACGCCCTGGCCGCAACGGACGATAGCCATCAGACCGAGGATCAGCACCAGCGACAGGATCGCCCGGGGTGGCGGGGCGATGTGCAACTGATGTTCCATGAAGCTGCTCAGGGTGTTGGTCAGCGCCACGCTGTACACCAGCAGAATCGGAAAGATCGCAAAGAAATACAGGAGCGTGATCAGTTTGCCGGCGCCGATGCCGAAGTGTTCTTCCACCACTTCGGTGATGTCTCCGGAACGACCCGACAGCACGAAGCGGGTCAGGCCTCGGTGAGCAAAGTAGGTCATTGGAAACGCCAGCACGGCCAGAATCAGTAATGGCCAGAAACCGCCCACGCCGGCGTTGATCGGCAGGAACAGCGTGCCCGCCCCAATCGCCGTGCCGTAGAGGCCGAGCATCCAGGTGGTGTCGTGTTTACTCCAGCCCTTGTGGGCAATTTCGGTATGGCGTGTCAGGTCTACAGCGGGATTATCGGCAGCAGGTGTACGTACATCGGTCATCGTTATTGGCCTCGTTATTATTCTTGCTCGGGCTCACGTATTGCGGACGGTCTGGGAGTGCTACTCAGCACTCCACCCAGCTCACCGCCAGGCCGCCCCGTGAAGTCTCTTTGTATTTGTCATGCATATCGGCGCCGGTATCGCGCATGGTGCGGATGACCCGGTCCAGGGAAATGAAGTGTTTGCCGTCGCCGCGCAGGGCCATTTGCGTGGCGTTGATTGCCTTCACGGCGGCAATCGCGTTGCGCTCGATGCACGGCACCTGGACCAGGCCGCCGACCGGATCGCAGGTCAGGCCAAGGTTGTGTTCCAGGCCGATTTCTGCGGCGTTTTCCAGTTGTTCCGGCGTGGCGCCGAGCACATCGGCCAGACCGGCGGCGGCCATCGCGCAGGCGGAACCGACCTCGCCCTGACAGCCCACTTCGGCGCCGGAGATGGATGCGTTTTTCTTGCAGAGAATGCCGACGGCCGCCGCGCCCAGGAAGAACGCCACGACGTCGTCGTCCGACGCATCCGGGTTGAATTTCATGTAGTAGTGCAGCACCGCCGGAATGATCCCTGCCGCACCGTTGGTAGGCGCGGTGACCATTCGTCCGCCGGCCGCGTTTTCTTCGTTCACGGCGAGGGCAAACAGGTTGACCCATTCCATGGCCGACAGGGTGGAGGTGATGACATTGGGCTTGCCGATTTCCAGCAGGCTGCGGTGCAATTTCGCCGCGCGGCGTGGAACATTCAGACCGCCGGGCAGGATGCCTTCGTGGCGCAGGCCTTGCTCGACGCACTCGCGCATCACCGACCAGATGTGCAGCAGGCCCTGACGAATTTCCGCTTCACTGCGCCAGGCCAGTTCGTTGGCCATCATCAGTTCTGAAACCCGCAGGCCGTGCTGATTGCAGAGCTTAAGCAATTCGGCGGCGCTGGAAAAATCGTACGGCAGCACCACGTCGCTGGTCGGCGCGATACCGGACTCGGCTTCGGCTGCTTCAATGATGAAACCGCCGCCGATCGAATAGTAGGTTTGTTCGGACAACTCGCCGTTTTCACCAAAGGCTGTCAGGGACATGGCGTTGGGGTGGTAGGGCAGGCTCTCGTCGAGCAGCAGGAGATCGCGTTGCCAGTTGAAGGCAATGGTGGTTTTGCCGGCCAGAGACAATTCGCCGGTTTCGCGCAGGGCCTGAATTCGGCTTTCGATGGTGATCGGGTCGATGCTGTCCGGCCATTCGCCCATCAGGCCCATGATGCAGGCGCGGTCGGTGGCGTGACCGACGCCTGTGGCCGACAACGAACCGTAGAGACGGATTTCTACCCGACGTACGGCGTCCAGCAAATGCTGGTCAATCAGCGCTTGGGCGAAGGTCGCCGCGGCGCGCATCGGGCCGACGGTGTGGGAGCTGGACGGACCGATGCCGACTTTGAAGAGATCGAAAACACTGATAGCCATGCTAAAGCCTATACAAGCAATGGAAGAGGAATCGCTGCCATTTTTTCTAGGACAAGCGCAATGTCGGCGATACTGCCTCCCTCGGTCCTACGTGACCAACGAAACTTCCTAAGACAGCCTTTAGCAGGACTAAACAATGAGCCGCCAATTGCACGCCCAGACTTACGTCTGGCTGCACGTGTTTTCCTGTGCCGCGCGGCACTTGTCGTTCACCCGCTGCGCCGAAGAACTGCACATCACGCCGGGTGCAGTCAGTCAGCAAATCCGCCAACTGGAAGAGCGGCTGGGTTTTCGACTGTTTCACCGTCGCGCTCGGGGCGTGGAGTTGAGCGCAGAAGGCCAGCGACTGGCCATCACGGTGAATGAGGCTTACGGCAGCATCGATGCGGAATTGCGACGACTGGACGCGGGAATGATCAGCGGAATTCTGCGGCTGCGCTCGATTCCCTCCTTCCTGAGCAAATGGCTGACGCCGCGATTGCCGCGCTTGCAGCAGCGCTTTCCGGACATTCAATTACGTCTGGTGGCCGAGGACAGCAGCGTGCCGCTGCACGAGGGTGATTTCGACCTGGCCATCGATCTGAATGACGGCAGTTACCCCGGCTTGTTATCCACAACCCTGCTCGACGAGCAGATCTTTCCGGTCTGTGCCCCGAGCCTGCTGCGTGGCCGGCCGCCCCTGCACGGCCCGGCGGATCTGGTGCACTTTCCGTTGTTGCACGACATCACCGCCTGGCGCGGCAGTTACGAGTACGCGGAATGGGAGTTTTACCTCAACGCCATCGGTTTCGAGGGCGCGGACGTGCGGCGCGGCCACACCTTCAACCGCAATCACCTGACCATCGAAGCGGCGATTGCCGGGATGGGCGTAGCGATTGCGCGAAGAACACTGCTCAACGATGAGCTGGAGCGGGGGACATTGATTGTGCCGTTTGGCCTGGCGGTGCCCAACCACAAGCGCTACGTGCTGCTCTATGCGCCGGGGGCGCTGAGCCATCCGGGCGTGCGTGCGGTGCATGACTGGCTGGTAGAAGAGGCGGCGGTTTTTCGCAGCTTGCATCCACTGGCGGAGCGGCAGATGTGAGCAATTATGACAAACGAGCGTTGCGACCCAACTCCCGACCTTAACAGCGCTTTTACTCCTTGTCCGGCTTTTTCTGCGAATCCAGAATTATCTTTTTTTAGGGGTTGAAATGTTCTGCGAGCAGACCGATTGTGTAACCAAGAGGTCACGGTGATGACGCCCAAGGGCTAGCCGAAGGGCCTCTCGCGAGCTAGCTGAAATAAGGGAAGAACTATGCAAATCCAAGTCAACAGTGATAACCATATTCAAAGCAGCATCCGACTGGAGGAGTGGGTACGTACTACCATTGAGAGCACGCTCGAACGTTATGAAGAGGACCTGACACGCGTCGAGGTTCATCTGCGGGACGAAAACGGCGACAAGCCTGGTCCCCATGACATGCGCTGCCAGCTGGAAGCGCGGCCAAAAGGCCACCAACCGATTTCTGTCACTCATAAAGCCGACACCCTGGAGCAAGCAATCGACGGTGCGGCCGAAAAACTGGAACATGCGCTGGAACACCTGTTTGGCAAACTGCGGGGCAAACCACGTGCCGCTGTAGTGCCGTTCGAAAGAGCCGCAGCCGATGCGCTGCTGGAAGACGAATTTCTCGAAAACGAACAGGCTGCACAAAACGGCTGAGTCCTGAGTCACCATCTACCTTTCAACTGACAAACGGGTCTGCTTATGCAGGCCCGTTTTTATTTGTGTCGAGAACGATCAGAGGTGCTGCGCAGTACCTTTTGCATTTTGGAGACGCAGGCCGGCATCCGGCAGTTGAATCAGTTTTTGCGCATGAGAAGTTTTATCATTAGTATTGCGGCCTTGTTGACCGTGTGACGTTCACGCGGTCTCACCGTTTCAAGGTCGAAGCATGAAAGGCAAGATCAGCGCGCTATCTGTTTCCTACCGACTGGTCGTCACTTGCCGGGTGCTGGGCGGCTATGGCGTTACGCAGTTGCCGAGCCGATGATCACCAGCCCCCCGGAATTGCGCGACGATGAACACCGGGGTGCCCGCGCGCATTTTCTTCAGGTGTTCCTGTCCCAGCGCTCGCAAATGGAAGCGCTGGTGAACCGGCGTGTCGGCTGCCAGGCGACTGCCGCTGATCTGGTGCAGGACTTGTTCCTGCGCTTCTGGCGTCGACCTTTGGTGCAAGTCGAGGAGCTCAGCACGTACCTGCTGCGGTGCGCCGGCAACATCGCTATCGATCATTTGCGCAGCGAAGGCACGCGGGTGCGGGTCAATGAAGGCTGGGCACCGGACCCACCAGACAGCCAGGGCAGTGAGCCGCAAGCCGCCCTGGAGGCGGGCAACGATTTGCGTCATGTCGAAGCGGCGTTGCGCGCGCTGCCTGAGCGCACCCGGCAGATCTTTCTGCTCAATCGCATCCACGGTCGCAAATACGCCGAGATCGCCAAGGCCATGGGCCTGTCCCAAAGCGCCGTGGAAAAACACATGATGCGCGCTCTCGATGCCTGCAAGGCCAGCCTGCGGGAACCGCCCGCGCGCACGCCAGGGAAAGCACCGTGAACCCATTCGACCGCGTCACTCCGACGCCCGCGCAAGAGCAGGCCGCGTTGGCCTGGCTGTGCCTGCTGCACGACCAGCCCAGCAGCGGCGACCAGCTCACGTTCAGTCATTGGCTGCAAGCCGACCCTGCGCATGCCGAGGCTTATGCTCAGGCGCAAGTACTGTGGGAACTCAGTGAAGGGCCGGCACGAACCCTGGCCGATGAAGACGCGTTTGCCTTGCAGGGTTACCTCAATGCCATTGATTCCTCTCGCCGCAACAACGTGCGGCGCTGGTCGGGGGCGTTGGCCGTGGCGGCGTGTCTGTTGCTGATGATCGGTTTCGGCGTTGGATGGCAGCCGTCGCGTTGGGTCGATGATCTGGGAGCCGACTATGTCTCGGCACCGGGGCAAATCAAAACCGTGACGTTAGCCGATCAGTCGCAAGTCACGCTGGATGCCGACAGCGCCATCGCCGTGGATTTCAGTCGCGGCGAGCGTCACGTTCAATTACGCCGTGGTGCCGGTTTTTTTAGCGTGACGCACACCGGCGATCCATTTGTGGTTGAAGCCGAAAAGGGTCAGGCGCGGGTGTTGGGCACGCAGTTTGAAGTGCGTCTGCAAGCGCACGGCGCGCGGGTCACAGTGCTGTCCGGACGTGTCGGCGTGACCGCGGACAAGCACGCCGAGCCGCAAATCCTGACCGCCGGCCAGCAAGTGGCGTACGGCGAGGGCTCGGCGGAAAAACTGCACGCCGTCGACAGCGAAGCGCAGTTGGCCTGGCGTCAGGGCTGGCTCAATTACTACAAGGCCACGCTGGCCGAGGTGGTGCAGGATCTGCAGCGTTATTACCCGGGACGAATCGTGTTGCTCAACGATGAGCTGGCAGCGCGGCGGCTCAGTGGCAGTTTCCCGAGCAAGGACCCGCAAGCGGTGTTGAATTCGTTGCAGGGCGTGGTGGGGTTTGAGCAGCACAGCGCTTTGGGGCATCTGATTATTTTGCGCTGAGGTGGCTATCCTCATCGCGGGCAAGCCCGGCTCCCACAGAGATTTGTGGTGATCACAAAAAATGTGGCTCAACTCTGATCTCCTGTGGGAGCGGGCTTGCCCGCGATGACGGCAGACCAGACACCACATCTTCCCAGGCAAAAATTATTTTCAACATTTTGATGAGGTAAACCCGAGCCCCATCCGTGTAGTGACTGAAACTGCGAGTCATTCGCATTCCGTAGGTTCTACACAGGTCATTGAGCAATGAAGTCCAGGGCAAAATCGGGTTCGGTCAAACAATGGTTGGGTGCCTCTGCACTGAGCTTTTCGGCGTTGGCATTGCTGCCGTTGAGCATCGCGTCGGCCGCTGAGGCTGCCGGCACGCAGCAGCGCACGCCGTTCAGCTTCGCCATCGCCGCCAAACCGCTGCCCCAGGCCCTGAGCGATTTCAGCCGCCTCACCGGCATCAGCGTCGTCTACACCGATGAAGCGCCTTACGGCCTTACCGCGCCGGCGATCAATGGCCCATTGAGCGCCGAGCAGGCCATGCAGCGTTTGCTCAGCGGTTCGGGTTTGACCTTCCGTCCTACCGATGCTCGCACCTTCGTACTGGAACCGGTGCCCACCGCCGGCACGTTGAATCTGGGCGCGACGACCATTACCTCGGTGGCCGATCAATCCACAAGCTACCAACCGCCGCCGACCAGTTCGGTGATGCGCTCATCGGCCTTGCTCCAGGAAATCCCCCAGACCGTCAACGTGATCCCGGCCCAGGTCATTCGCGATCAGGCGCCGCGCAATCTCGATGATGCGCTGGCCAACGTCAGCGGCATCACTCAGGGCAATACGCTGGCGAGTACCCAGGACTCTGTGATGACTCGCGGTTTCGGCGACAACCGCAACGGCTCGATCATGCGCGACGGCATGCCGATCGTGCAGGGCCGTGGCATGAACGCCAGCGTCGACCGCGTCGAAGTGCTCAAGGGGCCGGCCTCGCTGCTGTATGGCATTCAAGACCCGGGCGGCGTGGTCAACATGGTCAGCAAGAAACCCGAACTCGAGCAATACAACGCCCTGAACTTGCGCGGTTCGACGTACGGCGACGGCAAGAACGGCAGCGGTGGCGGTCTCGACAGCACCGGCGCGCTCGGCACTTCAGGCCTCGCTTACCGCATGGTGCTGGACCATGAAGACGAAGATTACTGGCGCAACTTCGGCACCCACCGCGAGACGCTGGTGGCACCGTCACTGGCCTGGTTCGGCGACAGCACCACGCTGTTGTTCGCCTACGAACACCGTGAGTTCCTGACCCCGTTCGACCGTGGCACCGTCATCGATCCGCGCACCAACCACCCGTTGGACATCTCGCGCAACGAGCGCCTGGACGAGCCGTTCAACAACATGGAGGGCCGTTCGGACTTGTATCACTTCGAAGCCGACCATGAACTCAATGACAACTGGAAAGCCCACTTCGGCTACAGCTGGAACCGTGAAACCTACGACGCCAGTCAGGTGCGCATCACGGCCATCGACACTACAAAAGGCACGCTGACCCGCAGCATGGACGGCACGCAGAATGCGGTCAGCACCGACCGTTTCACCACCGCCAGCCTCGAAGGCAACGTCAATGTGCTGGGCTTGCAACACGACGTGGTGGTCGGCATCGATGACGAATACCGCAAGATTTACCGCGAAGACCTGATCCGCCAGAAAAGCCTGAGCACCTTCAGCTACGTCAACCCGGTCTATGGCCGCGAAGTCGCCGGGACCACTGTCAGCCCGGCCGACAGCGCGCAGACCGATCAGCTGCGCAGCGACTCGATCTTCCTTCAAGACTCGATCCACCTGACGGATCAATGGATTCTGGTGGCTGGCGGGCGCTTCCAGGAATACGACCAGTACGCCGGCAAAGGCGTGCCGTTCCAGGCCAACACCGACGGCAACGGGCAGAAGTGGGTGCCGCGTGCCGGCCTGGTCTATCGCTTCACCGATGAACTGTCGTTCTACGGCAGCTATACCGAATCGTTCAAACCTAACTCGACCATCGCACCGTTGAGCGGGAGCAGCACCGTGCTCGACGGCAGCATCGCGCCGGAAGAAGCCAAGTCCTGGGAAATCGGGGCCAAGCTCGACATGCCAGGGCGCATCACCGGCGACATCGCGCTGTTCGACATCAAGAAACGCAACGTGCTGGTGGCCAACTCCGAAGGCCCGGTGACGATTTACAGCGCCGCCGGTGAAGTGCGTTCCCGTGGTCTGGAAGTGGATGTGAGCGGCCAGCTCAGTGATCGATGGAGCATGATCGGCAGCTATGCCTACACCGACGCCGAAGTCACTGAAGACCCGCTCTACAAGGGCAAGCAATTGCAAAACGTCGCCAAGAACAGTGGCTCGCTGTCGGCGGTCTATGACTTCGGAACGATTGTGGGCGGCGATCAGTTGCGGGTCGGCGCGGGTGCGCGTTATGTCGGTGAGCGAGCAGGTAACGCAGTCAACGATTTCGACCTGCCGAGCTACACCGTGGCCGACGCGTTCGCCACTTACGACACCAAGGTCGAAGGGCAGAAGGTCAAGTTTCAGCTCAACGTGAAGAACCTGTTTGATCGCACTTACTACACGTCTGCGGCGAGCCGGTTCTTTGTGTCGATGGGGGATTCGCGGCAGATTTCACTGTCCAGCACGCTGGAGTTCTGATCGCAGACCGCGTCATCGTTCATCGCGGGCAAGCCCGCTCCCACAGGATTTATGAGCACCACAGATCCCATGTGGGAGCGGGCTTGCCCGCGATGGCGGCCTGACATTCGCTGCAAATTTGAGGGTTACCGCAAAAACGCCTGTCGGTATTCCCCAGGCGTCCCGCCCAAAACCTGCCGAAACCGGTTGGTGAAATGACTCGCACTGGCAAACCCGCACGCCAGTGCAATCTCTCCCAACGGTTGAGACGTTGAGCGCAATAACTCCCGCGCCCGGCTCAGCCTGCGCGCCAAAACATACTGATGCGGCGGCAAGCCAAAGCTTTCTCGAAACATCCGCGCAAAGTGGTATTCGGACAACGCGCACAACGCCGCCAATTGTCCCAGGCTGATGGCCTCGGCCAATTGAGTGTCGATGAACTCCACCAACTGCCGCCGCTGATGCGCCGCCAATCCACCCTTGAGGCGCAACCCCTCGCGCATGCCGACCTGACCGAGCAAGACGTGGCTGAGCATTTCATGGGCCAGGCTGCTGGTGAGCAGGCGTTCGCCGGGTTCGTCCCAGTTGAGTGTGAGCATGTGCCGAAAACGCCGGGCCTGCACCGGATCGTCGAGGAACGTGGCTTCGCGCAATTGCAGTTCGCGCGGTTCGCGGTCCAGCAGCGTGACGCAGCCGAGGGCGAATTGTTCGGGGCTGAAATACAGGTGGGCCAGGCGAATGTCGCCATTGATCACCCAGCCCGATTGATGCTCGGCCGGCAGAATACACAGCTTGTCCGGACCGCCCTTGGTGCCGGGCTGGTCGCGGCGAAATGTTCCGGTGCCGCCTGCGATGTAACAGGACAAGGTGTGATGGCTCGGAGCTTCGTAATCCTGGGCATCGTGATGGTTGTTCCACAAGGCTGCAGCCATGCCGTCACCGAGCTCAGCGCTGTGCTCAAGGCGAGCATTTGGCGAGCGGTTCAGGGCTTGAAAGACTTGCAGTGATTCCAGTGCGGGCATGATCGCTTCTCTCCAACGCCTTGCATCCTACTCCGTAGGCCTTGGCGTGCCAGCCTCCCGGCCGACAAAAGCGCAAGTTTATGCAAGTGCGAAAAAGTCTGGCGCAGGACACTGAACGCCTATTGAGGAGTGTTTGCCATGAACCTGTCGTTGTACTTGCTGACTGTGCTGATCTGGGGTACCACCTGGATTGCCCTGAAATGGCAGTTGGGGGTGGTGGCGATTCCGGTGTCGATCGTCTATCGCTTTGGCCTTGCGGCGTTGGTGCTGTTCGTGATGTTGCTGCTCAGTCGTCGCCTGCAAGTGATGAACCGTCGCGGACACCTGATCTGCCTGGCGCAGGGCTTGTGCCTGTTCTGCGTCAACTTCATGTGCTTCCTGACCGCCAGCCAGTGGATTCCCAGTGGCTTGGTCGCCGTGGTGTTTTCTACCGCGACCCTGTGGAATGCCTTGAATGCGCGGGTGTTCTTCGGTCAGAAAATCGCCCGTAACGTATTGATGGGCGGAGCGCTGGGGTTGTTCGGGTTGGGGCTGTTGTTCTGGCCTGAGCTGGCCGGCCATACCGCCAGCCCGCAAACCTTGCTCGGGCTGGGCCTGGCATTGCTCGGCACCCTGTGTTTCTCGGCCGGCAACATGCTGTCGAGTTTGCAGCAGAAAGCCGGTCTGAAACCGCTGACCACCAACGCCTGGGGCATGGCCTATGGCGCGGCGATGTTGTCGGTGTGGTGCCTGGTCAAAGGCATCCCGTTCGACATCGAATGGAGCGCGCGGTATGTCGGTTCGCTGCTGTACCTGGTGATCCCGGGCTCGGTGATCGGTTTCACCGCTTACCTGACACTGGTCGGGCGCATGGGGCCGGAGCGTGCGGCGTATTGCACCGTGCTTTTCCCGATCGTGGCGCTGAATGTGTCAGCGTTTGCCGAAGGCTACCAATGGACCGCGCCGGCATTGGTGGGGCTGGTGCTGGTGATGCTGGGCAACGTGCTGGTGTTTCGTAAACCCAAGGCACCGCTGGTGCAGGGCAACGGCAAGCTTGCTTGAAGGCTCGGGTCGAGCGCGAAGTTTCAGCGCTCGATCCTCACGGCGATAAATATTAACAATGGAAAGGTGAAATCAACGATATGCCGGGCCCAGTCCTTGGCGTTCCATACTGTTGATTGGTCCATGTTGAACCATTCGACGCCAATAACCTGCAGGCAGATGTAATAGACAAACAGGGCGATCATTAAACCGATGAGTGCAAACTTTTTTGCCTCGTGGAAGTCTTCGGCAGAGCCGTTTAGTTGTCGATAAAGGTGATAGGTGCCTATCAGGCAAAACCCTGTAAAGGTCACTTCCAGGGTCAGGATCAGCCAGTAGATCCGGTGGTGGAGCATGGGCGAAGTGATTGCCCTGTAGCTCAGTTTCAGGTTGTCCCGGATGGTGTCCATGCTCAGGACATGAGCGACGTATTCATAGTTGGATGCATAGTCGGTGAAGTTGCTGTACATCACCAGCAGGCCGAAAAAGCTTATATACATCATTAGCGTGACTTTGATGTATCTGATGAGTCTGTCAGTTGTCAGGTTGTTCAAAGTTAGTGCTCTCCCTCGCTGTTTTTCCGTTGGGTCGGATAAGTGGCGGGGAGTTTATAGCGGTTAACGTATTTAAAGTGGCGGCACTGAATTGCAAGTTGTGTAACTGCCGGGCAGACGTTTAAAAACATCTGCCCGTATTAATCAGCCTTTCCAGACTTGCGGGTTCACCAGGTCTTGCGGTTGCTCGCCCAACAAGGCGCTGCGCAGGTTGGCCAGGGCGCGGTTGGCCATGGCTTCGCGGGTTTCGTGGGTGGCGGAGCCGATGTGCGGCAATGTCACGGCGTTTTTCAGTTGGAACAATGGCGACTCGGCCAGCGGTTCCTTTTCGTAGACGTCGAGGCCGGCGCCGCGAATCCGGTTGTTTTGCAGCGCTTCGATCAATGCGGGTTCGTCCACGACCGGACCGCGGGCGATGTTGACCAGGATGGCGCTGGGTTTCATCAGTGCCAGTTCGCGGTGGCTGATCAGGTGTCGGGTTTTTTCGCTGAGCGGGACGACAAGGCAGACGAAATCGGCTTCGGCCAGGAGTTGGTCGAGTGTGCGGAACTGGGCGCCGAGTTCTTGTTCCAGTTCGGTCTTGCGGCTGTTGCCGCTGTAGATAATCGGCATGTTGAAGCCCAGTCGACCGCGACGGGCGATGGCGGCGCCGATGTTGCCCATGCCGACGATGCCGAGGGTTTTGCCGTGTACGTCGCAACCGAACAGGGGGGCGCCGACGGTGGCTTGCCATTGGCCGGCCTTGGTCCAGGCGTCCAGTTCGGCGACGCGGCGTGCGCTGCTCATGAGTAGGGTGAAGGCGAGGTCGGCGGTGCTTTCGGTGAGGACGTCGGGGGTGTTGGTGAGCATGATGCCGCGTTCGTTGAAGTAGGCGACGTCGTAGTTGTCGTAGCCGACCGAGACGCTGGAGACGACTTCGAGTTGGGTGGCGTTTTGGAGTTGTTCGCGTCCGAGTTTGCGGCCGACGCCGATGAGGCCGTGGGCGTGGGGCAGGGCTTCGTTGAATTGGGCGTTGATGTCGCCGTTTTTCGGGTTGGGGACGATGACGTTGAAGTCTTGTTTTAGGCGCTCGACCATTTCGGGGGTGACGCGGCTGAAGGCTAGGACGGTCTTTTTCATGAGGGGGCTCGTCGGGGCTTTTTTGAATGCTTGGCACGCTAGCATTCTTCTTCGCTTTTGTGCGAGTGGTTGGGGTTGTGTGCGTGGCGGCCTTTGGGCCGACCATGTTTTGGTTTGATTGGGTGTATATCCGTTGCTGCGGTAACGGCGGCTTAGGGTTTCGCCCTTACGGCGACTCACTTTTTTTGACAAACGCCTCAAAAAAAGTAAGCAAAAAAAAGGCTCGCCCCGGCGTCCGGCCCCTCGCTAGGGCTCGGTGTTCCTTCGCTCCGGCATTCATCTGGGGGCATCGCCTCCGGTCTGCTTCGCGACGACCTCCTCTCGATGTGTGCGGCTTCGCCGCACGGCGCTACGCGCCCACCCCCAGATGAACGCCTCCACTCAGCCTTCCGAAGGGGCGGGTAGATCAAAAGCCAGATCAAGATCAAGAGCTGCAGGCGAGCTACCGCTCGGCCTGTTGAGTGGTGAGGGGCGGGCGGTACACCCGATTTACTGTGGGAGCTGGCCTGCCAGCGATGGCGGCCCGCCAGCCGACCAATCTCTTCCTGCCGCCACTTGATCGTTCCCTACGCTCCGCGTGGGAATGCAGCCAGGGACGCTCCGCGTTCCGAAGGGGCGGGTGGATCAAGATCAAGAGCTGCAGGCGAGCTACCGCTCGGCCTGTTGAGTGGTGAGGAGCGAAGCGTGTACGCCGATCTATTGTGGGAGCTGGCTTGCCAGCGATGGCGGCCCGCCAGCCGACCAATCTCTTCCTGCCGCCACTTGATCGTTCCCTACGCTCCGCGTGGGAATGCAGCCAGGGACGCTCCGCGTTCCGAAGGGGCGGGTGGATCAAGATCAAGAGCTGCAGGCGAGCTACCGCTCGGCCTGTTGAGTGGTGAGGAGCGAAGCGTGTACGCCGATCTATTGTGGGAGCTGGCTTGCCAGCGATGGCGCCCCGCCAGCCGACCAGTCTCTTCCTGCCGCCACTTGATCGTTCCCTACGCTCCGCGTGGGAATGCAGCCAGGGACGCTCCGCGTTCCGAAGGGGCGGGTGGATCAAGATCAAGAGCTGCAGGCGAGCTACCGCTCGGCCTGTTGAGTGGTGAGGAGCGAAGCGTGTACGCCGATCTATTGTGGGAGCTGGCTTGCCAGCGATGGCGGCCCGCCAGCCGACCAATCTCTTCCTGCCGCCACTTGATCGTTCCCTACGCTCCGCGTGGGAATGCAGCCAGGGACGCTCTGCGTTCCGAAGGGGCGGGTGGATCAAGATCAAGAGCTGCAGGCGAGCTACCGCTCGGCCTGTTGAGTGGTGAGGAGCGAAGCGTGTACGCCGATCTATTGTGGGAGCTGGCTTGCCAGCGATGGCGGCCCGCCAGCCGACCAATCTCTTCCTGCCGCCACTTGATCGTTCCCTACGCTCCGCGTGGGAATGCAGCCAGGGACGCTCTGCGTTCCGATGGGGCGGGTGGATCAAGATCAAGAGCTGCAGGCGAGCTACAGCTCGGCCTGTTGAGTGGTGAGGGGCGGGCGGTACACCCGATTTACTGTGGGAGCTGGCCTGCCAGCGATGGCGGTGTGTCAGTCAGCATCAATGCTGGATGTCGGACCGCCATCGTCGGAACGCCGCCCGGAGCAGGCATGCTCCCACAAGGGATTAGCGGTTTAGCGCGGGTTTCGGCAGTTCGACGTTATCGAGCATTCGGTTCACCGCCAGTTCGGCCAGCATCACTATCTGCTGAATCGCCATCGCCGTGTGCCGATGCGGGCCTTCCAGATAGCCGGCGAAGTCACTGGCCATGACACTGGCCTGGGCCAGCGACTCGCAGGTGTGGGCCAGCAGGTCTTCGTCTTTGATATCCGGCGCAATCAGGAACATGGTGCTTGGTTTGCGGTTAGCAGGTGATTTGAGGGCGGCGGGTTTGAGGTAGTGATCCAGCGCGCGTTCGGCGGCGTCGTTGAATTTTTTGGAGTCGGCGGATTCGTAGGGGGAAACGTCGTCGGCTTCCGGGGGATTTGGAGTTTCTTTAATCATTGGCAAAGATCCTTAGAGTCGAGGAGCTGCCACTTTTCGTTTTCCAGACGAAGAGGTGGCAGCTGTACGCGGACTGGAAAAACCGAGAAAGGATCAAACCCGGCAGACCCGAAGGTCTCCCACGCACAGCCGCCATAACTCAAATTGCGGAGCTGAAAAAGCGCCGCATTATGTCATGTGCCGTGATCCTTATTCGGGTTTTCCAGACCCGATCGCTGAAAAGCCAGCGACCCACAAAGCCTACCCATTTCCCGTCTGACCCAACAACCGACAGAGTTCGTCGGAAACATCCCGCAAATTCACCGCGTCTGTAGGACCGTGAGATCAGTTCGCCAGCCGAGCCCCACTCAACGTCCCACTCAATTCATACGCCGCCAGTTCCGCTTGATGCGCCGCGAGGATTTCCGGCAACGAACCGCGCAGATACTCGACCCAGGTTTTGATCTTCGCATCCAGGTACTGCCGCGATGGGTAGATCGCGTACAGATTCAATTCCTGCGAGCGGTAGTTCGGCATTACCCGCACCAGTGTGCCGTTGCGCAGGCCTTCAATCGCCGCATACACCGGCAACACGCCCACTCCCATGCCGCTAGTGATGGCCGTTTTCATGGCGTCGGCCGAGTTCACCAGGAACGGTGAGCTGTTAATGGTAACCATCTCCTGGCCTTCAGGTCCGTCGAAGGTCCATTTCTCCAGGGGGATCACCGGGCTCACCAGGCGCAGGCACATGTGATTGAGCAAATCGCTGGGCTTTTGCGCGCAGCCGTTGGCTTTCACGTACGCCGGTGAGGCGCAGACGATGCTGTAGGTGATGCCCAGGCGCTGGGACACGAACCCCGAGTCCGGCAGTTCGCTGGCGAGCACGATGGACACGTCGTAGCCTTCATCGAGCAGGTCCGGCACGCGGTTGGCCATGGTCAGGTCGAAGGTCACGTCGGGATGGGTTTTGCGGTAGCGGGCGATGGCGTCGATCACGAAGTGCTGGCCGATGCCGGTCATGGTGTGCACTTTGAGCTGCCCGGCCGGGCGGGCGTGGGCGTCGCTGGCTTCGGCTTCGGCTTCTTCGACGTAGGCCAGGATCTGCTCGCAGCGCAACAGGTAGCGCTTGCCGGCCTCGGTCAGGGCGATGCGGCGGGTGGTGCGGTTGAGCAGGCGGGTTTGCAGATGGGCTTCCAGATTGGAGACCGCGCGCGAAACGTTGGCCGTGGTGGTGTCCAGTTGCACGGCCGCGGCAGTGAAGCTGCCGGCCTCGGCCACGTAACTGAAGGCGCGCATGTTTTGCAAAGTGTCCATGGGGTGCTCTCGGGTGCGATGGCAAATTGTGACACGAAGTTACGGGGGCGGTGACCCCGACCAACGGATTATCGCGTTAACGGTAACAAAGATTCACAGGATTCCCAGCTTATCGCCAACAAAGCCCACCCCTAGAATTGCGCAACCTCTGTAGGAGCTGTCGAGTGAAACGAGGCTGCGATCTTTTGACGTTGTTTTTAAAGACAGGATCAAAGGATCGCAGCCTCGTTTCACTCGACAGCTCCTACAGGGGATCAAATCTCACCTCAGGAATTTTCAGCAGTGCCGCGTCGCATCAGCAGAGCGCTTCAGACGCTCAGTGTTCTGGCTTTAACCCTGACCATCAGCGGCTGCATCGGAACCGGAGGTATTGCCCCGCAGGGCAAGGCACTGGAGGCCAATTCACTGGCCACCGACGAAGCTATCCAGAGCGCCGCGCAGGACGCTCACTGGCCCACCGCCCGATGGTGGCAGGCCTATGGCGACTCGCAACTCAACCACTGGATCGACCTCGCCGTGCAAGGCAGCCCGAGCATGGCCATGGCCGCCGCTCGTGTGCGTCAGGCCAAGGCCATGGCGGGTGTCGCCGAGTCTGCTGAATCATTGCAGATCAATGGCGAGTCGACTCTCAAGCGCCACCACTGGCCCACCGATCAGTTCTACGGGCCGGGCGAGTTGGCCAACACCACGACCTGGGACAACAACGCCGCGCTGGGCTTCAGCTATGTCCTTGACCTCTGGGGTCGCGAAAGCAACACCACCGAGCGCGCTGTGGACATGGCGCACATGAGCGCCGCCGAAGCGCGCCTGGCCCAGCTCGAATTGCAGAACAACATCGTGCGCTCCTACATCGAACTCTCGTTGCATTACGCACAACGGGACATCGTCGAGGCCACCCTGAAGCAGCAAGAGCAAATCCTCGACCTGGCACAGAAACGCCTGAATGGTGGCATCGGCACCCATTTCGAGGTCAGTAAGGCGCAGGCGCCACTGCCAGAAACCCACCGTCAGATTGACGCCCTGGACGAAGAAATCGCCCTGAGCCGCAATCAACTCGCCGCGTTGGCGGGCAAGGGGCCGGGGGAGGGCGCGCAGTTGCAACGCCCGACGTTGTCGTTGGCCGCGCCGCTGAAACTGCCGTCGTCGTTGCCCGCGCAATTGCTCGGTCAACGTCCGGATGTGGTCGCCAGTCGCTGGCAAGTGGCGGCTCAGGCTCGTGGGATTGACGTCGCTCATGCCGGTTTTTATCCCAACGTCGATCTGGTCGGCAGCCTTGGCTACATGGCCACCGGCGGCGGGGCGCTGGAGTTTTTGACCGGCAAGAAACTCAGCTACAGCGTCGGCCCAGCGATCTCGTTGCCGATTTTTGATGGCGGCCGTTTGCGTTCGGAACTGGGTGAAGCCTCGGCCGGGTTTGATATCGCTGTCGCCAAGTACAACCAGACCCTGGTCAATGCGCTGAAAAACATCTCGGACCAGTTGATCCGTCGCGAATCCATGGACAAGCAGCAAGCCTTCGCCGCCGAGTCGGTGGCGATGGCGCAGAAGACCTACGACATCGCGATGATCGCCTATCAACGCGGGCTCACTGATTACCTCAACGTGCTCAACGCTCAGACCTTGTTGTTCAAGCAGCAGCAAGTCCAGCAGCAGGTGCAGGCCGCTCGGTTGAGCGCCCATGCCGAACTGGTGACGGCGCTCGGCGGTGGACTGGGTGCGGGCGACGATGTGCCCAAGGACAGCCAGACCGTTGCTCCCAAAACCCCGATGCTTCTCAAGTGAACACAAAACCTGTGGGAGCGGGCTTGCCCGCGATGGCGGTGTGTCAGACGCCGTCAATGGTGGATGTGCTGACGCTATCGCGGGCAAGCCCGCTCCTACAGGATCTAGGTTGTAACCGAATATCAATGAGCAGGATTTCATGACCCCCTTGCCCGCACCTTTGCGCTGGCTGTACTCCCTTGAATGGCGCCGGGGTTTGTTCGACTGGGCACGCAGCGACGGCGTGACCTGGGTGTACATTTTCAAGGTGTTGTTCGCCGCGTTCCTGACGCTGTGGCTGGCCATGCGCCTGGAATTGCCGCAGCCGCGCACGGCGATGATCACCGTGTTCATCGTCATGCAGCCGCAAAGCGGCCAGGTGTTCGCCAAGAGTTTCTATCGTTTCCTCGGCACCCTGACCGGGTCGGCGGTGATGGTCGCGCTGATTGCCCTGTTTGCGCAGAACACTGAGCTGTTCCTCGGTTCGCTGGCGATCTGGGTCGGCATCTGCACGGCCGGCGCCGCGCGCTATCGCAACTTTCGCGCCTATGGTTTTGTGCTGGCCGGGTACACCGCCGCGATGGTCGGTCTGCCGGCGCTGGCGCACCCGGATGGCGCGTTCATGGCGGCGGTCTGGCGGGTGCTGGAAATCTCTCTGGGGATTCTCTGCGCCACGGTTGTCAGCGCCGCGATCCTGCCGCAAACCGCCAGCGCGGCGATGCGCAACGCGTTGTATCAACGCTTCGGCGTGTTCGCCTTGTTCGTCACCGATGGCTTGCGCGGTCGCAGTAAACCGGAGGCTTTTGAAGCGAGCAACGTACGCTTTATCGCCGAGGCCGTCGGGCTCGAAGGACTGCGCAGCGTCACCGTATTCGAAGACCCGCACATGCGTCGGCGCAATGGCCGGCTCAGTCGCTTGAACAGCGAATTCATGGGCATCACCACGCGGTTCAACGCCTTGCATCAATTGCTCGAGCGCTTGCGTGGAAGTGGCGCCGATCATGTGGTCGCGGCGATCAAGCCGGGGCTGCAGGACCTCGCCGAGTTACTCGACGGCTTCAGCGGTCGCGCCTTGACCAGCCCCGACGCCGCACGCCTGACGAACGCCTTGGCGAGCTATAAGGAAAACCTGCCGGCCCGGGTCCGCCGCCTGCGGGCGACGTTTCAGGAGAGCGAGCCAAGCGACGCCGAGCAGCTCGATTTCCACACCGCGTACGAGTTGCTCTATCGCTTCGTCGATGAGTTGCACAGTTATGCACAGACCCACGCTTCGCTGGCCGATCACAGCCATGCGCGTGAGCAATGGGACGAGCCGTTCACCCCGCAAACCAACTGGATGGCCTCGGCCGCGTCGGGCATTCGGGCGACGTTCATTCTGGTGGTGCTGGGCAGCTATTGGGTGGCGACGGCGTGGCCGAGCGGGGCGACCATGACCCTGATCGCCGCAGCCACCGTGGGCCTTTCAGCGGCAACGCCGAACCCCAAGCGCATGGCGTTTCAAATGGCATGCGGGACGTTTCTCGGGGCGCTGATCGGCTTCTTCGAGATGTTTTTCATCTTCCCGTTGATCGATGGTTTCCCACTGCTGTGCGTGATGCTCGCGCCAGTGATCGTGCTCGGGTCGTTCCTCACTTCACGGCCGCAATACGTCGGTGTCGGCCTCGGTTTGCTGATCTTCTTCAGCACCGGTTCGGTGCCGGACAATCTCACGGTCTACAACCCTTACGCGTTCATCAACGACTACATCGCCATGGTGATGGGCATGCTGGTGTGCGCGGCGGCCGGGGCGATCATCCTCCCGCCGAACAGCCGCTGGTTGTGGCGGCGACTGGAGCAGGACCTGCGCGGGCAAGTGGTGTACGCCATCAGCGGCAAACTCAAGGGTTTGGCGTCGGGTTTTGAGAGCAGTACGCGGGACTTGTTGCACCAGGCCTACGGTCTCGCGGCGGGACAGCCGCAGGTGCAGCGAAACCTGCTGCGCTGGATGTTCGTGGTGCTGGAAGTCGGTCACGCGATCATCGAGTTGCGCAAGGAGCAAGCGATCCTGCCGGTGCATCCGGCCTATGCCGAATCCCAGCCGTGGCGCCAGTCGATCCGCGTGATGGGGCGCTCGCTGGTGCGGCTGTTCCTGCAGCCGAGCCAGAGCAATCTGGAGCGCGGATTGATCGCGGTCGACCATGCGATCAGCCGCGTGCAAGCCACCGACGAGCCGTTCGCCCCGCACTTCGACACCTCGGCCTTGCGTCGGGTGAAGAGCTACCTGCACTTCATCCGCACCTCGCTGCTCGACCCGCAATCACCGCTCGCCGGCTACCTGAAGGCCAGCGCCACCGCCAAGCCCCAAGGACTTGAACATGCCTCGTGAAATCGCCTTCCACGGCGTGTACATGCCGACCATGACGCTGATGTTTTTCATCGCCGCGGCGCTGGCCTGGGCGCTGGACCGGTTCCTGTCGGGGTTCGACCTGTACCGCTTCTTCTGGCACCCGGCACTGTTGCGCCTGAGTCTGTTTACCTGTCTGTTCGGCGCCCTGGCGTTGACTGTCTATCACTGACTTTTTATCACTGAAGAAGGCCCTGATGAAAAAGCTTTTCAGCCTGCTCGCCACCCTGCTGGTACTGGCCCTCGCGCTATGGATCGGCCGGACCCTGTGGGTGCATTACATGAACACGCCGTGGACCCGCGACGGTCGGGTGCGCGCCGACATCATCAACGTCGCCGCCGACGTCACCGGTGAAGTGGTGGACGTTCCGGTGCGCGACAACCAACAGGTGAAGAAGGGCGATTTGCTGATGCAGATCGACCCCGAGCATTACCGCATCGCGGTCAAACAAGCGCAGGCGCTGGTGGCTTCACGCAAGTCGACGTGGGAGATGCGCAAAGTCAACGCCCATCGCCGCGCCGACATGGACGCCTTGGTGATCTCCAAGGAAAACCGCGACGACGCCAGTAACATCGCCGACTCGGCGCTGGCCGATTATCAGCACGCGCAGGCACAACTTGAAGCGGCCGAACTGAACCTCAAACGCACCGAAGTCCGCGCGGCGGTGGACGGTTACGTCACCAACCTGAACGTGCATCGCGGCGACTACGCGCGCATCGGCGAAGCGAAAATGGCCGTGGTCGATATGAACTCGTTCTGGGTGTATGGCTTCTTCGAAGAAACCAAACTGCCGCATGTGCGGGTGGGCGACAAGGCCGATATGCAGTTGATGAGCGGCGAAGTGTTGAAGGGGCATGTGGAGAGCATTTCACGCGGTATCTATGACCGCGATAACCCGGAAAGTCGCGAGCTGATTGCCGACGTGAACCCGACGTTCAACTGGGTGCGCCTGGCGCAGCGAGTACCGGTGCGGATTCACATTGATGAAGTACCGGAAGGGGTGCTGTTGGCGGCGGGGATCACGTGCACGGTGGTGGTTAACTAGACGTTGGGCCGAGTCGCCGCAATCGCGAGCAGGCTCGCTCCCACAGGCTTTTGTGGTGTTTGCAGAATCTGCGGCGGGCTCGATCAATGTGGGAGCGAGCCTGCTCGCGATCGGCGCGACGCGGTCTTACCCTTTGCAAAACGTCTCATGCAAATGCCGCCAAAGCACTTTGCCGTCGACCTGCTTCTCGAACACCACCGTCGAGCGTCGATCAGAATGCAGGCCGGTTGCATCGGTCTGCTGCTCGCGATAACTCACCACCGCGCCACTGTCGTAGAGCGCAATGCCGCGCAGCTCGCTGAGCTCAATCCTGAACCCGAGTTTCCTGCCGCCCGCCAGCATGAACAACTCGCTCAACGCCTCGAAATCCAGCACCCGGCCCAACGGTGAGATCATGGAAAATTGCGGCGAAAAACGCGTCAGCAGTTGTTCAAGCACAGACTCGTCCAGTTCCAGGGCCAACCATTTTTCGATAGCTATGTGGGCCTGGATGACTTCGTCAAAATATTCGCTGTAGTCGGTCATGTTTTTTCCAGAAATTTTGCTGCGTCTGGTTTGACGTCTTCGCGGGCAAGCCCTCCTACAGAGAGCGCCGCGAAACCTGTGGGAGCGAGCCTGCTCGCGATGGCGTCGACTCGGTTTAAAGTTGCCCCTTCAACCCAAACCGCTTCATCAATCCCGCCTCCAGCAACCCTTTGGGCAACAACCCGGCCAACAGCGGCAAGGCCCGGCTGCCATTGCCCAGGCGAATCAGGCGCGGCGGGTTGCTGTGTTGCACGGCCTTGAGTAAGCCTTCGGCAAATTCCCTGGCCGGCGTCGGTTTGTCCTGAGAGGCCTTGGCGCGTGCGCGAATGCCTTCACGCAGTGGAAACCACGGTGATTGTTCGGTGATCAATTGTTCAGCTTCATGGCCGGCATTCTTGGCGAAACTGGATTCGATGGCGCCCGGCTGGACCTCCATCACGCGAACCCCGAACGGCGCCAGTTCCATGCGCAACGCATCGCTCAATGCATGCACCGCTGCTTTAGAGGCGCAATACGCGCCGGCGAACGGGGTGACCAACACCCCGGAAACACTCCCGATGTTTACCACCAGGCCTTTGGCGCGGCGCAGCACCGGGAACATCGCCCGGGTCACGCCGACAATGGCAAAGACGTTGGTTTCAAACTGCCGCTGCATCGCCGGTACACCGCCGTCGAGCAAGGGACCCATGGCGCCGTAACCGGCGTTGTTGATCAGCACGTCAAGGCCGCCACGTTGTTGATTGATCTGCTCGCTCAGCTGTTCAAGCGCAGCGGCGTCGTTGACGTCCAGTTGCACGGCTGTGAAACCGGCAGCGGCCAGCGCCGCGACGTCATCAGCCTTGCGCGCACTGGCCCAGACTTCGTATCCGGCACTTTTGAACACATCGGCCAGGGCGCGGCCAATGCCGCTGGAACAACCGGTAATCAACGCAACAGGCATGGCGCGGTCCTTGTGCAATAGAAAAAAGGGAAGATTAGTCTGAGAAACTACCTTGCAAATGTTCGGCGCGAAACTCCAGGGTTTGCGGGCGATAACCGGGGCGTAGCGGCGGCAATGGCAGACAGTCTTCCCAATTGGCGCCAGCCTGCAGTTCGCCGGGGCCGCGATAGCGTGGGGCGGCGTATTGATTGTCGGCCAGGTTGACCGTATCGCCCGGGGCATAAGCGGCGATGCGCCAGCGAAGCTCGGTGAGCGGCACGTCGTTGCCGTTGTTCATTTTCAGTTGCAAGGGGCGGTCGGCCGGGCATTGCTCGGGGGCGTAGGTAATGCGCAGTTCAAGAGGCGCCAGTTGCTTGACCTCGCGGTTGTCCATCCAGATCACCCACGTGGCCACCAGGCCCAGCCCGATGGCGGCCGCCACAGAGACCGGCAACGCTTTGGCCGGATAGCGCAGCAACAGGATCAGCCAGGTAATGACCAGCAAGACGCCGATGAACATGTTTTAACGCTCCTTGAACTCATGACCACCATCCTACCGAAGGGCCGCGGGAATGGACATTCGCGGTTCAAGGGGCATCTACCGCTGGTCGCTACTGTAATTTCTGACAGTAGCCACGCCATCTCCGCGACGATTAGATGGCCATTGGCAAAAAAAGGACATCCAGGGCATGCCGGCCTCGACGATGGGAATGCACTACAACACACCCAAAGTGTCTGTCATTGATCCGCGAGGATTGCCCGTCTGTTCGGTTGATTATTGGCGTGAGGTTGAAAACATCTCCGCTCAGGCGCGATTCAATCGCACGCTCTACGATGCCGCGGGTTTCCCGATAAAGCAGTGGGACCCTCGGCTGTGGGAGTTACACAAGGACGACCCCGCGGTTCCCGCCAATCTCACGACACTGCATTCGCTGCTCGGCCATCCCGTTTGCACGAACAGTGTCGATGCCGGCTCGACAGTCAGTCTGTTTGGCCTGGCCGATCAGGTGCTGTTCAGCTGGGACAGTCGCGGGATACGACGCGAGGTTGAATACGACGACTTGCTTCGGCCCTTGGCGGTGTTCGAACACCTGGCCACCGAACCTCGACGTTGTGCTGAACGCATGGAATATGGTCGTGCCGAACCGAGCGCCCAGGATCGTAACCAATGCGGGCAATTGATTCGCCAGGATGGCCCGGGCGGGACCTCGCTGTTTGAGTCGTTCGCGATCACTGGCCCGTGCACAAGGCAGGTTCAACACTTCACGTTGGAGGCCGTTGCACCTGATTGGCCCGAGCCGATTGTCGAGCGTGAGGCATTGGTGGAGCCGGGTGAGGGCGCGATTTCGACGTGGCGCTACAGCCAGCAGGGTAACGTGCTGGAAATGGTCGATGCCCGGCAGAACACCCAGAGGTTTGACTTCACCGTTGATGGTCGGTTGCGCCAGAGCGAACTCAAACTGGCCGGCAAGCTCACGTGGCAAACGCTCGTCCGCGACATCGAGTACAACGCCCAGGGGAAGATCACTCACGAGGTGTCGGGTAAAAACATAAGCACCGCCCTAAAATATGGTCCTGAAGACGGTCGCCTGATGGAGCGGTGCACGCACGGCGAACACACCAACGTGCTGCAACATCTGGTCTACGCCTATGACCGCATGGGCAATGTTCTGAGTATCGAAGACAAGGCGCTGGCAGTGCGGTTTTTCAACAACCAGCGTATTGAGGCTGTCAGTCGTTTTATCTACGACAGCCTTGGCCGATTGATCGAATCGATTGGCTGGGAGGCGGGTGCTCCCAACCAAGGGCCGGCGTCGGTGGGGCGCAACGATCCAGCGGCGCTCAGTAACTACCGCCAGACCTACTGCTATGACAAGGGCGACAACTTGCTGAAGCTGACACACGTCGGCGCACAAAGCCCGGGGCGTCAGCTAGAAGCTGCCCGGCACAGCAATCGCTGTCTTCCCTGGCGCAACGGCGTGCGGCCGTCCGAGGACGACATCGCGGCGGCATTCGATGCCCGGGGTAATTTACTGGAGCTGGATCAGGGGCGGTTTTTGACGTGGGACCTGCGCAATCAATTGCACTCGGTCAGCCCGGTGGAACGCGCCTCACGCAATGACAGCGAATGTTATTTTTATGATGGCACTGGTCAGCGGGTGCGCAAGATTCGTTCATTGCAGACCAATGCCCGAACCGTGAAAGCCGAAGTGCGTTACCTGCCAGGGCTGGAACTGCGCACTGACAGTGGCACTGGAGAAGTGCTGCACGTCATCACCGCGCAGGCCGGACTCAATACGGTTCGGGTGTTGCACTGGGAAAGCGACCCACCGTCCGGGGTCAACGATCAATACCGGTACAGCCTGGTCGATCACCTGAAGTCCTGCACCATGGAACTGGCCGACGATGCACACATCATCAGCCAGGAAGTCTTCTATCCCTTCGGCGAAACTGCATGGTTTACCGGTTCGGACGTCGACTATAAAACCATTCGCTATTCGGGTAAGGAACGCGATGCGACGGGGCTCTATTACTACGGTTTCAGGTACTTCATATCGTGGTTGCAGCGTTGGCTCAGTCCCGATCCGGCAGGCAGTGTGGATGGTTTTAACTATTACGCAATGGTTGCAAACAGCCCGGTTACTTTCATGGATATTGACGGGTATGCCAAGGGAGATGCCAACGATGATGAAACAGAGGCAAGTAGAGTTTCGGTAAGAAGTAGGGCTGCCCTGTTTGGAGGGAGTAGCGTTGCCCCCGTAAATAATGGTCGCAACGTTACGGCAAAGCCGATAGGGAATGTTTTGTCTCCTGCTAATAAACCTGTCCTCCCCGCTGTGGCTGCAAAAAGTTCGCTCAAACAGGTGAGAGAAACAGGCGATACGCAGGAAAGAGATGCACGGGAAACCAGCGAAAACGTAATGCCGGGTGGCAGTGGACTATCCACAAGTGACGTTTCCATGAGTTTCAAAGAAGTGAAGGTTATGAGGAACAGAGAAGAAAAGAACCTGACACGATTGGTCGTGGTTTTTCACCGGCCATTTGATTTGGTCGAAGGAAAGAACGTGCCCAAATGGCCTGAAGGTCACGAAATAGTCCCTAGCCAAGACTGGATCAATAAAGAAGGTATTGAAGAGTATGGAAAATTCAATTCATTGACAGATGTCGAGCGTGAAAAAGCCATTTCTGCAATTAAAGCCAAAGATCCTGCAGCACTTAAAATCGGCTTGGGATCCCCGGTTTTTGCAATCAACAGTGAGGCAAAAATAATTACCCTTCAGGATGGGCATCATCGTTTCATCGCCGCTGCGAAAAGCGGTGGAACCGTCGAGCTTAATAAAGCACAGGGACCCACTTCAATGCTGAAGTGGAGGGATCTGAAATACAGTGGCAAAAGACCGCTGAAGGTCTGACTTATAAAAAAAAGTCCAACCGACTACGGATGGGGATCGCAGTCGGTCGGACGGGGGTTGCTTGTGTTACCGATCAATCACTGCGCGATGGTTTTCACCGACACGCCGCGTTCGACCGGGGTCGAGCGACCGTAGATATCTTCAAAGCGCTCGATATCGTCTTCACCCAGATAGCTGCCCGATTGCACTTCGATGATCTCGAGTGGAATCTTGCCCGGGTTGCGCAGACGGTGAACCGAAGCGATCGGGATGTAGGTCGACTGGTTTTCGCAGAGCAGGAACACGTTTTCGTCGCAGGTCACTTCAGCGGTGCCGCTGACCACGATCCAGTGTTCGGCGCGGTGGTGGTGCATTTGCAGCGACAGGCACGCGCCCGGTTTGACCGAGATGTGCTTGACCTGGAAGCGGCCGCCCATGTCGACCGAATCGTAGGAGCCCCACGGACGATAGACTTCGCAGTGGTTCTGGGTTTCGCTGCGGCCCTGCTCGTTGAGGGTGTTGACCATTTGTTTCACGCCTTGGACCGAGTCCTTGTGGGCGATCATCATGGCGTCCTTGGTTTCGACGACGACGATGTTTTCCAGGCCGATCACCGACACCAGTTTGCCGTTGCCGTGGATCATGCAGTTTTTGCTGTCCTGGATGACCACGTCGCCTTTGGTCACGTTGCCGTTGGCATCTTTTTCATTCACTTCCCACAGCGACGCCCAGCAACCGACATCGCTCCAGCCGGCGGTCAGTGGCACGACGCAGGCGCGCTGGGTTTTTTCCATCACCGAGTAGTCGATGGAATTGTCCGGGCAGCAGGCGAAGGTGGCTTCGTCGATGGTGATGGTGTCGGCATCCTGTTCGCTGCGCTCAAGGGTCAGCAGGCAGGTGTCGTAGATGTCCGGATCGTGCTTTTTCAGTTCTTCCAGGAAGCGGCTGGCGCGGAACAGGAACATGCCGCTGTTCCAGAAGTAGCCGCCGGACTGGACGAATTCGGTGGCGCGTTTGACGTCTGGTTTTTCGACGAAATGCGAGACACGGCTGACGCCTTCCGGCAGCAGCGAATCATTGGTCGACTTGATGTAGCCGTAACCGGTTTCCGGTTTGGTGGCCGGTACGCCGAACAGCACCATTTCGCCGTTTTCGGCAGCGACAGTGGCCAGGGCCAGGGCGCGTTGCAGGGCTTTCTGGTCTTCCAGCACGTGGTCGGCCGGCAGCACCAGCATCAACTCGTCACGGCCTTCATTGATCAGCATCATCGCGGTCAGGGCCACGGCCGGCGCGGTGTTGCGGCCAAACGGTTCCATCAGGATGCGCTGGGTTTCCAGCTTGCGGTTGGTCAGTTGCTCGTTGACGATGAAGCGGTGGTCCTTGTTGCAGACCACGATCGGGGTGTCCATGCCTTCGAACACCAAGCGTTCCAGGGTTTGCTGGAACAGTGTGTGCTCGCCAGTCAAGGCCAGGAATTGCTTAGGAAACTGTTTACGGGAAAGCGGCCAAAGACGTGAGCCACTACCACCTGACAAGATCACTGGAATCATGTTGTTACTCCTTGAAAATCGTATGGGTCAGAGCTACTGCGTTCTGTCGTTTCACTCTTGTTCTTATTCCGTGTCCCGACTGACACCTCTCTCCCGCAGGGAACAGTGTCAGTCGGGCAAAATGCTTAGCGCGTCGAGACCGGGCGTTTTACCCAGACTGGCGACAGGCTGCTGCCGCTGCCGGTGACGTACAGCACGGCGGCTTCACCGCGTTCCAGGGCAACCGGCTTCACGTCGCCGACTTTGGTCGCGCCGTCATACAGCGCCAGGCTGACTTTCACCGGGTTGATTTCACGCTCGCCACGGCTCTTGGCTGCAACGGAGGGAACCACTTCGGTCTTGCCGTCGGCAGTTTTCAGGGTCAGGGCCTTGTCGCTCAGGTTCTGCACGCGAACCAGGGATTTCTGCTTGTTCTTGAACTGCGGTTCTTCGATCAGTTGTGGCGCGCCGCTGGCGTTGTTGACCAGGGTGTAATAGTGATCGCCGGCCAGTTTCACCGGCAGGGTCTGGCTGCCGACCTTGGCGCTGTAGTCGCCGCCCGGCATGAAGCTGAAGTCGCTGCTGGACAACGGCGCGACATCGCTCAGGTTGGTGGTGCCGACGGTGGCGCTGACTTCAGCGTTACCGGCGTTGTAGATACGCACGAAGCTCGAACCTTTCGGTGCGGTCGGGCCGTAGAGTGCGGAGTCGCCACCGGCGAAAGCCTGCATGGACAGCACGCTCATGCCAGCAACCAGAGCAAGAGTCTTGGCGAGACGGCGAGGAGTAGTAGTGAAAGTCATGGTAGTACCTCTCTTTCAGTTTTGCGCCCGGTCGGGCGTCTCGGATTTAGTGTTTGCAGCCAGGTTTTGTTGGCGAACGCCAGCTTCTTTGAGCTCTGCGACCCACTGCGGGTCGGCGTCACCGATTTCGTTGTTCACAGGCAGATAACGTTCAGGAAACTCCCAGATCAGCACCTGAGGCGGGCTGTTCTTGAAAGCGTCGCTTTTCAGATAGCTGAGCATCGGCAGAATCGGGCCGTGGCCGTCTTCGGCGTAATTGACCACGTCGCTGTGCAGCGCTTGTTTCAGCGCACCGACGAAGTTCCAGTTAGGGTTGGCGCTGTAGCTGGTGCCGATCAGGGCCACCGGCACGTCGGTGTTGGCAAACAGCGCATCGTCGCCGGCAGGCTGTGCATCAACTGCAACGGTGTTGCGTTTTTGCAGCGGTTCTTGCGCCGGCATCATGTTTTCGAACAACGGATCCAGTGGCAGGAACAAGCGCAGGTCGCCCTTATGCGTCACGTTCTCCGCAGGTGTCGTCACGAAATTTTGCGGCTCGCCGTTGAGCGGGGCTTTTTCGGTAATCGTTTTGGCCAGGGTCTCGGCGGCGATTTGCGCGCCTTGCGGGGTCCAGTGGGTGTCGGTGCGCAGGAACACTTGCTGACCATCCAGCTTGGCTCTGAGCATCGGGCCAAAGAGGTCGGGCGCGAGGATCTTGTCGGCTGCCACACGAGCGTGGAAGTCTTCATAGAGGTTGGCGTGGATGCTCGAAGGCTTCACTTCACCCAGGTGTTCCGGGTACAGGCGAGTCTTGGCCGGCACAATCGCCATGACCAGTTTCACGCCCTTGGCTTTCAGTTCCTGGCGCACGCCTTCTACGAGTGCGTAGTTGCCTTGCAGGTTCAACTCTTCGTTGACGATCGGGTTGAATTCTTCATCGCTGTACAACCACTGATCGCGACCGAGCACAACGCCCGGACGACCTTCGTTGAACAGTTTGAAATCCAGTGCGGCCCAGAGGTTGGTGCCAAGACGCTTGATCGGGAACTCGGCGTCGTAGTGAGTCTCGACGGCTTTGGTCCAGCGACCGTTGAGCACAGTGGTTTCGGCGGAAGTATTGAAGCCGAAGAAACTGCGCGTGGACCACACGCCCAGCACCAGCAATGTCAACAGGAACAGGGCGATGTAGAGGATGCGTAATGAGCGGGTCATGGTCAGATCCCTCAGAACTGGAAGTAAAGGAACGGCGAGAAGCTTTGCGCCGAGAGTTTGAAAATCGAAGCGATGAACAGCACCAGTACCAGCGTGCGCATCACGTAGCGTGACCAGTCCGCGGTCCAGTAGGCCGGTTGCACAGTCGCTTCAACACCGACGGTGTAGCCAGGCTCGTGGATGCTCGCCGGGTTCTCGCCCGGTGCCGCTTTGATCATTCCAGGTGTCGCGGTGGCCGGGCCGTCGGCCTCGACGTTCACAACAGGCTTGGTCTTCTCAGGCGGCCGATTGGTGTAGAAATCACGGATGCCGAAGAACGCCAGGGTCACGTACGCCACCACCAGGGTTGCGACTTGCAGACCGGTGAGGCTGGCCTGGTTGAGTTCCGACAGCGACCATTCGCCGAAGCTGAACATCGCGCCGTACATGCGACCGGCAACGTGCAGGTTTTCCGAGCGGAAGATCACCCAGCCCATTACCACGAGCAGGAACGTCAGTGCCCAGCGGATGGGGTTGATGCTGCGCGGCGAAGTGTTCAGGCCCAGGGCCTTCTCGATCGCCAGCCACATGCCGTGCCACGCACCCCAGACGATGTAGGTGATGTTCGCGCCGTGCCACAGACCACCGAGAAGCATGGTCAGGAACAGGTTGCGATAGGTCATCAGCGTGCCTTTGCGATTGCCGCCCAGCGTGATGTACAGGTAGTCACGCAACCAGGTGGACAGGCTGATGTGCCAGCGACGCCAGAACTCGGTAATCGACTGGCTGATGTACGGCTGCTTGAAGTTTTCCATGAAGCGGAAACCCATCATCAAGCCCAGGCCGATGGCCATGTCGCTGTAACCGGAGAAGTCGAAATACAGCTGCGCGGTGTAGGCCAGCGCGCCGAGCCAGGCATCGCCCGTGGTCGGGTGTTGCAAGGCGAAGCAATGGTCAGCCACCACCGCGAGGGTGTCGGCGATGAAGACCTTCTTGATGAAACCCTGCATGAACCGCGTGCAGCCCTCGGAGAACTTGTCGAGGGTGTGGGTGCGGTTGTTGAACTGGTCGGCGAGGTCGCGGAAACGCAGGACCGGGCCGGCGATCAGGTGCGGGAAGATCGCCACGAAAGCGGCAAAGTCGATCAGGTTGCGAGTGGCCGGGGTGTCGCCACGGTAAACGTCGATGATGTAGCTGATGGACTCGAAGATGTAGAACGAGATCCCGATCGGCAACAGCACATGGGTCAGGATGAACGGCGACAGACCGACCGAAGTCATCATCGCGTTGATGCTGTCGACGCCGAAGTTGGCGTACTTGAAGTAGCCCAGGATGCACAAGTCGACTGCCACGCCGAGCAGCAGCCAGCGTTGGGCCGGTTTGGTCCGAACGCCCGCGGCACCGACTTTGAGGCCGATCCAGTAGTTCCACAGCGTGACGGCGGCGAACAGCGCAAGGAAGTCCACGCGCCACCAGGCATAGAACACATAGCTGGCGATCAGCAGCAGCAGGTTGCGATAGCGTATTCCGCTCAGATAGTACAAGCCGAGAAAGATCGGCAAGAACAAAAACAGGAATACGTTGGATGAAAATACCATCCCGATCTCTCCGTGTTTAACCAACAGTCAAGGGCCGCAGCCCCCCCAAACCCCCCACCGAAATCCGGAGGGCGTAACACACAAAACTCAAACTTGACGCTGAACCTGTGGGAGCGGGCTTGCCCGCGATAGCGGTGGGTCAGTCGACATCAATGTTGAATGTCAGACCGCCATCGCGGGCAAGCCCACTCCCACAGGTTTTGTATTTTTCCTAGGAACCTTTGTTGCCTTTTTCATTGGCCGGGTCGTAGACCTTGGTCAAGTCACCCCCGAGGCGGAAGGTCTTGAACGGCTGCATCTTGTGCTTCTGTTCCAGCACATCGGCCGGGCAGGTGTAGAGCGTGCAGAACGGTTCGAGCCAGGCAAATTTCGAGTCGATCTTGAGATCGGTCATGTCCTGTTCCTTGCCGTTTTTCTTCTCGAATTCGTCCGGGTCTTTAACCCCGGCCAGCACTCGATCACCCAAGCGTTTCAATGCGCCATTGTTTTCCTGACGCAAGTCCACACCGTTGACCTGGGCGAAACTGGCGATCATCGCCAGCGGCGGCAAGGCATAGTTGTGATAGGCGAGGGCGCGTTGCTGACGCTTGAGTTCGTTGGGCAGGAAACCTTGGGCGTCGATTTGATTGGCGCCGACCTTGAATTCCTTCACCGACCAGTCGAACAGGTCTCGGCGGTTGGTGGCGACCGAAGTTGCCATCACCGACCAGGCAGCCCAGTACGAGTGGTTGTTGGTTTTATCCAGCGGCAGGTTGTCCCAGTCGCTGACCACCTGATCGGCCATTTTGCTGAACCAGGCTTCGATCAACTGAGACTCTTGCTGATGAGTCTCCAACGGATGCGAGTCGGAGAACTTCAGGCGAATGTACGCAGACGCCATGCTGCCCAACGCCCACTTGCGCATGGATTTGCCGGTGTGGTTGAAGTCCTTGGACATCAACGCGTCGGCCTTGGCCCAGGACGTCAGCCAGTTCAGTGTGCATTCGAGCTGTTCCGGGCGACCGTCACGCATGAACTGCATTACGCGCTTGCTGGTGCCGCGCTCCAGTTTGGTGATGTCGGCGGTGCTGTCGCGGAAGGCTTTTTCCGAGACCTCGTTCAGGGTCGAACGGGCCTTGTCGGAGCCTTCGTACTTGCTGCGAAATTGCAGCGAGCCGGTGTACGGCGTCGGCATGGCATCACAGCCTTCGCTCTTGTCGCCGGTTTTGACTTTTTCAATCGGCGCGAAGTAACCCTGTGGCGGACGCAGCGGCGCGGCGGCCTGAGTGGCGCCGGCAAACATCGCCAGTGTCAGCAGGGACGGCGCGAGTAATTTTTTCAAAGTTCGGGTTTGCATATGGACCTCATTGCCCAACCTGAGCGGTACGCTGCCCAGTGCCAGGGAACACGTTGCGTTTGCAGATTTTCGTTTCGACTTTCTGTGGCGCGGTACCTGCTTCAGGGCCCTGGACTTCGATGGCCAGCAGATTCTGCGAGGCCCAGTCATCGTCCGTGCGCAACTCAAAGGCGAAACGCCCGTCGGTGTCGGAGGTTTCCGGTTTTTCGATTTTGATGTCCTCGTGGCGACCGTTCATGTACCAGAGGGTGGCTTGCAGCTTTTTCACCGATGGATCGGCGAAACGGATATCAACCTGGTGACCGCTGTTTTGCAGGTTCAGGTTCGTGCTGTTGACCAACAATTCGTTCTTGCCCGGTTTCAATGTGGTGCTGGCGGTCATCTGTGCATCCTTTCCTTCGCAACCGTTGTCCAGCAGCGCCATCATCTGGCGGTAGATGGTTTCCTGGTCAAGGCGATAGAGCGGCGAGAATTCCCAGATCAGAATCTTGGGTGGCTTGGTCTGGAACTCTTCGCTGCCCAGGTACTGCAGCATCGAACCTTCCAGGCCACCGCCGGGGAACGCCACGTTGAGGATGTCGGCGCCGATGGCCTCTTCGAGGAAACCGGCGAAGTTGTAGTTCTTGCCACTGTGGCTGGTGCCGACCAGGGTGATCTCCGGATTTCCGGAGTCTCCGAACAGGTCGCCATCCGCTGCTTCACCCTTTGGCTCGGTGGTGAATTGATCCATGTACTGGATCGCGTAGCTAGTGCCACAGAGTTGACCGGCCATGTTGTGTAACGTTCCGGTCTTGCCCATGCGACCCGACCTGTGGCTCTCGAATTCGCGTTTTGGAATGCCCGCAAATTCAGGCATTTGCTTGATTTTCTCGCCGACGATTTTTGCCGTGCGTTGGGCGCCATACGGCGTCCAGTGCTGGTCGCCGCGGAAGTAGAAGTCGTGGGCGGGCAAGGTGTCAGGCAGCGACTCGTTGGTCAGCGGCGACAGGTCCGGCACCACGTAGCCCATGGCGGCGAAACGCCCCAGCATGGTCTTGTAGTTCTTCAGGGCCTTGTCGAAATCGTATTTGGCTTTTTCTTCCGGGTTCAGTTTGTTGCGGTTCACCAAGCCACGCGTGGGTTGATAAACAACAACGAGTTCCACGCCTTTGCTCTTGAACGCATCGTGCAGTTCTTTCATGCGTTTGTAGCCGGCGGGGGAGGTGTCGAACTCGGTGCGCAAGTCTTCTTGAGTACGGAACAGCCAATCGCCCTGCGCCTGCACCAGCGTGGTGAAGTTCTGCTGGTAACGCGTGGTGTAGTTTTTCGCGTCGTGGGCTTCAGGGCACAGGTTGCAGCACGGTTCTGCGCTGAACTTCGGTGCCTGGACGTCTTCGGCGCGAACACCGCCACTGGCCGCGAGAATGCCGGCGGTCAGGGCCGACAGGCTGAGTAATTTGATCAAGTGTGAGTGCATAAAATTATCCTCAGTCCCGCATTTCAGTCTGGCGTTCGACAGGGTCGATCAGCACGGCTTTCTGCTGGCGCACCAGCAGGTCGAGAATTTCATCCTGACGCTCGCCGAGAATCCCGTTGAAGCTGATGCCGCTGGATTTGGTCGGTGCGAGCATGGACACGCGATACAACTCGACGCTCAGCGGCGAGTCGATGGACAGCGGGCCACTGCCGTTGCCGGCCAGTTCGCCGCCGACGATGATCAACGACACCTGGGCGTCGAACGGATCGAGCTTGATGTCGCGGTCGGTGTCGCTCAGGTCTTTGATGTGGCCGTAGACGCCGGTCAGGCCGTTGGCCATCGACAGGTTTTCGTAGAGGCGGATGTTCACGCTGTTACGAACCCGGATGCCGTGGCGACGGTTGCTGATCACCTTGTTGCCCCACAGCAGATTGTCGGCACTCTCGTAGAGGGTGATGCCGTCTGTGTGGTTCTTGTAGATCTCGTTGTAGGCGATCAGGTTGTTGACGCTGTTACGGTCGATCACCAGGCCCGAGAGCTTGTTGTCGTAGCTGCGGTTGTTGAAGATGAAGCTGTCGTTGACCTCACGGGAAATGATGATCCCGTGCTTCTTCTTCGTGCCGTGCACCGTGTTGTCGGCAATGATCAGACCGTGGGAACGGTCATGCGGGTCAATGCCGTAGACGATGTTGTCCTTGTAGGTGTTGCCCTTGACCACGAAGTCGCGGGTTTCGTAGCAGTAGAAGCCGTACCACATGTCCGAGAACTCGGAACCGACGATCCAGCCAGTCGGCTCGGGACGCTTGAGCACCTTGGCCATGTTCGGCGTGTACTGGGAAATACTCACGCCGTAGGACTTACTGTTGGCGTAACCGAAACTGGCGATCTTGCTGTTGGCGATGTAGGTCTCGGTGCCGCCCCAGGACAGCAGGAACGGACGGAATTCCTTGGGCGAATTGAACGTCGCCGGACCATTGTCCTTCTCGCGCCAGCCAGTGATTTTGGTGTCGCGCACAAACAGCTGGCCGTCGTTGACCAGGAACGAACCGGCCTCTTGGGACAGGCGCAACTCCTGGGTCTGTTTGTCGATTTCGAGGATGCCGTGACGGCCGACCACGATCGGCAATTTCGCCAGGAACACGCCCGGGGACGTTTCGCTGAAGTACTGTTTAGGCAGCTTCTTCGTCAGGTCCTTGAGGTTCATGTAGCCGTCGTCGATAAAGATCGCCTGCGGGATGCCGTGCTGACGCACCACCCACTCGGCCATCTTGTTGTCGCCACCGATGAAGTCCTTCAAGGTGTCTTCTTGCATCATCCGGCGCACGCTGATCTTGCCGGCCTTGGTGCGCACGATTTTCTTGGCGATCGCTTCGGCGGTGTAGCCGGAAGTGTCCGGCAGTGTCGGTTTAGCCAGCTCCAGCGGCGCGGTTGGCGCGCTGCTGACGGTATAGGTCCTGGCCTGTTGCAGACCTTTGGCCGTTGTGGCCGGTTTCACCACCGGTTCGACGGTGGCGAAGGCTGCGGCGCTGGCCAGCAGCATTGCGCCGGCCAGTAGCGTCAGCGAACCTCGCTTTGCACTGTTCATGTCGGGCACTCCCTTCGCGGTTTGCATCAGAAGCGCCAGATCACGTCGATGAATGCGCGGTGCATGTAGGAATCGACTTCTTTGCCATAGGCATCGCCCGGCTTGAACACGCCGCCACGGAAGCGCACGAGGGCCGATGGCTCATCGATCGACTGGCTCAACGCGGCAGGCAGCAAGCCTTGCTTGAAGTACTTGGTGACGACCAGGTCCATCTCCTGACCGAGGTCTTTTTCGCCATCGTTCAGCGGCAGGGACGTGGTGGAGAGAATCGCGCCGGTAGGGTCGGTGTTGTCCTCGACCGCATTGATGCCGTTGCTGCCAACCGGCTTGTTGCCGTCGACGCGCCAGAATTTGTGGTAGATCAGGCTGGCGTCGTATTCGTCGTTGAGCATCCACGAACCAAACAGGGTGGCGGTCTGCATGTTCTGCATTTCGCCACGGAAGGCTTCGCCGAAACGGTGAACCCGTGAGCGGGTACCGGTGTAGTTCGAGCGGTTGCTTTCCAGGCCGTTCTGTTCGTACTCGGCGCTGGCGCGGGCATAGGCTGCACCGACTTGCCATTGCGGATCGAGGCGCAGACGCACGCCGACATCCGTGGCCCAGCCATTGAGGTCTTGACCACGTTTGGCTTCGGTCGGAGGCGTGCCGTTGGCGTTCAGCGGGTTGACCGTGTCGGTGTCGCCGCTCATGCCGGTGATGCTGCCCCAGTAATTGACGGTGTTGGTGTTGCGCCAGTTGTAGGCGTCACTGTCGGCGGTCAGGCCCAGCCAGGTGAGATCGCCGTTCTGTTTCTTGTCCAGCGAATCGGTGGGTACGCCCGGTTCCGGGTAGTCGAGCTTGCCGTCATCGTGGGTGTGATGAGCGCGAACGCCCGCCCAGTTGCCCGGTGTCCACTGATACTCGGCATCGGCGTAGACGTGCAGGCGATCCTTGTCTTTTGGAGCCAGCTCCGTTAGGTCGGTGCGGTACTCGCTGAAGCGTTCGGCGACACCCATGTTGGCGCGCAACAGGGTGGTGTCGAAGGTCCAGTTCAGGGCTTCGATGTTGGTGTCGCGCCATTGGCCGTCGGCGTTGTGCAGGCGTTGACGGCCGAGCTTCAGCATCTCGCCGGGATACGGCGTGAGGCCGCTGTAGCCGACCCAGAATTCACGCATCGCCAGGTAGTTTTTCTTGGTCTTGCGATCACCGCTGGTGGTCGGCGTGGTGCCGTCGCTGGCGGTCCCTTGCAAGGTGTCCGTTTCGATGATGTCGGTGGCGGTCACGGCCTGGCCCATGGCGTAGGCGCTCCACGCGCCGCTCTCGCCATAGATCCATGGACGCAGGTCGAGGCCGACGCCGTTGACGTCGCCGCCGCTCTGGGTGCCGAGGTCGCTGTCAGCTTCGGACTGGCCGGTAACTTTCACTTCGAGGCCGAAGTTTTTGGTTTCAGTGATCGCGGCCAGTGTCGGGCAAGACCAGATCAGCGCGAACGTCAGGCCGATGCCGGCCTTCATGAATGGATTCAACTTCATAGGGATTCCTCGCCGTCTTCTTCTTGCAGGGCATGCATTTCCAGCGTGTTCTGACTCAAGGAACCACGAACGGCCTGTTCTTGTTTCAACAGGCGTTGGGCCTCGGCGAGCTGGGCAGGCGGCAGTTGGGCTTCAAGTGTTGTTGCAAGCTCGGTGGCTTGCGGGGTGTCCTGAGCCTTGGCCAATTGGCTGAAGACATAGGCGTTAAGCGGGTTGGGCTTGGTGCCACGGCCTTGGGAGAACAATTGGGCAATGGCGAAATCGGCGCTGTTCTGGCCGTTACGCGCGGCCTTGAGCAGGTGGTCCAGCGCTTTTTGCGAATAGACCTTGCCCAGGTAACCACGACGGTAGATCTGGCCGAGGTAGTAATCGGCGGCCACTTCTTTGTCGACGGCTTTCTGGAAATGTTCTTCGGCGACTTTGGCGTCGGCCGGGACCCATTTGCCTTCGTAGTACAACTTGCCGAGCAGCAATTCGGCGCGCGGCTGGTCGGCGGCACGGCCGTTGTTCAGGTACTTCATCATCGTGTCGACGTCGCCCAGTTCCGGGAAGTCGTAAAGCAATTGCGCCAGGCTGACCCAGGAAGCGGGGTAGCCCGGAGCAATGCCTTCGAGCAGCGACTGAGCGGTTTTTTCGTCGGTCTTGCCCAGGGTTGTATCGCCGAGCACGCGAGCGACGCTGTCGACGCGCTGAGCGGAAACGGTGCCATGGGCATGAGCCGCTTGCATCTGCTTGATCAGCTCGGCTTGCTTCTCTGGCTTGGCCTGTTTCTGGTAAACGGTGGCCAGTTCGACGTAGCAGATGTCGGTGGTGTTCAACGCGGCTTTGCAGATGCTTTCGACTTCGTCCAGGTGCTGGTCGTAAGTGCCTTGGGTGCGATAGAGCAGCACTTGGGCCAGACCCGCTTCCGGCTTGCCTTCGGCGCGCCATTGGCTGATCTGCTTTTGTGCGTTGACGTTCGGGAAACTGTGCGGGTATTGCAGGTACAGCATGGCCAGCGGGATCAGCGTATTGCCTTCGCCATTGGCCGAAGCTTTTTTCAACAGGCCTTCGGCTTCGTGCTGTTCGGCCTCGGTGGAACCGGGCTTGGCCACCAGCAGACGGCCGAGGCGAGCCTGGGCCCGCGGCGAGACATCGGCCGCGGCGCGATAAGTCGCCTCGGCCAGCTTGATCTGCGCCGGGTCATGGCTGTCGACCTGGATATCGGCGAGGCCTACTTGAGCTTCGCTGTAGCCCAGGTCGGCCAGTTGCTTGTAGTTCTGCTGCGCCAGCGCGGTGTCGCCGCGCTTGAGGGCTTCATTGGCCAGACGCTGGTCGGGCAGGCCGGCGCAACCGGCCAGGCTCACGGCCAGAGCGATTGCGCACAGTGAACCCATGTGGGAGCGAAGGCCACGGCTCGGTGCATCAGACAAACCGAGGCGACCCTTCCACTGGGTTTGCGGTGTTGTGAGGATAGTCGGAGTCGTCACGGGCATGTCCTCTGCTTAAAGACCGGAAGCCATGGCTTTGTCGATCAGCCAGTTCAGGTTCGGGCCACGATCGCTGTTCACTTCAACCGGGCGACCGGCGAACTTGCTGTCCAGCGGCTCGTCAGGCTGAATCAGGACGCGAATGTCGGACGACAGGTCGGCGCTTTTCAGGCTGGTGCTGCTGACGATCTTGCCGGTGCGGGACTTGTTTTCGCCGGCGATCTGGAAGCGCACCGAGCTGCCTGGCAGCACGTCGCCGAACTGGCGATAGGAGAAGCGGGCTTCTACGTTGGCTTCGCTGTTACGCGGCACCAGTTGGAAGATCACGTCGCCTTTGCTGGCGTACTGACCGTTGGCGACCATTTGTTGCGCCACGGTGCAATCGCACGGCGAGGTCAGGGTGCCGGTCATTTGCTTGCCGAACAGCTCTTCAACCTTGGCCGGTTGCAGCTGGTCTTCGTCCAGATGGCCTTTGAGTACGTCGAGCATGCTGGTGCTGAAGGTCGCCAGTGGCGCGCCTTTGGCAGCAACACCGTCAGCCTTGATCAGGCTTTGCACGGTGCCGTCACGCGGCATGGTGATGTTCATGCCCTGCACGCTGACAAGGCCTGCCTGTGCGTGGCTGATGAAGTACATGCCATACACCGACTTGAAGATGAAACCGAACGCTGCCAGACCGACGAGGAAAATCGCCAGGCTGAAGGTCACTGCACGCAGACGACCGAACGCGGTCATGCCGTGGCCGCCATCCTTGACCTTGCGCGCCTTGGTGAAGTTATCGCGCTGCAGGGTCGCCAGCACTTCACCCATGCTGACGATGTCGCCGGCCAGGTGAGAGGTGATCAGGTGGCGCAGGGTCGAGATGTCTTGCGGTTCCAGGTTCTGGAACTGGCAACCGACACGGCCGGTCGGGCGGTCGATGGAGCGCACTTGCAGCTCCACGTCCATGGCCAGGCCGAGGTTGTCGATGACGAATTGCAGGCGAGCCTTGTACACGTCGCCGATCTTCAGTGGCAGCTGACCGGCGTTGAAAGCCAGGCCGCCAGCGGAGAGGTCGATCACTCGAGCTTCCATCGGGGTCCGGTCAGGACCGAAGAAGCGCAGCTTGGCCGGAATTTTCACTCGGGCGTGTTGGCGCTGGGCTTCTGACTCATGCACTACGTTGGCGTTGACGGCGGTATTCATATGGGCGATTTCCTAGTTAATTCAGGCGAGTTCGGTCAGACCATCATCAGCAGCACGGCAACAAAAATGCTGCCGGCGGAGAAGGTCATGGTCCGAGACGACCAGGTGTTGAACCAACGTTGAAAGCTGGCGAGATCACGGGTCAATTTGGTGTCCTGGCGGGTCCAGGATTGTTGGTCGAGGCGGAAGAACACGTAGATCTTCACCAGTGCGCCGACGATCTGGTTGTAATAGAGAATGGCCGGGTAGGCCGGGCCGATCCGGTGACCGGAGCAGGACAGCAGCAGGGTCAGGATCAGGCGCGTAATGCCGATCCACAGCAGGTAAACCAGGATGAACGCGGTGCCGTACTTGAAGCTGGCAATGATCGCCACCGTCAGGCCCAGCAGCGAGGTCCACATCGACACGCGCTGATCGAACAGCACCACCGAGGTGAACAGGCCGAGACGTTTCATACCCAGGCCCAAGGCGCGGGAGTTCTGGCGCAGGTTGTTGCCGTACCAGCGGAACATCAATTTGCGACTGGCCTTGATGAAGCTTTTTTCCGGCGGGTGTTCCACGGTGTGGATCGCGGCATCCGGCACGTAGAACGTGTCGTAGCCCAGACGCATCAAGCTGAACCAGCTCGACTTGTCGTCACCGGTCAGGAACTTGAAGCGGCCCAGGCGCCAGTGTTGCAGCGAGTCGCTTTCCACGTCGGCGATGAAGTCCGGGTCGGTAACGACCGTCGCGCGAAATACCGACATCCGGCCGGTCATCGTCAGTACGCGTTTGGACAGGGCCATCGAGCACATGTTGATGTGGCGCTGGGCGAATCGCAGTTTGTGCCATTCGGCCATGACGTAGCCGCCGCGCACTTCGCAGAACTCGTTGGTGGTCAGGCCGCCGACGTTGCCGAACAGCTGGAACCACGGCACGGTCTTGAGCACAACGCCGGGGGCGAGCACGGTGTCGCCATCGATCACGGCCACTACAGCGCGGTCATCCGGCAAGTGGCGGGAGATAGCGCGGAAACCGTAGGCCAGGCCATCGCGTTTGCCGGTGCCGGGAATGCGCACGAAATCGAGCTTGACCCGATCCGGTGGATTCATCCGGGCCCAAAGGCTTTTCACCAACAGCTCATCGGACATTTCGACGATGGAGCAGACCATGGTGGCGGGCAGGCCGCAGTCAATCGCTTCGCGGATAACCGAGCTGTACACCTGCGCCGTGGTCAGCGCGTCGATGCGAAAACTGGTCACCATCAAATAGACATGAGACGGGTTTGCCGCTGCACCCAGCTTGCGCACTTTGCGCCGCAGGTGCGGATAAACCACGTACAGAAACAGCATCCCGCGCAGAAAGTGCGTGGCACCCATCGAGTAACGCCAGATCCCGATGAAGCCGATCAGGAAGATAAAGTCCTTCGACTCGGAGTCGAACGTGGACGTAGGCAACACCATGGCGATGCCCATCAGTAAACTTAGGTAAAACAGCCAACCGGCGGCCTGAAGTAGGCCGTGCTTTAGCCTGTGCATAATCTGCATCCGTCTCTATCTCGGGCGAGCCTGTGGGGTGGCCCGATGGGGTTAAGGCAGGCGAAAAAGCCGGGAGGGTTTGCAGTCTCGTCGAGCGCCGCAAACCCTCCCGATACCGCTTGTTACCAGCAGATGCCTTCAGTCCGGCCACTCACGCTGGTGGCTTTGGACATGAAACCGACCAGGTCGACCACTTGCTTGCCGTGTGGAGCTTCCAGCGCCAGGGCGCGGAATTTCTCGTCACGGTTGCCAAGGATGATCACGTCGGAGTTGGCGATCACATCGTCGAAGTCCGAGTTGAGCAAGGACGAGACGTGAGGGATCTTCGACTCGATGTAATCCTTGTTCGCGCCGTGTACACGGGCGTATTCGACGTTGCTGTCGTAGATGCTCAGGTCGTAACCCTTGCCGATCAGCATTTCCGCCAGATCAACCAGCGGGCTTTCGCGCAGGTCATCGGTGCCGGCCTTGAAGCTCAAGCCGAGCAGGGCGACTTTGCGTTTGTCGTGGCTGGAAACGATGTCGAAGGCGTTCTGCACCTGGGACTCGTTACTGCGCATCAGCGAGTTGAGCAGCGGCGATTCCACGTCCAGGGCACCGGCGCGGTAGGTCAGGGCGCGCACGTCTTTGGGCAGGCACGAACCGCCGAACGCGAAACCTGGGCGCATGTAGTACTGGGACAGGTTCAGAGTTTTGTCCTGGCAGACCACTTCCATCACTTCGCGACCGTCGACGCCGCACGCCTTGGCGATGTTGCCGATCTCGTTGGCAAAGGTCACCTTGGTGGCGTGCCACACGTTGCAGGTGTACTTGATCATCTCGGCGACAGCGATGTCCTTGCGGATGATCGGTGCGTCGAGCTCTTCGTACAGCGATTGCAGGACGTCGCCCGAAGCTTTGTCGAACTCGCCGATGACGGTCATTGGCGGCAGGTCGTAGTCGGCGATCGCGGTGCTTTCACGCAGGAACTCAGGGTTCACTGCAACACCGAAGTCGACACCGGCTTTTTTGCCGGAGCAATCTTCGAGGATCGGGATGACAACGTTTGCGACAGTGCCCGGCAGTACGGTGCTGCGAACCACAATGGTGTGGCGGGTGGTTTTGTCACGCAGGACAAAACCGATCTCGCGGCACACGGCTTCGATGTAGTTCAGTTCCAGGTCGCCGTTCTTCTTGCTCGGCGTACCGACGCAGATCATCGACAGGTCGGTGTCACGAATCGCTTCGGCGAAGTTGGTCGTGCCGCGCAGTTTGCCTGTCGCGATACCCTTCTGCAGAAGTTCGCCCAGACCCGGTTCAACGATGGGCGATTTGCCAGCGTTGATCATATCGATTTTGTCTTTGGCAACATCGACGCCAATGACGTCATGGCCCCGTGCAGACAGGCAACCGGCACAGACTGCGCCGACGTAACCCAAACCAAATATGCTGATGCGCATCGCAATTACCTCAGTGTTTTATCAAGCCATTACATGGCCGGAGTTAATGGTGTTCAGCGGTCATAGTGCACGCGCAAGTGCGGCTTATAGGCGCCACAATGCCGCGTGCAGGCATACAAAGTTCCGAGTGTCTAAATAAGAGCACTCAAAGTGTGCGCAACTAGGCCTTATTATTCTGATGTGCCCTGTTATGCAGCCGGTCTTCCAGTCAGAAGACAATGTGCAAAGGTCTTGCGCGCTCAATGCCAGGCTGTGAGGCCCGTAAATCAAGCGGTTGAGTGCTCAGGCGAGCACGTTTATAGGGGCGCAGCCTTGGCCTTGAAAGGGGATAGTCATATGCGTATCTCCTGTCCTTAATACGTTGCTCAAATCAGAGATCAGCCTGCAGAAGTTAATATGACAACTTCGCTACGTGGATCTCTTCTCTGCGTAAGTTATCTCGTACACGTCTTGAGATAATCGTTACCGGTGGTATGAGCTACGCATTTGGACATAGTTCCTGTCCGCCCATCACGATTTCTGAAATTTCTTGAAATATTGAAAAAGATGGCACTGCTTTCACACTGATATCAATGTCGGTTTGGCCCTTTATATATTGGCTAATTCTAGGGTCTGGTAGTTTTGTGCCACTACTGAAAAAAAATTTCAGTGCCACTACTGAAAAAAATCATTGAAGTCGAGTGAAACAAAAGTTAGAAAAGGAAGTGTTGGTTTTTTGGCGTCAAGAGGTCGACGAATAAGGCGGGGGATTGTTAGACGATCAAGCATCGGCGCACGACTGTTTTGCAAGTCGTGCACCGATCAAGTGCTTACTCTGAAGCGTGGTTGCGCAGGAATACCAGATTGTCCGGTTTAGACTGTTCGGCGCTGTACCGATAGCCTTCAATATCAAACTGTTTCAGGTCTGCTGGATCGTTGATCCGCTCTTCAATGACGAAACGGCTCATCATGCCGCGCGCCTTTTTCGCATAGAAGCTGATGATCTTGTATTGGCCGTTCTTCCAGTCCTTGAACTCGGTATTGACGATGCGCGCGTTCAGGGCGCTGCGCTTGACCGCCGAGAAGTACTCGTTGGAGGCCAGGTTCAGCAGCACGTCATCGTCCTGATCGGCCAGGGCTTCGTTCAGCCATTCGCTGATTCGCGTGCCCCAGAAGGCATACAAGTCCTTGCCGCGGGCATTCGCCAGTTTGGTGCCCATTTCCAGACGATACGGTTGCATCAGGTCCAGCGGGCGCAGCAGGCCGTAGAGGCCGGACAACATGCGCAAATGCTGTTGGGCGTAATCGAAATCGGCTTCGCTGAAGGTTTGTGCGTTCAACCCGGTGTAAACATCACCCTTGAAGGCCAGCAATGCCTGTTTGGCGTTGTCCGGGGTGAAGGCCGGGGTCCAGCTGCCGAAACGCGCTGCGTTGAGCCCACCGATCTTGTCGGAGACGTGCATCAACTCGCTGATCTGTGCGGGCGTCAGGTCGCGCAGTTGCAAAATCAGCTCCTGGGAATGATCGAGGTATTGCGGTTGGGTGAAACGCTGGGTGGCCGGCGGTGTTTCGTAATCGAGGGTCTTGGCGGGGGAAATCACCATCAGCATGAAGTCGTCTCCTTTAATCGTGGGGGCGATTCTAGGGGGTTGGGCCGGTTGACTCCAGCTATGGGTGTCATAGGTGATCGGTGGTGTCATGGGACAAGATCGCAGCCTCGTTGCACTCGACAGCTCCTACATGGGGCGGTGTAAGCCTGTAGGAGCTGTCGAGTGCAACGAGGCTGCGATCTTTTGATCCTCCCGCGATATAGTGCCGCGCGGGTTTTGTTATGGAGACATCCCATTGCGTATCGTTTTTCTATTCTCGGCCTGGCTCTTGAGTTTCGGCGCCATGGCGGCACCAGGCGACGTGGCGACACTTGATCGCAGCACCTGGCCTGAACAGCTCAACAACCCGACGCTGTTCGATGTCGCTTCGCGCGCTGAGATCCTCATGTTTGCGCGCGTGCTGCTGGCCAGCGAATCGCTGGATGAACCGGCGCTGGCCCAGCGCCTGGGGCTGCGCACGGTCAACCTCGAATCGGTCAACAACCTGCGCCAGCGCCTGTGGCAGCGCCTGCTCGCCAACTACAACTTCGCCCAGCGCAGTTGCGATCAGGATGCCTCGTTCTGTTTCCTGGTCGAAGACATGGACACCCTGCGCCAGCAAGCGGCCAAGTTCCAGGTCAGCGATGATAGCTATTACATCAAGTGGTCCGAGCCGAGCCGGTTGTTCCATGCCCAGTACCTTGACGAACAGTTGCGCAAGGCGGCGCTGTTCCCACAGGTCAGCAGTGAAGTCGATCGTTTTGGCGACTATGAGCGAAACGGCGACGAGATGCATGATCGCCTGTTTTTGCTGACGTTCGACAGTGCCGCCAATGTCATGCCGGACAACACCGACTGGGTTGCGCAATACCTGCGCAAGGCGAACATGAGCGGTACGTTCTTCGTGCTGGGCAAGGATATTCAGACCCGTCTGGCCGAGCGCTCGGTGGCCGGTCTGCAAGCGACGTACTCCACGCAGTGCATCGGTGTGCAAGGCTGGGAGTTTCGCTCCCACAGCCATTGGCAGGACTGGCAGGATTCCGTGCGTCGTAGCGTCGAACTGGTCAAAAGCAAACTGCCGGAAAACTATGTACCGCTATTCCGCCCACCCGAGGGACAGCGGCGTTCGGATGCCGAAAGCTTCTTCAAGGCTCAGGGCTTGCAGGTGGCCTTATGGGATATCGATGCCCAGGACGGCGCCGGCAAGCTCAAGGGCAGCGCGAGCGCGCAACGCGTGTTGACGCTGATGCTGTTGTGGCGGCACGGGGTGATTAATTTCAATGTGAAGCAGGATGCAGTGAAAACGGCGATGCCCTGGCTCATCACGCAAACGGCGCAGAGCGGGATCGGTTGGGAGGACTGTCAGGACGCGTTTCGCTGAAACCGTAAAAAGCCCGCAATCATTGGGGAAGAGGGCCGGGCGGGGTAAATTTCGAGAAGATTTCGATGCAGGCGGACTTCCGACTTTAACGGGGTGATGGCAATCCGCCTAGTGCTATTGGTCACTCTGAAAAATAAACTTCAAAAAAACGTCAAAGTACTTTTTTCTGTCATGGGTTTTGGAGTATTACGAAGACAGACCGCCGAAACCTGCAGACAGGTGGCGTCTTCCAAGACCCCCATTTGTGTGCAGTTCACTTGAATCCTCGCAGGTGAATTCGGTGGCCACTTCGAGGCGCAGCACTGTCAAGGTATTGCGTCGACTGGCTCCCACAAAGGTGACCGAGTATGGATGATCACGGACGTAGTTCTTCCTCCAACCAGCCTATCCTTTATGTACTCGATACCAACGTATTGATTCACGATCCAAACGCCCTGCTTAACTTCGAAGAACACCACGTTGCCATCCCGATGACCGTGCTTGAGGAGCTGGACAAGCTCAAGAGCGGGCATCACAGCGTGGCCGCGGAATGCCGTCAGGCGATTCGCCTGATCGACAAGACGCTGGGTGATGCCAGCCCTGAAGACGTCGAACTGGGTGTGCCGATTCAGCGTGGCAAAAGTGGGCCCAAGGGTTTGCTGTCAATTCTGATGAGCAAGCGTGCCGAGCCAAACATCATTCTTCCGGAACACCTGAACGACAACATCATCATCAACCAGTTGATTGACCTGCACGCGCGTGAGCCCAATCTGCCCGTGGTGCTGGTCACCAAAGACATCAACATGCGCCTCAAGGCCCGGGCGTGCGGGATCGCGGCCGAGGACTACAGCACCGACCAACTGGTCGACGACGTATCGTTGCTGCCCAATGGTTATCACAACATGGACGGCTCCTTCTGGGATCGCGTGAAGAATGTCGAAACCCGTCAGGACCATGGTCGCACCTGGCATCAGGTGCAGCTGACCGACAACCTGCCGGCTGTGCATATCAATGAGTTCATTATCGACGAACAGGGGTTTGTCGGCTGGATCAAGGAGATTGAAGAAGACCGGCTGCTGATCCTCGACCTGCACCAGGAACCCCTGTTGCATCAGGAAGCCTGGGGCCTGAAACCGCGTGACATCTATCAAAGCCTGGCGCTGTATGCCTTGCTCGATCCGGATATCCACCTGGTCAACCTGACCGGTGCAGCAGGTTCCGGTAAAACCATCCTGGCCCTGGCGGCGGCGATTGAGCAGACCATGGTCAGTAAGCGCTACCGCCGGATCATCGCGACCCGTAGCGTGCAGGGCCTGGACCAGGAGATCGGTTTCCTGCCGGGCACCGAAGCGGAAAAAATGGAGCCTTGGTTGGGCGCCATCACCGATAACCTCGAAGCCTTGCACATGGATGACGAAAACACCCATGGCAGCGTCGATTACATCCTCAGCAAAGTGCCGTTGCAGTTCAAATCCCTCAACTACATTCGAGGACGCAGCTTCCAGCAAAGCCTGATTTTGATCGATGAATGCCAGAACCTGACGCCGCACCAGATGAAAACCATCATCACCCGTGCCGGCGCCGGTTCCAAAGTGGTGTGCCTGGGCAACCTGGCGCAAATCGACACCCCTTACCTGTCCGCGACCAGTTCCGGGCTGACGTACCTGACCGAGCGCTTCAAAGACTTCCCCAACGGTGTCCACATCACCCTGCAAGGGGTGCCTCGTTCGATTCTGGCCGAATACGCAGAGTCACACCTCTGAGCTGTAAGCTTTAAGCTGTAAGCCGCAAGTTTCAAGCGAACCAAGTGAACCTCACTTAGCGCTTGAAGCCTGCGGCTTTTGGCTGCTTAAATGCTTCATTCCATACCCGCAGCTAACGCGCTTTTAACTTGCCGCTTGTTGCTTGCCGCTTGCTGCTGCCTCAAGGAGGCCTAGTGCTGACTCATCTCGATTCCCAAGGTCGCGCCAATATGGTCGACGTCACCGAAAAAGCCGTGACGTTCCGTGAAGCGACGGCCCAAGCGCTGGTGCGCATGCTGCCCGCAACCCTGCAAATGATCGTCAGCGGCGGTCACCCCAAGGGCGATGTGTTCGCCGTGGCGCGCATCGCCGGCATCCAGGCTGCGAAGAAAACCAGCGATCTGATTCCCCTGTGCCATCCGCTGATGCTGACCGGCGTCAAAGTCGAACTCAGTGCCGAAGGCGACGACACCGTGCGCATCGTCGCGCGCTGCAAGTTGTCCGGGCAGACCGGCGTCGAGATGGAAGCGCTGACCGCTGCCAGCGTCGCCGCACTGACGATCTACGACATGTGCAAGGCTGTCGACCGGGGCATGACCATCGAGAGCGTGCGGCTGCTGGAAAAACTCGGCGGCAAGAGCGGCCATTTCCAGGCGGATCAGCCATGAACCTCACCGTGAAGTTTTTTGCCCGTTATCGCGAAGCGCTCGGCGTGGATTCGGTAAAGGTTGAAGGCGATTTCGCCACGGTCGACGACGTGCGCGCATTACTGGCCCAGCGTGACGGTGCCGAGGTGCTGAGCGAGCAGAACCTGATGTGCGCCCGTAACGAGGACCTCTGCCAGCTCGATGAACCGGTGGCTGACGGTGATGAAGTGGCGTTCTTTCCGACCGTGACCGGGGGCTGATCATGGCAATTCGCGTGCAGTCCACGGCATTCGATCCGGGTGCTGAAGTCAATGCGATGCACGCCGCCAATGTCGGCGTCGGCGCGGTGGTGAGTTTTGTCGGTTACGTGCGCGACTTCAATGACGGGCTCGACGTGGCCGGGATGTTCCTTGAGCACTACCCGGGCATGACCGAAAGGGCACTCGCCAAGATTGCCCTTGAGGCCGAGCAGCGTTGGCCGTTGCTCAAGCTTGAAGTGCTGCACCGGATCGGCGCCCTGGAGCCGGGCGAGCCGATCGTCTTCGTCGGCGCCGCCAGCGCCCACCGCCAGGCCGCGTTCGATGCCTGCGCCTTTGTCATGGACTACCTGAAAACCCGTGCGCCGTTCTGGAAGAAAGAAAACACCAGCGATGGCCCGCGTTGGGTTGAGGGGCGTGACAGCGATCATGCGGCAGCGGATCGCTGGAAGCAGTGATTCCTGCGGTGCCTGCAAGTACGTCTTCGCGGGCAAGCCCGCTCCCACAGATTATGTGAACAACGTAAAACCTGTGGGAGCGAGGCTTGCCCGCGAAGAGGCCATCACCAACACCAAACATCCCGATGACCCACCGCCCGACCACCGCCCGACCACCGGCCGGCACATCTTCATTTGCCCCAATTGACGACTTATACATAAAAGTCCAGTATGGAATTATAAGTACAAAAAAGGCATTTCCCGTTTCTGCTCTTTCTTCTGTCTTGCCAAACCAACAACAACCCGCGAGAGAACGAACATGAAGAAATTCCCCCTCATCACCGGTCTGGCGCTGAGTCTGTTGGCGTGCAGCTCTGTGTTCGCCGCTGACAAAACCCTGCGCATCGGCATCGAAGCCGCCTATCCGCCATTTGCCTCCAAAACCGACAAAGGCGAGATCGTGGGTTTCGACTATGACATCGGCAACGCCCTGTGCGCGCAGATGAAGGTCAAATGCGTGTGGGTCGAAGGCGAGTTCGACGGCCTGATTCCTTCGCTGAAAGTGAAGAAAATCGACATGGCGCTGTCGTCCATGACCATCAACGAAGACCGCAAGAAGTCGGTGGATTTCACCCACAAGTACTACTTCACTTCATCGCGCCTGGTGATGAAGGACGGCGCGGTTGTCGATGATCAATACGCCAGCCTCAAAGGCAAGACAGTGGGCGTTCAGCGTGCAACCACCACCGATCGTTACGCGACCGAGGTTTTCGAACCGAAGGGCATCAACGTCAAGCGCTACGGTAACAACGAAGAAATCTACATGGACCTGGCAGCAGGGCGCCTCGACGCCATTTTTGCCGACACCATTCCATTGAGTGACTTCCTGGCGATGCCGCGTGGCAAGGGCTATGCCTTTGTCGGGCCGGAACTCAAGGACCCGAAATACGTCGGTGAAGGTGCGGGGATTGCGGTACGCAAGGGCAATACCGAGTTGGTCAGTGAGCTGAACACCGCCATCGACGGCATTCGCGCGAGTGGTGAATACCAGAAGATTTCCGAGAAGTACTTCAAGTCCGACATCTACGGCGACTGATCAAAAAAGATCGCCGCCTCGCTTCACTCGACAGCTCCTAACAGCTGATGCGGCCCCTGTAGGAGCTGTCGAGTGAAGCGAGGCTGTGATCGTTTGATCTTCAGCCCTTCAATTCCTTCAAATGCTTGTAAACAGTCGCCCGCCCCATGTTCAGCACATTGGCCACATAGTTCGATGCGCTTTTCCCCTTGAAGGCCCCTTCGGCGTGCAGTGCCAGCACCAGTTCGCGTTTGTGGTCGCGTGTCAGCACGTTCAGGCTCAGCTGACGCTCGCGCAGCCAGGCGTGCAGGAACGTATTGATCCGCTCCTGCCAGTCATCGCGAAACAGTGAGTCCGGTTGCGGGATCAGCTTGCTTGGCGACAGGAACAGATCCAGCGCCGCTTTCGCGTTTTCGAACAGCGAAATATTCAGATTGATGCACAGCACCGCCAGCGGATGACCTTCGCTGTCGCGCAGCACGCTGCTCAGACTGCGAATCTTCTGACCATCCCAATTGAGCTTTTCGTACGGCCCGATGTTTCGTTCGCTGATGTCGTCGCTGAGCATGTCTTCCAGCGCGGCGTCATCGCCGACTTCCCGCTTGGACAGGTTGTTGGCGATGTAGTCGATCTTTTGCGTGCGCAGGTCGTGCAGCACCACCTCGGCATGGGGGAAGAACAGGGTGGCGATGGCATCGGCGATCGCCCGGTAATTGTCCAGGGCCAGGTCTTTTTCAGGTGCATTCATACGGTGGAGCTCCAGGCAGCGTCAGCGCCCTGCAAAAAGGGCGCTGGAAGTTTGCCGCAATCGTGCCGGCACGTCACCTGAGGCAAAGATTAGCCCAGGCGAGCGGGGGATAGCATCTGGGCATTCAGACCGAAACGAGCGAGCTGCTCGGGCAAGGCTTCGCCGCGTACCAGCGCCGCGCTGGCCTGGCCCATGGCCGGTGAAGTCTGGATGCCGTAACCGCCTTGTGCCGCAACCCAGAACAGCCCCGGCACTTGCGGATCGAAGCCGCTGATCAAATCGCCATCGCTGACGAAGCTGCGCAGGCCGGCCCAGGTGCGGGTCGGGCGGCGGATGGTCAAGGTGGTGGCTTCTTCGATCTGATAGATGCCCATGGCGATGTCCAGCTCTTCAGGCTGCACGTCGTGGGGCTCGACCGGGTCGGCATTGGCTGGCGAGCCGAGGAACATCCCGGCGTCGGGTTTCATGTAGAAGGATTCATCGAGGCTGACCAGCATCGGCCAATGGTGGATGTCCACGCCCTCGGGACCGGCGAAGATGAACGCCGCGCGCCGTTTCGGTTGCAGGCCCAACGGTTTGGCGCCGGCCAGCTCACCGATCTTGTCGGCCCACGCACCTGCGGCATTGATGATCATCGGCGCGGTGAAGGTCGTGCCGTTGGTTTGAACCTGCCACAGACCTGCAGCATCACGGCTCAGCCCCAGCACTTCGATGTCGGTGTGGACTTCGCCTTTGTTGCGACGGATGCCACGCAGATAACCCTGGTGCAGGGCATCGGTGTCGATGTCGCTGGCGGTCGGGTCGTAAATGGCACCGTGGACTTTTTCCCGGCGCAGGATCGGCAGGCGCGCGCAGGCTTCGTCGGCGTCAAGCAGTTGCATCTCCGGCACCGTGGCTTTGGCGCTCAGGTATTGATTGTTCAGTTCGGCCGGATCGCCGGTGAAGTCCACGGTCATTTCGCCGCGCGGGGTCAGCAGCGGGTGTTCGCAGAACCCGGTCGGCGGCGCGTCGAAGAACTCGCGACTGGCCTGGGTCAGCGCCCGCACCTGCGGAGTGCCATAGGCTGCGGTATAGAGTGCGGCGGAGCGTCCGGTGGAGTGATAGGCCGGGTGGGATTCGCGCTCGAGCACAATCACGCGGGCGTGCTGCGACAACCAGAAACCGGTGGAAGCACCGGCAATCCCGCCGCCGATGATGATGAAGTCTGCCTGGCTCATAAACGTCTCCTGTGGGGCGCAAATGCCAATGATAAAGAGGAACCCTGTGGGAGCCGGGCTTGCCCGCGATTGCATCACCGCGGTTGTGCCTGACAGACCGCGGCGCCTGAATCGCGGGCAAGCCCGCTCCCACAGGGATGGTGTCAGTGCTGTAGACGGTAAATGGCATTCGCCAGCGCGATGTCTTCCAGGCCCAGGCCGATGGAGCGGAAGAACACATGGCGATCGTAGTCGGGGCGTTGCACTTTTTCACTGAGCAAATCGGGCAAGTCGCCGATGATCAAGCGTTTGTCCCAGCCATGTTGTTCGCCGGCGATCAGCATTTCACCCGCCGAGCCTGGGGTGGTCAGGCGATAGTCGCAGAACACCTGCATGTCATTGAGGCTCTGCGGTGGCACTTCATGGGCTCGCGGCGCATTGGTGCTGATGGACGTGATCAGCGCTGGTTTGCTCAGGCTTGCCGGGTCGATCACCGGACCTGCGGACGAGGTGCAGAGCATGATGACATCCGCATCGTGAATGGCGGCTTCACGACTCTCGACGAGGGTGAGGCGTGGATCGAGGTTTTTGAGCTGTGCCAGTGCCTCGGAATCCAGTTCGCTCAATCCTGGCGAATAGAGGCTGATGCTCTGCCATTCACGCAGATCCTTGACGTAGTGCAGATGTGCCTGAGCCACCTTGCCGCTGCCGATAATCGCCAGGCGTTGTGCTTGCAGTGGGGCGAGAGCGTCGATGGCGACGGCGGTCGTCGCGGCCGTGCGAGCGGTGGTCAGCTCACCGGCATCGCACAGCAGCAGGGGTTGACCGGTCTGCATCGACATCAACAACGTCCAGGCAGTCACCAGCGAGCCCTGCTCGCGGACGATGTAAGGCGAAGTCTTGACCCCGTAGACGCCATCTTCGGCCAACACGCCCAAGTAGTTGATGAAATCACCGGCGCCTTGGGGGAACTCCACCAGTTGTTGTGCCGGTTGCACGGCTTGCCCGGCGGCCAGGTCGCGAAACAGTTTGCGCAGGATCTTCGGCACGTCCACCTGTGCCAACAGCTCGCGGGCTTGGGATTGGTTGATCACGTAGGGCGTACTGGACATGGTCGGCTCCGGGCTAAAGTAAACTAATTTGTCCATTATGGACTTTTAGTTGTCTTGAGCAACATCGAGGCGAAAAAAAAGCGCAGTCCGTTTCCGGCTGCGCCTCTTTCGGTAAAGGCCGTGTTATGGGCGCTTACGCTCAACCGCCCGCAATAGATGCGTCGGCGGCGTTTCACAGCTGATTTTGCGCCCCAGCAACGCCTCGATGGACGGTAGCTGGTAGGAGTCATCTTCACCGGCAAAACTGATGGACACGCCATCAGCGCCTGCGCGACCGGTACGACCGATGCGGTGCACGTAATCGTCCGGGACTTCCGGCAGCGTGAAGTTGATCACGTGGCTGATGCCATCGATGTGGATACCGCGACCGGCGACATCGGTGGCGACCAGGACGCGGATCTTGCCTTCGCGGAAACCTTCCAGGGTCTTGATGCGTTTGTGCTGCGGCACATCGCCAGACAGTTGCGCGGCGTTGACGCCATCACGCACCAGGCGTTCTTCAATGCGCCGCACTTCGTCCTTGCGGTTGGCGAAGACCATCACCCGCTCCCAGCCGTTGTCGTTGACCAGGTTGTAGAGCAGTTTGTATTTGTCGGCGCCGGCCACGGCGTAGATGTGTTGCTCGACGTTTTCGCTGGCCACGTTCTGCGACTCGATCTCGACGATCGACGGGTCGGTGGTCCATTGCTTGGCCAGGTTCATCACGTCTTCGGTGAACGTCGCGGAGAACAGCAGCGTCTGACGCTCGTTCTTCGGTGGCGTCTGGCGAATGATCTGACGCACTTGCGGGATGAAACCCATGTCGAGCATCCGGTCGGCTTCGTCGAGCACCATCACTTCGACCATGTCCAGATGCACGTCGCCGCGCTGGTTGAAGTCGAGCAGACGGCCCGGCGTGGCCACGAGGATGTCGCAATGGCGGGCTTCAAGGTGCTTGAGCTGCTTGTCGAAGTCCATGCCACCGACAAACGTCATGACGTTGAGGCCGGTGTACTTGGTCAGGTCGGCGGCGTCCTTGGCGATCTGCACCACCAGTTCCCGGGTGGGCGCGATGATCAACGCGCGGGGCTCACCCATGTAGCGTTCTTTGGGCGGCGGGGTTTCCAGCAGCTGGGTGATGATCGAAATCAGGAACGCAGCGGTTTTGCCGGTGCCGGTCTGGGCGCGACCGATGGCGTCTTTGCCCGCGAGGGTGAAGCCAAGCACCTGTGCCTGGATCGGCGTGCAGTACGGGAAGCCCAGGTCCTGGATGGCGTGCATCAGTTCCGGGGCGAGTTTGAAATCGTGGAAGCGGGTTTTGCCTTCCAGGGGTTCGACGGCGAAGTCTTCGAGTTTCCACGGGATAACCGGTGCCTTTGGCTTGGGTTCGCGACGTGGTTTCGCAGGTTTCTGGACTTCGCTGCTCGGCTGCTCAGAGGCAACGGCCGGGGCGGATGGGGTGGCCGGTGTGGTCATCGGCTCGTGTTTCGGTGCCGCTACGGTTGCGGTCTGGCCAGGCTGAATACCGTCGGTGCGGTGGCTGGGGATGTGAGACGGAGCGCTGGAGACTGGCGCGAGCTGCTCAGCCTCGCTCTTACCGAACATTTTCTTGAGTGCTTTGAGCACGGTCATCTCATCAATTGGTTAAGGAATGTACGCCGGCCAGTGTAATGCAAGAATCGGGCGCGGCGTAGTGGGATGATCAATGGGCGGTTTTTAACGTCAAGGGTTAACGCAAGCGCTCGGCAAGCCAGACGCCGATGTCGCGAATTTCTTCGGGTAACACTTCGTGACCCATTGGGTATTCCTGCCATGTCACGGTGACACCATGTTGCTTCAAATACTCGTAGGCGGTGCGACCCATGGAGTTTTGCACCACGTCATCGTACTGGCCGTGCAAAGACAGCACGGGAATGCGCTGCTGGCTGGCCGAAAGCTCCAGTTCATCGCTGAAGCTCGGCGCATACGTCGAGAGCGCCAGTACGCCGCCCAACGGTCCCTGCCATTTCAGGAAGGCTGCGTGCAATACCACGGCGCCGCCCTGGGAAAATCCGGCGAGAAAGATCCGCGAAGCGTCTATTCCGCAGGCCTTCTGCTCCTCAATCAAATCAATGACCCGTTGCGCGGACTCTTCCAGCTGCTCGCGACTGATCGCGCGTGCCGGGCTCATGGCCAATATGTCGTACCAGCTGGGCATCTCGTAGCCACCATTAATAGTGACAGCGCGGGTCGGTGCCTGAGGCAGAACGAAACGGGTGCTCAGCAAATTTTCCTGCAGCGCTTCGGCCACGGGCAGGAAGTCGTAGCGGTCGGCGCCCAGGCCGTGCAGCCAGATTACGCAGGCGTCTGCGGGCTTGACGGGTTGAAGAATCAAGGGCTCGGTCATGGCTGCTCCAATAGTGTGCATGCGCTCTCATTGAGTGCGAGATGTGAGTGCGCGTCAGGTTGATCAGTTACGAAGATGTCGCAAGGCTACAAGTTTTGCTATTGACCTGTCGCTGAATCGCTTTAGCGAGCGGTCTGGTACGGGCTTTGCTATGGGAAGCCTGTACTAAAAATCCCACGCCTGTCGGTAACACTATCAGGCCATTGTTAGTGGTGGGATAGCAAAAAATCCGGTGATGGATGTTCGCCAGTGGCCGCTACGGGCTTCGCGAACGTGAAAGGGCTACCGCCCGTTCGGCCGATTGGTGAGAAGTGAGTGGTCCATGATGTGGATTTTCTCCTACTAGACTCATAGCGCAGGTCCTACGTCGGTTGACCCCAAAAAAAACCAACACGGGTCAATTACGCCTCATAAGGGTGCGACTGGACTCAAGCTCCGACACAACAAGAGCAAAACTGGAGGTTTGAATGAAGATGTTGAAATCCACCCTGGCTATCGTGACTGCTGCTGCAGTGCTTGGTGTCAGTGGGTTCGCTCAGGCGGGTGCAACCCTGGATGCAGTGCAGAAAAAAGGTTTCGTACAGTGCGGTGTCAGTGATGGTCTGCCGGGCTTCTCGGTTCCAGACGCTACCGGCAAGATTCTGGGGATCGACGCAGACTTCTGCCGCGCCGTGGCCGCAGCCGTTTTCGGCGACGCGACCAAGGTCAAGTTCAGTCAGTTGAACGCCAAGGAGCGCTTCACCGCGCTGCAGTCTGGCGAAATCGACATCCTGTCGCGCAACACCACCATGACCAGCTCCCGTGATGCGGGTATGGGCCTGAAGTTTCCAGGCTTCATCACTTACTATGACGGCATCGGCTTCCTGGTAAACAACAAGCTGGGCGTCAAAAGTGCCAAGGAACTGGACGGTGCAACCATCTGCATCCAGGCCGGTACCACCACCGAGCTGAACGTTTCCGACTACTTCCGCGGCAACGGTCTGAAGTACACCCCGATCACCTTCGACACCTCCGATGAAAGCGCCAAGTCGCTGGAATCCGGTCGTTGCGACGTACTGACCTCCGACAAATCCCAACTGTTCGCCCAGCGCAGCAAGCTGGCGTCGCCGAAGGACTACGTTGTTCTGCCGGAAACCATTTCCAAGGAACCACTGGGCCCGGTCGTGCGTAATGGCGACGACGAGTGGCTGGCCATCGTGCGCTGGACTGGCTACGCCATGCTCAACGCTGAAGAAGCCGGCATCACTTCGAAGAACGTCGAAGCCGAAGCCAAAGCCACCAAAAACCCTGACGTTGCTCGTCTGCTGGGCACTGACGGCGAATACGGCAAAGACCTGAAAGTGAAGAAAGACTGGGTCGTGCAAATCGTCAAGCAAGTCGGTAACTACGGCGAAGTGTTCGATAGAAACCTGGGCAAGAGCACTCCGCTGGAAATCGACCGCGGGCTGAACGCTCTGTGGAACAACGGCGGCATTCAATACGCACCACCAGTGCGCTGATGGTTCTATCACCCGGTGGGCCAACCACCGGGTGATGTTCTGTTCCATTACATCCGGGGCACTTCATGCAAAATTCAATCGGCGCACCAAAGCAGAGGCTCAGCCTCAGCGATCCCAAAGTGCGTGCGTGGCTGTTTCAGATCATCACCGTTGTGGCGGTGGTCTCGATGGGCTGGTATCTGTTCGACAACACGCAGACCAACCTTCAACACCGGGGCATTACTTCCGGTTTCAGCTTTCTGGAGCGCAGTGCCGGATTCGGCATCGCTCAACACCTGATCGACTACACCGAATCGGACACCTATGCCCGAGTGTTTGTCATCGGCCTGCTCAACACGCTGCTGGTGACCTTTATCGGCGTGATCCTGGCGACGATCCTCGGGTTCATCGTTGGCGTTTCACGGTTGTCGAAGAACTGGATCATCAACAAGCTGGCGACTGTCTATGTGGAAGTCTTCCGCAATATTCCGCCGCTGCTGCAAATCCTGTTCTGGTACTTCGCGGTGTTCCTGACCATGCCGGGGCCCCGCAACAGCCACAACTTCGGTGACACCTTCTTCGTCAGCAGCCGTGGCCTGAACATGCCCGCGGCGTTGGTGGCGGACGGTTTCTGGCCGTTTGTGGCCAGCGTCGTCGTGGCCATTGTCGCCATCGTGCTGATGAGTCGCTGGGCCACCAAGCGCTTCGAAGCAACCGGCGTACCGTTCCATAAATTCTGGGTCGGTCTGGCGCTGTTCCTGGTGATCCCGACGCTGTGCGCGCTGATCTTCGGCGCACCCCTGCATTGGGAAATGCCCAAGCTGCAAGGCTTCAACTTTGTCGGTGGCTGGGTACTGATCCCCGAACTGCTGGCGCTGACCCTGGCCCTGACGGTGTACACCGCGGCGTTTATCGCCGAGATCGTGCGCTCGGGCATCAAGTCGGTCAGCCACGGCCAGACCGAAGCGGCGCACTCGCTGGGTTTGCGCAACGGCCCGACCCTGCGCAAGGTGATCATCCCGCAAGCCCTGCGCGTGATCATCCCGCCGCTGACCAGCCAATACCTGAACCTGGCGAAGAACTCCTCGCTGGCGGCCGGTATCGGTTATCCGGAGATGGTGTCGTTGTTTGCCGGCACGGTGCTGAACCAGACCGGGCAGGCGATCGAAGTCATTGCCATCACCATGAGCGTGTACCTGGCGATCAGTATCAGCATTTCCCTGCTGATGAACTGGTACAACAAGCGCATTGCGCTGATCGAGCGGTAAGGAAAAGCGCATGAGTACTCATACTTTCAAGCCTGATATGCCGCCACCGAGCAAAGTCTTCGGGCCGGTGGCGTGGATGCGCGCGAACATGTTCTCCAGCTGGCTCAACACCCTGCTGACCCTGTTCGCGTTCTATCTGATTTACCTGGTGGTTCCGCCGATCCTGCATTGGGCGATCCTGGACGCCAACTGGGTTGGCACCACCCGCGCCGACTGCACGAAGGAGGGCGCCTGCTGGGTGTTCATCGAGCAGCGCTTCGGCCAGTTCATGTACGGCTACTACCCGCCGGAACTGCGCTGGCGCGTGGACCTGACCGTGTGGCTGGCGGTCATCGGCATCGCACCACTGTTCATCTCGCGTTTTCACCGTAAAGCGGTGTACGGGCTGAGCTTCCTGGTGCTGTACCCGATCATTGCCTACTTCCTGTTGCATGGCGGCATCTTTGGTTTGACCAACGTTGCGACCAGCCAATGGGGCGGCTTGATGCTGACCTTGGTGATCGCCACCGTCGGTATTGCCGGTGCATTGCCACTGGGGATCGTCCTGGCCCTGGGCCGTCGTTCGAACATGCCGGCGATTCGAGTGGTCTGCGTGACCTTCATCGAATTCTGGCGCGGCGTGCCGTTGATCACGGTGCTGTTCATGTCCTCGGTAATGCTGCCGCTGTTCCTGCCCGAAGGCATGAACTTCGACAAACTGCTGCGGGCGCTGATCGGCGTGATCCTGTTCCAGTCGGCCTACGTCGCCGAAGTGGTGCGTGGCGGTCTGCAAGCGATCCCCAAAGGTCAGTACGAAGCGGCCGCCGCGATGGGCCTTGGTTACTGGCGCAGCATGGGCCTGGTGATTCTGCCGCAAGCCCTGAAGCTGGTGATCCCTGGCATCGTCAACACCTTCATTGCGCTGTTCAAGGACACAAGCCTGGTGATCATCATCGGCCTGTTCGACCTGCTCAACAGCGTCAAACAAGCCGCCGCCGACCCGAAATGGTTGGGCATGGCCACTGAAGGCTACGTGTTCGCGGCCCTGGTGTTCTGGATTTTCTGTTTTGGTATGTCCCGCTATTCCATGCATTTGGAACGCAAGCTGGACACTGGCCACAAGCGTTAGGAGTTTTGTCATGAGTGAAGCGATCAAAAAGCCTGTGAGCCCTGAAGGCATTATCCAGATGCAGGGCGTGAACAAGTGGTACGGCCAGTTCCACGTGTTGAAAGACATCAACCTGAACGTCAAGCAGGGCGAGCGTATCGTGCTGTGCGGCCCGTCGGGTTCGGGCAAGTCCACCACCATTCGTTGCCTCAACCGTCTGGAAGAACACCAGCAGGGCCGCATCGTGGTCGATGGCGTGGAGCTGACCAACGACCTCAAGCAGATCGAAGCGATCCGCCGTGAAGTCGGCATGGTGTTCCAGCACTTCAACCTGTTCCCGCACCTGACCATCCTGCAGAACTGCACGCTGGCGCCAATGTGGGTGCGCAAGATGCCCAAGCGCCAGGCGGAAGAAATCGCTATGCATTACCTGGAGCGCGTACGCATTCCGGAGCAGGCGCATAAATTCCCGGGGCAACTGTCCGGTGGTCAGCAGCAGCGTGTGGCGATTGCCCGTGCGCTGTGCATGAAACCGAAAATCATGCTGTTCGATGAACCGACTTCAGCACTCGATCCCGAGATGGTGAAAGAGGTGCTCGACACCATGATCGGCCTGGCCGAAGACGGCATGACCATGCTCTGCGTAACCCACGAAATGGGCTTTGCCCGCACCGTGGCCAACCGCGTGATCTTCATGGACAAGGGTGAAATTGTTGAACAGGCTGCGCCGAACGACTTCTTTGACAATCCGCAGAATGAGCGGACGAAGTTGTTCTTGAGCCAGATTTTGCATTGATACCCTGTTGACTGGTTAAACAAACCCGGCCTCGTGCCGGGTTTTTTACGGGTTGTTGGGTACATATCCGTTTCTGCGGTTATGGCGGCTATTGGTTCCGCTTTTACAGCGGGTCACTTGGAGAAGCGCCAAGTAACCAAGCGCTTTTGCCCCTGACGTTCGGTGCCTCGCTAAGGCTCGGCATGCCCTCGCTCCGGTCCTGCTCCGTGGGCCCGCCGCCATCGGCCATCCATGGCCGGGGGCGGCTAACCCGGCATCCATGCCGGGTTGCCCACTGCGCAGAACCTCCACTCGGCCTTACGAGGGGGCGTGCACCGCCAAAGCAAAACGAGGCGGCCTACGGGCCGACCTGTTTGCTCAACGCTTGCGCGTAGTGGTTACTGATCGTTCCCATGCTCCGCGTGGGAGTGCATCCCGTGACGCTCCGCGTCACCTTGCGCAAGACTCAAGCCTGGTGTCGACAGCGGAACGCAGAGCGTCCCCGGCGGCATTCCCACGCGAAGCGTGGGAACGATCAACAGCACCAGCACCAGCACCAGCAACAGCATCGCGAGCAGGCTCACTCCCACATAAAGCAGAGCAGACCGGCGCGCAGCTTTTGCTCCTCACCACTCATCAGGTCGAGCGTTAGCTCGCCTTTAGCTTTTGATCTTGATCTTGATCTGCCCCGTCGGAAGGCCGAACGCAGGTTCTGCGTAGTGGGTAACCCGGCATGGATGCCGGGTTAGCCGCCCCCGGCCATGGATGGCCGATGGCGGCGGGCCCACGGAGCAGGACCGGAGTGAGGGAATGCCGAGCCTAGGCGAGGCACCGTACGTCAGGGGCGCAAGCGCTTGGTTACTTGGCGCTTTTCCAAGTAACCCGCCGTCAGGGCGGAACCAATAGCCGCCGTTACCCCAAAAACGGATATGTACCCAACCCCAACCCCAACCCCAACCAGCCCAACCCCAAAAGTGAACAACATCACGCTCCACTACCGCTTTTTCACCGTAGTCGGTTGCCGTCCCAAGCGAAGCTGACTAACATGTCAGAAAATTCATCCTATGATTGGATGAAAGGGCGAATTCCATGTCAGACATTTCACCATTAGTTAAGCGATCCCTGGTCGATCAAGCGCTGGACCTACTGCGCCGGCGCATCAATGAAGGCATCTGGGTAGTTGGCCAACGCTTGCCCACCGAACCAGAGCTGTCCGCCGAATTGGGCATCAGCCGCAACACCGTGCGTGAAGCCATGCGCGTGTTGGCGTTTTCCGGTTTGATCGAGATCCGCCAGGGCGACGGCAGCTACTTGCGGGCAGTGGTCGATCCGCTGGACACCCTGAAAGCTCTGTCCCGTTGCTCCCATGAGCAGGCCCGTGAAACTCGGCACATCCTCGAAGTCGAAGCCATCGGTCTCGCCGCGCTACGCAGAACTGATGAAGACCTGGTGGCGTTGCGTGAAGCGCTGGGCATCAGTGGCAGTCATTACCACGGCGATCTCGACAGTTACATCGCCTGCGACCTGGTGTTTCACCGTCGCCTGGTGGACGCCGCGCACAACCCGGCCCTCAGCGAACTGTATCGCTATTTCTCCAGCATCATCGGCGCGCAGTTGCGCCAGACACTGAACATCACTCCTCGACGCCAAGAGGTGTTCGACCTTCATATCGAACTGCTTGATGCGGTCGAACAACGCGACCCGGAACGGGCCAAAGCCTTGTCGAGGCAGTTGATCAATGAACCTTGAAACCGAGAATCCCATGTCCAGCCGCAACAGCAACATTCCTGCGCCCAAGCGCACCGCGGAGCTCGAAGAGCTGCTGATCGACTGCGAGGCCGACGACGAAGCGGTCCAGCAAAGTCACCCGATCCTGCGTCGTCCGTGGCTGTTGCTACTGGGGTTGATTCTGGTGGCGCTGAACCTGCGTCCGGCACTGTCGAGCATGGCGCCGATGCTCAGCGAGGTCTCGAAGACCCTCGGTCTATCGGCGGCCCAGGCCGGTTTGCTGACGACGTTGCCCGTGCTGTGTCTGGGCTTGTTTGCTCCGCTGGCACCCTTGCTCGCGCGGCGTTTTGGCGCCGAACGAGTGGTGTTGGGGATTCTGTTGATGCTGGCCGGCGGGATCATCCTGCGCAGTTCGTTCGGTGAGACCGGCCTGTTTGCCGGCAGTGTGTTAGCGGGCGCTAGCATCGGTGTCATCGGCGTTCTGTTGCCGGGCATCGTCAAGCGCGATTTCCCGAAACAGGCCGGGGCCATGACCGGTGTCTACACCATGGCACTGTGCCTGGGCGCTGCGATGGCGGCAGGCGCGACAGTGCCGCTGAGTGAGCATTTCGACAAGAGCTGGGCCTTGGGTCTCGGATTCTGGGTGGTGCCCGCGTTGGTCGCGGCGATTTTCTGGCTGCCGCAAGTGGGTCAAAAACACGGTTCGCACAACGTTGCATATCGGGTCCGCGGGCTGTTGCGTGATCCGTTGGCCTGGCAAGTGACGCTGTATATGGGCCTGCAATCGTCACTGGCCTACATCGTGTTCGGCTGGTTGCCGTCGATCCTGATCGGTCGCGGCCTGACCCCGACACAGGCGGGCCTGGTGTTGTCGGGTTCGGTCATCATCCAGCTGGCCAGTTCACTGGCGGCGCCTTGGCTGGCTACGCGTGGCAAGGATCAACGGCTGGCGATTGTGGTGGTCATGCTGCTGACGCTCGGTGGACTGTTCGGTTGTCTCTACGCGCCGATCGAAGGCCTGTGGGGCTGGGCGATTCTGCTCGGTCTGGGGCAGGGCGGTGCGTTCAGCCTGGCGCTGACCCTGATTGTGCTGCGCTCACGGGATTCTCACGTCGCGGCCAACCTGTCGAGCATGGCTCAGGGCTTCGGCTACACCCTGGCATCGATGGGGCCGTTCGCGGTCGGTATCGTGCATGACTGGACTGGTGGCTGGACGGCCCTGGGCTGGATCTTCGGCGTCATCGGCCTTGGCGCGATCGTCGCCGGCCTCGGTGCCGGGCGCTCGTTGTACGTTCAGGTCGAAAGCGAAAGGATCTGACCGGCATGCACTGTCGGTATTCCGCCCACGAATGCCGATAGTGTTCCGCGCATTTGTTGATTATCGTGCAGGCAATCCTGCAATCGTTCGGAGCTTGTCCATGAGTGATGCCCACAGCGCATTGATCACCCGATTCTACCAAGCCTTCCAGAGGCTGGATGCCGAGGCCATGAGCGCCTGCTATACCGACGACGTGGTGTTCAGTGATCCGGCATTCGGCGAACTTCGCGGTCGTGATGCTGGTGACATGTGGCGCATGCTCACCACCCGGGCGAAAGATTTTTCGCTGACCTTTGATAATGTGCGAGCCGATGATCGCTCCGGCGGCGCGCACTGGGTCGCGACATACCTGTTCAGCCAGACCGGCAACATCGTGGTCAACGATATTCAGGCGCGCTTCGTTTTTCGCGATGGCAAGATCTGCGAACACCATGACAGTTTCGATATGTGGGCCTGGTCCCGGCAAGCGCTGGGGTTCAAGGGATTGCTGCTGGGCTGGACGCCAGCGGTGAGAAACGCCGTTCGCGCCCAGGCCTTGAAGGGGCTGAAGGCATTCCAGGCCAGTCGCTGATAAGATCGCGGCTTGTTTCCTTTCAAGCCTTGATCGTCACGTGAACACCCTCAGCGAAATCCCTGTCGATGCCGATGCGCCGGTGAGCAAACCCTGGTTCGTCTACCTCGTTCGCGCCGCCAATGGTTCGCTCTACTGCGGGATCAGCGATGATCCCGTGCGTCGATTCGCGACCCATCAACGTGGCAAAGGGGCACGATTCTTCCTCTCCAGTCCTGCCGTGGCCCTGGTTTATACCGAGGTCTGCCGTGACAAAAGCGAAGCGTTGCGTCAGGAACGCTTGATAAAAAAACTCAAGAAAAGCGCCAAGGAATGCCTGGTCGCGAGCGCTGCCACTGGCTTATCAACCTGACTGATAAGTTCCCATCAGGCAGATCTGTAGGCTGCCTGCCGATTGCGCGCTAAGCTGCGGATTCCCTATCCGTGCGGCGGAGCCGAGCATGTCCGAGCTGATTCTTCACAATTACCCGACGTCCCCTTTTGCTGAAAAGGCGCGCTTGTTGCTGGGCTTCAAAGGCCTGTCCTGGCGGTCGGTAAAGATCTCGCCGGTGATGCCGAAACCCGATCTGACCGCATTGACCGGTGGCTACCGCAAGACGCCGGTGCTGCAGATTGGCGCGGATATTTATTGCGACACTTCGTTGATCGCCCGTCGACTGGAGCAGGAAAAAGCCTTGCCGGCATTCTTTCCCGAAGGCCAGGAAATGATTGTCGCGAGCTTCGCTGCCTGGGCCGATTCGGTGGTCTTCCAGCACGCGGTGAGCCTGGTGTTTCAGCCGGAATCGGTCGCCGTGCGCTTCGGCCATTTGCCGCCGGAGGCGATCAAGGCGTTCATCGCCGATCGCGCCGGACTGTTCAGCGGCGGTAGCTCTACGAGGTTGTCCGCCGAGCAAGCCAGACACCAATGGCCGACCCTCATGGCGCGTCTGGAGCAGCAGCTTCAGCGCGAGGAGGGCGACTTCCTGTTTGGCGAGCCGTCGATTGCTGACTTTGCCCTGGCTCATCCATTGTGGTTCCTCAAAGCCACGCACGTGACAGCACCCTTGGTTGATGCGTATCCAGCGGTGTCGGCGTGGTTCGGGCGTGTGATGGGTTTCGGGCACGGCGCGTTCAGCGAGATGACTTCCGAGGAAGCATTGGCCGTGGCGCGCGATGCCACGCCAGCTGCGTTACCGGAGGAGCAATTTGATGAGCCCAATGGTTTTGAAGTGGGTCAACAAGTGGTGATTGCCGCAACCGATTACGGGGTTGACCCTGTGACGGGAGAGCTGTTGTTTGCGGGCCGCGAGGAATTGATTTTGCGCCGTGAAGACGAGCGCGCCGGTGTGGTGCATGTGCACTTTCCGCGTTTTGGCTTCCGCATCGAAAAACACTGACGTACGAAAGGTGGGAGCGAGACTGCTCCCGCCGTTATTTCAGTGCGGCGAGAATTTCGTCCGGGTCATAGCCGCGAATCAACGTGCCATTCACATCGATCAGCGGAATCCCGCGTCCGCCCAGCGCTTCATAGGCCTTGCGTGCCTCGGCGTCCTTCTCGATGTCGAACTCCTTGTACGGAATGCCTTTCTGATCGAGAAAACGCCGGGTCAGTTTGCAGTAGCCACACCAGTCGGTGGCGTAGAGCACGACATTGGCCTTGGCCTGGGTCTGCTCGGACACAACCTGCGAAGGATGGAACACCCGCTCGATCTTGCCCCAGTTCTGATAGACCACGACCACCAGCAGGATCAGCAGGAATTTCTTCAGCACGCCGCCCAACATCAGTTGCGTCGCTTGAGCTGGTCGGTCAGCTGCGTCGGCAAGCCTTTGATGATCAGCGTGCCGGCTTCTTCGTCGTATTCGATCTTCGAGCCCAGCAAGTGCGCTTCGAAGCTGATAGACAGGCCTTCAGCGCGCCCGGTGAAGCGACGGAACTGGTTCAGGGTGCGCTTATCTGCCGGAATCTCCGGGGACAGGCCGTAATCCTTGTTGCGGATGTGATCGTAGAAGGCCTTCGGGCGTTCTTCGTCGATCAATTCCGAGAGCTCTTCCAGGCCCATAGGCTCGCCAAGCTTGGCCTGGCTGCTGGCGTAATCGACCAGGGTCTTGGTCTTCTCGCGAGCCGATTCTTCCGGCAAATCTTCGCTTTCGACGAAATCGCTGAAAGCCTTGAGCAGCGTGCGGGTTTCACCGGGGCCGTCGACCCCTTCCTGGCACCCGATAAAGTCCCGGAAATACTCTGAAACTTTTTTCCCGTTCTTGCCTTTGATGAACGAAATGTACTGCTTGGACTGCTTGTTGTTCTGCCACTCGGACACGTTGATCCGTGCCGCCAGGTGCAACTGGCCCAGGTCGAGGTGCCGGGACGGCGTCACGTCCAGCTGATCGGTCACTGCAACGCCTTCACTGTGGTGCAGCAGGGCGATCGCCAGATAGTCGGTCATGCCCTGTTGGTAGTGTGCAAACAGCACGTGGCCGCCCACAGAGAGGTTCGACTCTTCCATCAGCTTTTGCAGATGCTCGACCGCCACCCGACTGAAGGCGGTGAAATCCTTGCCGCCTTCGAAGTATTCCTTCAGCCAGCCACTGAACGGGTGCGCGCCGGATTCGGCGTGGAAGAAACCCCAGGCCTTGCCTTGTTTGGCGTTATAGCTTTCGTTGAGATCGGCAAGCATGTTCTCGATGGCGCTCGACTCGGCCAGTTCCGAGTCGCGAGCATGGAGAACTGCAGGTGTGCCGTCGGGTTTTTTGTCGATCAGGTGGACGATGCAATGACGGATCGGCATGGGCTTCTCGGCTGATTGAAGCGGCTGGTTGGGGAGAGCAGGGCAGGCTCCCGAAAAAGTGCCAAGTGTACCGCAACCACTGGTTTGGCGCGGCGCGAAGGGCAATTCCCGGGTGTCCAGCGGCGCTTATGCAGTTTTTTGCCGTTTTAGAGCAATAAAGCTGACCAAATGGGTAGCTAGAGGCGGATATTTCCCCGTCTCTGTGCTAGTTTTGCCCGGTCTTACGCGAAGTCACTGCGTTAAGCGTGCATTCAGCATTTGTCAGGTCGAACCAAACCCTGATTTCGGTATCTATAACCCCGATCCCGTGGTTATTGGCCGAGGGTGCCAGATCCAGAAGATCGGGCTCGATGGCTGACACTGCACTCTGCAATCCATATGAATTTGATAGGGAAGGAACACTACATGGCTCTTACTAAAGACCAACTGATCGCCGACATCGCTGAAGCTATCGACGCGCCAAAAACCACCGCGCGTAACGCTCTGGACCAACTGGGCCAAATCGTTGCCGATCAGCTGGAAAACGGCGGCGAAATCACTCTGCCAGGTATCGGCAAGCTGAAAGTGACTGAGCGTCCTGCCCGTACCGGCCGTAACCCTTCGACTGGCGCTGCCATCGAAATCGCTGCCAAAAAAGTTATCAAGCTGGTTGTGGCCAAAGGCCTGACCGACGCTGTTAACAAGTAAGACTTGTTAAAAAAAACCGTGCTCCGGAGCGATCCGGGCACGGTTTTTTTGTGTCTGCGATTCAGTGATTGACCTGCAATGCCCCTAAGTCAATGTGGGAGTGAGCCGACTCACTCCCACAGTTGATCTGCGCCGGTCAGTGACTCAGCTTTTTTTAACCCAGCGCTCGCGCCACACTTGCTGCTCGGACTTGGTCTGGAAAGTCCAGGCGACGAAGCGGCTTTGCTTCTGGCCCTGGGACATTTCCACCACCTGGCTTTCCAGCACGCCGGCCTTTTTCAGCGCGGTCTGGATGGCTGGCAGGTTGGAAGCCTTCGACACCAGAGTGCTGAACCACAGCACTTTGTGTTGGAAGTGCGCGCTCTCGGCGATCAATTGCGTGACAAAGCGTGCTTCGCCACCCTCACACCACAGTTCTGCCGATTGGCCACCAAAATTCAGCACCGGCAGTTTGCGTTTCGGGTCGGCGCGGCCCAGTGCGCGCCATTTACGCTCGCTACCCTTGGTCGCTTCGTCCATCGAGGCGTGGAACGGCGGGTTGCACATGGTCAGGTCAAAGCGTTCGCCGGGTTCAAGCAGGCCCAGCAAGATGTGCTTGGGGTTGCTTTGCTGGCGCAACTGGATGGCTTTGTTCAAACCGTTGGACTGCACAATGGCTTTGGCGGCGGCGACGGCTGTCGGGTCGATCTCCGAGCCGAGGAAGTGCCAGCGGTAGTCGCTGTAGCCGATCAACGGATAGACGCAGTTGGCGCCCATGCCGATGTCGAGGACCTTGACCGGCGCGCCACGCGGGATTTCGCCGTCGTTGACGCTGGCCAGCAAGTCGGCCAGGAAGTGCACGTAGTCGGCACGGCCCGGCACCGGTGGGCACAGGTAATCGGCCGGGATGTCCCAATGGGCAATGCCATAAAACGACTTGAGCAACGCCCGGTTGAACACGCGCACCGCGTCGGGGCTGGCGAAGTCGATGCTTTCCTTGCCGTACGGGTTGATGATCACGAACTTCGCCAGTTCCGGCGTGGTTTTGATCAGCGCCGGGAAGTCGTAGCGACCCTGGTGGCGATTGCGCGGGTGCAGGCTGGCCTTTTCACGCGGTTCCACGGCTTTGGCCGGGGTGGCGGGGACAGGCTTCTTACGCGCAGGTTTTGGTGTGCGGGGGGCGTTCATGGGCGTGGTCGATTCGGGTATGGCTAAAAGTGGCGGGTATTGTCCCACATCCAGTCCATGAGCACCCGGTCGCAAGGATTTTCCTTGTAGGAGCTGTCGAGTGAAACGAGGCTGCGATCTTTTGACGTTGTTTTTTAAAGACAGGATCAAAAGATCGCAGCCTCGTTTCACTCGACAGCTCCTACGGGGAAGTTCGAGTGTCTAGTCCTGAAATAGGTTTACACCTGTTTCACCCTAACGCCCGATGCATCGCCTCGGGCGTTTTGTATTTCAACGACAGGTGCGGACGCTCGCGGTTGTAGATCGATACCGACTCGCTCACCATCTTCTTCGCCTGCGTTAAATCCTGTGGTCGCTGGAGCAAAAGCTCCGTCTTCAATATCCCGTTGACCCGCTCTGCCAAGGCATTTTGGTAGCAGTCATAGCCGTCCGTCATCGAACACCTGATGCCGTGTTTCGCGTGCAGTTCCTGGTACATTCCCGAGCAATACTGGCTGCCTCTGTCCGAGTGATGAACCAGTGGCTGCTCCGTTCGACGGTGCTTCACCGCCCGGCGCAGCGCTTGCGCGACCGACTCGGTGTGCAGGCTTTCATGGACGTGATAGCCCACGATCTTTCGCGAAAAAGCATCCGTCACAAGGCTCAGATAGGCCACGCCTTCCTGAGTGGGCAGATAGGTGATGTCAGCCACCCAAACCTGTTCCGGGCCGCTGGGAACAACCTGTTCAGGCCCCGGTTTGAGCAGGTTCGGATGGCGTCGAAAGCGATGATGACTGTCGGTTGTCTTGTGATACGCCCGCTTTCGCGCTACCAATAAACGCCGTTCGCGCAGAATCGAAAACAGGCGATCTCGCCCTACTTGCAGCTCAAGCAGCGGCTGACATTGCAGCAGGTAATGCAGCTTTCTAGTGCCCAACCGCGGCTGCCGCAGGCGCTTTTGCTGAACGAAATCGGCAACTTTCTGATCCAGAATCAGACGAGCAGCATCGGCGCGATTGCGTTTGTAGTAAGCCTGTCGGCTTATCCCCATGAACTGGCAAGCCCTGCTGATGCTCAGGTTTTGGATTCGTTTTTGCGCGAGGACTTGCCGGGACGCTTTTTTACGACAGAGAGACCGTAGTCATTTTTCAAGACGTCCACGACGGCCTCGAAAAACTGCGCTTTCTGATTGGACAGCGCCAACTGCTCTTCAAGCTCTTTGATGCGCTGCTCTGGCGTTAATGGTCGGTTTTTGTCGGGCATAGACCCCATCCTCGGCGAGCCAATGTAGGTGCCGGGGCTCCAATCTTGACGACCGTGCTTGCGTAACCATGTCAGAACGGTCGTTTTGCCTTGAATCCCGTAGCGCTCCTGAGCCTCTTTATAACTCAGCTCGCCTTTTTCGACCTGGTCGACGACCGACAATTTAAAGGTCAGCGTGTAGTCTCGCTGACTACGCCTTTTTGCGGATTCCATTACGTCCTCCTGAAAAACAGATCAGAAGGTGTAAACCTTATTCAGGACGGGACAGAGGCATGAAAAAGGGAGGCCATGTGGCCTCCCTTTTTCATTGCGATGTGCCGTTACAAACTGGCAATCCGCGCATGTTGCTCGGCCAACTTGCCCAAGGCCTGTTCGGCTTCAGCCAGTTTGGCGCGTTCCTTGTCGATGACTTCGGCCGGGGCCTTGTCAACGAACGCGGCGTTGGACAGCTTGCCGCCGACGCGTTGCACTTCGCCTTGCAGACGCAGGATTTCCTTGTCCAGGCGTGCCAGTTCGGCGTCTTTGTCGATCAGGCCGGCCATCGGCACCAGCACTTCCATCTCGCCAACCAGTGCGGTGGCGGACAGCGGTGCTTCTTCGCCGGCAGCCAACACAGTGATCGACTCGAGCTTGGCCAGTTTTTTCAGAAGGGCGTCGTTCTCGGTGAGGCGACGCTGATCTTCGGCACTGACGTTTTTCAGGAACAGGGTCAGGGGCTTGCCCGGGCCGATGTTCATTTCGCCACGAATGTTACGTGTGCCGAGCATCAGGCCTTTGAGCCATTCGATGTCGTTTTCGGCCGCCGGGTCGATGCGTGCTTCATTGGCCACAGGCCAAGGTTGCAGCATGATCGTCTTGCCTTCGATACCGGCCAGCGGCGCGAGGCGCTGCCAGATTTCTTCGGTGATGAATGGCATGAACGGGTGCGCCAGGCGCAGCGCGACTTCCAGCACCCGAACCAGCGTGCGACGGGTGCCACGCTGACGCTCTACCGGGGCGTTTTCGTCCCACAGCACAGGCTTGGACAGTTCCAGGTACCAGTCGCAATACTGGTTCCAGATGAACTCGTACAAGGCTTGCGCCGCCAGGTCGAAGCGGAACTGGTCGAGTTGACGGGTCACTTCGGCTTCGGTGCGTTGCAGCTGCGAAATGATCCAGCGATCCGCCAGTGACAGCTCGTACGCCTCGCCGTTCTGACCGCAGTCTTCGCCCTTGTCCAGAACATAACGCGCGGCGTTCCAGATCTTGTTGCAGAAGTTGCGATAGCCTTCGACGCGGCCCATGTCGAACTTGATGTCGCGGCCGGTGGAGGCCAGCGAGCAGAAGGTGAAGCGCAGGGCGTCGGTGCCATAGCTGGCGATGCCGTCGGCGAACTCGTCGCGGGTCTGCTTCTCGATCTTCTTCGCCAGTTTCGGCTGCATCATGCCGGAGGTGCGTTTCTGCACCAGCTCTTCCAGTTCGATGCCGTCGATGATGTCCAGCGGATCCAGGACGTTGCCCTTGGACTTGGACATCTTCTGGCCCTGGCCATCACGCACCAGACCGTGAACATAAACGGTCTTGAACGGAACCTGCGGCGTGCCGTCTTCGTTTTTCACCAAATGCATGGTGAGCATGATCATCCGGGCGACCCAGAAGAAAATGATGTCGAAGCCGGTCACCAGCACGTCGGTGGAGTGGAACTTCTTCAGAAATTCAGTCTGCTCCGGCCAGCCGAGCGTGGAGAACGTCCACAGCCCCGAACTGAACCAGGTGTCGAGAACGTCATTGTCTTGTTGCAGCGCGACGTCCGGGCCAAGGTTGTTCTTGACGCGTACTTCGGCTTCGTCGCGACCGACATAGACCTTGCCCGACTCGTCGTACCAGGCCGGGATCCGGTGGCCCCACCACAGCTGACGGCTGATGCACCAGTCCTGGATGTCGCGCATCCACGAGAAGTACATGTTTTCGTACTGCTTTGGCACGAACTGGATGCGTCCGTCTTCAACGGCGGCAATCGCAGGTTCGGCCAATGGCTTGGTCGACACGTACCACTGGTCGGTCAGCCAAGGCTCGATGATGGTGCCGGAGCGGTCGCCTTTCGGTACTTTCAGGGCGTGATCGTCGACGCTGACCAGCAGGCCGGCGGCGTCGAACGCGGCAACGATCTGCTTGCGTGCTTCGAAGCGGTCCAGACCGGCGTATTCGGCCGGCAGCTTGCCGTCGATGCTTTCGTTCAGCTTGCCGTCGAGGTTGAACACCTGGGCGGCCGGCAGAATGTGGGCGTTCTTGTCGAAGATGTTCAGCAGCGGCAGGTTATGGCGCTTGCCGACTTCGTAGTCGTTGAAATCGTGGGCCGGGGTGATTTTCACGCAGCCGGTGCCAAACTCGGGGTCGCAGTAATCGTCGGCGATGATCGGGATGCGGCGGCCGACCAGCGGCAGCTCGACAAACTTGCCGACCAGGGCTTTGTAGCGTTCATCGTTCGGGTTCACGGCGACGGCGGCGTCGCCGAGCATGGTTTCCGGGCGAGTGGTCGCGACGATCAGGTAATCCTTGCCTTCAGCGGTCTTGGCGCCGTCGGCCAGCGGGTACTTGAGGTTCCACAGGAAACCTTTCTCGTCGTGGTTTTCCACTTCGAGGTCGGAAATCGCCGTGTGCAGCTTGGTGTCCCAGTTGACCAGGCGCTTGCCGCGATAGATCAGGCCGTCTTCGTGCAAACGAACGAAGGCTTCTTTCACGGCTTCCGAGAGGCCGTCGTCCATGGTGAAGCGCTCACGGCTCCAGTCCACGGACGAGCCGAGGCGACGGATCTGACGGCTGATGTTACCGCCGGACTGATCCTTCCATTCCCAGACCTTCTCAAGGAATTGCTCGCGGCCCAGGTCGTGACGACTCTGGCCCTGGGCTTCAAGTTGGCGCTCCACCAGCATCTGTGTGGCGATACCGGCGTGGTCAGTGCCTGGCTGCCACAGGGTGTTGCGACCCTGCATGCGACGGAAACGGATCAGGGCGTCCATGATCGCGTTATTGAAGCCGTGACCCATGTGCAGGCTGCCGGTGACGTTCGGCGGCGGGATCATGATGGTGTAGGACTCGCCCGCGCCTTGCGGGGCGAAGTAGTTCTCTGACTCCCAGGTGTTGTACCAGGAAGTTTCAATGGCGTGCGGCTGGTAGGTCTTATCCATGCGCGGCGGGACCCTATTGGCATTTATTCAGGAAAAGCCGGGAAGTATAGCCTCGGGGGCAGCGGCAAGCTACCAGCCACAAGCTGCAAGAAGGGCGTGGCTGGCTTGGCTTTTGCTTTGCTTGCGACTTAAAGCTTGCCGCTTGTAGCTGCGGCGAGCAGCCGTTCCATCCGCGCATCAAGCCGACGCTTGATCTCGGTTTCGATGTGCGGGGCGAAGTCGTCGATCACGTCTTGCATGATCAATAGCGCAGCGGCACGCAGTTCGCTGTCCAGGTGCAGCAATGCGTCGGGGCCTTTGCTGGCAGCCGTTTGCGGTGCAGTTGCCGGGGCCGGCGGTGGTGTCGATGCGACCGGCTGCGGCGCGGGGCCGGCAGGTTCGAACAACATCGGAATCTGTTCCTGATCACCATCAATGACCGTGTCGGTCAGCAGCGGTGGTTGCAGGTTGTCGTCGCCAAGCAGTTGGCGGATCGACTCAAGGTCGTCCAACAGGTGCGTGGACTTTTGTTGCGGTTTCGGAGTGTCCATCGGAATGCTCAGAGTCGCTGTAAACGGTGATCTTGCAGAGGATAGCCCTGTTCACGGTAGAAACGGAAACTCTCCCGCGCAGCCGCACGAATCGTCGGATCTTCCACCACCACCTCCGCCACGCGGGCGAATTTGTTGGCGAAGGCCGGCACTTTCAGGTCAAGGTTGACCAGCAGGTCCTGATGCGGACCGCAGTCATCGCCCAGTCCCAGAACAATCAAGCTATCCGGTTCGCTTTCGGCGTGGCCGTGGGGCACAAAGCTTTCGCCCTTGAAGGCCCACAACCGTGCATCGAGGTCATCACGCTGGGCGGCATCGCTGCAATGCAGGTAGATGCGGTGGCCCATGCGCCAGGCCTTTTCGGTGAGCTTGCAGGCGAAATCCAGCCGCGCTGACGGATCGGCGCTGGGCAGGATATAGAAGTCGACTTTGGTCATTGCGGTTCCTGAGCCTCGGGCGGCGTCACCGGAAAGTGACGCAGCCCAGGGTCATCGGTTTCAGGCTTTGGCGCGGTCCAGCAGGTATTGGGTCAGCAGCGGAACCGGACGGCCAGTGGCGCCCTTGTCCTTGCCGCCGCTGGTCCATGCGGTGCCAGCGATGTCCAGGTGTGCCCAGTTCAGGTTCTTGGTGAAGCGCGACAGGAAGCAGGCTGCGGTGATGGTGCCGGCTTTCGGCCCGCCAATGTTGGCGATGTCGGCGAACGGGCTGTCCAGCTGTTCTTGATACTCATCGAACAGCGGCAATTGCCAGGCGCGGTCGTCGGCAGCCTTGCCGGCGCTCAGCAGTTGGCCAATCAGCTCGTCGTTGTTGCCCAGCAGGCCGGACGTGTGGGCGCCCAGCGCGACGACGCAAGCGCCGGTCAGGGTCGCGATGTCGATCACGGCTTGCGGCTTGAAGCGTTCGGAGTAGGTCAGGGCATCGCACAGCACCAAGCGGCCTTCGGCGTCGGTGTTGAGGATCTCCACGGTCTGGCCGCTCATGGTGGTGACAATGTCGCCCGGGCGCGAAGCGTTGCCGCTCGGCATGTTCTCGGCGCACGCCAGGATGCACACCAGGTTGATCGGCAGTTTCAGTTCGAGCACGGCACGCAGGGTGCCGAACACGCTGGCTGCGCCGCCCATGTCGTACTTCATCTCATCCATGCCGGCGCCCGGTTTCAGGCTGATGCCGCCAGTGTCAAAGGTGATGCCCTTGCCGACCAGTGCGTATGGCTTCTCGGATTTCTTGCCGCCGTTGTATTGCATGACGATCAAGCGCGGTGGCTGGGCGCTGCCCTGGCCGACGGCGTAGAACGAGCCCATGCCCAGGTCCTTGATCTTCTTCTCATCAAGGACTTCGACTTTCAGGCTTTTGAATTCCTTGCCCAGGCCCTTGGCCTGTTCGCCGAGGAATGTCGGGTGGCAGATATTCGGTGGCAGGTTGCCCAGGTTACGGGTGAAGGCCATGCCGTTGGCGATGGCAGTAGCGTGAGCCACTGCGCGTTCGACTTCAGCCTGTGCTGCCTTGATGGTCACCAAGGTGATTTTCTTCAGGGCGCGCGGCTCGGCTTTCTGGCTCTTGAACTGATCGAACGTGTATTCGCCGTCCACCAGGGTTTCAGCCAGCAGGCGGGTCTTGCCGTAGCTGTCGCGGCCTTTGACCACGATTTCGTCCAGGGCCAGCACGGCATCGCCGCCGCCCAGGCCTTTGAGGGTATTAAGGAGGCCAGCGACGATTTTACGGAACGGGCGATCGCCCAGTTCTTCGTCCTTGCCTACGCCCACCAGCAAAACGCGTTCGGCTTTGAGGTTGGGCAGGCTGTGCAGCAACAGGCTCTGACCGACTTTGCCAGCCAGATCGCCGCGCTTGAGTACAGCGCTGATGGCGCCGCCGCTCAGGTCATCGAGTTGTTTTGCAGCGGCGCCGAGCTTGCGGCCTTCGCCGACGGCGACCACCAGAGTGGCGGTCTTCAACGTTTCTGGGCTAACGCTTTTTACAACCAGTTCCATGTCCGGGTCCCTGAATTAATGGTCAACGTGCGCGGGCAAAATGGCGGCGCACAGACGCTTGCTTATAAATAGAAAGACGCAGGTCACGGCCCGCGACAAAGGCCGCAGTTTGAACCTCGCTCCCTGCGCCTGACAACCCTCGGTCGTACGATCTTCAACGCATTAACCGCCTGCTTGAGCGTGCGCAGTGACAGGCGCACCCAATCACAGGATAATGCGCCAACTTTTTCGGCGGCCCTGCCTTGCGGGCTGTCTGATACGTTTGCTTGTTTGGCCGCCTTAGCCTGACAACCCTGGAGTGTCTGGTTTGATTGTCTTCCGTTATCTGTCCCGCGAAGTCCTGTTGACCTTGAGCGCCGTCAGCGCCGTGCTGTTGGTCATCATCATGAGCGGTCGCTTCATCAAATACCTTGCCCAGGCGGCCTCGGGCCTGCTGGATCCGGGCTCGCTGTTCCTGATCATGGGTTTTCGCCTGCCTGGCTTTCTGCAACTGATCCTGCCACTGGGCCTGTTTCTCGGGATCCTGCTGGCCTACGGTCGCCTGTACCTCGAAAGCGAAATGACCGTATTGTCGGCTACCGGCATGAGCCAGCAGCGTCTGTTTGTCATGACCCTGTTTCCGGCCACGCTGGTGGCGCTGATCGTGGCCTGGCTGAGTCTGAGCCTGGCGCCACAAGGTGCCAATCAGTTCCAGCTGCTGTTGAACAAGCAGGACGCGCTGACCGAGTTCGATACCCTGGAGCCGGGGCGCTTCCAGGCCCTGCGCGACGGCACCCGGGTGACCTACACCGAGCAACTGTCGGATGACCGCATCAATCTGGGCGGGGTGTTCATTTCGCAAAAGAACGTCAGTTCCGATGAGAAGGATCGCGGGATTACCGTGCTGGTGGCCGAAAAGGGCCGCCAGGAAATCCGCCCTGACGGCAACCGCTACCTGATTCTCGACAACGGCTATCGCTACGACGGTAACCCGGGGCAGGCCGACTATCGGGCCATCAAGTACGACGAGTACGGCGTCTTGCTGCCCAAGCCGGATGTCAGCGACGAAGTCACCGACCGTGACGCCATGACTACCAGTTCCCTGATCGGCAGCGACGACCTGCGCCTTCGTGCCGAATTGCAATGGCGTCTGTCCCTGCCGCTACTGGTATTCATCGTGAGCCTGATGGCGGTGCCGCTGTCGCGGGTCAACCCACGTCAGGGCCGTTTCCTCAAGCTGCTGCCGGCGATTCTTCTTTATATGGCTTACCTGACTATCCTGATTGCCGCTCGCGGTGCCCTCGACAAGGGCAAGATCCCGCCAGCGTTGGGGTTGTGGTGGGTCCACGCGCTTTTCCTGGTCATTGGCCTGGGTCTGCTCTACTGGGAGCCGCTTCGCTTGAAGATGGCGAGTCGCCGCAGTGCGCTGGAGGTGGCCCGTGGTTAAGCTCGATCGCTACATCGGTAGCAGCGTATTCGTAGCCATCCTCGCGGTACTGGGGATTATTCTCGGGCTGGCGACGCTGTTTGCCTTCATCGATGAGATGAGTGAAGTCAGCGACACCTACACCCTGATGGACGTGCTCAGCTACGTCTTGCTGACGGCACCGCGGCGTCTTTACGACATGCTGCCGATGGCGGCGCTGATCGGCTGTCTGATCGGCCTCGGCAGCCTCGCCAGCCACAGTGAACTGACCATCATGCGCGCCGCCGGTGTGTCGATTGGCCGGATCGTCTGGGCGGTCATGAAGCCGATGCTGGTCTTGATGGTGGTGGGTGTGCTGATCGGCGAATACATCGCGCCGGCCACCGAAGTGACCGCGCAGGCCAATCGCTCGCTGGCCCAGGGCAGTGGTGATGCGCAAAGCGCCAAACATGGCCTGTGGCACCGCCAGGGGGAGGAGTTCATTCACGTCAACTCCGTGCAACCCAATGGCCTGCTGTATGGCGTGACCCGTTATCGTTTCGACGATCAACGCCACATGCTGTCCTCAAGCTTCGCCAAGCGTGCAGAGTTCGACAAGGATCACTGGCAGCTTACCGACGTCACCACCACGCTGTTCCATGACAAGAGCACGGAAGTAGTGACCGCGCAGGACGAGCGCTGGGAAATTGCCCTGAGCCCTCAACTGCTGGATACCGTGGTGATGTCGCCTGATTCGCTGTCGATCAGCGGTCTGTGGGGCTACATCCACTACCTGGCTGACCAGGGATTGAGCAATGGCCGTTACTGGCTGGCATTTTGGGTCAAGGTGTTGCAGCCGTTGGTGACCGCCGCGCTGGTACTGATGGCGATTTCCTTTATTTTCGGCCCGTTGCGCTCGGTGACCCTCGGTCAGCGGGTCTTCACTGGCGTGCTGGTCGGCTTCAGCTTCCGTATCGTCCAGGATTTGCTGGGACCTTCGAGTCTGGTATTCGGTTTCTCGCCGCTGTTTGCTGTGCTGATTCCGGCCGGTGTCTGTGCCATTGCCGGTGTCTTTTTGTTGCGTCGGGCTGGCTGATCCGGGGTTTTTCCTGATCTTGCAGGCAAAAAAAACGCCTCGGTCGCAAGACCGGGGCGTTTTTGTAAGCGCCGTCTGACCTGCGAACGTGACGCTTGCGCCGAGGATCAGGTACAATTCCCGGCTATTTTTCGGCGGGCTATGCCTGCAGCCTTTTTGAGTGTTGATCCGTGAGTGATTTGAGTCATATCCGCAATTTCTCCATCATCGCCCACATTGACCATGGCAAGTCGACGCTGGCCGATCGCTTCATCCAGATGTGCGGCGGCCTTGCCGAGCGCGAAATGGAAGCCCAGGTACTGGACTCCATGGACCTGGAACGTGAACGCGGGATCACCATCAAGGCCCACAGCGTCACCCTTTATTACACCGCCCGCGATGGCATCAAGTACCAGCTGAACTTCATTGACACCCCCGGCCACGTTGACTTTACCTATGAAGTCAGCCGGTCGCTTGCGGCTTGTGAAGGTGCGTTGCTGGTGGTTGACGCCGGTCAGGGTGTTGAAGCGCAGTCCGTTGCCAACTGCTACACGGCCATCGAGCAGGGCCTTGAAGTCATGCCGGTGCTGAACAAGATCGACCTGCCTCAGGCCGATCCGGACCGCGTAAAAGAAGAAATCGAAAAAATCATCGGCATCGACGCCACCGACGCGGTCGAGTGCAGTGCCAAGACCGGCCTGGGCGTCGACGAAGTGCTCGAGCGCCTGGTTCACACCATTCCTGCGCCGACCGGCAACTACGAAGATCCGCTGCAAGCGTTGATCATCGACTCCTGGTTCGACAACTACCTGGGTGTTGTTTCCCTGGTTCGCGTGCGTCACGGTCGGGTGAAGAAGGGCGACAAGATCCTGGTCAAGTCCACCGGCAAGATCCACCTGGTGGACAGCGTCGGTGTCTTCAACCCGAAACACACCGCCACCGTTGACCTGAAAGCCGGCGAAGTGGGCTTCATCATCGCCGGTATCAAGGACATTCATGGTGCACCGGTCGGTGACACCCTGACCTTGAGCTCGACGCCTGATGTAGACGTGCTGCCAGGCTTCAAGCGCATTCAGCCACAGGTTTACGCCGGTCTGTTCCCGGTCAGCTCCGACGACTTCGAAGATTTCCGTGAAGCCCTGCAAAAGCTCACGCTCAACGACTCGTCCCTGCAGTACACCCCGGAAAGCTCCGACGCCCTGGGCTTCGGCTTCCGTTGCGGGTTCCTCGGCATGCTGCACATGGAAATCATCCAGGAGCGCCTGGAGCGCGAGTACGACCTGGACCTGATCACCACAGCGCCAACGGTAATTTTCGAGCTGTTGCTGAAAACCGGTGAAACGATTTACGTCGATAACCCGTCGAAGCTCCCGGACGTGTCTTCGATCGAAGACATGCGCGAGCCGATCGTGCGGGCCAATATTCTTGTGCCGCAAGAGCACCTGGGCAACGTCATTACCCTGTGTATCGAGAAGCGTGGCGTGCAGCACGACATGCTGTTCCTCGGGTCCCAGGTCCAGGTGACCTACGATATTCCGATGAACGAAGTGGTCCTGGACTTCTTCGACCGTCTGAAGTCCACCAGTCGCGGCTATGCTTCGCTGGACTACCATTTTGATCGTTACCAATCGGCTAGTCTGGTGAAGCTGGATGTGCTGATCAACGGTGACAAGGTCGATGCCCTGGCGCTGATCGTGCACCGTGACAATGCGCACTACAAAGGTCGCCAGTTGACCGAGAAGATGAAAGAACTGATTCCGCGCCAGATGTTCGACGTCGCGATCCAGGCCGCCATTGGCGGGCAGATCATTGCGCGAACCTCCGTCAAGGCACTCAGAAAGAACGTATTGGCCAAATGCTACGGCGGCGACGTCAGCCGCAAGCGCAAGCTGTTGGAAAAGCAAAAGGCCGGTAAGAAACGCATGAAGCAAGTTGGCAACGTGGAAATTCCACAAGAAGCCTTCCTTGCAGTGCTCAGGTTGGATAGTTAGGTCCTATGTCACTAAATTTCCCGCTGTTGCTGGTCATCGCCGTGTTCGTCTGCGGCCTGTTGGCGTTGCTCGATCTGCTTTTTCTGGCGCCGCGTCGGCGCGCTGCCATTGCCTCCTATCAGGGCAGCGTCAGCCAGCCTGATGTGGTGGTGGTCGAGAAACTGAACAAAGAGCCGCTGCTGGTCGAATACGGCAAGTCGTTCTTCCCGGTTTTGTTCATCGTGCTGGTGCTGCGTTCGTTCCTGGTGGAACCGTTCCAGATTCCGTCCGGCTCGATGAAACCGACCCTGGACGTCGGCGACTTCATTTTGGTGAGCAAGTTTTCTTACGGGATCCGCCTGCCGGTGATCGACACGAAAGTCATCGAAGTGGGTAATCCGCAGCGTGGCGATGTGATGGTGTTCCGCTATCCGAGCGATCCGAACGTCAACTACATCAAGCGTGTAGTCGGCCTGCCGGGTGACCAGATTCGCTATACCGCCGACAAACATCTGTTCGTCAACGGTGAATCAATCGCCGAGCAACTGGTCGGCTCCGAGCCGGGCACGCTGGGCAGTGCCGAGCTCTACAAGGAAAAACTCGGCGCCGCCGAGCACCTGATCCGCAAGGAAATGAGCCGCTACCGCGCGACGCCGGACCATACTTGGACCGTGCCTGCCGGGCACTACTTCATGATGGGCGACAACCGCGACAACTCCAACGACAGTCGCTACTGGGATGATCCGAGCATTCCCAAGGATCTGCTGGGCATGGTTCCCGACAAGAATATCGTCGGCAAGGCCTTCGCAGTCTGGATGAGCTGGCCGGAACCTAAACTCAGTCACCTGCCGAATTTCTCGCGGGTTGGCCTGATCAAGTAATCACAACGGCGCTGTTGAACACAGCGCCGAATGCATTTCTGGAGTCGGCACAATCGGCGGCAGAAGCATGAAAACAATGATATTCAGGACGTTATTTTTGAACACAGCGTTAATTGTCCCAAGCCTGCGCCGTCTTTCAGCCAAGGCAGTGGAATCCAGCCACGAACTCAGCGTGGGTAAACCGTGAGCGTTTCTTTAAGCCGTCTAGAGCGTCAGCTCGGCTACACCTTCAAGGATCAGGAACTGATGGTCCTGGCCCTGACCCACCGCAGCTTTGCCGGGCGCAACAACGAACGCCTGGAATTCCTCGGTGATGCCATCCTCAACTTCGTTGCTGGCGAAGCGCTGTTTGATCGCTTCCCGCTGGCCCGCGAAGGCCAGTTGTCGCGTTTGCGCGCACGCCTGGTGAAAGGTGAGACGCTTGCCGTACTGGCCCGCGGTTTCGACCTCGGCGACTACCTGCGCCTTGGCTCGGGTGAATTGAAAAGCGGCGGTTTCCGTCGCGAGTCGATTCTGGCCGATGCCCTGGAAGCCTTGATTGGTGCGATTTACCTGGACGCCGGCATGGACATGGCGCGCGAGCGCGTTCTCGCCTGGCTGGCCGGCGAGTTCGAAGGCCTGACGCTGGTCGACACCAACAAAGATCCAAAGACCCGCCTGCAGGAATTCCTGCAATCGCGTGGTTGTGAGCTGCCGCGTTACGAAGTGGTGGATATCCAGGGTGAGCCGCATTGCCGGACGTTCTTCGTCGAATGTGAAATCACCTTACTGAATGAAAAAAGCCGAGGTCAGGGTGTGAGTCGTCGTATTGCCGAACAGGTAGCGGCCGCTGCAGCACTGATTGCCCTGGGCGTGGAGAATGGCCATGACTGATTCAACCGCAACACGCTGTGGCTATGTTGCCATCGTCGGCCGTCCGAACGTGGGCAAGTCCACGCTGCTGAACCACATTCTGGGTCAGAAACTGGCGATCACCTCGCGCAAGCCGCAAACCACCCGCCACAACATGCTGGGCATCAAGACCGAAGGCGCCGTGCAGGCGATCTACGTCGATACCCCGGGCATGCACAAGGGCGGCGAAAAGGCCCTGAACCGCTACATGAACAAGACTGCTTCGGCGGCGTTGAAAGACGTCGACGTGGTGATCTTCGTGGTTGACCGCACCAAGTGGACCGATGAAGACCAGATGGTCCTCGAGCGCGTCCAGTACGTGACCGGCCCGCTGATCGTGGCGCTCAACAAGACCGATCGCATCGAAGACAAAGCCGAGTTGATGCCGCACCTGACCTGGTTGCAGGAACAGCTGCCGAACGCGCAGATCATGCCGATTTCGGCCCAGCACGGGCATAACCTGGAAACCCTGGAACGCGTGATTGCCGGTTACTTGCCGGAAAACGATCACTTCTTCCCGGAAGACCAGATCACCGACCGCAGCAGCCGCTTCCTCGCCGCTGAACTGGTGCGTGAGAAAATCATGCGCCAGATGGGCGCCGAGCTGCCGTACCAGATCACCGTCGAAATCGAAGAGTTCAAGCAGCAGGGCAAAACCCTGCACATCCACGCGCTGATCCTCGTCGAACGTGACGGCCAGAAGAAAATCATCATCGGCGACAAGGGCGAGCGCATCAAACGCATCGGCACCGAGGCGCGCAAGGACATGGAGCTGCTGTTCGACTCCAAGATCATGCTCAACCTGTGGGTCAAAGTGAAAGGCGGCTGGTCCGACGACGAGCGAGCCCTGCGTTCGCTGGGTTACGGCGACCTGTAACACCCGGTTCCAGATACACCGGAAAAACCTGTGGGAGCGGGCTTGCCCGCGAAGAGGATGTAACATTCAGCATTAATGTTGACTGTCACACCGTATTCGCGAGCAAGCCCGCTCCCACATTGGTTTTAGGGTGTTTGTAAAACTGCGCTTTGTCATTGAGAACTCTATGTCCCAGCCCCTCGGCCAACCCGCCTACGTCCTCCACTCCCGCGCTTACCGCGAAACCAGTGCCTTGGTGGATTTCCTCACGCCGCAAGGTCGGCTGCGGGCGGTGTTGCGCAGCGCGCGGGGCAAGGCTGGAACGTTGGCGCGGCCGTTCGTGCCGCTGGAAGTCGAATTCCGCGGTCGTGGCGAGTTGAAGAATGTCGGGCGCATGGAAAGTGCCGGTGTTTCAACCTGGCTCAATGGCGAGGCGCTGTTCAGCGGTCTCTACCTTAATGAGCTGTTGATTCGGCTGTTGCCCTCCGAAGACCCGCATCCCGCGGTGTTCGATCACTACGCCGCGACTCTGCTGGCCCTGGCTGAAGGGCGTCCGCTGGAGCCGTTGCTGCGCTCCTTTGAATGGCGCCTGCTGGATGATCTTGGATACGGCTTTGCGCTGAACACCGACATCCACGGCGAGCCCATCGCCCCGGACGGTCTCTACCGTTTGCAAGTGGACGCCGGCCTGGAGCGGGTCTACTTGCTCCAACCCGGTCTGTTCAACGGCACCGAACTGTTGGCCATGGCCGAAGCCGACTGGTCGGCACCGGGTGCGTTGTCCGCTGCCAAGCGCCTGATGCGTCAGGCGCTGGCCGTGCATCTGGGCGGTCGACCGCTGGTTTCCAGAGAGTTGTTTCGAAAGCCGTAAATTCTCCCTGTATGCTGTGCACCGAACTTTCCCCTCTTCAGGAGCGCTTCCGTGACCACCAGCAATCGCATTCTTCTTGGCGTGAACATCGACCACGTTGCCACCCTGCGTCAGGCCCGGGGCACTCGCTATCCGGACCCGGTCAAGGCCGCACTGGACGCGGAAGAGGCGGGCGCTGACGGCATCACCGTGCATTTGCGTGAAGATCGTCGACACATCCAGGAGCGCGACGTGTTGCTGCTCAAGGACGTGCTGCAAACCCGCATGAATTTCGAAATGGGCGTCACCGAGGAAATGATGGCGTTCGCCGAGCGCATTCGTCCGGCGCACATTTGCCTGGTGCCGGAAACCCGTCAGGAACTGACCACCGAAGGTGGCCTGGACGTCGCTGGGCAGGAAGCGCGGATCAAGGCCGCGGTGGATCGGTTGGCGAAGATCGGTTGTGAAGTGTCGCTGTTCATCGACGCGGACGAGCGGCAGATCGAAGCGTCACGTCGCGTCGGCGCCCCAGCCATCGAATTGCACACTGGCCGTTACGCCGATGCCGAGACGCCTACCGAAGTGGCTGAAGAGCTCAAGCGGGTCGCTGACGGTGTGGCCTTTGGTTTGGCCCAGGGGTTGATCGTCAACGCCGGTCACGGTCTGCACTATCACAACGTTGAAGCGGTGGCCGCGATCAAGGGCATTAACGAACTGAACATCGGCCATGCGCTGGTGGCTCATGCGTTGTTTGTCGGGTTCAAGTCGGCAGTGTCGGAAATGAAAGCTCTGATCCTGGCCGCTGCTGCCAAGGCCTGATACAACACAAGACCCTGTGGGAGCGGGCTTGCCCGCGATGGTATAGGTGCATTCGACATCAATGTGTCAGTCACACCGCCATCGCGGGCAAGCCCGCTCCCACATTGGATTTGTATTGGGATTTAAAGCGGCGGGTTTTCCACATTTGGCTTGGTCTTGTCGACCCCAGGCACGTGCAGGTTGCCCTCTGCCACCTGATTGCCTTCAAGCTGCGGCTGTGTGACCCACGTCAGGATGTCGTAGTAGCGACGGATGTTCGCCACGAAGTGCACCGGCTCGCCGCCCCGGGCGTAGCCGTAACGCGTCTTGCTGTACCACTTTTTCTCTGACAGGCGCGGCAGGATCTTCTTCACGTCCAGCCACTTGTCCGGATTCAGTCCTTCCTTGGCCGCCAGTTTGCGCGCGTCATCCAGGTGGCCGCTGCCGACGTTGTAGGCCGCTAGTGCAAACCAGGTGCGATCCGGTTCCTGGATCGATTCATCCAGCTGATCCTTCATGTAGCTCAGGTATTTCGCGCCGCCCATGATGCTTTGTTTAGGGTCGAGGCGATTGGACACGCCCATGGCTTGCGCCGTGTTCTGGGTCAGCATCATCAGCCCGCGCACGCCGGTCTTGGACGTGACTGCCGCTTGCCATAGCGATTCCTGATAACCAATTGCCGCCAGCAGGCGCCAGTCGACTTTCTCTTTCTTGGCGTAGGCCTTGAAGTGCTGTTCGTATTTCGGCAGCCGCTGCTGCAAGTGTTGGGCGAAGGTGGTGGCGCCCATGTAGCCGAGGACGTCGACATGGCCGTAGTAACGGTCCTTGAGGCGTTGCAGGGTGCCGTTTTCCTTCACCTTGTCGAGGTAGGCGTTGATTTCGTTGAGCAGGCTGTTGTCATCGCCGGCCGCCACTGCCCAGCTCTGATTGCTGGCGTCGCCGAGGTCGAAGGCCACGCGCACATTGGGGAAGTAGACCTGGTTCATCGCCACTTCGTTGGAGTCGACCAGGGTCAGGTCGATCTGACCTTCGTCCACCATGCGCAGCAGGTCGACGACTTCAACCGCGTCGGACTCTTCGTATTCAATGCCGGGGAATTTCTTTTTCAGCTGTGCCAGTTGCTCGGCGTGGGTGCTGCCCTTGAGCACCATGATCTTCTTGCCGACCAGGTCTCCCGCATCGGTCGGCCGCGATTGGCCGTTGCGGTAGATGACCTGAGGGGTGACTTCCAGATAAGGGTGGGAAAACCGCACCTGCTTTTTGCGTTCTTCGCTGCTGACCAGGCCGGCAGCGGCGAGCACCGGCCCGTTGGGCTTGCCTACCTGACTGAACAGGTCGTCGAGGTTGTCGGCGGTCTCGATCTTGAGTTTCACCCCCAGATCGTCGGCGAAACGCTTCACCAGCTCGTATTCGAAGCCGGTTTCACCGTTGCGATCCTGAAAGTAGGTGGCGGGGCTGTTTCGGGTAATTACCCGCAGCACGCCATCCTCCTTTACGCGCTCCAGCGTGTTGGGTTTATCAACACAGCCACTGAGCATCAGGAAGAGTCCGGTTGCGATCAGCCATTTGGCGTACCGCGGACGCAAAGCCGTTGGGGAAAACATTTGCGCAGTATACGCAAAGGACCACGAGCGCCATATCTCGACAGAGAAGGGCTTGTCTGATAGGGAGTGAAAAACCCGCTTGGAGCCCACAGGAATGGGCTTCAAGCGTTTTTTGTGACAGCAAAAATATCCGTTGCCAGCCCCCGAATTCAGGTCGGAATACCCGGCCCGACGTTCGGGTACGGCCGTGCGTACCGTTTCGGGTGATGTCGCGGGCGGTTTAGGCTAGAATGCACGGCCTCAAAGCACACCCCTTCCCGAGGCTGTCCCGAAGATGTTGATCCTGCGCGGCGCTCCTGCCCTTTCTGCCTTTCGCCACAGCAAACTCCTTGAGCAACTGAGCCAGAAGGTCCCGGCTGTCAGCGGCTTGTATGCTGAATTCGCTCACTTCGCCGAAGTTACCGGCGTCCTGACCGGCGACGAACAGCAGGTGCTTGCGCGCCTTCTGAAGTACGGCCCAAGTGTTCCGGTACAAGAGCCAGCCGGTCGTCTGTTCCTGGTGTTGCCGCGTTTCGGCACCATTTCGCCGTGGTCCAGCAAGGCCAGCGACATCGCTCGCAACTGCGGCCTGACCAAGATCCAGCGCCTGGAGCGCGGCATCGCGTTCTACGTTGCCGGTCAGTTCAGCGACGCCCAGGCGCAGCTGATCTCGGATGTGCTGCATGACCGCATGACCCAGATCGTCCTTGGCAACCTTGAGCAGGCCGCCGGCCTCTTCAGCCACGCCACGCCGAAGCCGCTGACCGCGATCGACGTGCTCGGTGGCGGCCGCGCCGCGCTGGAAAAAGCCAACACCGAGCTGGGCCTGGCCCTGGCCGAAGACGAGATCGATTACCTGGTCAACGCCTTCATCGGCTTGAAGCGCAACCCGCATGACATCGAACTGATGATGTTCGCCCAGGCGAACTCCGAGCACTGCCGTCACAAGATCTTCAACGCCAGTTGGGACATCGACGGTCAGAGCCAGGAAAAAAGCCTGTTCGGCATGATCAAGAACACCTACGTGATGCACAGCGAAGGCGTTCTGTCGGCTTACAAGGACAACGCTTCGGTGATCGTCGGTAACGTCGCCGGCCGTTTCTTCCCGGACCCTGAAACCCGCCAGTACGGCGCGGTGCAGGAACCGGTGCACATCCTGATGAAAGTCGAAACCCACAACCACCCGACCGCGATTGCCCCGTTCCCGGGCGCATCCACTGGTTCCGGTGGCGAGATTCGTGACGAAGGCGCAACCGGTCGCGGTGCCAAGCCAAAGGCCGGCCTGACCGGTTTCACCGTGTCCAACCTGCAAATCCCGGGCTTTGAACAGCCGTGGGAAGTGCCGTACGGCAAGCCTGAGCGCATCGTTACCGCGCTGGACATCATGATCGAAGGCCCACTGGGTGGCGCCGCGTTCAACAATGAATTCGGTCGTCCGGCCCTGACCGGTTACTTCCGTACCTTCGAACAGTCGATCACCACCCCGCGTGGCGATGAAGTTCGTGGTTACCACAAGCCGATCATGCTGGCCGGCGGCATGGGTAACATCCGTGCCGAACACGTACAGAAAGGCGAGATTACCGTCGGCTCCAAGCTGATCGTCCTCGGCGGCCCTGCGATGCTGATCGGTCTGGGCGGCGGCGCGGCTTCCTCCATGGCCACCGGCACCAGTTCGGCAGACCTGGACTTCGCCTCGGTTCAGCGTGAAAACCCTGAGATGGAACGCCGCTGCCAGGAAGTCATCGACCGTTGCTGGCAACTGGGTGACAAGAACCCGATCAGCTTCATCCACGACGTCGGCGCGGGCGGTCTGTCCAACGCCTTCCCGGAACTGGTCAACGACGGCAACCGTGGTGGTCGCTTCGAACTGCGCAACATTCCAAACGACGAGCCGGGCATGGCCCCGCACGAAATCTGGAGTAACGAATCCCAGGAACGCTACGTTCTGGCGGTCGGCCCGGCCGACTTCGAACGCTTCCAGGCCATCTGCGAACGTGAGCGTTGCCCGTTCGCCGTGGTCGGCGAAGCCACTGCCGAGCCGCAACTGACGGTCACCGACAGCCACTTCGGCAACAGCCCGGTGGACATGCCGCTCGAAGTGCTGCTGGGCAAAGCCCCGCGCATGCACCGTTCGGCCGTTCGTGAAAACGAACTGGGCGACGACTTCGATCCGTCGACACTGGACATTGCCGACTGCGTCGAGCGCGTTCTGCATCACCCGGCCGTCGCGAGCAAAAGCTTCCTGATCACCATCGGCGACCGCACCATCACCGGCCTCGTGGCCCGTGACCAAATGGTCGGTCCGTGGCAGGTTCCGGTGGCCGACGTTGCCGTCACCGCCACCAGCTTCGACGTCTACACCGGTGAAGCCATGGCGATGGGCGAGCGTACTCCGCTGGCACTGCTGGACGCTCCGGCGTCGGGCCGCATGGCCATCGGCGAAACCCTGACCAACATTGCCGCCTCGCGCATCAACAAGATCTCCGACATCAAACTGTCGGCGAACTGGATGTCCGCAGCCGGTCACCCGGGTGAAGACGCGCGTCTGTACGACACCGTGAAAGCGGTCGGCATGGAATTGTGCCCGGACTTGGGCATCACCATTCCGGTGGGCAAGGACTCGATGTCCATGGCCACACGCTGGAACGACGAAGGCGTCGACAAGACCGTGACCTCGCCGATGTCCCTGATCGTGACCGGTTTCGCGCCAGTGGCTGACATCCGTCAGACCCTGACTCCGGAACTGCGCATGGACAAGGGCACCACCGACCTGATCCTGATCGACCTGGGCCGTGGCCAGAACCGCATGGGCGCCTCGATCCTGGCTCAGGTTCACGGAAAGCTCGGCTCGCAAGCGCCGGACGTCGATGATGCCGAAGACCTCAAGGCGTTCTTCGCCGTGATCCAGGGCCTCAACGCTGACGGTCACCTGCTGGCGTACCACGACCGTTCCGACGGTGGTTTGCTGACCAGCACCGTGGAAATGGCCTTCGCCGGCCATTGCGGCCTGAGCCTGAACCTCGACGGGCTGGCAGAAACTTCCGCCGACATCGCCGCGATCCTGTTCAACGAAGAACTGGGCGCCGTGATCCAGGTTCGTCAAGACGCGACCCCGGACATCCTCGCGCAGTTCAGCGCTGCCGGTTTGGGCGAGTGCGTGTCGGTGATCGGTCAGCCAATCAACAATGGCCAGATCAACATCACCTTCAACGGCGAAACCGTGTTTGAAGGTCAGCGTCGTCTGCTGCAACGTACTTGGGCTGAAACCAGCTATCAGATCCAGCGTCTGCGTGACAACGCCGACTGTGCCGAACAAGAGTTCGACGTGTTGCTGGAAGAAGACAATCCGGGCCTGAGCGTCAAGCTCAGCTACGACGTCAACCAGGACGTCGCCGCGCCTTACATCAAGAAAGGCATCCGCCCACAGGTTGCCGTGCTGCGTGAGCAGGGCGTCAACGGTCAGGTGGAAATGGCGGCTGCGTTCGACCGCGCCGGTTTCAACGCAATCGACGTGCACATGAGTGACATTCTGGCCGGCCGTGTCGACCTGAACGAATTCAAGGGTCTGGTCGCTTGCGGTGGTTTCTCCTATGGCGACGTACTCGGCGCCGGTGAAGGCTGGGCCAAGTCCGCGCTGTTCAACAGCCGTGCTCGCGATGCGTTCCAGGGTTTCTTCGAACGTAACGACAGCTTCACCCTCGGCGTGTGCAACGGTTGCCAGATGATGTCCAACCTGCACGAGCTGATCCCGGGCAGCGAGTTCTGGCCGCACTTTGTGCGCAACCGTTCCGAGCAGTTCGAAGCGCGTGTGGCGATGGTTCAGGTTCAGGAGTCGAATTCGATCTTCCTGCAGGGCATGGCCGGTTCGCGTATGCCGATCGCTATCGCTCACGGTGAAGGGCATGCCGAGTTCGCCAGTGAAGAAGCGTTGCTGGAAGCTGATCTGTCGGGTTGTGTAGCGATGCGTTTTGTCGACAACCACGGCAAGGTCACTGAAAACTATCCGGCCAACCCGAACGGCTCGCCGCGTGGGATTACTGGTTTGACCAGTCGCGACGGTCGCGTGACGATCATGATGCCGCACCCGGAACGTGTGTTCCGTGCGGTGCAGAACTCGTGGCGTTCGGAAGACTGGAACGAGGACGCACCTTGGATGCGTATGTTCCGTAACGCACGCGTCTGGGTTAACTAAGCGTCGTGTACAAGCTCTGCTTTTTTGTTCCGGCCAGTCATGTGGAGCAGGTCAAGAGTGCTGTGTTCGCTGCGGGTGGTGGGCGGATCGGTGCTTATGACCATTGCGCGTGGCAGGTGCTTGGGCTTGGTCAGTTTCGCCCACTGGATGGCAGTCAGCCGTTCATTGGTGAGGCGGGGCAGGTCGAGCAGGTTGAGGAATGGAAGGTTGAGCTTGTGGTGGCGGATGAGTTGATTCGTTCTGTGGTGATGGCTCTGAAGCAGAGTCATCCCTATGAGACGCCGGCTTATGAGGTGTGGCGGTTGGAGGATTTTTGATCTTACCGACCGCTGAATGAGAAACCCGTTGAATTAGCGTTCAGCGGGTTTTTTATTGGCCGGGATTTGAGGCTGCCTGGCTCTTTTTGATCGAGTACATATCCGTTGCTGCGGTAACGGCCACCTAGGGTTTCGCCCTTACGGCGACTCACTTTTTTTACAAGCGCCTAAAAAAAGTAAGCAAAAAAACGCTCGCCCCGAGCGTCCGGCCCCTCGCTAGGGCTCGGTGTTCCTTCGCTCCGGCATTCATCTGGGGCATCGCCTCCGGTCTGCTTCGCGACGACCTCCTCTCGATGTGTTCGACTTCGTCGAACGGCGCTGCGCGCCTGCCCCCAGATGAATGCCTCCACTCAGCCTCCCGAAGGGGCGGGTGGATCAAGATCAAAAGCTGCAGGCGAGCTACCGCTCGGCCTGTTGAGTGGTGAAGAGCGAAGCGTGTACGCCGATCTATTGTGGGAGCTGGCCTGCCAGCGATGGCGTCCTGAAAGCCGACGAATCTCTTGCAGGTGCACACCGAACCCTGTGGGAGCTGGCTTGCCAGCGAAGGCGGCCTGCCAGCCGACCAGTCTCTTGCTCGTGTACATCCAACCCTGTGGGAGTGAGCCTGCTCGCGATGACTGCCCCCCAGTCGCCAAACCTCTATACCTTGGCACTCACTTCGCTGCGATTGACCAGCAATTCCAGCGCCTCGCTCAAACTATGTGCTTTTTCACCAATCAATAAATGCCAAACCCCTCCATCGAGTTGGCTGACACCCTGGCAACCCAGCGCCTTCAAATCACATTCCGACAATGCCTTGCCATCTGCCAGTTGCAGGCGGATTCGGGTCATGGCGATGCAGTCCATCTGTAATACGTTTTCGCCGCCACCCAATGCCTTCAGCCATTTATGCGTTTCTGAATGCGTCATTGCTTCTGGTTCAGGCGCTTCGATAACAGCAGGAGGGGAGGACACGAGTGCGCGTCCCAACGCAGGCATCGCCAGTCGAATTTCATCGGCGATGCTGTCCGCCATCGGCCCGACCACTACTTGCAGACTTCCGCCCTTGCCTGGGCGCACCACCGCCATCGCTCCCAGGGCTTTCAGTTCTGCATCGTTTGCCTTATTGCGATCCACCATGTCCAGTCGCAACCGTGTCGTGCATGCCCCCACGGTAATCAGGTTCTGGGCGCCGCCCAGTGCTTTGATGTAAGCCCCGGCACGTTCGTTTTCGGCGATCACGACTTTGTCACCCGTGGGCACTTCTTCACGTCCCGGTGTCTTGAGGTTGAAGCGGCGGATGCAGAAATCGAACACCGCGTAGTAGATCACCGCATACGCAAGCCCGACTGGCACGACCAACCAGCCGTTGGTGGATTTGCCCCAGCCGAGAATCATGTCGATGAAGCCGCCGGAAAAGGTGAAGCCCAAATGGATGTTCAGCGCGTTGGTGATTGCCATCGACAATCCCGTCAACAGCGCATGCACCAGATACAGCAGGGGTGCGAGGAACATGAAGGCGAATTCGATGGGCTCGGTGACGCCGGTCAAGAAGGAGGTCAGCGCCATCGACAGGAAGATCCCGCCCATGACCTTGCGCCGTTCCGGCAGGGCGTTGCGGTACATCGCCAGGCAGGCGGCCGGGAGGCCGAAGATCATCATCGGGAACATCCCGGTCATGAACTGGCCACCTTTCGGGTCGCCGGCGAAGTAGCGCGAGAGGTCGCCGGTGACGATGGCGCCTGTGGTCGGGTCGGTGAAGTTGCCGAAGACGAACCACGCCATATTGTTGAGGATGTGGTGCAGACCGGTGACGATCAGCAGGCGGTTGAATACGCCGAAGACGAAGGCGCCGAAGCTGCCACTTTCCATCATCAACGAACCGAAATCGTTGATGCCGTGCTGGATCGGCGGCCAGATGAAACCGAACACCACGCCCAGGCCGACGGCAGCGAATCCTGTGACGATCGGCACGAAGCGCCGGCCGCCGAAGAAGGCCAAGTACTCCGGCAACTTGATGTCCTTGAAGCGGTTGTACAGCGCGCCGGCCATCAAGCCGCTGACGATCCCGGCGAGCATGCCCATGTTGATGCTCGCATCCAGCACCTTGAGGGTGGAGATCATTACCAGATAACCAATCACGCCCGCGAGGCCTGCGGTGCCGTTGTTGTCCTTGGCGAAGCCGACTGCGATGCCGATGGCGAAGATCATCGCCAGGTTGGCGAAGATGACTTGGCCGGCGTCGTGGATGATCGCGATATTCAGCAGGTCGGTATCGCCCAGGCGCAGCAGCAACCCTGCAATCGGCAGGATCGCGATGGGCAGCATCAGTGCGCGGCCGAGGCGTTGCAGGCCTTCGATGAAGTATTGGTACATGGCGTTTCTCCCTGCGTTCTTTTTGTTTTAGAGCTGTTGTTGTTCAGCTCAGAGGCCAATGCTGGTGACAGGCGTGACGCACCGCGCCGGCGCTGCTCAGCTTGAGCAGGTCGTGGCTGATGCGCCGGCATTGCGCGGCGTCGAGGTGGCGTACGCGGTCTTTGATTTCGCCGATCTGCACCGGGCTCACCGACAGTTCGCTGACGCCCAGGCCGATCAGTACCGGCGTGGCCAGCGGATCGGAGGCGAGTGCGCCGCAGACGCCGACCCAACGGTCATGCACTGCCGCACCGGCACAGGTCTGGGCAATCAGGCGCAGCAGGGCCGGGTGCATCGCATCGACGCGGGAGGCGAGACCGGCGTGGTCGCGGTCCATGGCCAGGGTGTACTGGGATAAATCGTTGGTGCCGATGGACAGGAAATCCGCATGCTCTGCCAGTTGTTCGGCGAGCAAAGCGGCGGCCGGAACTTCGATCATCACCCCCAGCTCCGGGCGTTCACTGACACCGAGTTCAATGCACAGGGCATCAAGACGCTGGCGGATGTGCAGCAGCTCATCGACCTCAGTGACCATCGGCAGCAGGATCCGGCAACGCGACAGCGGGCTGGTGTGCAGCAGTGCGCGCAGTTGCTGATCGAGAATTTCCGGACGCAGCTGAGCCAGGCGAATACCGCGCAGACCGAGCACCGGGTTGGCCTCGACCGGCAATGGCAGGTAATCGAGTTGCTTGTCGCCGCCGACGTCGATGGTGCGGATGATCACCGGCTTGTCGCCCATTGCATCGAGCACAGCTTGATAGGCGAGGCGTTGTTCCTGTTCATCCGGCGCGGTATGGCGGTCCACAAACAGGAATTCGGTGCGCAGCAGGCCCACGCCATCGGCGCCATTGGCATGCGCATCGGCCGCTTCGGCGCTGGAGGCGACATTGGCGGCGACTTCGATGTGCACGCCATCGCGCGTCAGTGCCGGGGTGTGCGCCTGAGATTGCTGAAGCGCGCGACGTTGCTGATTGTCGAGTTGCGCTTGATGCACCTCGGCCAGGCGTTCGGGGGTTGGCACGAGTTCGAGACGACCACCTTCGGCATCCAGCACCACCGCATGGCCTTGCTCCTGATCCAGCAGCGCCGACCCCAGCGCAACCAGACATGGCAGGCCTTTGCCCCGAGCGAGAATCGCCACGTGGGACGTCGCGCCACCTTCGGCCATGCACAAACCGGCCACGCCTTGCTGGCTCAGTTGCAGAAGGTCCGACGGCGTCAGCTCATGGGCGGCGACGATGGCGCCGGCCGGCACATCGTAGTGCCAGGCTTCGCCGAGCAAGGCGCGCAACACGCGTTGCTTGAGGTCGCGCAGATCGTTGGCGCGTTCGGCCAGCAACGGGCTGCCGAGTTGCTGGAGAACCTCGCATTGAGCGTCGATCGATTGGCTCCAGGCGTGGGTCGCCGCTGTGCCCTGTTCGATGGAAGCTTGCGCCGCGTCCAGCAGCGCCGGGTCTTCGAGCAAGGCAAGGTGCGCGGCGAAGATCGCTTCTTCGTCCGTGTTCCTGTGCTTTTGGGCTTGGCAAAGTGTGTGGTCGATTTCGCTGCGCACCACGCTCAACGCGGCATCGAGCGCCTGCAGTTGTTGCAGCGGATCGTGGTGCCCGGCATCCACCGGCAGGCTGATGGCGCTCAAGCGAAACAACGGCCCGGCCACCAAACCGGGTGCTGCGCAAACGCCGTGCAGCACGCCCGCTTCAGCTGCCCGATGGTGCCGGTTCATGGGGGGCGGCGCGGCGGCGTGGTTGTCCTCGGCCAGCGCTGTGGATAACGCAATCAGCAATGCTTGCAGCGCCGCTTCGGCATCCGGCCCCTGGCAAGTGACCTGAACGTCGTCCTGCTCGCCAATGGCCAGGCCCATTAGCCCGATCAGGCTGTTACAGGTGGCCGACTTGCCGGCGAAATGCAGCTGCGATTTGCTCTTGAAGCCTTGCGCGGTCTGGCGAATCAGCGCTGCCGGTCGCGCGTGCAGGCCTCCACGGTGGGCGACACGAACGTGGCCGACACGTTCCTCCCCTGAAAGCTCTACTTCGGCCTGCGCCCCCGAGCCCTGGCGACGAATGATGTGCAGCAATGGATCGCCGACCTTTACCGACTTCAGCGTGATGGGCCGCGCCTGAAAGTCCTGGCTGTTGGTCAGGATCATCAGGCTGACCAGGCTTTTGCATTGCTGCGCCACCTTGTCCAGGTCGTAGCGCAACAGCGGCTGACCATTGCTGACGCGCGCGCCTTCCTTGACCAGGATCGAGAAGCCTTCACCCTGCAATTCGACCGTATCCAGGCCCAGGTGCAACAGTAATTCGGCGCCGTTATCGGCGCGCAAGGTGACGGCGTGACCGGTACGGGCGACGTGCACCACGACCCCCGCGCACGGTGCATGGAGCGTGTCGTTGAGCGGGTCAATGGCGATCCCGTCGCCCATTGCGCCGCTGGCGAACACCGGGTCCGGAACTTTGGCGAGCGTCAGCACCGGGCCGCTGAGCGGGGCGCTGAGGGTCAGCTCTTTATTATTGTTGTGCATGGCTCGGTCTCATCAGAAAAACTACGGTTCGGATCAACTCGCCTCTGTAGGAGCTGTCGAGTGAAACGAGGCTGCGATCTTTTGATCTGGTTTCTTAAAATCTAAAGTCAAAAGATCGCAGCCTCGTTTCACTCGACAGCTCCTACAGGGGGGGCGACTTAATGGGTGCGCGTTACCTTGCTCAAATGGCGCGGCTGATCCGGGTCCAGGCCACGGGCCACCGCCAATCCGGCGGCCATGACGTAGAAACTCTGGATCGCCAGAATTGGATCAAGGGCCGGGTGTTCGGCGCGGGTCAGGGTGAGGTCGCGTTCGGCGATGTCATCCGGCGCGGCGAGCAGAACCCGGGCGCCGCGCTGGCGCATGTCGGCGGCGAGACTCAGCAAACCTGCTTGCTCGGCACCGCGTGGGGCGAAGATCAGCAGCGGGTAGTTTTTGTCGATCAGCGCCATCGGACCATGACGGACCTCAGCGCTGCTGAACGCTTCGGCCTGAATCGCCGAGGTTTCCTTGAACTTCAGCGCCGCCTCCTGGGCGATGGCGAAACCGGCGCCACGGCCGATCACCATCAAGCGTTGGCAATCGCGCAGAGCATCGATGGCCAGGCTCCAGTCCTGTTTCGCCGCCTCGCGCAAACCTTCGGGCAAGGCATCGCCGGCGTCCAGTAACTCCCTATCGTCTTTCCAATGAGCGATCAACCGGGCACTGGCGCTGAGGGTGGCGATAAAACTCTTGGTGGCGGCGACGCTGCTTTCGGTGCCAGCCAGCAGGGGCAAGCTGAATTCACAGGCGGCTTCCAGCGGTGAACTCTCGGCGTTGACCATCGAGATGCTCAGGGCGCCACGCTTGCGCAGCAAACGCAGGCTGTTCACCAGATCGGGGCTTTGTCCGGATTGCGAGAAGGCGAAGGCCACCTGGCCGCTGACCTTCAACGGCGCTTGCAGCATGGTCACCACCGACATTGGCAACGACGCCACCGGAAATCCCAATTGCTGCATGGTCAGGTAGGCGAAGTAACTGGCGGCATGATCGGAGCTCCCGCGAGCGACAGTCATCACCACTTGCGGTGGCTGGCGACGCAGGCGTCCGGCGATCTCGATCATCTGCGGGTCGAGTTGTTGCAGTTGGGCTTGCACGGCCTCGAACGAGGACAGCGCCTCTTCAAGCATTTTTGAAGTCAATGTCTTCTCCTTCGACCATGACGGCGGTCAGTGTGAGTGAGCGATCCAGCCGCACGCAGTCGGCCCAGCTGCCTGGCGCAAGGCGGCCACGCTCTTGAAGGCCGAGGTAGTCGGCGGGGAATTGCGAAAGACGTTGCGAGGCATCGGCCACCGACAACCCGACTTTCACCAGATTGCGCAACGCCTGATCCATGGTCAGCGTGCTGCCGGCCAGCGTGCCATCGGGCAAACGCACGCCACCCAGGCACTTGGTGACCGTGTGGCTGCCGAGCTTGTATTCACCGTCCGGCATGCCGGCGGCAGCGGTGGAATCGGTGACGCAATACAGGCAGGGAATGGCGCGCAGGGCGACGCGGATGGCGCCGGGATGCACGTGCAGCAAGTCCGGGATCAGCTCGGCGTACTTGGCGTGCGCCAGTGCGGCGCCGACGATGCCAGGCTCGCGGTGATGTAATGGACTCATGGCGTTGTAGAGGTGAGTGAAACTACTCGCGCCGGCCGCCAGCGCGGCAACGCCTTCCTCATAACTGCCGAGGGTGTGGCCGATTTGCATGCGGATACCGCGCGCACTGAGGTCGCGGATCAAGGCGTCGTGGCCGGCGATTTCCGGGGCGATGGTGATCACCCGGATCGGCGCCAGGGCCAGATATTCTTCGACTTCGGCCATCAGTGCGGTGTGGGCGAAATTCGGTTGGGCGCCGAGTTTTCCGGGGTTGATGTAGGGACCTTCCAGGTGCACGCCGAGCACGCGGGCGCAGCCTTTCGGACGTTGCTCACAAAACTCGCCGACGGCCTTGAGCACGCTGGAAATCTCTTCGCTCGGCGCAGTCATGGTGGTGGCCAGCAGCGCAGTGGTGCCGAAACGTACGTGGGTTTTGCTGATGGTTTCGAAGGCGCTTGCGCCTTCCATGATGTCTTTGCCGCCACCGCCGTGAACGTGCAGGTCGATGAAGCCGGGCAGCAGGTAGGGCAGGTCGTTGTCGGCCGGATCGCACGGCACGCCTTCAATGGACACGACCTTGCCATGTTCGTGAATCAGCCGGCCGCGAACCCAGCCGTGGGCGGTGAGGATGTTGTCTTCGGACATGATCGGTTCTCGTTGCTCGATGAGCGGCAAAGCCTTTAGCGGCGAAGCCCTTTATCTACGAAGCTCTGCGACAAAGTCGTAGTAGTCGTTGCGGCAATAGGTGTCGGTGACTTCAATCGGCGTGTTGTCTTCCAGGTAGCCGACCCGGGTCATCAGCAGCATGGCGGTGCCGGGGGCGATGCCGACCAGGGCGGCGAATTCGTCCGAGGCGTTGATCGCCTGGATGTGTTGCAGGGCGCGGACGATCGGTTTGCCGATGCCGTCGAGGTATTCGTAGAGGGAGTCGCCCACCGCTTGTGGTTTGGGAATGATCGAGGCGGGCAGGGTGCTCATCTCGATCGCCATGACGGTGTCGTCGGCTTTGCGCAGGCGTTTGAGCCGCGCGACCTTGTCGTTCGGTGAAAGGCCGAGGCGGATCAGTTCTTCGTGGGTCGGCGGGGTGATTTCGCGCTCCAGCCATTGCGAACCGGGGACGAAGCCCTTGAGGCGCAGCATCTCGCTGAACCCGGAAAGACGCGACAGCGGTTGTTCGAGGCGTGGCGTGATGAACGTGCCGGAGCCTTGATTCCGGCGGATCAGGCCTTGCTCGAACAGCACTTCCAGCGCCTTGCGCGCGGTGACCCGCGAAATGCCTAGCACTTCGCTGAGATTGCGCTCTGACGGCATGGCCTGTTCGGCTTTCCACTGACCGGCATGAATCGCCGTTTCCAGATTGCGCGCCAGTTGCAAGTACAGCGGCGTTGGCTGGGTGTCGTCGGGGCGCAAGGCCTGGAGGTCATTCATGTAGGGATGTCCGATGCGGATATTGGAGTGTTGTTTCCCGCGAATGGCCGAAAATTAATACCACTTGAATACCATGTCAATGCCAGTACTTTGCTGCAGGCGCCGCAAAGCCTGGCCTGCCGGATAAGCTGGAGGCTGTTAGGTTTGAAGTGGTATTAGCGGTGGGGATTTTGAATGCAAAGATCGCAGCCTGCGGCAGCGGTTACAGGGGGAATTGGTATCTCCCCGTCAGGCGCTGATGCAGGCTACGATCTTTTGAATTTATTTTTCGAGGGGCGACGGAAGGTCGTCGTTACGGGCGAATCTCGATCATCGTGCCATCGGGCACCAGGCCCCAGACTTCGCGCATGTCCATGTTGCGCATGGCGATGCAGCCGTCGGTCCAGTCCAGCGTGTGGAACAGGTCTTCGGGAGTGTCTTCGGTGTCTGGCGTGCCATGGATCATGATCATGCTCCCCGGCGCGACACCTTCACGCCGGGCGCGGGCAGAGTCGCTAATGTTCGGGTAGGAAATGTGCATCGCCAGATTGAATTTGTCGCTGACCTTGCGCCAGTCCAGCCAATAGAAGCCTTCAGGCGTGCGTTTGTCGCCTTCCATCAACTTCGGCCCCCTGGGGCTTTTGCCCAGGGAGATGCGATAGGTCTTGATCGGCTTGCCGTCGTTGATCAGCTGCAATTGGTGGGCGGATTTCAAAACCAGAACTTTCTCGATGACTCTGCCGTTCAGGGTCTCCGCAACGGAAGCCTGTGACAGGGCAACGAACGACAAACAAAACACGGCAAGCAACCAGCGCATTGAAACGATATCCCTGAAAGGTGTCGCGACTATTTAGTTAGTTATAGGTGATTTTGGAGCCAGGAGCTTTAGGTGTTGGCAGGCTGAGCAAGCGGCGGGATCGATTCGGACCGCACAGGGTAAACCTCTGTCCGCCGGTCAGCGAAGAAGCATTCTAGGGTACGGCCCACCGTGCGGAAAGCCAGCTCGGACCACGGGATGTCGGCTTCGTCGAAAAGCTGCACTTCCAGGCTCTCGGGACCCGCGGAAAAATCCAGGTCCACCAGTTCGGCGCGAAAGAATACATGCACCTGGCTGATGTGCGGTACATCGATCAACGTGTAGATGCTCAGGTTGCGCACCCGTGCGCAGGCCTCTTCGGCCGTTTCGCGAACAGCTGCCTGCTCGATGGTCTCACCGTTCTCCATAAACCCGGCGGGGAGGGTCCAGTATCCGAGCCGAGGCTCGATGGCGCGTCGGCACAGCAACACTTTCGAGCCCCAGGTCGCTACACAGCCGGCAACGATGTTGGGGTTTTGATAGTGAATCGCCTGACAGCTGTCGCAGACGAAACGCAGGCGCGAATCGCCTTCGGGAATGCGCTGGGTGACCGGGTTGCCGCACTGACTGCAAAATTTCATGCTTGGGTTCCTGAATGCTGCGCCTATCTTGGCGTGCGTCGGTGTCTGTCGGCAAGTTGTCGTTTAGCGACATGCAGTGGTTATGGGGTTGGGCGACAGGTTCGATTGGTGCATGATGCAAGGTAGCGAACAAGTCGAGAAGTCTCATGCTGGACGAGCTACTGCATCGAGTAAGCAACCACATCCCACGCACACTGGAAACCGACAAGCGTTTCCCCGAGGCCGCGGTATTGGTGCCCATCACTCGCAGTGACGAACCGGAACTGGTTCTGACCCTGCGCGCCAGCGGGCTCTCGACCCATGGCGGTGAAGTGGCCTTTCCCGGCGGTCGTCGCGACCCCGAAGACCCCGACCTGATTTTCACCGCACTGCGCGAAGCCGAAGAAGAAATCGGCCTGCCGCCAGGGCTGGTCGAAGTCATTGGCCCGTTAAGCCCGTTGATTTCCCTGCATGGCATCAAGGTCACACCGTATGTCGGTGTCATTCCGGACTTTGTCGAATACCTGGCCAACGATGCCGAAATCGCAGCGGTGTTCAGTGTGCCGCTGGAGTTCTTCCGCGAAGATCCTCGGGAACACACTCACCGCATCGATTACCAGGGGCGCAGCTGGTACGTGCCGAGTTATCGTTATGGTGAGTACAAGATCTGGGGCCTGACCGCGATCATGATCGTAGAGTTGATCAACCTGCTTTATGACGCTGACATCAGCCTGCATCACCCACCCAAAAGTTTTATCAATAGTTGAAGCCATCGTTCGTATGGCGAGAAACGCGGCTGCCTGAGCCTTGAGGAAAACAAGATGAAATATCGCCTGGGCGATGCCCGCGTCGAAACCCATCCGCAGAGCTGGGTCGCACCCAATGCCGTGCTGGTGGGCAAGGTCAAGCTGGAAGAGGGCGCCAACGTCTGGTTCAACGCTGTGTTGCGTGGCGACAACGAATTGATCCTGATCGGCAAAAACAGCAACGTCCAGGACGGCACGGTGATGCACACCGACATGGGCTACCCGCTGACCATCGGCACCGGCGTGACCATTGGCCACAACGCCATGCTTCACGGCTGCACCGTGGGCGATTACAGCCTGATCGGCATTAACGCGGTGATTCTCAACGGCGCGAAGATCGGCAAGAACTGCATCATCGGCGCCAACTCGCTGATCGGTGAGGGCAAGGAGATTCCGGACGGCTCGCTGGTCATGGGCTCGCCGGGCAAGGTGGTTCGTGAATTGACCGAGCCGCAGAAAAAGATGCTGGAGGCCAGTGCCGCGCACTATGTGCATAACTCGCAGCGCTATGCCCGTGATCTGGTCGAGCAGGACGAATGAGCGCTAGCGAACGACCGGTCCTGTCGCCCTGCGTGAACATTTGCGCGCTGGACGAGGATGATATTTGCACCGGGTGCCAGCGCACGGTGGAGGAAATCACCCGTTGGAGCCGGATGGACAACGAAGAGCGCCGCAAAGTGTTGGGCTTGTGTAATGAGCGGGCCAAATCCAGCGGCCTGCTCTGGATGCTGGGCAAAACGCCAGACCTGTAGGAGCTGTGTAGCAGCTGTGTAGGAGCTGTCGAGTAAAACGAGGCTGCGATCTTTTGACTTTGTTTTTTACAAGACAAGATCAAAAGATCGCAGCCTCGTTGCACTCCTCAGCTCCTACGCTACTCTGTGCGCCAAATTGACAGGTATCCCACGTTCCCATGTTCTTCCTTATCGCCTACATCAGCAGTGTTGTGCTGATCAACTACGCCTTTTCCACCGCCCCGCACCTGGACATCATCTGGTCGGCCTGGGGCGGGTTGGTGTTTGTCTTGCGCGACATGGTGCAAACCCGCTTCGGCCACGGCGCTCTTGCTGCAATGCTCGCGGCACTGGTCCTGTCATACGTTACGTCCGATCCGTCCATTGCATTGGCCAGCGCCACGGCGTTCGCGGTGTCCGAGTGCATTGACTGGCTGGTATTCAGCATCACCAAGCGGCCCTTGCACGATCGCCTGTGGATAAGTTCGGCCCTGAGCATTCCCCTCGATACCTTCATCTTCTTCGGCATGATCGACGCGTTCACGCCGGGCGTGATCCTCACCGCCATGGCCTCGAAGTTCGCTGGTGTCACGGCCGTGTGGCTGATCATGGCCTGGCGCCTGCGCAAACAGGCCGTCGTCAGCTGAAGCCAAACCCTGCGGTTCATGTAAAATGCCGCGCTTTGGGGACGCGCGCACGTTGCTGCCTCCCTCGATGATCCGCTTCTTGAGGACCTGAGATGACCCGTATCGGAACTCCATTGTCGCCAACCGCGACCCGCGTATTGCTGTGTGGCTGTGGTGAGTTGGGCAAGGAAGTGGTGATCGAGCTGCAACGCCTGGGCGTTGAAGTGATTGCCGTGGATCGCTACGCCAATGCGCCGGCCATGCAGGTCGCGCATCGCAGCCACGTGATCAACATGCTCGACGGCGCCGCCCTGCGTGCGGTGATCGAAGCCGAGAAGCCGCACTTCATCGTGCCGGAAATCGAAGCCATCGCCACCGCGACCCTCGTGGAACTGGAAGCCGAAGGCTTCACCGTGATCCCGACTGCGCGTGCCGCACAGCTGACCATGAACCGCGAAGGCATCCGTCGCCTGGCCGCCGAAGAGCTGGACCTGCCGACCTCGCCTTATCACTTCGCCGACACCTTCGAGGATTACAGCAAGGCCGTCGAGGATCTGGGCTTCCCGTGCGTGGTCAAGCCGGTGATGAGTTCGTCGGGTAAAGGCCAGAGCCTGCTGCGCAGCGCCGATGACGTGAAAACCGCTTGGGATTACGCGCAGGAAGGTGGTCGTGCCGGTAAAGGCCGCGTGATCATCGAAGGCTTCATCGATTTCGATTACGAAATCACCTTGCTGACCGTGCGTCACATTGGCGGCACGACGTTCTGTGCGCCAGTCGGCCATCGTCAGGAGAAGGGCGACTATCAGGAATCCTGGCAGCCACAAGCCATGAGCCCGATTGCCTTGGCTGAATCCGAGCGCGTTGCCAAAGCGGTCACCGAAGCCTTGGGCGGTCGCGGTCTGTTTGGTGTCGAGCTGTTCATCAAAGGTGATCAGGTGTGGTTCAGCGAAGTGTCGCCGCGTCCACATGACACCGGTCTGGTGACCTTGATTTCTCAGGATCTGTCGCAGTTCGCGCTGCACGCACGGGCAATTCTCGGCCTGCCGATTCCGTTGGTCCGTCAGTTCGGACCTTCGGCTTCGGCGGTGATTCTGGTGGAGGGGCAATCGACCCAGACCGCGTTTGCCAATCTGGGGGCTGCATTGAGCGAGCCGGATACGGCGTTGCGCCTGTTCGGCAAGCCTGAAGTGAATGGTCAGCGCCGGATGGGCGTGGCGTTGGCGCGGGATGAGTCGATTGAGGCCGCTCGTGCTAAAGCGACCCGCGCGTCCCAGGCTGTCGTCGTCGAGCTGTAAACGAGGCGCGCCTTTCGCGGGCAAGCCCGCTCCCACATTGGTTTTGCGGTATGCACACAATCTGTGACTAACCGAGAACCCTGTGGGAGCGGGCTTGCCCGCGATGGCGGTCTATCAGGCCACCCGATTCAAATCGTTATTGCGCGTCTCTTTCAGGCACAGCACGGCAATCAAGCTCAGCACCGCCGCCCCCGATACATACCCGCCGACATAACTCAAACCACCCATTGCCACCAGTTTCTGTGCGAAGAACGGCGCCGCCGAGGCTCCGACGATGCCGCCCAGGTTGTAGGCCGCCGATGCACCGGTATAGCGAACGTGGGTCGGAAACAGCTCCGGCAGCAGCGCGCCCATCGGTGCGAACGTCACACCCATCAGAAACAGCTCGATGCACAGGAACAGCGCCACGCCCCAGGTCGAACCCTGAGTCAGCAGCGGTTCCATCAAAAATCCGGACAGAATCGCCAGCACGCCGCCGATGATCAGCACCGGTTTGCGTCCGTAGCGGTCACTGGCCCAGGCCGATAACGGTGTTGCCGCCGCCATGAACAGGACGGCGAAGCACAGCAGGGCGAGAAACGTTTCCCGCGTGTAACCAAGCGTCAACACGCCATAACTCAACGAAAACACCGTCGAGATGTAGAACAGCGCGTAGCACACCACCATCGAACCGGCACCCAGCAGCATCGGCGCCCAGTACTGGCTGAACAACTCGACCAACGGGATTTTCACCCGTTCCTGACGAGCCATGGCGTTGGCGAACACCGGGGTCTCGTGGAGTTTGAGGCGCACGTACAAGCCCACCATCACCAGCACGGCGCTGAGCAGGAACGGAATCCGCCAGCCCCACGAGCGGAACTGCTCGTCATTCAAGGTCATGGCCAATGTCAGGAACAGACCGTTGGCGGCCAGAAAGCCGATGGAAGGGCCGAGCTGCGGAAACATGCCGAACCAGGCACGTTTACCTTTGGGCGCATTCTCCGTCGCCAGCAACGCCGCGCCGCCCCATTCGCCACCGAGCCCAAGGCCTTGGCCAAAACGCAGTACGCACAACAGGATCGGCGCCCAGGCGCCAATGCTGTCGTAACCCGGCAACACGCCGATCAACGTGGTGCACACGCCCATCAACAGCAGGGAGGCAACCAGTGTCGATTTACGTCCGATACGGTCACCGAAGTGACCAAACAGGGCTGAACCCAGCGGTCGGGCAAGAAAAGCGATACCAAAGGTGAGAAATGCCGAGAGCATTTGCGCGGTGCCGGAGGTCTGCGGAAAGAACACCGGACCGATCACCAGCGCAGCGGCTGTGGCGTAAACGTAGAAGTCGTAGAACTCGATGGCAGTGCCGATAAAACTCGCCGTCGCGACGCGGGTGGCGGAGTTGGTCGGTTGCGCAGGCGTGGTGTCGCTGAAAGCGGTGCTGGTCGTCATGCGGTGATCCCTGACAGTCATGCTCCAGTGGAGCGAATTATTATGGTTGAACACCCAGGGATGTGGGTTTAGAGCGATGTGCGGGTAGCACGGGGGTAGGGCGGGGCTTGGGTAAGCGGCTCGATTATAGGAAGGCGCCTAACGATTCAACAAGGGGCTTGGGGCGCAAGCGCGCGCTCACTGGTTCCGGGCCTTGAACAACGGGATTGTGTCAGACCTGGGGGAGGGCCAGAACCGAACTGTTATGCCAGATCAGCACGCGCGTGACGCGGTTGTCCTCGGTTTCCAGAATCTCCAGGCGATAGCGCCCGATTTTCAGGCACACCGCGCAGTCGGGAATCGTCTCCAGCGCTTCGGTGACCAAGCCGTTAAGGGTTTTCGGCCCGTCGCTGGGCAGGTGCCAGCCCAGGGTCTTGTTCAGTTCGCGAATCGACGCCGCGCCTTCGATAACCAGACGCCCGTCAGGCTGCGGATGGATGTGAGGGTTGTCCAGGCTGTGCTGGCTCTCGAACTCACCGACGATTTCTTCAAGAATATCTTCAAGCGTCACGATGCCCAGCACTTCGCCGTATTCGTCGACCACCATGCCCAGGCGCCGTTGCTGCTTGTGGAAATTCAGGAGTTGCAGTTGCAGCGGCGTGCTTTCAGGCACGAAGTACGGTTCGTGACTGGCGGCCAGCAGCGCCTCGAAAGTCAGGCTGCCATCGGGTAGCAAGTGCCGGATCTGTCGGGTATTCAGCACTGCTTCGACCTGGTTGATGTCGCTGTGGAACACCGGCAGGCGCGTGCGCTTGTTATTGCGCAGTTGTTCGATGATTTCTTCAATCGGGTCGTCGAGGTTGATCCCGTCGACGTCACTGCGCGGCACCAGGATGTCGTTGACCGTGATGTTGTCGAGCGCGTGGATGCCCGCGAGCGGGTGTGGGCGGCAGACGGGTTGCTCGTGGTTGTCGTGCCGTTCGTTCGGCAACTCGTCTTCGCTCTGCTGCACGACTTTGGGTTTGCGGCCAAACGGTCGCATCAGCAACTGGGCGATGGCATTGAGCAGCCAGGCGGCCGGGTAGATGATTTTCAACGGCATGCCGAGCAGCGTGTTGCCCAAGGCCAGGATGGCGTCCGGATACCGCACTGCCAGGGTGCGCGGCAGGTAATCGGCGAACACCAGAAGCGCGGCGCCGGCGCCTGTGCAGGCAATCCAGGGGCCGTTTTGCGCCCAGGTGAAGATCGCCAGCAATGTACTGATGACCATGACCAGCGCACGGCACAGCGTATTGCACAAAATCAGGCTATTGATCGGGAAGCTCAGCTTCGCCACCGGTTTGTCGCTCGAGCGCGAGGCGGTGCGCTGGGCCAGCAGGTGTTGGTGTGCCGTTTCGATGGCGGTAAACAACCCAGACCACAAAATCAGCAGGGCCAATACCGCGAGCATCGGCCCTATGGGCAAGTCGTCCATTATTGCCGCCCGTCAGATGTGCAAAATGTATTCACGGACCAGTTTGCTGCCGAAATACGCCAGCATCAGCAGGCAGAAACCGGCTAGGGTCCAGCGAATGGCCTTGTGTCCGCGCCAGCCGAGACGGTTACGGCCCCAGAGCAGCACGCTGAAAACGATCCAGGCCAGGCAGGCCAGCAAGGTTTTGTGCACCAGATGCTGGGCGAACAGGTTCTCGACGAACAGCCAGCCAGAGATCAGCGACAGCGAGAGCAGGGTCCAGCCGGCCCAGAGAAAACCGAACAGCAGGCTTTCCATGGTTTGCAGCGGCGGGAAGTTCTTGATCAGGCCGGACGGATGCTTGTGTTTGAGCTGGTGATCTTGCACCAGCAACAGCAACGCCTGGAACACGGCGATGGTGAACATGCCGTAAGCGAGGATCGACAAGAGGATATGGGCAAGAATGCCCGGCTCTTCGTCGATGATTTGCACCGTGCCAGCAGGGGCGAACTGTGCCAGCAGTACCGTGGCGGCACCGAGCGGGAACAGCAATACGAGCAGGTTCTCCACCGGGATCCGCGAGCAGGCCAGCAGCGTCAGGGCGATGACCGCCGCGGCGATCAGGCTGGCGGCACTGAAAAAGTCCAGGCCCAGGCCAATTGGCGTCAACAGGTGGGTGAACAGGCTGGCGCTGTGAGCCAGCACGGCCAGAACGCCGAGCGTGACCAGCAGACGCTTGTTCGCCTTGGCGCCAGTGGCCAGGCGAGTGCCTTGATAGAGGGTCGCAGCGGCATACAAGCAGGCGGCGGCGAGGGTAGTGAGCAAACTGGGTGACAAGGGGAGCATAAATCCTGTTAGGCAAGCCCGAAAGGCGCTGAGTTTGGCATAGAACCCCCGCAGCACGAAAGTGCGAGGTGTCCGCCAGACGCAGTCTTCGCTATAATCCGCGACCTGCCCACGCCGCAGGCTCGCCGAGCACATGTTTATTCCGGTCTGGGCCGCCATTATCCCGGTCTACACAGGGCCTGAAAGGATCGCGCAATGTTTGAAAACTTAACCGACCGTCTCTCGCAGACGCTGCGCCATGTCACCGGCAAAGCCAAGCTGACCGAGGACAACATCAAAGACACCCTGCGTGAAGTGCGCATGGCGTTGCTCGAGGCCGATGTCGCCTTGCCGGTGGTCAAAGACTTCGTCAATTCGGTCAAGGAACGTGCCGTCGGCACCGAGGTGTCGCGCAGCCTGACGCCGGGCCAGGCCTTCGTGAAGATCGTCCAGGCCGAACTCGAAAGCCTGATGGGCGCGGCCAACGAAGATTTGAACCTGAGCGCCGTTCCGCCTGCCGTCGTACTGATGGCCGGTCTGCAGGGCGCGGGTAAAACCACCACCGCCGGCAAACTCGCGCGCTTCCTTAAAGAACGCAAGAAGAAGTCGGTCATGGTCGTGTCGGCGGACGTTTACCGTCCAGCGGCGATCAAACAGCTGGAAATGCTGGCAGGTGAAGTCGGTGTTACCTTCTTCCCGTCCGACCTGAGCCAGAAGCCGGTCGACATCGCGCAAGCGGCTATTAAAGAAGCAAAACTGAAATTCATCGACGTGGTCATCGTCGATACCGCCGGTCGTCTGCACATCGACGAAGAGATGATGGGCGAAATCAAGGCGCTGCACGCCGCGATCAACCCGGTCGAAACACTGTTCGTGGTTGACGCCATGACCGGCCAGGACGCCGCCAACACGGCCAAGGCCTTTGGCGATGCGCTGCCGCTGACCGGTGTGATTCTGACCAAGGTCGACGGCGACGCCCGTGGTGGTGCCGCATTGTCGGTCCGTGCCATTACCGGCAAGCCGATCAAGTTCATCGGTATGGGCGAGAAGAGCGAAGCGCTCGAGCCGTTCCACCCTGAGCGTATTGCTTCGCGCATCCTCGGCATGGGCGATGTGCTCAGTCTGATCGAACAGGCCGAAGCGACTCTCGACAAGGACAAGGCCGACAAACTGGCCAAGAAGCTGAAGAAGGGCAAGGGCTTCGACCTCGAAGACTTCCGCGATCAGCTGCAACAGATGAAGAACATGGGCGGCCTTGGCGGCCTCATGGACAAACTGCCGAACATCGGCGGTGTGAACCTGGCGCAAATGGGCAACGCCCAGGGTGCGGCAGAGAAACAATTCAAACAGATGGAAGCCATCATCAACTCCATGACCCCGGCCGAGCGCCGCGACCCTGAGCTGATCAGCGGTTCGCGCAAACGCCGGATCGCCATGGGTTCGGGCACTCAGGTGCAGGACATCGGTCGCTTGATCAAGCAACACAAGCAGATGCAGAAGATGATGAAGAAATTCTCCGCCAAAGGCGGGATGGCCAAAATGATGCGCGGCATGGGCGGTATGTTGCCCGGCGGCGGCATGCCGAAAATGTAAAGAATTCGCGCAAGGGCTTGCCCTTGCGCAGCCCACACGGAAGTGGGATCTCCAGCAAACCCGCACTTGGCGGGAGCTGACTGGCCGTTTTCAACGACGGCTCTATAGCAAATCTTGATGGCGGCCGAAAGACCGTCGGAAAAAGTCATTTGCAAAAGTCCGGATATTCCTTAGAATATGCGGCCTTTCGGGCACCTATGCCCGCTGTGCCTTTAGATTTGCAGCACCGACTACAGGAACGATGTTCACATGCTAACAATCCGTCTTGCCCTTGGCGGCTCCAAAAAGCGCCCGTTTTACCACTTGACCGTAACCGACAGCCGCAACCCGCGCGACGGTTCGCACAAGGAACAGGTTGGTTTCTTCAACCCTGTTGCTCGTGGTCAAGAAGTCCGTCTGTCCGTGAACCAAGAGCGCGTAGCCTACTGGCTGAGCGTTGGTGCACAGCCTTCTGAGCGTGTTGCTCAGTTGTTGAAGGACGCTTCTAAGGCTGCGGCCTGAGCAATATGAACGCGACGCCAGCTGTTGCTGATGATTTGATCGTTATCGGCAAGATTTATTCTGTTCATGGCGTTCGCGGCGAAGTGAAGGTTTATTCCTTTACTGATCCGACTGAAAACCTGTTGCAGTACAAAACCTGGACGCTCAAGCGCGAAGGCAATGTGAAACAGGTCGAGCTGGTCAGCGGACGTGGGAACGACAAGTTCCTGGTCGCAAAGCTCAAGGGTCTTGATGATCGTGAAGAAGCTCGTCTTCTGGCCGGTTATGAGATCTGCGTGCCGCGCAACCTGTTCCCTGAATTGACCGACGGCGAGTACTACTGGTACCAGCTGGAAGGTCTGAAGGTTATTGATCAACTCGGGCAACTGCTCGGGAAAATCGACCACCTTCTGGAAACCGGCGCCAATGATGTAATGGTGGTCAAGCCTTGCGCTGGCAGCCTGGATGATCGCGAACGCCTGTTGCCCTATACGGAGCAATGCGTGTTGGCTGTCGACCTTGCCGCAGGCGAGATGAAGGTGGATTGGGACGCGGACTTCTAAGCGTGGCTAACTTGCGCGTAGAAGTGATCAGTTTGTTTCCCGAGATGTTCTCCGCCATCAGCGAGTACGGCATCACCAGTCGTGCGGTGAAACAGGGGCTCTTGCAGCTCACCTGTTGGAATCCGCGAGACTACACGACGGATCGACATCACACTGTGGACGATCGCCCATTTGGCGGTGGCCCGGGCATGGTGATGAAGATCAAGCCCCTGGAAGATGCTCTGGTTCAGGCCAAGGCAGCAGCCGGGGAGGCGGCGAAGGTGATTTACCTGTCCCCCCAAGGCCGTCAACTGAATCAGTCGGCGGTACGCGAGTTGGCGAATCTGGATGCATTGATCCTGATTGCCGGTCGTTATGAAGGCATTGACGAGCGTTTTATTGAAGCTCATGTCGATGAAGAGTGGTCGATTGGCGACTATGTACTGTCTGGCGGCGAGCTGCCGGCGATGGTCCTGATCGATGCGGTTACACGACTGCTGCCTGGAGCTTTAGGGCATGCGGACTCCGCCGAGGAAGATTCCTTTACGGATGGTTTGCTGGATTGCCCGCACTACACCCGACCGGAGGTGTATGCGGATCAGCGTGTTCCCGACGTATTGCTAAGTGGCAATCACGCGCATATCCGGCGTTGGCGTTTACAGCAGTCCCTTGGTAGGACCTTTGAACGACGCGCCGATCTTCTGGAAAGCCGCTCGCTTTCTGGAGAAGAGAAGAAGCTGCTCGAGGAATACATCCGCGAGCGGGACGATAGTTAACAACGTATCGATGGTAAGTCCGTTGATTTACCTTAGGAGCACAGCATGACTAACAAAATCATCCTTGCACTCGAAGCAGAGCAGATGACCAAAGAGATCCCTACCTTTGCCCCGGGCGACACTATTGTCGTTCAGGTGAAAGTGAAGGAAGGCGACCGTTCGCGTCTGCAAGCGTTCGAAGGTGTTGTTATCGCCAAGCGTAACCGCGGCGTAAACAGTGCTTTCACCGTTCGTAAAATCTCCAACGGTGTTGGCGTAGAGCGTACTTTCCAGACCTACAGCCCGCAAATCGACAGCATGGCCGTTAAACGTCGCGGTGACGTACGTAAAGCCAAGCTGTACTACCTGCGTGACCTGTCCGGTAAAGCAGCTCGCATCAAGGAAAAACTGGCTTAAGTCCAGCTTCCGATGCAGAAAAAAGCAGCCTACGGGCTGCTTTTTTGTTGCCTGCGATTTATACGTGCAATGGTTCCGCAGCTGGGCGGGCTATGAAAGACTGTCCCATCGTTACTTGTCTTGCCTGAGCCTTTATGCCCGCCATCGATCACCCGCTGATAGACCAATTCCTTGATGTCCTCTGGCTGGAAAAAGGTCTTTCCGACAATACCCGCGATGCCTATCGCAGCGACCTGGCTTTATTCAATGGCTGGTTGCAGGAAAAAGGCCTGGAGCTGATCAACGCCGGTCGCGAACTGATCCTCGATCATCTGGCCTGGCGTCTGGAGCAAAACTACAAACCCCGATCCACTGCGCGTTTTCTCTCTGGCGTGCGTGGCTTTTATCGTTATTTGCTGCGGGAAAAGCTGATCGCCGTCGATCCGACGTTGCGCGTCGACATGCCCCAGCTCGGTAGGCCGTTGCCCAAATCTTTGTCCGAAGCGGATGTGGAAGCGCTGTTGAAGGCGCCGGACTTGAGCGAAGCCATCGGCCAGCGTGATCGCGCCATGCTTGAGGTGCTTTACGCCTGTGGCTTGCGCGTGACGGAGTTGATCAGCCTGACGCTGGAGCAGGTCAACCTGCGCCAGGGCGTATTGCGAGTGATGGGCAAGGGCAGCAAGGAGCGACTGGTGCCGATGGGGGAGGAGGCGATTGTCTGGGTCGAGCGTTACATGCGCGATGCGCGTGGTGAACTGCTCGGTGGGCGGCCCAGTGATGTGCTGTTCCCCAGCCTGCGGGGGGAGCAGATGACCCGCCAGACCTTCTGGCACCGCATCAAGCACCAGGCCAAGGTCGCCGGGATCGGCAAGTCGCTGTCGCCGCATACCCTGCGTCACGCTTTCGCCACGCACCTGCTCAACCATGGCGCCGACCTGCGCGTGGTGCAAATGCTGCTGGGCCACAGCGATCTTTCGACCACCCAGATCTACACTCACGTTGCCCGCGCACGTTTGCAAGACCTGCACGCCAAGCATCACCCGCGCGGCTGACCGCTCCCACATAAAGCCTGCGATGTCTTGCGTCAGGCGCATTCGGCCACGCGGGCCTTATGTGGTAGGCTTTGCCGGTTTGCACGATGGGCGATTATGACCCGGTGTTTTGGCACTGGCGTTCTGACCGTCCCATTTGTCCGCCTTCAGGAGTTCTCATGCGTCTGACCCAGATTTTCGCCGCCGCAGCCATTGCGTTGGTCAGCACCTTTGCCGTCGCCGATGACGCGGCCGACAAAGCCATCCGTAAAAGCCTGGAAAACCTCCAGCTCGACGTGCCCGTCGAAACCATCACCGCCAGCCCGCTGCCGGGCCTGTACGAAGTCAAACTCAAAGGCAGCCGCGTGCTTTACGCCAGCGCCGACGGCCAGTACGTGGTTCAGGGCTACATGTTCCAGCTCAAGGACGGCAAGCCGGTCAACCTGACCGAGAAGACCGAACGCCTGGGCGTATCCAAACTGATCAATGAGATTCCGGTCGCTGAAACCGTGGTCTATCCGGCCATCGGCGAAACCAAGTCGCACATCACCGTGTTCACCGACACCACGTGCCCGTATTGCCACAAACTGCACGCCGAAGTGCCTGAGCTGAACAAGCGCGGCATCGAAGTACGTTACGTCGCGTTCCCGCGCCAGGGCCTGGGCTCGCCGGGTGACGAACAGCTGCAAGCGGTCTGGTGCTCGAAAGACAAGAAAGCCGCCATGGACAAAATGGTCGATGGCAAGGAAATCAAGGCCGCCAAATGCGATAACCCGGTTTCCAAGCAGTTTGCCCTCGGTCAGTCGATTGGCGTGAACGGCACACCGGCCATCGTTTTGGCTGACGGTCAGGTCATTCCGGGCTACCAGCCTGCGCCACAAGTCGCCAAACTGGCGCTGGGCGCGAAGTAAATTCGCATCGTCACGGCCAGCCTTTGACGATCATGGTCCGGCAGCAACATTTACCGGGTCATTAATAGAGAGCCGCGAACGTGCGGCTGTTTTCACGGCCGGCCTTGAGTCGGCCGTTTTATGGGGAGTTCACAGTGAAACCGGTCAAAGTAGGCATCTGTGGGTTAGGGACCGTCGGTGGCGGTACCTTCAACGTACTTCAGCGTAACGCCGAGGAAATTGCTCGTCGTGCCGGGCGTGGAATCGAAGTGGCACAAATTGCCATGCGCACGCCAAAGCCTCAGTTCCAAACGACCGGTATTGCGATTACCAACGATGTCTTCGAAGTGGCCACGAACCCTGAGATCGACATCGTCATAGAGCTGATGGGCGGCTACACCGTTGCCCGCGAGCTGGTACTCAAGGCCATCGAGAATGGCAAGCATGTGGTCACCGCGAACAAGGCACTGATCGCCGTTCACGGTAATGAGATTTTCGCCAAGGCTCGCGAGAAAGGCGTGATTGTGGCGTTCGAAGCGGCTGTTGCTGGCGGCATTCCGGTGATCAAGGCGATCCGTGAAGGCCTGTCTGCCAACCGTATCAACTGGGTTGCCGGGATCATCAACGGCACCGGCAACTTCATCCTCACCGAGATGCGCGAGAAGGGTCGCACCTTCGAAGACGTACTCGCCGAGGCGCAGGCCCTGGGTTACGCCGAAGCCGATCCGACCTTCGACGTTGAAGGCATCGATGCGGCCCACAAGCTGACGATCCTGGCGTCCATCGCCTTTGGCATCCCGCTGCAGTTCGACAAGGCTTACACCGAAGGCATCACCAAGCTGACTACCGCTGACGTGAACTACGCCGAAGCGCTGGGCTATCGCATCAAGCACCTCGGTGTCGCTCGCAGCACGGCAGCAGGCATCGAACTGCGCGTACACCCGACGCTGATCCCGGCTGATCGCCTGATCGCCAACGTCAACGGCGTGATGAACGCGGTGATGGTCAACGGTGACGCCGCCGGTTCGACGCTGTTCTACGGCGCTGGCGCTGGCATGGAGCCAACGGCTTCGTCGGTGATCGCCGACCTGGTGGACGTGGTTCGCGCCATGACCTCCGACCCGGAAAACCGCGTGCCGCACCTGGCCTTCCAGCCGGATTCGCTGTCGGCGCACCCGATTCTTCCGATCGAAGCCTGCGAAAGCGCGTACTACCTGCGCATCCAGGCCAAGGACCATCCGGGCGTATTGGCCCAGGTGGCGAGCATCCTGTCGGAGCGTGGCATCAACATCGAATCGATCATGCAGAAAGAAGTCGAAGAACATGACGGACTGGTGCCGATGATCCTGCTGACGCACCGTGTGCTGGAACAGCACATGAACGATGCGATCGCCGCTCTGGAAGCCCTGACGGGTGTGGTCGGTCCGGTTGTACGGATCCGAGTCGAACACCTGAATTAACAGCAGCTGCAAGCTTCAGGCTTCAAGCTGCAAGTGAGAGCAAAGCGCCGTTCACTTGTAGCTTGTAGCTTGCGGCTTGAAGCCAAAACCGAAGGTTTGCTCTTATGCGTTATATCAGTACCCGCGGCCAGGCACCGGCCCTGAATTTCGAAGACGTCCTGCTGGCCGGTCTGGCCACTGACGGCGGCCTGTACGTGCCGGAAAACCTGCCACGCTTCACCCAGGAAGAAATCGCTTCCTGGGCCGGCCTGCCGTACCACGAGCTGGCCTTCCGGGTGATGCGCCCGTTCGTGACCGGCAGCATTCCTGACGCCGACTTCAAAAAGATTCTGGAAGAAACCTACGGCGTGTTCTCGCACAACGCCATCGCTCCGTTGCGTCAGCTGAACGGCAATGAATGGGTGCTGGAGCTGTTCCACGGCCCGACCCTGGCGTTCAAGGACTTCGCCCTGCAACTGCTCGGTCGTCTGCTTGACTACGTGCTGGCTAAACGCGGTGAGCGCGTGGTGATCGTTGGCGCTACATCCGGCGATACCGGTTCGGCCGCCATCGAAGGCTGCAAGCACTGCGAAAACGTCGACATCTTCATCCTGCACCCGCACAACCGCGTGTCCGAAGTGCAGCGTCGTCAGATGACCACCATCTTCGGCGAGAACATCCACAACATCGCCATCGAAGGCAACTTCGATGACTGCCAGGAAATGGTCAAGAACAGCTTCGCCGACCAGAGCTTCCTCAAAGGCACGCGTCTGGTCGCGGTGAACTCGATCAACTGGGCGCGGATCATGGCCCAGATCGTTTACTACTTCCACGCAGCCCTGCAGTTGGGTGGCCCGGCGCGCTCGGTGTCGTTCTCGGTGCCGACCGGCAACTTCGGCGACATCTTCGCCGGTTACCTGGCGCGCAACATGGGCCTGCCGATCAACCAGTTGATCGTCGCCACCAACCGCAACGACATCCTGCACCGCTTCATGAGCGGCAACCAGTACGTCAAGGAAACCCTGCACGCCACGCTGTCGCCGTCGATGGACATCATGGTGTCGTCGAACTTCGAACGCCTGCTGTTCGATCTGCACGGTCGCAACGGCGCAGCCATTGCCGGCCTGATGGACACCTTCAAGCAGGGCGGCGGTTTCAGCGTTGAACAGGAACGCTGGACCGAAGCACGCAAGTTGTTCGATTCGCTGGCCGTGGACGACGCGCAAACCTGCGAAACCATCGCTGAAGTCTACGAACAAACCGGTGAGCTGCTGGATCCGCACACCGCCATCGGCGTGAAAGCAGCGCGCGAATGCCGCCGCAGCCTGGATATTCCAATGGTGATCCTGGGCACCGCCCATCCGGTCAAATTCCCGGATGCAGTGGAGAAAGCTGGTGTAGGAAAAGCGCTTGAGCTACCTGCACATCTTTCTGATTTGTTTGAGCGAGACGAGCGTTGCACCGTGTTGCCGAACGATCTGAAAGCCGTGCAGGCCTTTGTCAGCCAGCATGGCAACCGCGGCAAGCCTCTGTAACCGGTAAACGCTGTCACATTTTGAAGCCCGTCTGCTGACGGGCTTTCTCATTTCTGCATGCCACACTTGTCGGGTTTTCGCCCCAGGAAGGACGGGCGATTTGATCGCGAAGGAAGTGGCAATGCTGTTTTTCAGAGGGTTCAAACCAGCCGCGTGCTGGATGTTTTTGATCGCTGCCCTGAGCTTTGCTCATGGGGCGGCGGCAGCGCAACTTACGACTGCCGAGCCCAAGGGCGCGAGAGTCGGTGCAACCATCGAGCTGGATGCCGATGAATTGGCATGGCTCGCCGAGCACCCGCAAGTCATCGTCGCATCGGTGCAGTATCCGTTGTATCTGTTCAAGGATGAGCACGGTCGATGGAGTGGTCTGAACAACGATTTGCTTAATCACATCACGGCCATGACAGGCTTGCGGTTTGTACACGAAGAATCGTTTTCTACTGATCAGATGCTCGGGCGTCTGGAAAGTGGCGAAGCGGACATGAGTACAACCCTGGCAATGAATGACGATCGCAAGACTTTTCTGGATTTCAGTCATGCCTTCGGTGGCGCCGGGTGGGTATTTGTCGGGCGGGCCGATGCGCCAGTCGTGCGTTCGCTCGATCAGTTGACGGAAAAAGTGTTGGTGCTACCCGCGCGCCATGCACTCGAAGACACTATTCGCCGCGACTACCCGGCGATCGAATTGCGCTCGGTCAAAACCTACGCCGAAGCCAGGGCGCTGGTTGAAAGCGGTGACGCTTACGCCACCATCGAAAATGAAATCGGTGCGCAGCTCTATCCCTTGGGGCAACTGAAGGTCGGGCGTGCGGTAGAGGGTAAGTGGGAGGCTGATCACCTTGCGGTCCGCCAGGGTCAGCCGCTGTTGTTGAGCATTCTCAACAAGGCACTTGAGGCGTTTCCTGCGGCCGAATTGCGCGCCATTCGCCTCAAATGGCTTAGAGGGGTAGCCCCCGTCGAGCCTGCCTCTCGCTGGCCGCAGATGTCTCAATGGTTCTGTTGGGGCATGTTCGTCATCAGCCTGTTCGGCCTGCTTTCCTTGCTCTGGAATCGCCGGCTCGCGGCGCTGATCAAACAGCGTACCGTCGCGGAAAAAAACCTCGGTGATCAACTGTCTTTCCAGAATGCCTTGATGGACGCAATGCCCGATCCGATGTTCGTGCGTGATCTGGAAGGGCGTTTGATCATGTGCAACAAGAGCTACGAGGAAGGGCTCGGTACTCGTTTCGATCAGATTCAGGGAAGGCAACTGATTGAACTCGATGTCTTGCCCAAGGCAACCGCAGCGCTGTTGCACGCCGAGTTCATGGCCCAGCTTGAGAATCGAAAGCCGCGCTTCAGTGAGCGCAAATTGATGTTCAACAACGGGGTTCGCGATATTTACCAGTGGACGGTGCCGTTCTATGGCGCCGACGGCCAACTGCGCGGGTTGCTGGGGGGGTGGACCGATATCGGTCGGCGCACGACATCAATGTGACGCGTTGTTTTTGCTCTGTCATCTTTGACGTGCATGCTCTTTCGACCAGAGACGCCGATGCGCCTGCAGTTGGAATTCAGAACTTTCTTCTCGGGCCAGTGGTCACTTATTGTAGACAGGCCCCAGGCACTTTGTTTTCGGACTATTGAGTGGTGATCGAGATGGAAAGTATCAGTCTATTGCTTGGTGAGGCGCTGAGCCCGTATCAGGTCACGCTGACTCCCTCGGGCGTGCATGGCGAATGCCTGGTGACGCTGAAGAGTACGACCGGCGCGATCATGGTCGAACGGCTGTTCAACCAGGCCCAGTTGGCCGATAAACGCCAGCTGACCGATGTGGTCGATGGTTTGCACCGCGATCTGCTGATTGCCGAGGGGCGGCTGGAGCCCTGTGTAATCGCGGCATTGCGCAATGCGGCTCAGGACAAGATCCTGGCCAGCCGCAATTGAATTGTTTTTTTGTGGGAACCTTCCTGCGCTGAGGTCGTCAGACCATGTAACAGCAGGATCAAGCATTGTGCTCCGGTGCTTGTAGCTTGCTGCCACTGGTCTTTATGTAGGCCACGTTTAACCCCGAGTCGTCTCCCCACTTCTCGGGGTTTCTTTTGCCTGCGATTTGTCACTCCCCGGCTTGATGTTCGAAAAACGCCTTGGTTTCCTCCAGGTAATCCTTACGCCTTTGCGGATCGAGCCAGTCGGCATACAACCGGTCCAGTCCCTCGTGAGGCAAGGTGCGCAACAGCTGATTTATTTCGCTGATAGCCTTGCGGCCCTGGGGGGTACTGGAGCAACCGATGTACCCGGACAGGTACTTGCCAGTGCCCTTGATCGGATAAAACGCCAGCTCGTCATCGGCGATGTTCGCTTGATGGGCCTGGTAGCGGATTTCTGGCCAGTAACCCAGCACCACCTGCAATCGGCCCAGACGCTGCATCTGCAACAGACTGCCCAGGGCGTCGTTGCCGTAGTGAGGCGTCAGGGCGCCGTCCGGTGCCTGTTTGAGCAGTGTGTCGAGCACCTCACCGTAACTGCGCTCGGCCACCACGCCGACTTTCTTTTGCCCATTGACCAGCAGCGCCGCCAGATCGACTTCTCCATCTATCAAAAACGGCTCAAGCACAGATCGATCTTCCTTGCGCACGACAAGCCCGTTACTCACGGCACGGAAGGCCGGAATCGAGAACGTAATCCATTGTTCCCGCTCCTTGGTCCAGACCAGGGAGGGATCGCAGGTAAACGATTCTTCGTGGAGCATTTGCATGGCCCGGGCGCGATTGACCCGCATCAGCGTGTGCTCGTATTGCGGCATGCCGGCGATCAACAGCGGCAACATATGATCGATGATCCCCTGACCTTTTTTCGGCCCTTCAAGGATCATCGTTGGCGGCAAATCGCGCAGCAACCAGATCAGCGTCTCTTTAGGCTGTGCCCAGACCGGGGATGCCAACCCGGCCGATAGCCCGACAACCGCCACTGCGCACCAGTGGCGGGTGTTGTGACTGGCTGATGAAAGCAGGCGCTTCAGCTTAGATGGCCCCGTCTTCACGCAGCCTTGCGATCTGTTCCTCGTCATAACCAAGATCGTTCAGTACCTGCGCATTGTGTTCGCCCAACTGCGGCCCGACCCATTCCGATGTGCCGGGTGTCTCTGAGAGTTTCGGCACGATCCCCGGCATCTTGAAGTCTTTGCCATCCGGCAGCTTGGCCTGAAGGAACATTTCACGGGCCAGGTATTGCGGGTCGCTGAACATGTCTTCTGCGCTGAAGATCCGGCTGGCCGGCACATCGGCCTGATTCAACTGGGCAAGTACCGTGTCCAGTGGCAACGAATTGACCCAGCGATCGATCACGCCATAAATCTCGTCACGACGACTGTCGCGCCCGTCATTGCTGGCCAGCACCGGGTCATTGGCCAGGTCTTCACGACCGATGATCAGCATGAAGCGCTTGAAGATTGCGTCGCCATTGGCGCCGATCTGCACATGTTTGCCGTCGGCGCTGGTGTGGATCGAGGAGGGCGTGATGCCCGGCATGATGTTGCCGGTGCGCTCACGGATAAAGCCGAAGACGTCAAACTCCGGGACCATGCTTTCCATCATGGCAAAGATCGCTTCATACAACGCAACGTCGACCACTTGGCCCTCGCCACCGTTAACCTCGCGATGACGCAAGGCCATCAGCGCGCCAATGACGCCCCACAGCGCGGCAATCGAGTCACCGATGGAAATCCCGGTGCGCACCGGTGGCCGGTCTTCGAAACCGGTGATGTAGCGCAGACCGCCCATGGATTCACCGACAGCACCAAAACCCGGCTGGTCTTTCATCGGGCCGGTCTGGCCGAAGCCCGAGAGCCGCACCATCACCAGTTTCGGGTTCAGCGCGTGCAAGACTTCCCAGCCCAAGCCGAGTTTTTCCAACACGCCAGGGCGGAAATTCTCGATGAGGATGTCCGCTTCGCTCAGCAGCTTTTTCAGAATCGCCAGACCGTCCGGGTGTTTCAGGTTGAGCGTCAGCGACTTCTTGTTGCGTGCCTGGACAAACCACCACAACGAGGTGCCTTCATACAGCTTGCGCCATTTGCGCAACGGATCACCGCCGTCGGGAGACTCGATCTTGATCACCTCGGCGCCAAACTCACCGCAGATGCGCGAGGCGAAAGGCCCGGCGATCAAGGTGCCCAATTCAATGACTTTAAGACCTGAAAGCGGTTTGTCGGTGAACGGCATGCTGGATCCTGTAGGACAAACGGTAAAGGGATATAGCCTTTTAACATAGCCCAACGTCAGACAAGCAAGGTTGATCGCCTTCAATTCGTTGATTGCCTACTGCATCGGTTAGACTTGCCGCCTTTCCTCGTATCAAGAAGCCCGTTCATGGCCCAGCCGTCCACGACCTACAAGTTTGAACTGAACCTCACCGACCTGGACCGTAGCGTCTACGAGTCTGTGAAGCAGACCATTGCCCGTCACCCGTCGGAAACCGAAGAGCGCATGACCGTGCGGCTGCTGGCTTACGCCTTCTGGTACAACGAGCAGCTGTCGTTCGGTCGCGGTCTGTCGGACGTGGATGAACCAGCCTTGTGGGAAAAAAGCCTGGATGACCGTGTCCTGCACTGGATCGAAGTCGGTCAACCAGACGCCGATCGCCTGACCTGGTGCTCGCGCCGTACCGAGCGCACCAGTCTGCTGGCCTACGGCAGCTTGCGTGTCTGGGAAACCAAAGTGATCCCGGCGATCAAAAACCTGAAAAACGTGCACATCGCCGCTGTGCCGCAAGACGTGCTGGAAACCCTGGCCAAAGACATGCCGCGCGTTATCAAGTGGGACGTGATGATCAGCGAAGGGACGATTTTCGTCACTGACGACCGTGGTCAGCACGAAGTCCAGTTGCAGTGGCTGAGCGGCGAACGCGGCTGATTATTCGTCGCTGGTCCGCTTTGTCCGGTTTTATCCTACGTATTCAAGAGAAGCACCTGTCACCCCATGCGCATCGAACCTCGCCTGTTGCCCGACACCCTGCCATTCCTCGGTGATCTGCCGCCGCTGCTGACCCGCTTGTACGCGGCGCGTGGCGTGCAGTCGGAGGCTGAACTGGACAAAAGCCTGGCGCGGCTGATCCCGTTCCAGCAGCTCAAAGGCATCGATGCAGCGGTCGATTTGCTGGTCGTGGCGCTGGAACAACGTCAGCGGATTCTGATCGTCGGCGACTTTGACGCCGATGGCGCCACCGCCAGTACGGTGGGCGTTTTGGGGTTGCGTCTGCTGGGCGCGGCGCGTGTCGATTACCTGGTGCCGAACCGGTTTGAATATGGCTACGGCCTGACCCCGGAAATCGTCGAAGTCGCGCTGACACGCACGCCACAGTTGCTGATCACCGTGGACAACGGCATTTCCAGTGTCGAAGGCGTCGCGGCGGCGAAAAAGGCCGGGCTCAAGGTGCTGGTCACCGACCACCACTTGCCCGGCGATGAGCTGCCGCTGGCCGATGCCATCGTCAATCCGAACCAGCCCGGCTGCGAATTTCCGAGCAAGGCACTGGCTGGCGTCGGGGTGATTTTCTATGTGTTGATGGCGCTGCGCGCGCGTTTGCGCAGCCTTGGCTGGTACGAGAGCAAACCGCAGCCGAACATCGGCGAATTGCTGGACCTGGTAGCGCTGGGCAGCGTGGCCGACGTGGTGCCGCTGGATGCCAACAACCGGATTCTGGTGCACCAGGGCCTGGAGCGCATTCGTGCCGGGCGAGCGCGGCCGGGGATCAAGGCGATTCTCGAAGTGGCCAAGCGTGAACCTGCGCGCATTACATCGACCGATCTGGGCTTCATTGTCGGCCCGCGCCTGAATGCGGCGGGGCGCCTGGATGACATGAGCCTGGGCATCGAATGCCTGCTCACCGACGACGCAGGATTGGCGCGGGAAATGGCCGTGCAGCTCGACGGCATGAACCAGGACCGCAAATCCATCGAGCAGGGCATGCAGCGTGAAGCGCTGGCTCAGCTCAAGGATTTGCCGGTCGAGTCGATGCCGTTTGGCTTGTGCCTGTTCGATCCAGAATGGCACCAAGGTGTCATCGGAATCCTCGCCTCGCGTATGAAAGAGCGCTATTTCCGTCCGACAATTGCCTTTGCCGATGCGGGAGATGGCATGCTCAAAGGCTCGGGACGTTCGGTCCAGGGTTTCCATATTCGCGACGCCCTGAGTGTGGTGGCGGCGCAGCATCCGAACCTGATCAGCAAATACGGCGGCCACGCGATGGCGGCCGGGTTGACGCTGCCGGAAGCGAATTTTCCGTTGTTCGCCGAGGCCTTTGACGCCGAAGTGCGTAGGCAATTGCGCGAAGAAGACCTGACCGGACGGCTGCTGTCGGACGGGGTGTTGGCGGTCGAAGAGTTCCACCTCGAACTGGCCCGCGCGCTACGCCATGCGGGACCTTGGGGGCAGCACTTTCCAGAACCGCTGTTTCATGGCGTGTTTCAATTGGTCGAGCAGCGCGTTGTCGGCGAGCGGCACCTCAAAGTGGTGCTGAAAAGCGAATGCGGCTCGGTGAAACTCGATGGCATTGCATTTGGTATCGACCGTGATATCTGGCCGAATCCGACCATCAAGTGGGTCGAGCTGGCGTACAAACTCGACCTTAACGAGTTTCGTGGGAACGAGACGGTGCAATTGATGATTGCCCATATCGAACCCCGTTGACTTCGTCGCGGGCAAACCCTGTGAAAGCGGGCTTGCCTGCGATAGCGATCTACCTGACGCCAAATATCCCCGGAACCCTCCCTCATCCCTCGATGTCGACTAGGCTCTAAGCACTGCTTGATAATCCTTGTGACGTCTTGTCGAATTTTTTGCCCGCGGGGGCGGGTGCTCTACCTTTTTCCTGTCACTCGTCGACTTTTCAAACAGAACCCTGGAGCCTGCCCACTGATTCGAGAGGTGCCCCATGAGTCTGCTGCTTGAACCCTATACCCTTCGTCAATTGACCCTGCTCAACCGCATCGCGGTATCGCCAATGTGCCAGTACTCCAGCGTCGATGGACTGGCCAATGACTGGCACCTGGTCCACCTTGGTAGCCGCGCTGTCGGCGGCGCCGGGCTGGTGTTCACCGAAGCCACGGCGGTCACGGCCGACGGGCGCATCACCGCCGAAGACCTCGGTCTTTGGAACGATGACCAAATCGAACCGTTGCAACGCATCACCCGCTTCATCACCGCTCAAGGCGCGGTGGCCGGTATTCAATTGGCGCACGCCGGACGCAAGGCCAGCACCCATCGGCCGTGGCTCGGCAAGCATGGCAGCGTCAAACCCGACGAAGGTGGCTGGGTGCCGGTCGGTCCTTCGCCGATTGCTTTCGACCCACAGCACACACCGCCCAAGCAACTCGATGACAGCCAGATTGCTGAGGTCATCCAGGCCTTTGTCGCCTCGGCCAAGCGAGCGTTGACCGCCGGTTTCAAAGTCGTCGAAATCCATGCTGCCCACGGTTACCTGTTGCATCAGTTTCTTTCGCCGCTGAGCAATCAGCGACGCGACCAGTATGGCGGTTCGTTCGAGAACCGGATCCGGCTGGTGCTGCAAGTCACCGAAGCGGTGCGTGCGGTATGGCCTGAAGAACTGCCGTTGTTCGTACGGGTGTCGGCCACCGACTGGGTGGAAGACGGCTGGAACCCGGATGAGACCGTCGAGCTGGCGCGGCGTCTCAAGGATCTGGGCGTGGACTTGATCGATGTGTCGTCAGGTGGCACTGCGGCCAATGCCGAGATTCCTACGGGACCTGGTTATCAGACACGCTTCGCCGAACGGGTGCGCAAGGAGTCAGGCATTGCCACCGGCACGGTAGGAATGATTACCGAGCCCGCGCAGGCCGAGCACATTCTGCGTACCTGCCAGGCCGACATCATCTTCCTCGCGCGTGAGCTGTTGCGCGACCCGTACTGGCCGCTGCATGCAGATGATGACCTGGGGGGCCGCAAGGCCACCTGGCCGGCGCAGTATCAGCGGGCAACGCATCGCGATCAGCCGATTCATGAGTCTGATTTGCGTGACTGAGTGATGCTATAAAAGCAAAAAAGCCCCGATCGAGTTGATCGGGGCTTTTGCGTATCTGGAGCGGGGGTTTGTCGCCTGTCAGGCCCTGACCATCAGGTGTACTTGCGCTTATCCGGTGCCGGCGGGAAATACTGGTACAACCAGGTCTCACTCAACGTCCGGTCATTGGTGCGAATGAACAACCGCAGTTCCACCGGTGCCACGCTGTCGTTGGTCGGGTACCAGTCGAAAGTGATCCGGTAACCCTTGATGTCATCGAGCTGCAGCACGTTGAAGTCCTTGACCTCGCCGTTGGAGCACGTCACCACCGGCTCGATCCCCGCGCCCTCCGGCAAGCGGTCCAGGCCGCCGCCTGTGAAGTCCACGGCAAACCGGCGCGCCCAGACCTCAGGGTAATGCTCGCCCGGCGCCCAGCCCTCGGTGAAGCCGCCCATGCCCGAACGGGTCGCGTTGACCCGCGCCAGCGGTGTGCCGACCGGCGGCAACGCGCTCCAGTAGAGCTTGTAGCCGTAGTTGAGGGAATCACCGGCAGCGACCGGCTTTTTCGGGGTCCAGAACGCGACGATGTTGTCCAGGGTTTCGCCGGTTGTAGGAATTTCCAACAGATCGATAGAGCCTTCGCCCCACGCCGTCGTAGGTTCTACCCACAGGCTCGGGCGCTTGCTGTACCAGTCGACGGTGTCTTGGTAGCTGGCGAACTCGTGATCGGTCTGCACCAGGCCGAAACCTTTCGGGTCGGTGTCGGCGAAGGCATTGAATTGCAGGGTCGCCGGGTTGTTCAGTGGACGGCAGATCCACTCGCCGTTGCCACGCCACATCGCCAGGCGATCCGAATCGTGGATCTGCGGGTGAATGGTGTCGCACATGCGGCGCTCGTGGGTGCCGCAGCTGAACATACTGGTCATCGGTGCGATGCCCAATTGTTCGATGGCGGTCCGCGCATTGATGTGCGCGTCGATGCCCATGACCACCTGGCTGGCCTGGCAGTCAATGTCAAAACGGTATGCGCCGGTGGCACTTGGCGAATCCAGCAGGGCGTAGACCACGAAGCGGGTACTGTCCTTGTCCGGCGTCTCGAACCAGAATTTGGTGAAGTCCGGGAATTCCTCACGCTTCTTGGCGTAGGTATCGACCGCCAGTCCGCGGGCCGACAAACCGTACTGGCCGGAGGCATCTACCGCTCGGAAATAGCTGGCGCCGAGGAAGGACAGCACGTCGTGTTGGTCCAGTTCCGGTGCCTTGAACAACTTGAAACCGGAAAACCCCAGATCGCCCGTGAGCTGTTTGGTGTCGACCGTGGTTTTTTCGTAGTTGAACAGGGAAGGGCGGAAATGCACTTCACGGGCCTGGCGCGTCTTGGGATCGACGCTGTACATGCGCACCGGCTGTTTGAAACCCATGCCGACATGGAAAAACTGCACGTCCAGCTGACCGTTCAAGTCTTTCCACAACGAGTGGTTGCCGTCGTAGCGGATCGCATTGAAATTCTGCGGCGTCATGGTCGCCAGTGTCGGTGGCAGAACTTGCTTGGTGTCCTGATAGCGGTTGCCAGCGAGTTGCTTGGCCTGGACCTTCAGCGCCTCGAAATCGAACGCCTGGGCGTCGCCATCAGCGGTGCCATTGCTTGCCCAGGCACGCGCGGCCATCAGGCCAGAGGCCGATAAACCGGTGTAAGCCGCAATGGCCATGGACGCTTTGAGCAAATTCCTGCGATGCATAAGTACAACCTGTCGTGAACAATCCCGCGCCGTTCCTGGCACGTGCTGGATCAAAAATATCGGTTCGGACATGCCTTCGGCCAAACGCAACGGACGTTAAACAGATAACAAATAGCTTAAACCGTTCGGTTGCCGAGAAAAAATGATTGGTAGCACTTTGGACACGCGGCAATGAAACAAGAGATGTCGGTGAAGTTTTCCCACAGTACTTTCTGATTCATAGGGCATTTCTGCTTTTTTTGACTAATTACTCTAAAAACCGCTTTTCAGCGCCGCGAATCTTCCTATTCTGTGTTCATGACCGGTTTCTGCCCTTCAGGCCGGCGACAAACAAAAAGGAGAGGGCGATGCGGTTTTTGAAGTTTTCTCGGACGTATAAAAGGACATCGTCGATGACAAAAGTACAAGGCATCACCGAAATGTTAGGAATTCTTCCTTGCCTGGCAAGCGGCCGGCGAAGGCGCCGACTCAGCCCGGACGAAATGAAGCTGCTGGAGCGGTATCGAGAGCTGTCGGAGAGCGACCGGATTGCGATGCGGTATCTGGTGGACGCGATGCGGACTGTTTCGCGGTTTTGAGCGCCAAACCAAAGGGGCGGACTGTGAAGTCCTCCCCTTTTTCATTATTTACCCTGCCTTCAACTGCAAGTGCCCATGATCGTGAACGGTCGCTGTGCCTGCATCAGATCAGGCATGTCCCGCCACTTGATCCAGGCCTGATGCTGCCAATGCAGCAGCGGCACCGAGATGCCGGCCCACTGCAATGAACTCAGGCTTGGAATGTTATCCACAGGCGTTGCTTTCGATTCGCGCAGCGTGGGTATGACTTCATTACTCAGCCACTGACGCAGATTTCGGTTTTCCGGGACGAAATGGTGAACCAGCAGGGCATACATCCCTGATTCGCTGACCATCAGCGATTCGACGGTTTTGCCGTCCTTCAGCAACCAGACGTATCGGCGTTGATCGGGATCGAGTTTCAGGGTGAGGCGTTGGTCCAGCGGACGGCCCATCAAGCGACCGAGATCCTGGACGCAGAACCAGGCTTGGTTGTCTTGAATGAACGCGTGGAGGAAGCGGTTGTGGCGGGTGAAGACGGTAGGGATGAAATGAGGACGGGTTTCAGACGGATTTAGCGTGTGCTTGAGCATTTTTCGACTCCATGTTGAAAAGGGAGCCGCCACTAATCCTTCGACAGATTATGGGTGGCGGACCGTGCGGCGTTCGAAGTCGGAACATTCTCGATCAACACGGAAAAGCCGAGAGGCCCGCGCCACACGGCCCACCATAAAGTGAAGCTGAAAGGCAAAAAAATGCCCCAGTTCTTATGGGGGCGCGGATGCGCCATGTTGATGATTTACCGGCTTCGACCCCGGGTCGCTGATTTGGCAGCGACGAGGTAAAGCCTATCGTTCAGGCGCTCGCGGCGCCAAGTCTACTCTGGCGCCGCGTGTTGTAGGAATTGGTGCCTTTATCGGAAGGCTCGATCTGTAGGAATTTCCTGTTTTTGCTTGAAGTGCAGTGAAGCAGCGTTCCAGTCTTGGTTTTTCCTATAGTTTTTTCCGTATTCAGGAACGAACTGCAGGTTTGCTACATGTTGATTGAGTTTTCAGTTTCCAATTATCGCTCCTTCCGTGACAGGCAAACCCTGTCAATGGCTGCTACACCGCGCTTGAGCAAAAAGCGCAACATTTTCAAGTCGGTGGCAAATGGAGAGAAGCTGCCGGACTTGCTGAAGGTGGCCGCGATATATGGGCCGAACGCGTCGGGTAAATCTTCGTTGATCCGGGCGATGGGCGTCATGGGGACGCTGCTGGCTTCACCGCCAACCTCAAATGATGAACCCCTACCAGTCTCACCGTTTCGGTTTGATCCGCAACTTCATGACGAGCCGAGCTGTTTCGAATACAACTTTATTCAAGGCTCACTTCGATATCGGTTTGTGTTGCGCATGACCGCACAACGAATACTTGAGGAGCACCTCGTTTCATACCCGAAAGGGAAGGAAACACTGTTGTATCGGCGTTTTTTGAGTAAGGACGGCGAGCAGTATGTTTTTGGCTCAAGCCTTGAGGGAGGCATAGAGGTTCACAATGCCTGGCGGCGTTTAACCAGCCCCAAGATGTTGTTCATTGCGCAGGCCGTTGCGAACAGCAGTGAAGAGCTGACGCAACTGCGACAGCCATTTGCCTGGTTTCAGTCTGGCCTTCTCGTTATTGAGCAGAACAATATGATGGGGTTGTCGGCGGCATCGATCAGGTTTCTTCAGATGGCATCCGACTATACAAACGACTTGAGAGACTTTCTAAAGGCCGTTGATATTCCAGTCTCGCAAATTCAGCTCAATACGGATGCGGACGTTTTACCAATCAGTAAAAAACTGACGCTTAAAGAGTTCTTCGCCGCAGCGCAAAAAGACAAGATAACCCTGACGCATACGAGTCATTTGGGGCGAGCGGAGTTTGATTTTTCAGAGGAGTCCGGGGGTACGAAAAACCTGATCGGATTCTGGCTTCCCTGGTTCATGATCAATCACACCGATGGTAGCGGGATACTGTCTGTCGATGAATTGGACAGTAGCCTTCATCCAACCATAGTCGCCGATTTGATTGAAAAACATTTGGACAGTGGGCTGAACACTCAGCTGATCTTTACGACTCACGATACACATCTAATGAACGCTCAAGCGCTGCGGCGCGATCAGTTCTGGATCACTGAACGTGATGCCAACGGCGCAACGTGCCTTTTTTCCGTTCACGACTTTGAAGGCCGCGAGGGTGAGGATGTTGAAAAGCGCTACTTCGAAGGCCGTTATCGTGGTTTGCCGCTGATCAAGAGGGCGGGGTCATTGCCACATCTCGCCCCGGTGTTACAACCAACACCGGGGCGAAACTCAATTACCGACTAACCTTCCAAGCATCCCCCGCAGGCGCCTTACCGTGGTCATACGGTTTGGCAATCCACATGTAGATCAACCCCAGCCCGATAACGATCGCAGTACTCAACACCATCGCGTAGTTGATGTACCACGCCGCATCCGGTGTACGTGGCCAGGCCATGTTGATGATCGCGCCGACGCCGTAGACCAGCGCGCCGATATTCACTACCCAACCCCAGGCGCCGAGGGTGAATTTGCCGCTGGGTTTCCAGCCTTTCAGGCGCGCATACAGTGCTGCGAGAACGATCATCTGGAATGCCAGGTAGATGCCGATCGCTGCGAAGCTGACGATGGTCGCTACGGCATCTTGCAGGAAGAAGCCCAGGATAATGATCAGCGCCGGCAGGACGCCGGAGACGAACAGTGCCGCTACCGGAACCTGGGTCGTAGGAGAAATCTTCTTGAGCAGTGAGCTACCGATGACCATTTCGTCGCGAGCGTAGGAGTAGAGCAGACGACTCGCCGCCGCTTGCAGGCTGATGACGCAGGAGATGAACGAAATCATCACGACGCCCATCACCACTTTCGAACCGACCGGGCCGAAAGCGTTGTTGAGGATGGTGGTGACCGGGTCCTTGTCGGTGCCGTTGATCACGGCTTGCATGTCCGGTACGGCGAGGATCAGTGCCAGGCAGGCGAACATCGCCGCGATGCCGCCGATGTAGATGGTCATGCGCATGGCCACCGGAATCTGCTTGCTCGGATTCGGAGTTTCTTCAGCGACATCGCCGCAGGCCTCGAAGCCGTAGTACAGGAACATCCCCGCCAGCGAGGCGGTGAGGAAGGCTGGCAGATACGAGCCATCAACGCTGATATCGAAGGTGTTGAACAGCACGCTGATCGATTGGTGACGCTCGAAGACCAGCAGGTAAACACCGACGATCACCGCGCCGACCAGCTCGCAGATAAAGCCGAACATGGCGATCCGCGCGAGCATTTTGGTGCCGCTGAGGTTGACCAGGGTGGCGAACAACGTCAGGAACAGCGCGATGACGATGTTGGTGTTGTTGCTCGGCTCAAAGCCCATCATCGCGGCCAGGTAAGGACCGGCACCGACGGCAACGGCCGCAATGGTCACGCACAGGGCGATGGAGTAGATCCAGCCGACCATCCACGCCCAGCGTTTGCCCACCAAGCGGCGAGCCCATGGGTAGACGCCGCCGGAAATCGGGAATTGCGAAACCACTTCACCGAAGATCAGGCAGACCAGCAACTGGCCGCAACCGACCAGCAAATAGGCCCAGAACATCGGTGGACCGCCGGCGGCCAGGCACAGGCCGAAGAGGGTATACACCCCCACGACGGGGGAGAGGTAAGTGAAGCCCAGGGCGAAGTTTTCCCACAGGCTCATGCTGCGATTGAAGTTTGAGGTGTAACCCAGTTTGCGTAGCTGCTCGGCATCGCTGTCGGCGACGGCAGCAGAGAGTTCGGGTAGTGCACTCATGGTGTGTAAGCTCCGGAAAATCGGCAGATTTCGGATGTCCGAAACCGTGGCGGGGCCGTGAGGCGCTGCCCGGATCGGTGGTTATTGTTTTGGTTTCTTTGGCGTGTGACCTGGTGGTGCTTGTGCCGGTTTCTTCCTTGATATTGCGGTGTCGCCATCGCGAGCAGGCTCGCTCCCACAGAGACTGCGGTGAACCTGCCCGCGATGCGTTTAGTGCTTGAACATCACATGCCGAACGACGGTGTAGTCCTCCAGCCCGTACATCGACATGTCCTTCCCATAACCGGACAGTTTCTGACCGCCGTGGGGCATTTCACTGACCAGCATGAAGTGCGTATTTACCCAGGTGCAGCCGTACTGCAAGCGGGCCGAGAGGCGATGCGCGCGGCCGACATCCGAGGTCCAGACTGACGACGCCAGGCCGTAGTCCGAATCGTTGGCCCAACCCAGCACCTGCGCTTCATCGGTGAATTTGGTCACCGAAACCACCGGCCCGAATACTTCGCGGCGTACGATTTCGTCGTCCTGGTGGGCGTCGGCCAGCACTGTCGGCTCGAAGAAAAAACCATTGCCGTCGACAGCCTTGCCGCCAGTGATCAAGCGGATGTGCGGTTGAGCCACGGCGCGCTCGACAAAACCGGCCACGCGGTCGCGATGTTGCGCAGTGATCAGCGGGCCCAACTCGGTCGACGGATCATCCTGCAAACCGTACTTGATGCTGCTAACGGCCTCGCCAAGCTTCTCGACGAACTTGTCGTAGATGCCTTCCTGCGCGTAGATGCGGCAGGCGGCGGTGCAGTCCTGGCCGGCGTTGTAGAAGCCGAAGGTGCGAATGCCTTCCACGGCGGCGTCGATGTCGGCGTCGTCGAAGATGATCACCGGAGCCTTGCCGCCCAGCTCCATGTGCATGCGTTTGACGCTGTCGGCGGTGCTGGAAATGATGTTCGAACCCGTGGCGATAGAACCGGTGAGCGAGACCATGCGCACCTTCGGATGGGTGACCAGTGGACTGCCGACGGATGGTCCACGGCCAAACACCAGGTTAAGCACACCGGCGGGGAAAATCTCCGAAGCCAGTTCGGCCAGGCGCAACGCGGTCAGCGGGGTTTGTTCCGATGGCTTGAGCACCACGGTATTACCGGCGGCCAAGGCAGGAGCGATTTTCCACGCGACCATCATCAGCGGGTAATTCCACGGTGCAATCGAGGCGATCACGCCGACCGGGTCGCGGCGAATCATCGAGGTGTGGCCGGGCAGGTATTCGCCGCCTGCCGAACCGCTCATGCAGCGGCTGGCCCCGGCGAAGAAACGGAACACGTCGGCAATCGCCGGGATCTCGTCATTGAGTGCCGCGCTGTAAGGCTTGCCGCAGTTGTCCGATTCCAGCTTGGCCAGTTCTTCACCGTGGGCTTCGATGGCGTCGGCGAGTTTGAGCAGCAGCAGCGAGCGCTCTTTCGGCGTGGTTTGAGACCAGCTATCGAACGCATTGTCGGCGGCCCGCACGGCGGCATCGACCTGGGCTTCGCTGGCTTCGTTGATTTCCACCAGCACACGACCCAGCGCCGGATTGAATACGGGTTGGGCGGGGCCGTCGCCGTCGATCAGTTGGCCGTTGATCAAGAGTTTGGTTTGCATTGTCCTGTCCTCATTGACGCTTTTATTGTTCTGTCGAAACCGCCCCCCTGTGGGAGCGGGCTTGCCCGCGATGGCAGTGTGTCAGCCAACATCAATGTCGAATTTGATGGCCTCATCGCGGGCAAGCCCGCTCCCACAGGGAATCGGTTCCCACATTGGGAAATGAGTTGTTGTTACTTACCGCCACTGCCCGCCACGCTTTCACCGCCACGGGTCAGGTAATAGGCGCCGAGAATCGGCAGCATGGTCACCATCATCACCAGCATCGCGACGACGTTGGTTACCGGCACGTCCCGTGGGCGGCTGAGCTGGTTGAGCAGCCACAGCGGCAGGGTGCGTTCATGGCCGGCGGTGAAGGTGGTGACGATGATTTCGTCGAACGACAGGGCAAAGGCGAGCATGCCCCCGGCCAGCAGCGCCGAGCCGAGGTTCGGCAGGACGATGTAGCGAAAGGTCTGCCAGCCATCCGCGCCAAGGTCCATCGATGCTTCGATCAGGCTGTGGGACGTGCGGCGCAAACGGGCGATGACGTTGTTGTAGACGATCACCACGCAGAAGGTCGCGTGACCGACGATGATGGTGAACATCCCTGGCTCGATCCCCAGCGTCTTGAAGGTCGCCAGCAACGCGATCCCGGTGATGATCCCGGGCAACGCAATCGGCAGGATCAGCATCAGCGAGATGCCTTGCTTGCCGAAGAAATCACGTCGGTACAACGCCGCTGACGCCAGCGTGCCGAGGACCAGCGCAATCATGGTTGCGACGGCCGCAATCTGCAGCGACAACTTGATCGCTTCCAGTACGTCGGGTCGCGCGAACGCCACGCCGATCCACTTCAGGGTGAAACCCTTGGGCGGAAAACTGAAGGCCGCGTCTTCGGTGTTGAAGGCGTACATGAAGATGATCAAGATCGGGAAGTGCAGAAACACCAAGCCGCCCCACGCTGCGATCCGCAGGCCCAGTGAAGCTTGCTCCCCCTGCTTTTCCGGCTTTTGTTTTTTCACATCAGAGCGCATCGAAGGCCCCCAGTCGTTTGACGATGGTCAGGTAGATGGCGATCAACACGATCGGCACCAACGTGAAGGCCGCGGCCATCGGCATGTTGCCGATCGCGCCTTGCTGGGCATACACCATGCTTCCGACGAAGTAACCCGGTGGGCCCACCAGTTGCGGCACGATGAAGTCGCCCAGGGTCAGGGAAAAGGTAAAAATCGAACCTGCGGCAATGCCCGGAATCGACAACGGCAGAATCACCTGCATGAAGGTCTGGCGCGGTTTCGCGCCGAGGTCGGCAGACGCTTGCAGCAGCGACGGCGGCAAGCGTTCGAGAGACGCCTGGATTGGCAGGATCATGAACGGCAGCCAGATGTAGACGAACACCATGAAACGGCCCAGGTGCGAGGTCGACAACGTGCTGCCGCCCACGCCTGGAATGCCCAGCACGAACTGCAACACCGGCTCCAGGCCAAGGTGTTGAACGAACCACTGCGCCACGCCGCCCTTGGCTAGCAGCAAGGTCCAGGCATACGCCTTGACGATGTAACTGGCCCACATCGGCATCATTACCGCGATGTAGAAAAACGCTTTGGTTTTGCCCGTGGTGTAACGCGCCATGTAATACGCAATCGGGAACGCGACGACGGCACTGGCGATGGACACGACAATCGCCATGCTCAAGGTGCGCAGAATGATGTCGAAGTTTGACGGCTGGAACAGCGCAGCAAAGTTTGCCAAGGTCAGGTCGGGGGTGACCGCCATGGTGAAGTCATCGAAGGTGTAGAAACCCTGCCACAGCAACACCAGCAGCGAGCCGAGGTAGATCGCGCCGAACCATAGCAACGGCGGCACCAGCAGCAACGACAGATAAAAGTTCGGCCGGCGATACAGCAGGTTGGAAAACCTGCGCAACGGCGAGCCGCTGGCCGGGGTTTGAGGGATAGCCACGCTGGTCATCTCACACCCCGCCGACAACGGTGTCGTGCAGCGGGATCATCGCTTCGCGCGCCCAGCGAGCATTGATGCGCTGCCCGGTCTGGTGCTGGGCGCTGACGTCCAGCCACTGCACGTTGGCCTGACTGATATTGAGTGTCTGGCCGTTTTCCAGCTTCAGTTCATAGCGCGTGGCGCTTCCCTGGTATTGAATGTCGTGCAGCACGCCGCTGACTTCGATCTCGTGACTGGCCAGCGGACCTTCGGCGAAACGCACGTGTTCCGGGCGAATCGAAAACGGCTGTGGATTGCCGCTCAGTTGCTTCGCCAGATCCCCGCGAATCACGTTGGAGGTGCCGACGAATTCCGCGACGAAGGTGGTCGCCGGTTTCATGTACAGGTTGCGCGGTGTGTCGACCTGTTCAATGCGGCCCTTGTTGAACACGGCCACGCGGTCTGACATCGACAGCGCTTCGGTCTGGTCGTGGGTGACGAAAATGAAGGTGATGCCCAGTTGGCGTTGCAGCTTTTTCAGTTCGCTCTGCATTTGTTCGCGCAGCTTCAAATCGAGCGCGCCCAACGGCTCGTCGAGCAGTAGCACGCGGGGGCGATTGACCAGGGCGCGGGCCAGTGCCACACGCTGGCGTTGACCGCCGGACAATTGCACCGGTTTGCGCTCGCCGTAGCCGCCGAGGGCAACCATGTCGAGGGCTTCTTCGGCGCGTTTCTGGCGTTCGGCTTTGCCAACGCCTTTGACTTTCAAACCGTAGGCGACGTTGTCGAGCACGTTCATGTGCGGGAACAGAGCGTAATCCTGAAACACCGTGTTGACGTCACGCTCATACGGCGGCAAGCCAGCGGCTTCTTCGCCGTGGATTCGGATGGAGCCTGCGCTCGGTTGTTCAAACCCGGCGATCAGGCGCAAGCAGGTGGTTTTGCCTGAACCGGAAGGGCCCAGCATGGAAAAAAACTCGCCGTCCTGGATGTCGATGGAAACCCGGTCTACGGCTTTCACTTCGCCGAATAGACGGGAAACGTTGGTGAACTGGACTGCAAGCGTCATGGTGCGGAACTCCGAAAATCTGAAACTGATGATCGTTCCCACGCTCAGCGTGGGAATGCAGCCCGTGACGCTCTGCGTCACCTTGTGCGAGTGGACGCGGAGCGTCCGGTGATACGTTCCCACGCAGACGGTTCGACGCCTCGACGTGGGAACGATGATTACGAGTGTGTTAGCGACCGCCCATGATCGCGATGTAGTCCTGGGTCCAGCGGCTGTACGGCACGAACTTGCCGCCTTCAGCTTGCGGGGTTTTCCAGAAGGCCAGGTTTTCAAACTGAGCGTAACCGTTGGATGCACACCCCTCTGCGCCCAGCAGTTCACTGGCTTTGCAGCCTTCAGGCACGGCTGGCAGCGCGCCGAACCACGCCGATACGTCGCCTTGCACTTTCGGTTGCAGCGACCAGTCCATCCACTTGTAAGCGCAATTCGGATGCTTGGCTTCGACGTGCATCATGGTGGTGTCCACCCAACCCGTCGCACCTTCCTTGGGAATGACAGAGGCAACCGGCTGCTTGTCTGCAACCAGACCATTGACCATGTAGCCCCAGGTACTGGACGCCACCACGCCTTCGTTTTTGACGTCACTCATCTGGACGGTTGCGTCGTGCCAGTAGCGGTGGATCAAGGGGTGCTGTTTGCGAAGCAGATCCAGCGCGGCCTTGTACTGTTCTTCGTTCAACTCATACGGGTTTTTGATGCCCAGTTCCGGACGTTTCGATTTGAGATAGAGCGCAGCATCAGCGATGTAGATCGGGCCGTCGTAGGCTTGCACGCGTCCCTTGTTGGATTTGCCGTCAGGCAAGGTTTGCTCTTCGAACACCACGCTCCAGCTGTCCGGCGCAGTCTTGAACACATTGGTGTTGTACATCAGCACGTTCGGGCCCCACTGGTACGGGGTGCCATAGGTCTGTTTATTGACGACGTACCAAGGACCATCCTTGAGGCGAGGGTCAATGTTCTTCCAGTTCGGGATCAACGCCGTATTGATCGGCTGCACACGCTTGCCGCCGATCAACCGCAACGAGGCGTCGCCCGAGGCGGTCACCAGGTCGTAACCACCCTTGGCCATCAGGCTGACCATCTCATCGGAAGTCGCCGCGGTTTTCACGTTGACCTTGCAGCCGGTTTCCTTCTCGAAACCGGTCACCCAATCGTAAGCCTTGTCGCTTTCGCCACGTTCGATGTAGCCGGGCCATGCCACGATATCCAGCTGGCCTTCACCGGCGCCGACGGCTTTCAGCGGTTCGGCGGCCTGGAGACTGGCGCTGGCCAACAGCGCGGTGGTGATTGCACTGAGCAGTGCGGTCTTGTGCACGAACATGGGGATTCCCTCTTCTTTAATTATGGTCGGGGCAGTTGTGAACGTGGTGAAGCATGCCGTTAGCGGCTTGTTATTAGCGTAGTCAGAGATGCTGTCCGTGGCGCGCCATGATGTGCCGCACCACGCTGTAGTCCTGGAGCGAATCGCTGGATAAGTCTTTGCCGTAACCCGAACGCTTCAGGCCGCCGTGGGGCATTTCGCTGACCAGCATGAAATGGCTGTTGATCCAGGTGCAGCCATACTGCAACCGCGCCGCGACCTGCATCGCCTTGTCCAGGTTCTGGGTCCAGATGGAGGAGGCGAGGCCGTATTCGGAGTCGTTGGCCCAGTCCACCGCTTGTTCGAGTTCGTCGAAACGGGTGACGGTAACCACCGGCCCGAACACTTCGCGCTGGACGATTTCATCGCTCTGTTTGCAACCGGCGAGCAGGGTGGGCTGGTAATAGAAGCCGGCACCGGAATGCACCGCCGCGCCGGTCACCCGTTCAATGTGCGGTTGGCCGAGGGCGCGTTCGACAAAACTGGCCACGCGGTCGCGCTGGCGGGTGCTGATCAGCGGACCGATCTCGTTGTCGGCATCGCGTTTGCCGGCAAAGCGCAGGCTGCTGACCGCCGCGCCGAGTTCGGCCACCAGGCGGTCGTGAATCCCGGCCTGTGCATAAATCCGGCAGGCAGCGGTGCAATCCTGGCCGGCGTTGTAATAGCCGTAAGTGCGCACGCCTTCGACCACTGCCTGAATGTCTGCATCGTTGCAGACGATCACCGGCGCTTTGCCGCCGAGCTCAAGGTGGGTGCGTTTAAGGGTTTTCGCAGCGGCCTGGAGGATTTTCTGCCCGGTAACGATATCGCCGGTCAAGGAGACCATGCGTACTTTGGGATGACTGACCAAATGGCTGCCAACACCTTCACCGCCGCCGCAGACGATGTTGATCACCCCGCGCGGCAGGATTTCGGCCAGCGCGGGCGCCAGGGCCAGAATCGACAGTGGCGTGTGTTCCGACGGCTTGAACACCAGCGTGTTACCCGCGGCGAGGGCCGGGGCGATTTTCCACGCGGCCATCATGATCGGGTAATTCCATGGCGCAATCGATGCGACCACGCCAATCGGATCGCGACGGACCATGCTGGTGTAGCCCGGCAGATACTCGCCGCTGAGCTGGCCCGTCTGGCACCGCACGGCACCGGCGAAGAAGCGGAACACGTCGACCGTCGCGCTCAAGTCATCTTGGCGAGCAAGGTGCAATGGCTTACCGCAGTTCAGGGATTCGAGGCGGGCGAGGAGGTCGGCTTGTTTTTCGATGGCGTTGGCGATGTCCAGCAACAGGTTCGAACGCTGCTGCGGTGTGGTCCTTGACCACCCGGCGAACGCACGATGGGCGGCAAGGATCGCGGCTTCGACTTGCTCGGTGCTGGCTTCGGCAATGTGCGTCAGCACTTCACCAGTGGCCGGGTTGAGGATCGGTTCGACAAAACCCTGGCCCGCGACCAATTCGCCATCGATCAACAACGCGGTGAACAACGGGGTCTGCGCGCCAGCCATTTTTCGGGTTCTCTTTTCTTGTGTGGCCATGCTGCTCCCTGTGACTGGGGCGCGGCCGTCTTATAGATGTACCAAGACTAGTGCGCGGGCCCGAGGTCGACAAATTCTAAATACTGAAGGTGGCGTTCGATTAAATAGATGGCTTGCGCCCGCCATGGGGTTGTTCACGGGCGACTGTCAGGAACGGGTCTACCAACGCCGGTCGCGCGGTGCCGCGACGCCACGCCAGACCGACGTCGAGGGTCTGGCTCAGGTCGGCAATCGGCCGCGCTTCGATGATGTCGCCCTCCAGCGACCAAGGGCGGTAGGTCATGTCGGGCTGGATCGACACACCCAGACCGGCTGCCACCAGACTTCGCACGGCCTCCGTCGACGCTGTTCTCAGGGTGATGCGTGGCTGCAGCGAGGCCGCCGACCACATGCGCTGGGCATTGCGGTCCATTTCATCGACGTTCAGCTGAATCAGCGGCTCACGGGCCACATCGGCGAGGTTGATGCTGTCGTGTTCCAGCAACGGATGCTGGGCCGGCAGCCATAGCCGATGGGGTGAGTGGGTGAGGACTTCAGTCTGCAAGGCATGGCGGTCTTCGAGGTTGGAGAGGATCAACACGCCAACATCGATCTCACCGCTGACCAGCAAATGCTCGATGTAAGGTCGCTCGTCTTCCATCACGCGGATCTCGACGTTGGGGTAGGCGCGCTGGAAGCGGGTGAGCAAATCCGCGAGGTAGTAACCGGCCACCAGGCTGGTTACGCCGATGATCAATTGGCCGGCGACCTGATCGGTGCTCTGTTGCAGGCTGCGTTTGGCGTTGTCCACGGTGGCCAGAATCAAGTGCGCCTGGCGCAGGAACTGATGGCCCTGGTGGGTCAGGCTCATGCCTTTGGCGTGTCGGTTAAACAGGCTGACGCCAATCTCCTCTTCCAGTTGCTGGATCGCCAGGGTCAAGGTCGATTGGGAAATGAACGCGGTTTGCGCCGCGGCGGAGATCGAGCCGGTCTCGGCCACAGCAATGAAATGGCGGATTTGACGCAGGGTCATCATGGGCAATACCCGGTGGGCGGTTTTTATAGATTTAATCGAGTGTATATCTTTTTAATCGATAGCCACTTTTGACAAGGCAACATCCAGAAGCACTCTCGTCGGCAGAGACGGGGCACTTTCGATCTAGGCTGATGGCCTCAAGTGTCCGGTTAACCCGTTTCGTGGAGGCGGCAAAAATGAATACGCGTGGATTGCTCGATCAACTGCTCAAGTCCGGTCAGGACCTGTTGCAGAACAAGGCCGGAGGCGCACAGAACAAGGCAACCAGCGGCGGCCTGGGCGGATTGCTCGGTGGCAACGGTGGTTCGGGCGGCCTCGGCAGCTTGCTCTCGGGTGCGGGCGGCGGGGCATTGGCGGCCGGCGCCATGGGGCTTCTGCTGGGTAACAAGAAGGTCCGCAAAGTTGGCGGCAAAGTCGCCATTTACGGCGGCCTCGCGGCCTTGGGCGTGATTGCCTACAAGGCGTATGGCAACTGGCAGGCCCAGCAGGGCACAACCCCTCAAACCGAACCGCAAACGCTTGATCGTTTGCCGGCCGCACAAGTCGAACAGCACAGTCAGGCAATTCTCAAAGCGTTAGTGGCCGCCGCCAAAGCCGATGGCCATGTCGATGAGCGCGAACGTGCGTTGATCGAAGGCGAATTCACCAAACTCGACAACGATCAGCAATTACAACAGTGGCTGCATGCCGAACTCAGTAAACCACTCGACCCGGCGGAAGTCGCCCGTGCTGCCAGCACGCCGGAAATGGCCGCCGAGATGTACATCGCCAGTGTGATGCTGGTGGATGAAGAGAGCTTCATGGAGAAGTCCTACCTCGATGAATTGGCGCGGCAGTTGAAGCTTGATCCGGGGTTGAAGGCTGAACTGGAGAAGCAGGTGCGTCAGGCGTTGACGTGAACCTTGTGGGTTTGCGGGCGCAACGGCCGACAACGGGGCCTGATCGGGCTTTCGTCAGGTTGAGCAGTGGCATGACACCTGTCTTATAAACGCAACACCCTCGGCTATACTGCGCAGCATTTGAATCGCTCCGAGGACTGACTGTGAAGAACTGGACGTTGCGCCAACGCATCTTGGCGAGCTTTGCGGTAATCATCGCCATCATGCTGTTGATGGTCGTCGTCTCGTATTCGCGGCTGTTGAAGATCGAAGCCAGCGAGGCCAGTGTTCGTGATGACGCACTGCCCGGTTTGTATTACAGCTCGATGGTTCGCAGTGCTTGGGTCGACACCTACCTTCGAACCCAGGAAATGCTCGGTTTGAAGGAAGGGCAGGGCTATAGCACTGAAGAAGCCGAGAACTTCAAAAACTTCGATACGCGTCTGCAGGAGCAGATGAAGAACTACCAGGACACTGTCACCACGGACGAAGACAAGGTTGAGTACGCCGCTTTTGAAAAGCTCCATGCCGATTACAACAAGGTCCTGGCCGCGGTGCTCGACTTGCGCAAGCGCAATCAGGACGCTGACGCGATCAAGATGTTCAACGAGCAACTGACCCCGGCCTGGACCGCAGGTCGCATGAAACTCAATGACATCATTCGGGAAAACAAAGTGGTGGCCGACCAGGACATCGCCAACATCGATGACGCAGTGGTCACCGCAAAAGTCATCATGGGCATTTCCCTGTTGGTCGCGGTTCTGGCGGCGGGCTTCTGCGGGTTGCTGTTGATGCGCGCGATCATGGCGCCGATGAACCGGATCGTGCAGATCCTTGAAATCATGCGCACCGGCGACCTCAGTGGCCGTCTCAACCTGGAGCGCAAAGACGAATTCGGTGCGGTGGAAACCGGCTTCAACGACATGATGACCGAGCTCACCTCGCTCGTGTCCCAGGCCCAGCGCTCGTCGGTGCAAGTCACTACCTCGGTGACGGAAATCGCTGCCACCTCCAAACAACAGCAAGCCACCGCCACCGAAACGGCCGCCACCACCACTGAAATCGGTGCGACGTCCCGTGAAATCGCGGCCACTTCCCGTGACCTGGTGCGCACCATGACCGAAGTCTCCACCGCCGCCGATCAGGCTTCGGTGGCGGCCGGTTCCGGGCAGCAAGGGTTGGCTCGCATGGAAGAAACCATGCACGCGGTGATGGGCGCGGCGGATCTGGTCAACGCCAAACTGGCGATCCTCAATGAGAAGGCCGGCAACATCAATCAGGTGGTCGTGACCATCGTCAAAGTCGCTGACCAGACCAATCTGCTGTCCCTGAACGCCGCCATCGAAGCCGAGAAGGCCGGTGAATACGGTCGCGGGTTTGCCGTGGTCGCCACTGAAGTGCGGCGACTGGCGGACCAGACCGCCGTTGCCACGTACGACATCGAACAGATGGTGCGTGAGATTCAGTCGGCGGTGTCGGCCGGGGTCATGGGCATGGACAAGTTCTCCGAGGAAGTGCGGCGCGGCATGTTTGAAGTACAGCAGGTCGGCGAGCAGCTGTCGCAGATCATCCATCAGGTCCAGGCGCTGGCGCCGCGGGTGTTGATGGTCAACGAAGGCATGCAGGCGCAGGCCACCGGCGCCGAACAGATCAACCATGCGCTGGTGCAGTTGGGCGATGCCAGCAGCCAGACCGTCGAGTCCCTGCGTCAGGCCAGTTTCGCGATCGATGAATTGAGCCAGGTCGCCATTGGGCTGCGTGGCGGCGTTTCGCGATTCAAAGTCTGATGAGCGAACTGACGCTCAAGCGTGGCGCGGTGATGCCCGCGAAGCAGGTGTTGTTCCTGGTGTTTCGCATCGCCGGCGAGCGTTTTGCCTTGCAGGCGATCGAGGTGGCGGAAGTGTTGCCGCGCCTGCCATTGAAACCGATTGCCAAAGCGCCCGCCTGGGTCGCCGGGGTCTTTGCCTATCGCGGCGCAGTGGTGCCAGTGATCGACCTCAGTGCGCTGACGTTTGGCCAACCGGCGCAGCCCCGTACCAGCACGCGGTTGGTACTGGTGCACTATCGGCCGGACGATGTGACGCCTTCGACCTTGCTCGGGCTGATTCTGGAGCAGGCCACCGATACCTTGCGCTGCAACTCGGCGGACTTTAAGCCTTATGGCCTGGACAATCGTCAGGCTCCCTATCTGGGGCCGGTTCGTGAAGACGCGCAGGGTTTGCTGCAGTGGGTGCGGGTGGCCGATTTGCTCGATGAGCAGGTGCGCGCGCTGTTGTTTCCCTCGCCACCGCTGGACCTGGCGTTGCTTGAGGAGCGGCCATGAGCAGCGACCAGCGCTTTTTCGACTTCCTCAAAGAACGAATTGGCCTGGATGTGACGTCGGTGGGTCCGGCGATCATCGAGCGCGCGGTACGCCAGCGCTGCACCGCGTCCCGGGCGCTGACGGCCGACGATTACTGGCACACGCTGCAAGGTTCGCAAGATGAGCAGCAGGCGCTGATCGAAGCCGTGATCGTCCCCGAGACCTGGTTTTTCCGTTACCCGGAATCCTTCGCCACGTTGGCGAAACTCGCGATCAAGCGGTTGGTCGAGATCAACCACATGCGCGCGCTGCGGATTCTCAGCCTGCCATGTTCCTCCGGCGAAGAACCGTATTCGATCGCCATGGCCCTGCTCGATGCCGGGCTAAAACCGCATCAATTCAAAGTTGAAGGCATGGACGTCAGTCCGCTGTCAGTGGAAAAGGCCAAACGCGCGCTGTACGGTAAAAATTCGTTTCGTGGTCATGACCTCGCGTTTCGCGAGCGGCATTTCACCGAGGAAAGCGACGGTTATCGCCTCAGCGAGCGCGTGCTGGAACAGGTCCGTCTGCAAGTCGGCAACCTGCTCGATCCGGCGTTGCTGGCCAGCGAGCCGCCCTATGATTTTGTGTTCTGCCGAAACCTGCTGATCTATTTCGATCAAGCGACCCAGCAGCAAGTCTTTGAAGTCCTCAAACGCCTGACCCATGTCGATGGCGTGCTGTTTATCGGACCGGCCGAGGGCGGTTTGCTGGGGCGTTTTGGCATGCGCTCGATTGGCATTGCGCAGTCTTTTGCGTTCAGTCGCCAAAGCGCGCCGGTTCCGGAGTCACTGCCCGTCTTTGTTCCGACGCCGTTGCCGGTGCGCCAAGCGGTACGCAGCGTGCCGCCCACGCCGGTGCGCAATCGTCCGTTCACCACCCTCACGCCGCCGACCGCCACCCCGAAAGCCCCGGAAGCAGCCGCGTTGCTGGCGAACATCGCCACCCTGGCCAACGAAGGCAAAAGCGCCGACGCCCGTGCTGCCTGTGAACGCTATCTGGATGATCATGAACCCGTGGCCCAGGTGTTTTACTGGTTGGGGCTGCTCAGCGATGTCGCCGGTAAAGGCCTGGAGGCCCAAGGGTTTTATCGCAAAGCGTTGTACCTCGAACCGCAACATCCCGACGCGTTGATGCACCTGGGTGCCTTGCTGCAGTCATTGGGCGACACGGCGGGTGCCCGACGATTGCAGGACCGCGCCGCCAGAAACGGACGCGCCGACAGTGAGCGTAAACGATGAGCGCCTCCGACACCTTGAGCCTCACCCATGAAGATGCCCAGGCCATCGACGACTGCTGGAACCGCATCGGTATCCACGGTGACAAGTCCTGCCCGCTACTGATCGAACACATTCACTGCCGTAATTGCGCGGTGTATTCCTCCGCGGCCACCCGCTTGCTGGATCGCTACGCCTTGCAGCAGAACGACCTTGAGCAGGTCCGGGCAGTGGTCGAAACCGACGTGAAAACCCGCTCGCTGTTGATGTTTCGTCTCGGTGAAGAATGGCTGGGCCTGGCCACGCGCACGCTGGTGGAAGTCGCGCCGCTGCAAGCGATTCACTCCTTGCCACACCAGCGCTCCCGAGCGTTGCTCGGCGTGGCAAATGTGCGCGGCGCGTTGGTCGCGTGCTTGTCGCTGGTGGAGTTGCTGGGGCTCGACGGCACCGGCATCGTCAACGTGGCGTCCGGAACGCGGGTGATGCCAAGGATGCTGATCATTGCCGCTCACGGCGGGCCCGTTGTGGTGCCAGTGGATGAAGTGGACGGGATTCACGCCATCGACGAGCGCATCCTTGATGCCGCGTCGCAGTCCGGCACCCAGGCCAGCGGCAAATACACTCGGGGCGTGTTGCCATTCAAGGGGCGCAGCCTGCGTTGGCTGGATGAAGAACAGCTGTTGTCCGCCGTGACCCGGAGCCTCGCATGACCCCCGAGCAAATGCGTGATTCCTCTTTGCTGGAATTGTTCAGCCTCGAAGCTGAGGCCCAGACCCAGGTATTGAGCGCTGGCCTGTTGGCGCTTGAACGCGATCCGACCCAGGCCGATCACCTTGAGTCGTGCATGCGCGCCGCCCACTCCCTCAAAGGCGCGGCGCGGATTGTCGGCGTCGATGCCGGGGTCAGCGTCGCCCATGTGATGGAGGATTGTCTGGTCAGTGCGCAGGAAGGGCGCCTGTACTTGCGCCCCGAGCACATTGACGCCTTGCTGCAAGGCACCGATTTACTGATGCGGATTGCGACACCGGCCCAGGCGCCCACCCCAGTGGAAATCGACGCGTATGTGGCGCTGATGACGAAACTGCTGGATCCGCTGGCACTGGCCGCGCCCATGAGCACGCCGATCGCACCGTTCATGGCCGCGCCTGAACCGCAAGCGGCCGCCGTCGAGGAGTTTGTTCCGGTCCTCGAGCCTGCCCCCGTCGAACCGCCGCGCAAAAACAGGCGCCTCACTGACAATGGCGAGCGCGTGCTTCGGGTCACGGCGGAGCGCTTGAACAGCCTGCTCGACCTGTCGAGCAAATCCCTGGTCGAAACCCAGCGGCTCAAGCCGCATCTGGCGACGATGCAGCGCCTCAAGCGTCTGCAGAACAACGGCCTGCGCGCCCTGGAAAGCCTGAATGTGCATCTCAAGGAACATTCCTTGAGCCTCCAGGCCCAGGAAGCCTTGGATGATGCCCGTCGACTACTGGCCGAGTCCCAGCAATTGCTGGTGGAAAAAAACGCCGAGCTGGATGAGTTCGCCTGGCAGGCCAGTCAACGCGCGCAGGTGCTGTACGACACCGCGCTGGCCTGTCGCATGCGGCCCTTTGCCGACGTGTTGAGCGGGCAAGTGCGCATGGTTCGCGACCTTGGACGCAGTCTCGGCAAGCAAGTACGGCTGGAGATCGAGGGCGAGAAAACCCAGGTTGACCGTGACGTGCTGGAAAAGCTCGAAGCGCCGCTGACGCATCTGCTGCGCAACGCCGTCGACCACGGCATCGAATCTCCCGAGCAACGCCTGCTGGCCGGTAAGCCGCCAGAAGGTTTGATTCGTCTGCGCGCCTCCCATCAAGCCGGTCTGTTGGTGCTGGAATTGAGCGACGACGGTCACGGCGTCGATCTGGAGAAGGTCCGGCGCAGCATCATCGAGCGTCAGCTATCTCCCGCTGAAACCGCCGCGCAGCTGAGCGAGGAAGAGCTGCTGACGTTCCTCTTCCTGCCGGGTTTCAGCCTGCGCGACACGGTCACCGAAGTGTCCGGGCGCGGCGTTGGCCTGGACGCGGTTCAGCACATGGTCCGTCAGCTACGCGGCGCGGTGGTGCTGGAACAGACCGCGGGCGAGGGCAGCCGTTTTCACCTTGAAGTGCCATTGACGTTGTCGGTGGTGCGCAGTCTGGTGGTGGAAGTCGGCGATGAGGCCTACGCATTTCCGCTGGCACACATCGAACGCATGTGCGACCTGGAGCCTTCGGACATTGTTCAAATCGAGGGGCGCCAGCATTTTTGGCATGACGGTCGGCACGTCGGGCTGGTCGCGGCCAGTCAACTGCTGCAGCGCCCGGCGAACCAAAACAGTCAGCAGACCCTCAAAGTGGTAGTGATTCGCGAGCGCGATGCGATTTACGGTGTGGCGGTCGAACGGTTCATTGGCGAGCGGACATTGGTTGTACTGCCGCTGGATGAGCGTCTGGGCAAGGTGCAGGACATTTCCGCCGGCGCCTTGCTGGATGACGGGTCGGTGGTGCTGATCGTCGATGTCGAGGACATGTTGCGTTCGGTGGACAAACTGCTCAACACCGGGCGTCTGGAGCGTATTGCCCGCCACGGCAGTCAAGCTGTCGAAGCGGCACGCAAACGGATTCTGGTGGTCGACGATTCGCTGACCGTTCGCGAGTTGCAGCGCAAGCTGTTGCTCAATCGTGGATACGACGTGGCCGTGGCGGTCGACGGTATGGATGGCTGGAACGCCTTGCGTTCGGAGGATTTCGATCTGCTGATCACCGACATTGACATGCCACGCATGGACGGCATCGAACTGGTGTCTTTGCTGCGCCGGGATAACCGTCTGCAATCGCTGCCAGTGATGGTGGTGTCGTACAAAGATCGAGAAGAGGACCGTCGTCGTGGACTGGACGCCGGAGCCGACTATTATCTAGCCAAAGCCAGTTTTCATGACGACGCCCTGCTTGATGCGGTGGTTGAGCTCATCGGAGGAGCGCGGGCATGAAAATAGCCATCGTTAACGACATGCCCATGGCCGTAGAGGCCCTGCGTCGGGCCTTGGCATTTGAACCGGCGCACGAGGTGGTGTGGGTCGCCAGCAACGGAGCGGAAGCGGTGCAGCGTTGCGCCGAGAATACCCCTGACCTGATTCTGATGGACCTGATCATGCCAGTCATGGACGGCGTCGAGGCCACACGGCAAATCATGGCGCAGACCCCGTGCGCCATCGTCATCGTCACGGTCGACCGCCAGCAGAACGTCCACCGGGTGTTCGAGGCCATGGGCCACGGCGCGCTGGACGTGGTCGACACCCCGGCCCTCGGCGCCGGCAATGCGCAAGATGCGGCGGCCCCGTTGTTGCGCAAGATCATGAACATTGGCTGGCTGATTGGTGACAAGGGCAATCGGGAGCGATCGGCTCCGAGCCCGTTGCGCGGTTCCGCCTCCCGCAAGCGCCTGATTGCCATCGGCTCGTCCGCTGGCGGGCCGGCAGCGCTGGAAGTGTTGCTCAAGGGCTTGCCGCGCGATTTTCCGGCGGCGATTGTCCTGGTCCAGCACGTTGACCAGGTGTTTGCCACCGGCATGGCCGAGTGGCTCGGCAGTGCCAGCGGCCTGAACGTCCGCCTGGCCCAGGAAGGTGAGCCGCCGCAGACCGGCACCGTACTGCTGGCCGGCACCAACCACCATATCCGCTTGTTGAAAAACGGCACGCTGGCCTACACCGCTGAACCGGTCAACGAGATCTATCGCCCCTCGATCGATGTGTTTTTCGAGAGTGTTGCCAATTACTGGAATGGTGACGCCGTAGGCGTTTTGCTGACCGGAATGGGGCGCGACGGCGCACAAGGGCTTAAACTCATGCGCCAACAGGGTTACCTGACTATCGCTCAGGACCAGAACAGCAGTGCGGTGTACGGGATGCCGAAGGCGGCAGCGGCCATCGAGGCGGCGATGGAAATTCGCCCACTGGAAAAGATAGCGCCCCGATTGCTGGAGATTTTCTCGAAATGACGGCTTTTCACAGCAATCCTGGCTCAGGTAGTAATCAGGTGACTGCACATGACTGACTTACAGCTCGACGACTTCAAAACCGACGAAAACGCCGCCATGGTGCTGTTGGTGGACGATCAGGCGATGATCGGTGAGGCGGTGCGCCGAGGGTTGTCGAGCGAGGACAATATCGACTTCCACTTCTGCGCCGACCCGCATCAGGCCGTCTCGCAGGCGATCCGCATCAAGCCGACGGTGATTCTGCAGGATCTGGTGATGCCCGGCCTCGACGGCCTGAGCCTGGTGCGCGAATACCGCAATCACCCGGCGACCAAGGACATTCCGATCATTGTCCTGTCGACCAAGGAAGACCCGCTGATCAAAAGCGCCGCCTTTGCCGCCGGTGCCAATGATTACCTGGTCAAGCTACCGGACAACATCGAGCTGGTGGCGCGTATCCGCTATCACTCGCGCTCCTACATGATGTTGTTGCAGCGTGACGCGGCTTACCGCGCGCTGCGGGTCAGCCAGCAGCAGTTGCTCGACACCAATCTGGTGTTGCAGCGGTTGATGAACTCCGACGGCCTGACCGGGCTGTCAAACCGCCGGCACTTCGATGAATACCTGGAACTGGAATGGCGCCGTTCGCTGCGCGACCAGACGCAACTGTCGTTGCTGATGATCGACGTCGACTATTTCAAGTCCTACAACGATAGCTTTGGCCACCTGGATGGCGACGAGGCCTTGCGTCAAGTCGCCACGGCGATCCGCGATGCCAGTGCGCGACCTTCGGACCTGCCGGCGCGTTATGGGGGTGAAGAGTTCGCCCTGGTGCTGCCCAATACCACGCCGGGCGGTGCGCGACTGGTGGCGGAAAAACTGCGCCTGACCGTGGCCGCGCTGAAGATTCCACACATTGCCCCCACCGAAGGCTCAAGCCTGACTATCAGCATCGGCTTGTCGACCATGATCCCGCAGCCGGGCAGCGATTGCCGGCAACTGATTTCGGCGGCGGACAAGGGGCTGTATCGGGCCAAGAACAATGGGCGTAATCAGGTGGGGATCGAGTAGCGGGCGACTTCGGTTGCCACAGGGCTGTACAGAAAATCCCATTCGCCCCTAAAGCCGCCAGGCGGGCTGCTGTTACAGCCTGATTACGTTATACTCGCCGGCTTTCAAAAGTTCGCCAACGAGTGCTGCCCGCCATGGAAATCAACCCGATCCTTAACAGTATCAAGGACCTGTCCGAGCGCTCCGAAACTATTCGGGGGTATCTTTGACTACGATCAAAAGCATGAGCGTCTGACTGAAGTCAATCGCGAGCTTGAAGATCCGTCTGTCTGGAACAACCCGTCGTACGCTCAGGAACTGGGCCGCGAGCGATCGCTGCTGGCTCAGATCGTCGAAACCCTCGACGAAATGCATTCAGGCCTGGCCGACGCCAAAGACCTGCTGCTGATGTCCGCCGAAGAAGAAGACCAGGCCGCCGTCGATGACGTCGCCGCCGAAGTCGAGCGCCTGCGCGAGTCGCTGGAAAAGCTCGAATTCCGTCGCATGTTCAGCGGTGAAATGGACGCCAACAACGCCTACCTGGACATCCAGGCCGGCTCCGGCGGCACCGAGGCCCAGGACTGGGCCAACATCCTGCTGCGCATGTACCTGCGCTGGGCTGACAAACGCGGTTTCGACGCCACCATCATGGAGCTGTCGGCCGGTGAAGTCGCCGGGATCAAGGGCGCCACGGTGCACATCAAGGGCGAATACGCCTTTGGCTGGTTGCGCACCGAGATCGGCGTGCACCGTCTGGTGCGCAAGAGCCCGTTCGACTCCGGCAACCGCCGCCACACCTCGTTCTCGGCCGTGTTCGTATCGCCGGAAATCGATGACAACATCGAAATCGATATCAACCCGTCGGACCTGCGCATCGACACCTACCGCTCCTCCGGTGCCGGTGGTCAGCACGTAAACACCACCGACTCGGCCGTACGTATCACCCACGTACCGACCAACACCGTGGTCAGCTGCCAGAACGAACGCTCCCAGCACGCCAACAAAGACACCGCGATGAAAATGTTGCGGGCGCGCTTGTACGAGCAGGAAGTGCAGAAACGCAACGCCGCCTCCCAGGCCCTGGAAGACACCAAGTCGGACATCGGCTGGGGTCACCAGATTCGCTCTTACGTGCTCGATGCGTCGCGAATCAAGGATTTGCGCACTAACATCGAACGCAGTGACTGCGACAAGGTGCTCGACGGCGACATTGACGAATACCTGGTGGCCAGCCTGAAACAAGGCCTGTAAACCGCCAGTCAAGACCTCAAGTCCCCTGCCACCGGTGGGGGCAACGAACCTGTGATGGAATTTTTAAAGACATGAGCGACCTAGAACTCGACCCGCAAGCCCTGCAACAGGAAGAAAACTCCCTGATCGCCCTGCGCAAGGAAAAGCTTGCTGCCGAGCGCGCCAAGGGCAATGCCTTCCCCAACGACTTCCGCCGCGAAAACTACTGCAATGACTTGCAGAAACAGTACGCGGACAAGACCAAGGAAGAGCTGGCAGAGGCTGCAATTCCGGTCAAGGTTGCCGGTCGCATCATGCTCAACCGTGGCTCGTTCATGGTGATCCAGGACATGACCGGTCGCATCCAGGTCTACGTCAACCGTAAAACCCTGTCCGAAGAAACCCTGGCCGCGGTGAAAACCTGGGACATGGGCGACATCATTGCAGCCGTTGGCACCTTGGCCCGTTCCGGCAAGGGCGACCTGTACGTTGAAATGACCGAAGTGCGCCTGCTGACCAAGTCGCTGCGCCCGCTGCCGGACAAGCACCACGGCCTGACCGACACCGAACAGCGCTATCGCCAGCGCTACGTTGACCTGATCGTCAACGAAGACGTGCGCCAGACGTTCCGCGTGCGTTCGCAAGTGATTGCGCACATCCGCAGCTTCCTGATGAAGCGCGACTTCCTCGAAGTCGAAACGCCGATGCTGCAAACCATTCCGGGCGGCGCTGCGGCCAAGCCATTCGAAACTCACCACAACGCGCTGGACATGGAAATGTTCCTGCGTATCGCGCCTGAGCTGTACCTCAAGCGTCTGGTTGTCGGCGGCTTCGAGAAAGTGTTCGAGATCAACCGCAACTTCCGTAACGAAGGTGTCTCGACGCGGCACAACCCTGAATTCACCATGTTGGAGTTCTACCAGGCTTACGCCGACTACGAAGACAACATGGACCTGACCGAAGAGCTGTTCCGCGAGCTGGCGCAGCTGGTGCTGGGCAGCACCGACGTGCCTTACGGCGACAAGGTGTTCCATTTCGGCGAACCGTTCGTGCGTCTGTCGGTGTTCGACTCGATCCTCAAGTACAACCCCGAGCTGACCGCTGACGACCTGACCGACATCGAGAAGGCGCGTGCCATCGCCAAGAAGGCCGGTGCCAAGGTGCTGGGCTTCGAAGGTCTGGGCAAGTTGCAGGTGATGATTTTCGAAGAACTGGTCGAGCACAAGCTGGAACAGCCGCACTTCATTACCCAGTACCCGTTCGAAGTCTCGCCGCTGGCCCGTCGTAACGACGAAAACCCAAGCGTCACCGACCGTTTCGAACTGTTCATCGGCGGCCGTGAAATCGCCAACGCCTATTCCGAGTTGAACGACGCGGAAGACCAGGCCGAGCGCTTCATGGCGCAGGTGGCGGACAAGGACGCCGGCGACGACGAAGCCATGCACTACGACGCCGACTTCGTTCGCGCGCTGGAGTACGGCATGCCGCCAACAGCGGGTGAAGGCATCGGCATCGATCGCCTGGTGATGTTGTTGACCAACTCACCGTCGATCCGCGACGTGATCCTGTTCCCGCACATGCGGCCGCAAGCGTAAACGTTTCATTTAAAAAGCCGCCTAAAACAGGCGGCTTTTTATTGCCTGTCTGGTACAAACGTATCAAATGGTTACTTTTGAAATAAGTGAGGAAGACCTGTCGTGAACCGTGCAATGGCTCAAGAGGGTGCAGCGGATGTCGCCACTGCAGTCGCTGAAAGTGTTCAGTACCAAGGCCGCAAGGCCAGCCGACAGGGCAGCGAGCAGCGTCGACAGGAGATTCTCGATGCGGCGATGCGCATTGTCGTGCGCGATGGCGTGCGGGCTGTGCGTCACCGCGCGGTGGCGGCCGAGGCCAATGTGCCGTTGTCGGCCACCACTTACTACTTCAAGGATATCGATGACTTGCTCACCGATACCTTCGCGCAATACGTGGAACGCAGCGCCGCGTTCATGGCCAAGCTGTGGGTGAACAATGAAGGCCTGCTGCGTGAGATGGTGGTCAGCGGCGACGGCAGCCCCGAGTCTCGCTCGCAATTGGCGGACGACATCGCAGGGTTGATGGCGGACTATGTTCACCGGCAACTGATCAATCGTCGCGAACACTTGATGGCCGAGCAGGCATTCCGCCAGGAAGCGCTGCTGAACCCACGCCTGGCGCTGTTGGTGCGCTCGCATCAGCAAATTCTGCTGCAGGGAACGTGTCAGCTTTTCGAAGTATTGGGTTCCCGTGAGCCACAACAGGATGCCAAAGTGTTGACGGCCATTATCGGACGGATGGAATATCAGGGCCTGCTCAACGACGCCGAGCCTGTGGCCGAAGCCGAAATGCTCGGTATCCTGACCCGCTACATGCACCTGGTGTTGGCGTCGGTGTAATTCCTGAGTGGAGGCGAATCCCCTGTGGGAGCGAGCCTGCTCGCGATTACGGTCTGACATTCAACATCTCTGTTGCCTGACAATCCGCCATCGCGAGCAGGCTCGCTCCCACAAGGTTGGTGGCCACTTGAGGGCGATGTGTGTTCATAGGGAGTGTTGAATGAAAGCCTGGCGCGTCGTAGTGATCGCCTTGTCGTTCCTGCTGCTCAGTGGCTGCCTGGTGACCTTCAAGGAGCCTCTGCCCACGAGCGACCCCGCGCCCAAAGGATTACTCGGCAAATGGACCAGCACCAACGCCTGGGGCGAGCCGATGAATCTGGAACTGACGCGCCTGGGCGACAATCGCTATCAGGCGGTCAGCTATTTCAAGGCCAAACCCAGCGAGCGCGAAGCCTATCCCTTCACGGTGTCGCGCCATGGCAGTCGCTGGTACCTGTCGGCGAAGGTCCCGGCGCAGTTCGGCGGTCATTTCACTATTGCGGGTTTCGAGCTCAACGATAAGCACGAACTGGTGGTCTATAACCTCGACCTCGAGCAGATCAACCAGGCACTCGGACAAAAAGTCCTGAGTGGCGAAGGCTTTCAGACTGACGACGGCGACGGCGTGTTGATCAACAACAGCATGGACCAGGTCTTTGCTTACCTCGATGATCCGGCCAATTCCGATGTGTTCGTCGAGGCCGTGCGCTATCAGCGCCTGGCCAAAGCCAAATAAATCCAGCACGTAACGGTTTTTCTACAGGAGTTTCGGGTGGACGATTACCAGCAGACGATACGCATTTTGTCCGATCGCATTGTGCTGGCGCAGACGCCGATTCGCGTCCTCGATGCGGTGAAATGGGATGACAGCATCCGCAAGGGTTTCCTCAAGGCCAAGGGCAAGGAAATGCCGGCCGTGGATCGCGACTATTACCTCAACCGACCGCTGACATTCGATTCCAGCAAAGTGAAACTGGAATTCCAGAACATCGAACGCGACATCACCCGCCAGCTTGGCCAGTTCAACCCGGTCGGCCAGATCATGCGTCGCATGTGCAAGGAATACCGGATGGTGGTGCGTATGCTCGAAGCGCGCGGCACCGAGGATTTCGGCCTGATTTCACAGGAGTTGTACGGCGCTGCATCCGACGCGTTCCACGCCGGTGATCCGACGCTGTCCGACCTCGGCCTGATGCTCTCCGACTACCTGAACAACATCGATGGCCGGGGCGACCTTAAGGATGAGCCGAAAATCCTCACCGCCAAGGATGCCGTGAATTTACTGCAAACCCGGTTGAGCAAGGTGTTTGGCGAGGCCGAGGAAACCATTCGGGTGTTCGAGTCCGATGGCATTGTTGCTGACGCGGCGGCTGGCGCCGACTACATCAAGATCCGCACCGACGCGATGTTCAACGAACGTGACGTGCGCGCCCTGGAGGTTCACGAAGGGCTGGTGCATGTCGGCACGACGCTCAACGGACTGAACCAGCCGATCTGTACGTTCCTGTCCAAGGGCCCGCCGTCATCGACGGTGACCCAGGAAGGCCTGGCGATCCTGATGGAAATCATCACCTTCGCTTCTTACCCGAGTCGCCTGCGCAAGCTGACCAACCGCACCCGCGCCATTCACATGGTGGAGGAGGGCGCGGACTTTCTGCAGGTCTACGAGTTCTTCCGCGAGCAAGGCTTCGAAATGCCCGAAAGCTACGGCAACGCCAGCCGGGTGTTCCGTGGTTCGGTGCCCAATGGGCTGCCATTTACCAAAGACTTGTCCTACCTCAAGGGCTTTATCATGGTTTACAACTACATTCAGTTGGCCGTGCGTAAAGGCAAGCTTGAGCAGATTCCGCTGCTGTTTTGCGGCAAGACTACGCTGGAAGACATGCGCACCTTGCGTCAGTTGGTGGATGAAGGGCTGGTGGTGCCGCCGAAGTATTTGCCGGAGCAGTTCCGCGACATGAACGCGCTGTCGGCGTGGATGTGCTTCTCCAACTTCCTCAACCACCTGAGCCTGGACCGGATCGAAGCGGATTACTCGAACATTCTCTAGGTCAGAAGTTATCTCCTGTGGGAGCGGGCTTGCCCGCGATAGCGATGTCACAGCCAACACGAATGTTGAATGTTAAGCCGCCATCGCGGGCAAGCCCGCTCCCACAGGGGGTTGTATTTCAATCCCTGTATTCGCGAGGTTTCAACGGATGAGAATCCTCGGCATTGTCTGCCTTATTCTGACCTTGAGCGGTTGCAGCTCCTTGCTGTTCTACCCCGAACCCGGTCAGCTGTTTACTCCGGAAAAAGCCAAGCTCGACTACCGCGAAGTGACCCTGACCACGGCTGATGGCCTCAAGCTGAACGCTTGGTGGCTGCCGGCGAAAAAAGGTGTCGAGGTCAAGGGCACCGTGCTGCATCTGCACGGCAACGGCGGCAATCTGCCGATGCATTTGGGCGGGAGCTGGTGGTTGCCCAAACAAGGCTATCAAGTGCTGCTGGTGGACTATCGCGGCTATGGTTTGTCCGAAGGGAAACCGAGCTTGCCAGAGATCTATGAGGACATCGATGCCGCGTTCAAATGGCTCGATCAGGCACCGGAGGTTAAAGGCAAGCCGCTGATCCTGCTCGGCCAGAGCCTCGGTGGTTCGATGGCCGTGCACTATCTGGTCCAGCATCCCGAACGCCAGAAACAACTCAAGGCCTTGGTCCTGGATGGCGTTCCCGCCAGTTATCGCAGTATTGGCCAATACGCCCTGAGCAACTCCTGGCTGACCTGGGCCTTCCAGGTGCCGTTGTCCTGGCTGGTGCCTGACGGTGACAGCGCGATCAACTCGGTGGCGCAGCTCAATGGCGTACCAAAACTGATCTACCACAGCATCGACGATCCGATCGTGCCCCTTTCCAATGGCATCCGTCTGTATCAAGCTGCGCCGCCGCCGCGAGTGCTGCAGCTGACCCGTGGCGGTCATGTGCAGACGTTCGCAGACCCGGTCTGGCGCAAAGTCATGCTGCGCTATCTTGACGACCCGCAGCATTTCAACGGCCTGCGCCGCCTGGGTGAAGTTCCCAATTACCCGGCACCCCCGAATTCAGAAGATGAACCACCAGAGAGTCCGCAATGAGTGAAGAACGTAACGCCATCCCGCTGATCATCACCGGCATCTGCAGCATCCTCGGCACCGTCGGGGCCTTGTGGTTCTACGGTTACCTGCACTTCGCCAAACCCGAAGATGCGTTGCTGCTCAGCGATTTCACCATGCTCAAGACCGTGCCGGGCGAAGACTACAAAGTCTCCCTGGAGCCAGCGTCGCAAGTGGCCCAGTGCATCGATGGCGTGCTGGTGATGTTTGATACCGAACAGAAAGGCCTGACTGGCGTACTGGTCAACAATCAGAAAAAAGCCGTGCGCTGCATGGGCCAGGAAACGCCGCAGAAGTTAGAGCCGTAGCGCGCTGGAAAAGATCGCAGCCTCGTTTCACTCGACAGCTCCTACAGAAACACACGGTCCCTGTAGGAGCTGTCGAGTAAAACGAGGCTGCGATCCCTTGATCTAAAAAAAAAAGCCCCGCCTGATCGACTCAGGCGGGGCTTTTGTGTTTCAGCGGGTGACGCTTAGTTCGAGCTGACTGCCGAACGCGGGATCACTGGCTGGTTGTCGTTGGAAATGGTCACTTCCACCCGACGGTTCATCGCACGACCCGAGGTGCTATCGTTTTCAGCAACCGGGTATTCCTTGCCATAACCCTGGGCAACGATGCGCGCTGGATCAACGCCCATTTTCACCAGTGCCATGCGCACGGAACCGGCACGACGTTCGGACAGCGACTGGTTGTGGCTCGCGGTGCCGGTGCTGTCGGTGTAACCCTCGACGATCACTTTGCGATCAGGATTTTCCGAGAGGAACTGCGCCAGTTTGTTGATATTCACCAGACCGCTGGATTTCAGGTCAGCCCGGTCGGTGGCAAACAGCACGTCACCGAAGGTCACCACGGTGCCGCGATCGGTTTGCTTGGCGTTCAGGCTGTCCTGCAACTGCTTGATTTGCGCATCGCGGGCATCCAGGCGGGCCTGGGCGCGTTGGGCCGATGCGTTTTTCAAGTTGGCTTCAGCGGTGCGCAGGGCGATGGTCTGCTTGGCCACTTCAACACGCTGGTTGGTCAGGTAAGCCAGTTGGTCAACCTTGGCCTGGTCTTGCTTGTCCTGATAAGCCTTGTCGGCCTTATCCAGGTAGTCGCTGGCGTCTTTGGTTTCCAGTGCCGCAACTTTGCTCGCTTGCGGATTGGCTTGCAGGCCGCTGTAGTTGGTACGGGCCTGTTCCAGATTCGCGTTAGGCGGGGTGGAGCAGGCAGCCAGTGCAACGCTTGCGGCCAGGAGAGCGGGGATCATCAGTTGCTTACGCATAATCATTCGTCCTTTTCTATCGATAAGAGCTTCAGTCTTTGGTCCGGATGCGCGCTTATTGCACAGTGCGCTGACTTTCCTGACGCAGTTCCTGAACGCCTTTCTGAGAGTCCTTCACAGCTTGATCGGCTTTGATCGCCTGGGCTTTGCGTTCGGCTACACGAGCGTCCCACTCAGCCTGTTCGGCCAGAATTCTGGCTTCTTCATACTTTTTGTCGTGCATGGCGATTTCGGATTGTTTGAGCTTGTCTTGCGCGGATTTCATTTCCACGGCCGCGAACTCGGTGCCGCCGGCGCTGACCGCGCTATTCACAGCGGATTGCGTCACAGCGAATTGCTCGGTCGGTGGATTGCCGGCGCAGCCAGCCAGAACGAAGCTGGTGCCGATTGCCAGGGCAGCCAGTTTCAGACTGCGCAAATGATTGAACGAGGACTTGGCAGTGCTGATCTTCATGGTCTTCAACTCCATTGGTAAAACTCCTGAAAAACTGAAATATCCATGCTGGGCAAGGAGCCGTAACCGTCAATTTCCGGGGTGTTTTGAAACGGCCGTCCCAGGCGTGGTTAATGGGTGTGACCCGAGTGGTTTTTTTAAAGTTCAGAAAAGATGGCCAATTGCCGAAAAAAACTTTGACCGATCGGACAAGGCTCTAAGTCGGGAACTTTGGTGAGACACAGGGGTATCCCCGACCGTTTGGTAGCCTGGGAATACTCAATTTCGGGAGGGGATTACAACTCATGTGGGAGCAAATGTGCTCCCACATGTTCGGCGTAAAACTCAGTGCTTCTGCTTCTCGCTACCGGCCGATAAATCGTGCAGGTGCCGACGTGACAGCGCGAGGAAGCGCGGGGTCGGACCAATGTCTTCGTACAGCGGATCACCCTCTTCGTCAGTGGCGACCACGGTCGAGCCTTTCACGTAGGGAAAGCTCTTTTCCAACTCTTCCAGCGCGGCGCCGATCAGCTCGCCAAGCAGTTCTTCGGGTTGGCGTTTGGGGTACATCTCGACAATTGCCGCCAGCCGTGCGGCGGCCTCCATATCCAGATGGATTCTATAACCGGTATCGGTCAGTCGCCCTTTGGCGTTTTCTTCCCAATGCTGAGCCAGTTCACGGATTTTCATAAAAACCTCATTGCGCTCCTGCTCGTGGCAGGCGGTGTGAGTGTCCGGCAAAGGCCGGCCGAAGCCGTTGTGCGGCTTACACTTGAGACTAGCTTCTACACCCAAGGTTTAAAGTCCCTTCGTCGTTTGCTTGTAAGAACCGCTTTAGAGCGGCACTCTTTAGGTTCTAGGCCGCCCGGAATTTTTGCTGGAGAACTGCTGATGACCGATATTGATGCACGCTTGCGCGAGGACGTTCACCTGCTGGGTGAGCTGTTGGGCAACACCATTCGTGACCAGTACGGGGACGGTTTTCTCGACAAGATCGAGCAGATTCGCAAAGGCGCCAAAGCCGACCGTCGCGGCTCGATGGACGCTGAACTGAGCGCCAGTCTCAACCAGTTGAGCGAAGCAGAGTTGCTGCCGGTGGCGCGAGCGTTCAACCAGTTCCTCAACCTGGCCAATATCGCCGAGCAATATCAGCTGATTCACCGCCGCGAAGAGTCGCAACCGGCACCGTTCGAAGCGCGCGTGTTGCCGGAATTACTCGCTCGCCTGCGAGCCGAAGGCCACAGCGCCGAATCCCTGGCCCGTCAGTTGGGACGGCTGGAAATCGAACTGGTCCTCACCGCGCACCCGACCGAAGTGGCGCGGCGCACGCTGATCCAGAAATACGACGCCATCGCCGCGCAACTGGCTGCCCAGGACCACCGCGACCTGACCACCGCCGAGCGCGAGCAGATCAAGGCGAAGTTACAGCGCCTGATTGCCGAGGCGTGGCACACCGAAGAAATCCGCCGCACCCGGCCGACGCCCGTGGACGAGGCCAAATGGGGTTTCGCGGTGATCGAGCATTCACTGTGGCAGGCGATCCCCAATTATTTGCGCAAGGCCGATAAAGCCCTGCATGACGCCACCGGCCTGCATCTGCCGCTGGAAGGTGCACCGATTCGATTCGCCTCCTGGATGGGCGGCGACCGCGACGGCAACCCGAATGTGACGGCCGCCGTGACCCGTGAAGTCTTGCTGCTGGCGCGCTGGATGGCGGCCGATTTGTATCTGCGCGACGTCGATCATCTTGCTGCGGAATTGTCGATGCAGCAGGCCAGCGATGCTCTGAAAGCCAAGGCCGGGGACAGCGCCGAACCTTACCGCGCGGTGCTCAAACAATTGCGCGAACGTCTGCGCGCGACGCGTAACTGGGCTCACGCCTCCTTGACCGCGACAACGCCTGCTCCCGCCGATGTACTGCAAAACAACCGCGACCTGCTCGATCCTCTGGAGCTTTGCTACCACTCGCTGCATGAGTGCGGAATGGGTGTGATTGCTGACGGCCCCTTGCTCGATTGCCTGCGCCGGGCGGTGACGTTCGGGTTGTTCCTGGTGCGCCTGGACGTGCGTCAGGACTCGTCGCGGCACACCGCCGCCATGACGGAAATCACCGATTACCTGGGGCTTGGTCGTTACGAAGACTGGAGTGAGGAAGAGCGCATCACCTTCTTGATGAATGAGTTGAATAACCGTCGGCCGCTGCTGCCGGCGTACTTCAAACCGTCGGCCGACACCGCGGAAGTACTGGCGACCTGCCGGGAAATCGCTGCCGCACCGGGCGCTTCCCTTGGCTCTTATGTGATCTCCATGGCTGGTGCTGCTTCCGATGTATTAGCTGTGCAACTGCTGCTCAAAGAGTCCGGCGTGCTGCGGCCGATGCGTGTCGTGCCGCTGTTCGAAACCCTCGCCGACCTGGACAACGCCGGGCCGGTGATCGAAAAGCTGTTGCTGCTGCCGGGTTATCGCTCGCGCCTGCAAGGGCCGCAGGAAGTGATGATCGGCTATTCCGACTCGGCCAAGGACGCCGGCACCACTGCCGCGGCCTGGGCGCAATATCGGGCGCAGGAACGCCTGGTCGATATCTGCCGCGAGCAGCAAGTGGAGCTGCTGCTGTTCCACGGTCGTGGTGGCACCGTGGGGCGCGGCGGCGGCCCGGCACACGCGGCGATCCTGTCGCAACCACCGGGTTCTGTGGCGGGGCGTTTCCGCACCACCGAGCAGGGGGAAATGATTCGTTTCAAATTCGGCCTGCCGGACATCGCCGAGCAAAACCTCAATCTGTACCTGGCGGCAGTGCTGGAAGCGACATTGTTGCCGCCACCACCACCGGAGCCGGCCTGGCGCCATCTGATGGACGAACTGGCTGCGGACGGGGTCAAGGCATACCGTGCCGTGGTGCGGGAAAATCCCCAGTTCGTCGAGTACTTCCGCCAATCCACTCCGGAGCAGGAATTGGGCCGTTTGCCGCTGGGCAGTCGCCCGGCCAAGCGCCGCGCGGGCGGTATCGAGAGCCTGCGCGCCATTCCGTGGATCTTCGGCTGGACCCAGACGCGCCTGATGTTACCGGCCTGGCTGGGCTGGGAAGCGGCGCTGAGCAAGGCGCTGGAGCGCGGCGAAGGCGAACTGCTGGGGCAGATGCGCGAACAGTGGCCATTCTTTCGCACGCGCATCGATATGCTGGAAATGGTCCTGGCCAAAGCCGATGCCGACATCGCCCGGTCCTACGATGAACGTCTGGTCGAGCCGGATTTGCTTCCTTTAGGTGCGCATTTACGCGACCTATTGTCGCAGGCATGCGCTGTTGTCCTTGGGCTGACCGGTCAGTCTCAGCTACTGGCACATAGCCCAGACACCCTGGAATTCATCCGCTTGCGCAACACCTACCTCGACCCGCTTCATCTATTGCAGGCCGAACTGTTGGCGCGCTCGCGGCAACAGGACGTGGCCCAGGGCAGCCCGGTAGAACAGGCGCTGCTGGTGTCTGTGGCGGGGATTGCCGCCGGTTTGCGAAATACCGGCTAAGGTTTTCGTCGTGGGGCGTGGCCCTCGGCGCGAGCGTCGAGGGCCTGTGGGCGAGGGGCAAAAACGTGCGGCCAGGCGACAGTTAGTGACGGGGTTGCGACTTGGGCCACCCCGTCTATGGGGCACGTTGGGCGGGGGTTTCTCCGACTTTCGGCGGCTTGTGTGGTCCGGGCCTGCTGTGTATCTTGATCAGCCTTTGGCCGTTTGGGCGGCCACGACCCTATTTTTGAGATTGGCCCCACGAGGCGAATCTGACGTTATCCATATAAAAAATTGAGGAGCACATCGATGCGCGTCATTCTGCTGGGAGCTCCCGGGGCCGGTAAAGGTACTCAGGCTAAGTTCATCACCGAGAAATTCGGCATTCCGCAAATCTCCACTGGCGACATGCTGCGTGCAGCGGTTAAGGCCGGCACCGAGCTGGGCCTGATCGCCAAGAGCATCATGGACAGCGGTGGTCTGGTTTCCGATGACCTGATCATCAATCTGGTCAAGGAACGGATTAGCCAAGCCGATTGCGCCAACGGTTTCCTGTTCGACGGTTTCCCGCGCACCATTCCCCAGGCTGAAGCCCTGGTGAAAGCCGGCGTTGAGCTGGACCACGTGTTGGAAATCGACGTTAAAGACGAAGACATCGTTCAGCGTATCGCTGGCCGTCGTGTTCACGAGGCCAGCGGTCGCGTGTACCACATCGTCTACAACCCGCCGAAAATTGCCGGTAAAGACGACATCACCGGTGAAGAGCTGGTGCAGCGCAAAGACGACACCGAAGAAACCGTGCGTCATCGTCTGTCGGTCTACCACGCCCAGACCGAGCCTCTGGTGAAGTTTTACCAGGAGCTGTCCGCCGCTCAAGGCAAGCCGAAGTACAGCCACGTCGAAGGTGTTGGCTCGGTTGAAGCGATCACCGGCAAGGTGCTTGAAGCGCTGAGCTGAAAAGTCTGAATCGCTTCATCTTCTACGGCCCGCTTGCGGGCCGTAGTTGTTTATACTGGCGCACTTTTTCTGACCTCTCTTACGGAAACATCGATGAGTACCTTGCTGGCCCTGGACACCGCGACTGAAGCTTGCTCCGTTGCCTTGCTGCATGAAGGCAAAGTCACGAGCCATTACGAGGTGATCCCGCGCCTGCATGCGCAGAAGTTGCTGCCGATGATCCAGCAACTGCTGGCCGATGCCGGGACCACTTTGCAAGCGGTCGATGCCATTGCTTTCGGTCGTGGGCCAGGCGCATTCACTGGTGTGAGGATCGCCATTGGCGTGGTGCAAGGCCTGGCGTTTGCGCTGGATCGACCGGTGCTGCCGGTGTCCAACCTGGCGGTGCTGGCGCAGCGGGCGTATCGCGAACACGGCGTGAGCCAGGTCGCGGCCGCCATCGATGCTCGGATGGACGAGGTGTATTGGGGTTGCTACCGCGAAACGGCGGGGGAGATGCGCCTGGTCGGCAAGGAAGCGGTGTTGGCGCCAGAAGCGGCGGCCTTGCCTGCCGACGCCAGCGGCGATTGGTTTGGCGCGGGCACCGGTTGGGGTTATGCCGAGCGCATCGCCGTCAATCTGACCGGGCAAGACGCGGGCATGCTGCCTCACGCCGAAGACCTGCTGACGCTGGCGCGGTTTGCCTGGGAACGCGGTGAAGCGATTGTGGCGGATGAGGCGCAGCCGGTTTATTTGCGCGATAAAGTGGCGACGCCAAAGGCGCGTTAATCTCTGAGATCGGGTCGGTCCCATCGCGAGCAGGCTCGCTCCCACAGGACCTGCGCTAACCCCCTGTGGGAGCGAGCCTGCTCGCGATGGCGATCTGCGTAACTCAGCCAATCGTCGATTTTCCCTCCGGCTTTTAAACCTTTTTGTTTTTATGTGTTCTAGTTATCACTCGGCGGTTTGCGAAGTGGGTCATGCGCCACTAAACTGCCATCACTGATACCGGACATGTACTCATGCGTATAGACGGCCTTTCCTCCCAGTCGTACCCCATCAAGCGCAAGCCCCGCAAAGGGCCTGTGGCAGATGACGACTCCGTCGATATCGACGGCGAGCTGGAGATTCCGACCGAAGAGCAACTGGCCGCCCGTGCTGCCAAAGCCTCCGCGCAACGTCTGAGCAATCTCCCGGCTCGTCAGCAAGACATGATCTATCACCGCGCCATGAGCAAAAGCGTTGCCATGGCACTCGCCAGCTACCTGAGCACCGCCGGGTTTGTCGATTGGGATTCAGGTGTGCTGGGCCTCGACCTCTACATCTGATGCTGCTGCCTTACTACCTCGGCTGCCCGTCCTGGAGTGAAAACGCCTGGCGCGACTATCTCTATCCGCCCGACGCCAAACCCGCCGAGTTTTTGAATCTTTATTCCCAAGTATTTAACGCCGTAGAAGGCAACACGACCTTCTACGCGAGCCCGGCTGCCACCACCGTGCAGCGTTGGGCCGAAATACTGCCCGAACATTTTCGCTTCACCGCCAAGTTCCCCGGCGACATTAGCCACGGCGGTGACCTGCGCGAACAACTGACCGCCACCGAAACCTTCCTGCAATTGCTCAGCCCCTTGGGTGAGCGGGTTTCTCCGCTGTGGCTGCAATTATCGAAAAGCTTCACGCCGCAACGATTGCCCGAACTCGCCGCTTTCATCGATGCCGTGGAGCGACCGTTGGCGGTAGAAGTGCGCCACAGCGAATTTTTCGCCAAAGGTGACAGTGAGCGAATGCTCAACCGCCTGTTGCGCGACCGTGGCGTCGAGCGTATTTGCCTTGATCCGCGTGCGCTGTTCAGCTGCACCTCAACCGATCCCTCAGTGCTTCACGCGCAATCGAAAAAGCCCAACGTACCGCCGCGTCCGGCAGCGTTCACCCAATTCCCGCAGGTGCGCTTCATCGGCCATCCGCAGCTTGAGGCCAACGATCCGTTCCTGGTGCCGTGGGTCGAGAAAATCGCCCTGTGGATCGAAGAGGGCCGTACGCCCTACATCTTCCTGCACACCGCCGATAACCTGCTGGCGGCCAAGCTGGCGCAACGTTTTCATGCACAACTGATGTTGCGTTTGCCTGGCTTGGCGCCGCTGCCTGAGCTATACAGAGAACCCGCCGCCGAGCAACTTGGCCTGCTCTGAGGCGGATTCGTTCCCCTTTTCAGGAGCCTGCCAATGGATGCGCAAACCCTTCGAGCCCAGGCGTTCAAAGCACTGCACGAACGCGAGGGCGCTTTTGTCATTCCCAACCCGTGGGACGCCGGCTCGGCGAAAATGCTCGCCAGCCTGGGTTTCGAGGCGCTGGCAACCACCAGTGCCGGTTATGCCTTTTCCAATGCACGCCCAGATGGCGGATTGTCGCTGGAGGACACCCTGGCGAATGTTCGGGCGATTGTCGCGGCGACGGATCTGCCAGTAGCAGTGGACCTGGAAAACGGCTTCGCGGACGACCCGGCCGAATGCGCGCAGAGCATTTTGCGGGCAGCCGAGGCCGGTGCCGTCGGTGGCTCGATCGAAGACGCCACGGGCCGCGAAGAGGCGCCTATCTACTGCTTCGAACATGCCGTGGCGCGTATCGAAGCGGCTGTCGCCGCAGCGCGCAGCTTGCCTTTCCCGTTCATGCTGACCGCTCGTGCGGAGAACTTCCTGCACGGCAATCCTGATCTCGCCGACACCATTCGCCGCTTGCAGGCTTTCGCCGAGGCAGGCGCCGACGTTTTGTATGCGCCGGGTTTGCGCAGTGCTGAGGACGTATTGGCGGTGGTTCGCGCCGTGGCACCGAAACCGGTCAATGTGTTGATGTCCGGCGGGCTCAAGCTGACAGTCGAGCAGTTGCGCGAAATGGGCGTAAAACGCATCAGCGTCGGTTCGGCGCTGGCGTTGGCTGCCTATGGCGAGTTTTTCCGCGCTGCCGAAGAGATCAAGACGTCGGGTACATTCGGGTTCACGTCGCGGTCCATGCCGTACGCGAAGGCCAATCAATTGTTCAAAGGCTGACGATGCGGTTTCGGTGGTGGCTGTTGCTGGTGCTGTTGATCATCGGTGCGGCCGCCGCGAGCGTCTGGCGCGGCTGGATATCCGTATCGCCCCAGTGGAACCCTTGGGCCCCGCTGGATGTAAGAGCCGCCCCGAACCTGCTGACGCGCTACAAACTGATGCGCCTGCGCGATGACCCACAATTGTGTGACCAGGCCTTGAGCACCTCGGGATTGCGCGTCACGCCTCAAGCCGACAGTCCCGATGCCGCGTGTCCATTGCTCAACACCTTGCGCGTACAGGGTGGCAATGTGGCGCTGAGCAGCAGCTTCCTCGCCAGTTGCCCACTGGCAGTAGCGTTTGCCCTGTTCGAACACCATGCGCTGCAACCCGCCGCACAAGCGGTCTACGGACAGGCTGTCAGCCGTGTCGACCATCTGGGCAGTTTCGCCTGTCGCAATGTCTACGGGCGTGAGAACGGTCGGCGCAGCCAACATGCCAGCGCCGATGCACTGGACATTGCCGGTTTTCGCCTGGCCGATGGCCGTTCCATCAATGTGCTCAAGGATTGGCCGAAGGATAATCAGGATGCACACTTTTTACGCCAGGTCCGCGATGGCGCCTGCGATATGTTCAGTGTGGTGTTGAGCCCGGACTACAACGCCGCCCATCGCAATCACTTTCATGTCGATGTCGGGCCGTGGTGGGTGTGTCGCTAAGAGCCTGTCAGTGACAGTCAGGCGGCGATGCGCAGGTTCTGCAGCACGATCGGGCGAGCCCAGCCGATATCGAAATCGAAGTTTTTTTGTTGATCGGCCAATTCTTCGGGCGAGAACGGCGGGAATGGCTTGTCCAGCAGGTCCATCTCGAATTCGGCGATCGGCAAGTGCAGCGGACGCGGTTGTGGCGCCGGGCCGGCTTCCGGGGCTTGCTGGCCGGCGGTGAGCACGATCTGACGAACCCAGCCGCTTTCGAAGTCTTGCTGTTTTTGCTGGGCGGCGATTTCTTCCGGCGGGAACGGTGGGAAAGGCTTGTCAGCCAGGTCCATCTCGAACTCGGCAATCGGCAGGAACAGCGGCTCGGGTGGCTTGACCTCGGTTTCTTTCACATCGCATTCGCGCTGGCTGACGATGTGCGCCAGCAGCTCGCTGCCGACGGTCGGCTCGACCGGGCTCTCGAGGTCAACCGGTGGAAAGGTGCCACATGCCGGCACCACATCACTCGACTGATCGGCCAGGGCCTGGGCAAAAAAATCCTGCCACAGGTGACTGACGCCGCTCAGTGCTTGAGAGTTTCGCAGACCATAATCGCCATGACGCGAAATGTAGCCTACGGATGTGGATTGAATGCCTGACATTTTTCTCGGTCGACGCTCAGCTCTGGCAAAATGCTCGTTAGTTTTGTTATCGGCCGTTTTTGCCGATCATTAATTTTTTGAGCGTGTTTTCCCATGATTGAGCAACCTGCGGTCTGCCGCATCCATGTCGAGGCCTCGGCCCCGGCATTTCAGCCACAAGCCGAGCAATGGGCCGAACGCCTGGGCCTGCCTTTGCAAGTGGATGACGGCGAGTTTGCCTTGCAGGTGGGCGAACAGGGATTGCAGCTGCAACAGCTCGGGCCGGACGCGCCGGGGCCGGTGCGGGTGGACTTCGTTGAAGGTGGCGCCGCGCATCGGCGGTTGTTCGGTGGAGGCACCGGACAGATGATCGCCAAGGCGGTTGGCATCGCGCAGGGCGTGCGTCCGCGGGTGCTGGATGCCACGGCGGGGCTTGGCAAGGATGCGTTTGTGCTGGCGAGCCTGGGCTGCGAGATGAGCCTGATCGAGCGCCAGCCGCTGATTGGTGCGTTGCTGGAAGACGGTCTGGCTCGTGGCGCGGAAGATTTCGACGTGGCACCGATCGTGGCGCGGATGAAGTTGCTCAAGGGCAACTCGATCGAGGTGATGCGCAATTGGGAAGGGGAGCCGCCCCAGGTGATCTACCTCGACCCGATGTTTCCGCACCGTGAGAAAACGGCGTTGGTGAAGAAGGAAATGCGCCTGTTCCGGCCGTTGGTGGGCGATGACCCGGATGCGCCGGCACTGCTGGAAGCCGCATTGGCACTGGCCAGCCATCGGGTGGTGGTCAAGCGTCCGCGCAAGGCACCGTGCATTGAGGGGCCGAAACCGAGCCATGCGCTGGATGGCAAATCAAGCCGGTATGACATTTACCCGAAGAAAGCACTCAAACCCTGATTCAACACTGATCGTTCCCGCGCACTGCGTGGGGACGATCATCGCTAGGGTCGATAAGCCCGCATAAACAACCCCACCACTTCCTGCACATGTTCCTCGGCCGCATCCCCGGTCAACGGCTCGCCGCAGCCATACAACAACCGAAAATTCGCCGCGCCCTTGAGCAGGCAGAAAAAGTGCTCGGCCGCATTGCGCGCTTTATCGATACGCAACGCGCCGCTCTGATCAACCTTGGTCAGTAACCGCTCCATGCCATGCAGCATGCGCTGCGGCCCGGCTTCGAAAAAGATCAGCGAGAGTTTCGGGTCCTGACTGCCCAGGGCCATCATCAGCCGATGCAGGTTCACCGATTCATCGCTGTTGATCAGCTGATGAAAACCGCGCGCGATATTCAACAGCACCGTTTCCACGGCGATGCCATCCGGCAATTCGAAAAACAGCGTCGGCAACTGCTCTTCGCATTTGGCCATCACGGCGGCGGAGAACAACGTCTCCTTGTCGTTGAAATGGCTGTAGACCGTCAGTTTGGACACGCCGGCCTCAGCCGCCACGGCGTCCATGCTGGTATTGGCGTAGCCCTTGCTCAGGAACAGAATTTTCGCCGCATCGAGGATGGCCTGGCGTTTGGCCAGATCCTTGGGGCGGCCCGGACCGTTGGGTGCTGAAAGATTGTTCGACATTCTTCGCTTTAATACTGGACTGGTGAGTTTGCTATTAATAACATACTGGCAAGTATAATTATTCCAAGCACCATTAGCGAAAGGTCCTTCACCATGTTCCGCTATGCCTTGCCCCTCGCGTTGCCAGTCGCTTTGGCGTTTTTATTGTCTGCGTGTGGCCATGAAGAGGCGCCTCAAGTCACCATTCGCCCGGCCATGGTGGTGCAGCCAGAGCCTTCGGCCCAAGCAATGGAAAGCTATCCGGGTGAAGTGCGGGCTCGTTACGAGCCGGACCTGGCGTTTCGCATTGGCGGCAAAGTCAGCCGACGACTGGTCGAAGAGGGCCAGCGAGTCAAGGCCGATCAGCCTTTGGCAGAACTCGATCCGCAGGACGTACGCCTGCAACTGGAAGCCACCCGTGCCCAGGTCGCCGCCGCCGAGGCCAATCTGAACATGGTGCGTGCCGAGCGTGATCGCTACAAAACGCTGATGGACCGCCAGATGGTCAGTCGCTCGCAGTACGACAATGCCGAAAACCTTTACCGATCCGGTGAAGCACGCCTCAAGCAAATCAAAGCCGAATTCAACGTGTCGACCAATCAGGCCAGTTACGCGGTGCTGCGTGCGCCTCAGGATGGCGTGGTGGCCAAGCGCGCGGTGGAAGTCGGGCAAGTGGTGGCCGCCGGGCAAACCGTATTTACCCTTGCTACCGATGGGGAGCGTGAAGTGTCGATCAGCCTGCCGGAGCAGAGCTTTGGTCGCTTCAAGGTCGGTCAGCCGGTATCGGTTGAGCTCTGGACCCAGCCTGATCAGCGTTTCGCCGGACGCATCCGTGAACTGTCGCCAGCTGCCGATCCGAAATCGCGCACCTTCGCTGCGCGCATCGCGTTCACAGCCGGTAAGGTCCCCGCCGAACTGGGCCAGAGTGCCCGGGTGTTTATCCAGACCGCCGAGGCGGTATCGCTGTCGGTCCCGCTGTCTGCTGTCACCGCTGAAAACGGTGCGACATACGTTTGGGTGCTCGGCGCCAACAATACCTTGAAAAAAGCCCCGGTCCGGGTCGGCGCATTCGGTGAGAAAACCGTGCCGGTCCTCGAAGGCCTGAACGCCAGTGATTGGGTGGTGGCCGCCGGTGTCCATGTGCTTCATGACGGGCAGCAGGTGCGCCCGGTGGATCGCTCCAACCGCGTGGTCAATCTGGCGGACAAGGAGTAATCCCCGATGGGTTTCAATCTTTCCGAATGGGCGCTGCGTAATCGCCAGATCGTACTGTTCCTGATGATCCTGCTGGCGGTCGTTGGCGCACTTTCCTACACCAAGCTCGGCCAAAGCGAAGATCCGCCGTTCACCTTCAAAGCCATGGTCATTCGGACCAACTGGCCGGGCGCCACCGCGCAGGAAGTTTCGCGCCAGGTCACCGAACGCATTGAAAAGAAACTGATGGAAACCGGTGAGTACGAACGCATCGTCTCGTTCTCCCGTCCGGGTGAATCCCAGGTCACTTTCGTTGCTCGCGATTCCATGCATTCGGCGCAAATACCGGATCTCTGGTATCAGGTTCGCAAGAAGATCAGCGACATTCGCCAGACCTTGCCGCCCGGTATTCAAGGGCCGTTTTTCAACGATGAGTTCGGCACCACCTTCGGCAATATCTACGCGCTGACTGGCGACGGTTTTGATTACGCGGTGCTCAAGGATTACGCCGACCGCATCCAGATCCAGCTGCAACGGGTCAAGGATGTCGGCAAGGTCGACCTGCTCGGATTGCAGGACGAGAAGATCTGGATCGAGCTATCCAACGTCAAGCTCGCGACCCTCGGATTACCATTGGCTGCGGTGCAGCAAGCGCTCGAAGAGCAGAATGCGGTGTCCACGGCCGGTTTCTTTGAAACCACCAGCGAGCGATTGCAGCTACGGGTTTCAGGGAATTTTCAGACAGTCGACGAGATCAAGAACTTCCCGATCCGCGTAGGAGATCGCACCTTCCGCATTTCCGATGTCGCCGATGTGCGTCGCGGGTTCAACGATCCACCGGCACCGCGCATGCGTTTCATGGCGGAAAACGCCATTGGTCTGGCCGTGGCGATGAAGGACGGCGGCGATATTCTGGTGCTGGGCAAGGCGCTGGAAATCGAGTTCGACCGCATCCAGAAAAACCTCCCGGCCGGCATGCAGCTACGCAAGGTTTCCGATCAGCCCGCCGCGGTGAAAACCGGGGTCGGCGAGTTCGTTCAGGTGCTGGTGGAAGCCCTGGCGATTGTGTTGCTGGTGAGTTTTTTCTCACTCGGTGTGCGCACCGGCATGGTGGTGGCGCTGGCGATTCCGCTGGTGTTGGCGATGACTTTCGCCTGCATGTATTACCTGGGTATCGGCCTGCACAAGATTTCCCTCGGCGCGTTGGTGCTGGCGTTGGGCTTGCTGGTGGACGACGCGATCATCGCCGTGGAAATGATGGCGATCAAAATGGAGCAGGGCTTCGACCGCATCAAGGCGGCCAGTTATGCCTGGACCAGCACCGCGTTCCCGATGCTCACCGGCACACTGATCACCGCCGCCGGATTCTTGCCGATCGCTACCGCGCAATCGGGCACCGGCGAATACACCCGATCGATCTTTCAGGTGGTGACCATTGCACTGTTGGCGTCATGGATTGCCGCAGTGGTTTTTGTGCCATACCTGGGGGAAAAACTCCTGCCGGATCTGGCTAAGATTCATGCCGCCAAACATGGCACCGATCAACCTGATCCCTACGGCACACCGTTTTATCAGCGTGTCAGACGCCTGGTGGAGTGGTGCGTGCGTCGGCGCAAAACAGTGATCGTCCTGACCGTGGTGATGTTTGTCGCATCGGTGGTGCTGTTCCGTTTTGTGCCACAACAGTTTTTCCCGGCCTCGGGCCGACTGGAATTGATGGTCGACCTGAAACTTGCGGAAGGCGCGTCACTGAGCAACACCGCCGACGAGGTTAAACGCCTTGAAGGCTTGTTGAAGGATCACGCCGGCATCGATAACTACGTGGCCTACGTCGGCACCGGATCGCCGCGCTTTTACCTGCCGCTGGATCAGCAATTGCCGGCGGCGAGCTTCGCCCAGTTTGTCGTCCTGGCCAAGACCATCGAGGAGCGCGAAACCCTGCGCACCTGGCTGATCGAAACCCTCAACGAACAATTCCCGGCCCTGCGCACGCGGGTCACGCGTCTTGAAAACGGCCCGCCGGTTGGCTATCCGGTGCAGTTCCGGGTGACCGGTGAACACATCGAGGAAGTCCGGGCATTGGCTCGTAAAGTGGCGGCCAAGGTCCGTGAGAATCCGCACGTGGCCAACGTCCATCTGGACTGGGAAGAGCCGAGCAAAGTCGTTTATCTGAACGTTGATCAGGACCGCGCCCGGGCGCTGGGCGTGAGCACGGCGAACCTGTCGAAGTTCCTGCAAAGCTCCCTCACCGGTTCCAGCGTCAGCCAGTTTCGCGAAGACAACGAATTGATCGAGATTCTGTTGCGCGGCACCGTGCATGAACGCACCGAACTGTCATTGCTGCCAAGCCTGGCGGTGCCGACCGACAACGGCCGCAGCGTGGCGCTGTCGCAGATTGCGACCCTTGAATACGGTTTCGAAGAAGGCATTATCTGGCACCGAAATCGCCTGCCGAACGTGACCGTTCGCGCCGACATCTATGGCAAGGAACAACCGGCGACCCTGGTGCAACAAATCCTGCCGACCCTCGATCCGGTGCGTGCTGAATTACCCGACGGCTACTTGCTGGAAGTCGGCGGCACGGTGGAAGACTCGGCCCGCGGTCAGAACTCGGTGAAGGCCGGCGTGCCGTTGTTCATCGTGGTGGTGCTGACTTTGCTGATGCTGCAACTGCGCAGTTTCTCACGCACGGTGATGGTGTTTCTGACAGCACCGCTGGGCCTGATCGGCGTGACGCTGTTCCTGATGGTGTTTCGTCAGCCGTTCGGTTTCGTGGCGATGCTTGGGACCATCGCGTTGTCCGGCATGATCATGCGCAACTCGGTGATTCTGGTGGACCAGATCGAGCAGGACATCGCGGCCGGGCTCAAGCCGTGGCAGGCGATCATCGAAGCCACGGTGCGGCGCTTCCGGCCGATTGTGCTGACGGCACTCGCGGCGGTGCTGGCGATGATCCCGTTATCGCGCAGCGTATTCTTCGGTCCGATGGCGGTGGCGATCATGGGCGGGTTGATCGTGGCGACAGCGCTGACGTTGCTGTTTTTGCCGGCGTTGTATGCGGCCTGGTTCAGGGTCAAGAAAGAGCCGGTCTGATTTCCTACGATAATCTCGGACCTCTCTGATATTGAGTCAGCGAGGTCTGAGTGCTGTACTCAAGACTCGGTTTTATGAGTGCTTGAGACATCAATGATGAAAAAACCACCCGTGCTGACAGGGAGGTCGGACCGGGTATTCGACCTGTTGGCACAAACACCCCATAGAGAGCGCCTCTGTGACTACCTCGCCTTGCTCAAACCGCTGGATGATCAGGGACGGTATCTTCCATTCGACGAGTTACGCTACCGCTGGGCGCCAGGAATGGATCCGGGGCTGTGCTGGGCGCTGGTGAAGAAGGCCCGGACCGCACAGTATTCAAGCCTTCTTCCACTTGGCGAGCCAGCACAGTGGGGCAACTTTGTGCTGACGCCCTTGGCGCAAAAAACCATTTCGGCCGTCGATCGACAAGCCACAACGGCTTCGCTGGAGTACATGACCAGCCAGATTGTCGAGCATGCGCATTTCAGTTATCTGCTCAATGACCTGATCGAAGACGAAGCCATCAGTAGCAGTCAGCTTGAAGGTGCGGCAACCACCACTCGGGTGGCCAAGGACATGCTTAAGCGCAAACGCCAACCGCGCACTCCAGATGAGCGAATGGTCGTAGGCAACTACAAAATGATGAACTTCGCTTGGGAAAAGCGCTACGAGCCGTTAAGTGCTGAGTTGATGACGGCAATGCACAGGGTCGGTGTCGAAGGTATCGACGATGCGCAGTACTCTCCGGGGGCGTTCAGAACCAATGACGATGTGGTCGTGCAGGACGGAGAAGGCAACACAGTTCATACGCCGCCACCTGCGGCTGGGCTGGGGGCGCGATTACAAGTGCTGGCGAACTGGCTCAACCGGTCGCACGACGATCCCGAACGCGAGGGCTACGTCCATCCTTTGATCAAAGGCATCGCACTGCATTTCGCTCTGGGTTATGAGCATCCTTTTCGTGATGGCAACGGCCGAGTCGCGCGGGCGCTGTTCTACTGGTTCATGTTCAAGAATGATTTTTCGGCGTTTCGCTACATCGCGATCAGCATTTTGCTACGCAATGCGCCGGTGAAGTATGGCCGGTCTTATCTCAATACCGAGGCTGATGATTTGGACCTGACGTATTTCATCGACTTTCAGTGTTCAGTGATTTTGCGCGCTGTCAGTGGTTTTACTGAGGCCTATCGGAAAAGTCTGGCGTATACGGAGCTTTTTGATCGCTGGCTGACAGAATCCGGATTTTTCGATCGATTGACCGAAAAGCAGCGCGCTATTTACCACGTAGCCAAAAGCGGGATGGCGAAGGAGTTTACGGCCTTCAACGTGAAGGAAAATCTGGACTGCTCGTACGGCACAGCGTCAGCCACGTTAAACGGGCTGGTTGAGTTGAACGTGTTCGAGAAAAGGAAGATGGGACGCGAGTGGGTTTTCTTTCTACGTGCTGCATCGACGACCTGATTTCTGCGGGAGCAGGCTCGTTCCCACAGGATCAGGGTTGAAGGTTAAAGCGTACCAAACACCTTCTTCGCCAAACTCGTCGCTGCAGCAGCCGGGTTCTGGCGGATGGTTTGTTCCTGTTTGCCGATCATCTCGAACAAGCCGTTCAATGCCTGCTCGGTGACGTAGCTCTCGATGTTGGCGTTCTTGGTATCCAGCACGCCCATGGTCGCTGCCTGACCGGCAAACGTGTTGTATTGCTTGGCCAGGCCAACCTGATCGGTGGCTTGCTTCACGATCGGCAGGAACTTGAGGCGGATCTGTTCGCGGCTGGTTTTGCTCAGGTACTGAGTTGCCGAGTCGTTACCGCCGCTGAGAATGCCTTTGGCATCGTCGACACTCATCTTCTTGACCGCATCCACAAGGATCGGCTGCGCCTGGGTCACAGCGGTTTCAGCGGCTTTGTTCATGCTGGTTTCCAGCTCAGTGACCTGATCGCCCATACCGAACTGCTTCATTTTACTGGCGACTTTGCCCAGTTTGCCCGGCAGTTCGATTTTCACGTCCGGGTTGTTGCTGAACCCGCCCGGTGTACCGAGTTGTTTGACGGCCAGTTGCGCACCTTGAGTCAAGGCATCCTTGAGACCGCCGGTGGCGTCTTTTTGCGACAGGTCAGTGAGCGACAGCGCCAGCGCGCTGGCGGAGATCATCAAGCCTGCACAGAGGCTGGCAAAGCGAAGGGTAGGGCGGAGCATGGCAGCTTCCTTGTACAAAAGAGGAAATTAACGGACGGCATCGACGCGAATTATCAGTGGTCACGGGGCGCTGCCGTCAAGCTGTACGGCATGGAGGTTTTAATACAACGTCACGAGGGTAGACCTCGATCGTATTGCGATAGTGGTTTTCAATGCCGGTCAGGGTATAGCGTTTTCCGGGGATAACGGTGTCCGGATCGTATTCCAGGTAAAACGACTCAGCCATCTGTTCGCTGATATGTATTCGGGTCAGTTGCGCATTCGTGTCGTCGTGCTCATGCGCCACAATGGTCACCGCTTGTTCAGGCTTAACTACCTGCGGCGTTTGCGCCTGAATGTAAAGGCGCCCGACTGGGCTCAGATGCACGATTTGTCGGTGCGGCGCAGCATGGACGATCACGAAGTAATCCAGGTCAATCAACAGTGGGATACCGTTATGAGTCATGTTGACAGTGATTAGGTATTTAACGCTGATATCGGAATAATTATGTGCAAAATAAAAGTTCCAGCGTCCGCTGTGCAAGACGGGGATGTTTGATGTTGTCACGTTGATCGGCGGCGTAGTGTTCGCGGTATAGACGCTAATCCGCGTTTCGCCTTCACCCCCTTCAGGAGGTAAATAGTCGTCGGGTAAACTAAATGTCAGCGTGACATATCGATCCGTGCTTTTGGCAGTATTCATCGCGATGTCCTTATCGTGATTGTTTTAAGTGGGTTTGTATTAGTTCATGCCTTAACAACTAAAAGAACACCACTGTTCTTTTAGTTGTTGTCTGGAAGTTGCAGGCGGATTAACTAAGCCTGATCCGCCGCATCTTCGCTGCGGTGCAGCGCCACTTGACGGATCGACAATCGAATCTCCGCTGGAAGTACCCGTTTGGCCACCCCTTCAGCCAGTTCACCCAGCAGTTCGTGATAGCTCAACTTGCCCGCTTCGTCACGCTTGAGCACATCAAGGTCCAGCATCGTTTGGATGAAGTGTCTGAACAGGCTTTTGTCGAAGAACTCCGGGGCGTTCAAGCCATGCAGGATCGACAGGCGCTGGGCCATGACGGTGCACAGGTCTTCCAGTTCTTCGGCGCTGATGCTGTTCTGGCCGCTGTTGAGCAACAGCGAAACCGTCATGTAGAAACGCTGCAAGGTCTGGGCGATGCTTTTCGACAGCAAGGTCAACAACACGAAATGTCGCGAGCTTGGCGCCGGACGCAGGTAGACGTCGTTCTCGAAACGCAGCAGGCCTTGTTCGACGAACGCTTGCAGCCATTGATCGATCACGCCATCCAGTTCGTCCAGCGACCAGCGAATGAACAGTTCCGATTGCAGGTATGGATAGAGCGCGCGGGTGTAGCGCAGGATTTGCTCGCGGCTCATGCGCGACGCGCTCTGGAAGAAACTCGCCAGTAGCGACGGCAGGGCGAAGATGTGCAGCACGTTGTTGCGGTAGTAGGTCATCAGGACGGCGTTCTGCTCGCCCAGATACAGGATTTTGCCCAAGGCATCACTCTGTTCCGACAGCAGGTCCATGTCCTTCACATGCTCGATCAGCGCGCGACCATCACCTTCCGGCAACGTGGTGTGCGGCGAATAAGGGACTTTGCGCAACAGCGCCAGATACAGATCGAGCACCCGCGCCATGGCGCGATCATCCAGCGCCAGGCGGCTGGTGGACAGCAAGGCCAGCGCCACAAGGTTGACCGGGTTGATCGCCGCCGCTTCGTTCAGGTGCTGCGCGACTTTCTCGCCGAGGCGATTGGTGGTTTCGGTGAGCCACGCCGGTTTGAACTGCGGACCCAGTTCCTGTTGGCGCCAGTCTGGCTGTTCGCTGTCGAGGAATTCCGCCAGTTTGATCGGCTCGCCGAAGTTCACCGCCACTTGGCCGAACCGCTGCTTGAGGGCGCCGATAACTTTGAAAATATCGAAGATCGATTCTTTCTTCTTGGTCGCCCCACGCAGTTCGCCGAGGTAAGTCCGGCCTTCGAGTACTCGTTCGTAGCCGATGTACACCGGAATGAACACGATCGGCATGCGCGACGAACGCAGGAAGCTGCGCAGGGTGATCGCCAGCATCCCGGTTTTCGGTTGCAGCATGCGCCCGGTGCGCGAACGGCCGCCCTCGACGAAATATTCGACCGGGAAACCTTTGGTGAACAACGTGTGCAGGTATTCGTTGAACACCGAGGTGTACAGCGGGTTGCCCTTGAATGTGCGGCGCATGAAGAACGCACCGCCACGGCGCAACAGGCTGCCGATCACCGGCATGTTGAGGTTGATCCCGGCGGCGACGTGCGGCGGGGTCAGGCCGTTGCGGAACAGCAGGTACGAGAGCAGCAAGTAGTCGATGTGGCTGCGGTGACACGGCACGTAGATCACTTCGTGACCCTGGGCGACGTTCTGCACCCCTTCGATGTGATTGACCTTGATGCCGTCGTAGATCTTGTTCCAGAACCAGCTCAGCACCACTTCCAGGAAGCGGATCGCGGTGTAGGTGTAGTCCGAGGCAATCTCGTTGCCATAGCGCAAAGCCTGGGCCTTGGCTTTGTCCAGGGAGATGTTTTCGCGCTCGGCTTCTTCGAGGATCGCCTGCTTGACCAACGGTTGATTGAGCAGGCCTTTGACCAGGTTGCGACGGTGGGAAATGTCCGGGCCGATCACCGCGGCTTTGAGGTTGCGGAAGTGCACCCGCAGGATCCGCTGGGCCATGCGCACGGTGCGCTCGTGGCCCTTGTTGTGATCGATCAGCTCACGCAGGTGAATCGGTGCGGAGAACTGCACGCGAGTCTTGCGTCCCAGGACGATGATGCTGAGCAACCGACGCAGGCGACCGGTCACGGCCCAGCTATCGGCGAACAGCAGTTTCCACGGGCTCGATTCGCTGTCCGGCGACTGGCCCCAGAACACGCTGACCGGAATGATCTGTGCGTCTTCGGCCGCGTTCTGGCTCAGGGCGCTGACCAGTCGGGTCAAGGTCGGAGGGGCGCCGCGTTTGTCCTGGCGGCCGAGCCAGTCGGGCTCCGGTGTCAGGTAAAAGAACGCGCCGGGTTCCACCAGGTTGCCCACCGAGACCGGCAGTACCGGGCGAGGCAGGCCCGCCTTGGTGCATTCGGTGTCGACCACGGCCAGGTCGGTCAGCGAAGGGTTTTGCAGGACGTAGAACACCGGACGGCTGCGGTCGAGGTTGAGGGTGAACGACGACTGATTGATCGTCTCCGAGCGAACCCAGAGGTACAGCAGTCGGCGCAAGGTGCCAAACACAAGACGGCGGAACGGGGAGCGGGTCATACGGCTTCTGCTTGAGTGAGTAAAACCGAGCAATTGCTCGGGCGGCCGATAGTGTGCCGTATTCGCTTAAAATCGGCAAAAAAGCGGCTAAGTAAACTTGAGTTGAGAGTTTTGGCGGCTGTCATATACTCGGCCGTTCAAAATAAAAACAAGGGGGTACTGAAATGGCAACGCGCGAAACCGGCAATGTGAAGTGGTTCAACGACGCCAAGGGTTATGGGTTTATTCAACGCGAGGACGGGGTGGACGTGTTCGTGCATTACCGCGCGATCCGCGGCGAAGGGCATCGTTCGCTGGCTGAAGGTCAGCAGGTTGAATATGGCGTGGTGACCGGCGAGAAGGGCTTGCAGGCTGAGGATGTGGTGGGGCTGTAACCTATTAAGGATCGTTCCCACGCTCTGCGTGGGAATGCAGCCCGGGACGCTCCGCGTCCCAGAAGCAATGGGATGGACTCCTCCTCACCTCGGCATCTTGAGTGCCAGACTGAAGGTGCGAACCACAGTCAACAGTGAGAAGGAGTCCACACATGAAGCTTATGCGCATTGGGGTCGACCTGGCCAAGAACGTGTTTCAGATTCACGGAGTGGATCGTCATGAGCAGCCCATCTGGCGGCAGCGTTTATCTCGCGATCGCTGGCTACAAACGGTGCTGGAAAAGATCGAACCCGGCTGCGAGATCGGCATGGAAAGTTGTGGCGGTGCGCACCATTGGGCGCGGCAGCTACAGGCACGCGGATTTCGAGTGAGGCTGATCGCGCCGCAGTTCGTCAAGCCGTACGTCAAGAGCAACAAAAACGATGCCAACGATGCTGAGGCAATCTGTGAGGCGATGAGCCGTCCCAGCATGCGCTTCGTCGCCGTCAAGACCATCGAGCAACAGGATATCCAAGCGACGCATCGCATCCGGGCCGGCTTAATCGAACAACGGACGGCCAAAGCCAATCAGATTCGTGGGCTGGTCGCCGAGTACGGCCTCGTAGCGCCGAAGGAGTTACTGATGCTGCGTCGTGCAATACCGTGCTGGCTAGAAGATGCCGATAATGGTTTGACGGCACGCTTTCGTCGTCTGCTGAACGGTTTGTGGGACGACCTGCGAGCACTTGATGACCGCGTGAGAGAACTCGATGGCGAGATATCAGCGATCGCGGCAAGTGACCCAGCGGCCGCCCGTTTGCAACAGCTGCGTGGCGTCGGCCCGATGATTTCCACCGCACTTGTTGCTGCCATCGGTGATGCCAGCCAGTTTGACAATGGCCGACAACTGGCCGCCTCGCTAGGGCTGACGCCAAAGCAACACAGCTCTGGCGGCAAGGATCGACTGCTTGGCATTAGCAAACGCGGGGATGCTTATCTGCGAACTCTGATGATCCACGGTGCGCGCTCGGCACTGCGCACAGCCAAATTCAAAGACGATCGACTTAGCCAGTGGGCTGTCCGTTTAGCCGAGCGCTCACATCCCAACGTGGCCGCTATCGCACTGGCTAACAAAACTGCACGCATGGCTTGGGCGATGCTGCGCAACGGCACTGATTACCAACCGGATCGAGCAGTAGCCTGACCTATTCATCCCGGGAGAAGCACCCTACACCACGATTGCGAAGCAACCCGAGCAATGGCAAACCGGTCGAACCGGCGTCGGCAAAACCCTCAAGTGTCCAGGTGCGCAAAGCACGTAGAAGCGATTGGGAGCCGACGCGCGAATAGCCCATCATGGCCCTGCATCGAATCGATGCCAAAGTCAGAGGCCGAATATACGTGTGCAGTCGGCACGGGCGCCAAAGTAAAGGAGGCTTGCAACGAGGAGGAGTCCATATACGGACGCAGAGCGTCCGTTGAAGCATTCCCACGCAGAGCGTGGGAATGATCAGTGTCAGGTGGTTTTCCAGGTGATTTCTTCTTCACCATCGGCGCTGATGCGCATCCAGCGGTCCGCCGTTTCTTCACCTTCTTCCTCGATCCACGTCCCCGGCGCGCAGCGCACTTCAACGTTCAGTGCAGCAAAGGCTGCGCGGGCGCAGGCGATGTCGTCGTCCCACGGCGTTTGATCGCTTTCCAGGTACAGGCTGTTCCATTTACCTACTGCCTTTGGCAGCCAAGTGACGGGCACGTTGCCGGCCTTGCACTTGTAAGTCTGACCTTTCTGGACCCAGTCGGTGCACGGGCCCAAGGCCTCGCCGAGCCAGGCCGCAATGGCCTTGTAGTCGACGTCGGCGTCTTTCAGGTAAATCTCGATATCGGGTTGGCGCATGGATGTCCTCACTGCGGTCTTGAAAAATCCATTCGCGGATTTAGCCGGCCTCGAGCGTTTGCTCGACACCAAAAATTATTGAAGTACGAAATAATCGTAGCGCATCGAAACAGTGACCTCGAACGGCTCGGCCTGTTCGATCACCGCCGCCCGGCGTTCGGCACTGGCGCGCCAGCCGTGAGGCGTCATGGCCAACAGGTTCGCCCGGTCCTGACCCTTTTCCAGCGTCAGTTTGAACTCCAGGGTTTCGCTGTGTTGCAGCGTCATGCCTTCGGGAACCAAGGCCAGGTGCTTGTCGTCGGTGTACTCGCGGACTTCGTCGTAAAGCCGCTCGCGCAACTCCATCAGATGACCGCTGGTGGGCCCGACTTTCATCAAGCCGCCACCCGGGCTGAGCAAGCGCTTGGCTTCTTCCCAGTCCAACGGGCTGAAGACACTGGCCAGAAACTGGCAACTGCCGGACGCCAACGGCACCCGCGCCATACTGGCAATCAACCAGGTCAGTTGCGGATTGCGCTTGCAGGCGCGTTTGACCGCTTCCCGGGAAATATCCAGCGCGTAACCGTCAGCGTTCGGCAAAGCCTCGGCGATTTGTGCGGTGTAGTAACCCTCGCCACAACCGATGTCGAGCCAGCGCTGCGGCGCGTACTGCGCCGCCAGTTCCGCCAGACGCTTGGCCACCGGCGCGTAATGGCCGGCGTTCAGGAAGTCGCGGCGCGCTTCGACCATCGCCAGGTTATCCCCAGGGTCGCGGCTGTTTTTGTGCTGCACCGGCAACAGGTTCAGGTAACCCTGGCGCGCACGGTCGAAACGGTGCCCGGCGGGGCAGGCCACGCCGTTGTCCACCGCGTTCAGCGGTTCGTTGCAGATCGGGCAGGCCAGCATCAGGCGAGCAACTTGATCAGGGTCTGGTAGTAGATTTCGGTCAGCACGTCGAGGTCGGCGGCCAGTACACGTTCGTTGACCTGGTGAATCGTCGCGTTGACCGGGCCCAGTTCAACCACTTGTGTGCCCATGGTCGCAATGAAGCGCCCGTCGGAAGTGCCACCGCTGGTGGAAGCCTTGGTTTCGCGACCGGTGACATCCTTGATGCTCGAGGCCACGGCATCGAGCAGCGCGCCCGGCTCGGTCAGGAACGGAAGGCCGGACAGCGCCCAGTCGATGTGCCAGTCCAGGCCATGTTTGTCGAGGATGTCGGCAACGCGCTTTTGCAGGCCTTCAACGGTGGATTCGGTGGAGAAGCGGAAGTTGAACACCGCCACCAGGTCGCCCGGGATGACGTTGGTCGCGCCGGTGCCGGAATTGACGTTGGAGATCTGGAAGCTGGTCGGCGGGAAGAAATCGTTACCGTGATCCCAGTGCTCGACAGCCAGTTCGGCCAGCGCCGGAGCCGCGAGGTGGATCGGGTTCTTGGCGAGGTGAGGGTACGCCACGTGACCTTGCACGCCGCGTACGGTCAGCTTGGCGCCGAGGGAGCCACGACGACCGTTCTTGACCACATCGCCCACCAGCGTGGTGCTCGACGGTTCGCCGACGATGCACCAGTCCAGACGCTCCTTGCGCGCCGCGAGGCGCTCGACCACAGCCTTGGTGCCGTGGTGCGCCGGGCCTTCTTCGTCGCTGGTGATCAGGAATGCGACCTTGCCTTTGTGATCCGGGTAGTCGGCGACAAAGCGCTCGGCTGCCACGGTCATCGAGGCCAGGCTGCCTTTCATGTCCGCGGCGCCACGGCCGCAGAGCATGCCGTGTTCATCGATCAGAGCGTCGAACGGGTCGATCTGCCAGGCGGTCACCGGGCCGGTCGGCACCACGTCGGTGTGGCCGGCGAAGCACAATACCGGGCCGTCGTGTTTGCCGTGGGTCGCCCAGAAGTTATCCACATCTTCGATGCGCATCGGTTCCAGATTGAAACCGGCATCGCCCAGGCGCTGCATCATCTGCTTCTGGCAATCGGCGTCGACCGGGGTCACGGACGGACGGCGGATCAGGTCGATGGCGAGTTGAAGGGTCGGCGAAAGGTCGGCGTGGGCCGTCATGGAAAACTCCGGAAGCTTTTAATGTGGGAGCGAGCCTGCTCGCGATGAACGATGACACGGTCCGTATGACAAACCTCATCGCCTGCATCGCGATCAGGCTCGCTCCCACCGGTATTGGGGCAGGCCATTGGGCGCAAGGGCTGCAAAATGGCGGTTATCTTAAAGCAAAACGGCGGCCATTGGCCGCCGTTTAGTGCATCTGCAAAGATTTAGACCGCTGGCGCCGTCTCTGCTTCGACCGCCGGTTTGGGCAGCGAAGACAGGAACGCCATGATCAGCGCCGCCAGGTACGGCAGCGATTGCACCAGCAACATGGTCACCCAGAAACGCATGTCGTTGCTCGGCAACCCGTTCACCAGGAAGATCCCCAGTGCCGCGCCCCACAACAGCAGCATGATGAACACCTCTTCACGCGCTTCCGAAATCGCCACCCAGAAGCCGTGGTTATCGGCGTTTTTCGGTGTGCGGAAGAACGGAATGCTGCTGGTGAAGAAGCCGTACAGCACCGCTTTGGCGATGGTGTGCGACAACGCCAGCCCGGCCAGTGCCGCGCAGAACGCATCCTTGAGGTTGACCCCGACCGCGCGACGGTAGAGGAAGATGATCTTGCCGACCTTGAACACGAACAGCGCCAATGGCGGGATCGCGAAAATCAGCAACGGCGGATCGACCCGCTGCGGCACGATGATCATCGCCGCCGACCACAACAACGCGCCGACAGTGAAGAAGATGTTCATGCCGTCCGCGACCCACGGCAACCAGCCCGCGAGGAAGTGGTAACGCTGGCCACGGGTCAGTTCGGTACCCTTGCCGCGCAGCAAGCTGGCGGTGTGACGCTTGATGATCTGAATCGCACCATAGGCCCAGCGGAAACGCTGTTTCTTGAAGTCGATAAAGGTATCGGGCATCAGGCCTTTGCCGTAGCTGGTGTGGTAATACGCCGCCGACAGGCCTTTCTCGAACACGCGCAGACCCAACTCGGCATCTTCACAGATGCACCAGTCGGCCCAGCCGAGTTCTTCGAGCACCGAGCGCCGGGTCATGGTCATGGTGCCGTGCTGGATGATCGCGTCACGGTCGTTGCGGGTGACCATGCCGATGTGGAAGAAGCCTTTGTATTCCGCGTAGCAGAGCTTTTTGAAGGTGCTTTCGTTCTGGTCGCGATAATCCTGTGGCGACTGCACCACGGCGATTTTCGGGTCGGCGAAGTGCGGCACCATGTGCTTGAGCCAGTTCGGGTCGACGCAGTAGTCCGAGTCGATCACCGCGATGACTTCGGCATCCTTGGCGGTGTGCGGAATCAGGTAATTGAGCGCGCCACCCTTGAAACCGGCCAGCGGTGCAACGTGGAAGAACTTGAAGCGCGGGCCGAGGGTTTCGCAGTAATCGCGCACCGGTTCCCAGACCGCCGGGTCCTTGGTGTTGTTGTCGATGATCAGGACTTCGAAATCCGGATAGTCGAGATTGGCCAGGGCGTTGAGGGTCTGTTTGACCATCTCCGGCGGCTCGTTGTAGCACGGCACATGAATCGAGACTTTCGGTCGGTAGTCCGAATCGCCCACCACCGGCAGGAATTCGCGCCGACGCTTGTGGGTCCAGACCGCTTCGGCCAGCTCATGCGCCTCGGTCAGCAGAACGATAAAGACCCCAAGTGCGCCGAGGGCGAGCAGGAAACCCACCGTCAGGCTGAACCAGGTGCTGTATTGCTGGCTGTAGTCGTAACCGATCCACACCAATACCGAACCGCAAAGGAACGCGATAAAGGTAAGAAAGGTGCGACCGCGTTGACGCAGTGCCGAGCCGTCAATCATCAGCAACGTCAGGGACAGCAAGGCCAACACCGCCGAACCGATGGCCAGCACGCGCCATTGCGGGATCGCGACCACCGGGCCTTCGAAGTTGAATTTCTGCTGGCGGGCCGCGTTGAACACGCCCCAATAAGCGCCCACAGAACCTTCGTCGCTGGCTTTCCACGGCTGGTCAAACGCTTCGATCACGAAGTAGTTGAAGCCCTGGCGATTGAGTTTGTTGACCAATGTGCGCAGGTAGATCGCCTGATCCGCCGGGCTCGCATCGGTGCCGCCACGCATGCGGCCGTTGCTCGGCCAGCCAACCTCCGAGAGCAGCAGCGGTTTTTTCGGGAACATTTTTTTCAGGTCGCGAGCGCGGTCGAGAACGAATTGGCCGGCCTTGTCCACCGGGACAAATTCCCAGTAGGGCAGTACGTGGGCGGCGATCAGGTCGACGTGCTTGGCCAGTTCCGGGTGTTCTTCCCAGACGTGCCACTGCTCGGACGTAGTCACCGGCACCTTCACGGCTGCGCGGACGCGATCGAGGATCACGCTAAGGTCCTTGGCGGTGATTTCCTTACGGAAGATCGCCTCGTTACCGACCACCACGCGAACCACGCTGCGGGAGGAGTTGGCAATTTCGATAGCGCGGGTGATCTCGCGTTCGTTGCGTTCCTGGTCCGGGCTGATCCAGATCCCCAGCGTTACCCGCAAGCCGAACTCTTCGGCCAGTTTGGGAATGTCTTGCAGGGTGCCGTCAACCGAGTAAGTACGGATGTTATCCGTCAGCTTGCTCATGATCTCCAGGTCACGACGCATTTCATCGTCGGTCGGGTATTGGTCTTTCTGTGGGTACTGGCCTTGTTGGAACGGCGAGTACGAAAAACCGGAGATCTGTTCGGGCCAGTTGGGGGCGGTGACCGGGCGGTTGATCAGCGCCCAGAAGCCGGTAAACAAGGCTGCGATGGCGAGCACCACGACCAGGTTGAGTCCAAATTTACGCGATGACATAGCTATTTCAGGTTCCAAAGGCAGTGGAACGAAGGAACGGTCGGCTGTTGGCCAAGGGGCGCGCATCCTACACCGTGCTTTCACTTACCGTACAGCAGGCAGGGAAAAGCCTGACGTTGGGCAACCGGCTTTCACATAAGTTCTTACACTTGTCGCTTGTAGCTTAGAACTTGTGGCTGCGTAGCCCTATAATGCGCGCCGGTTTTTGGGGTAATGGTCATGAGTACAGAAGATCCGCGGTTTGCCGGCATCGCCCGCTTGTATGGCATCGAAGGCCTTGAGCGCCTGCGCGCCGCCCATGTGGCGATTGTCGGCGTCGGTGGCGTCGGTTCCTGGGCGGCAGAAGCGGTTGCGCGGTGCGGCGTTGGCGAGATTTCACTGTTTGACCTGGACGACGTTTGCGTCAGCAACGCCAACCGTCAGCTGCACGCGCTGGACAGCACCGTCGGCAAGCCCAAGGTCGAGGTGATGGCCGAGCGTTTGCGTGGGATCAACCCAGATTGCACGGTGCACGCGGTGGCCGATTTCGTCACCCGCGAGACCATGGCCGAGTACATCACGCCGAACATCGATTGCGTGATCGACTGCATCGACAGTGTGAATGCCAAGGCCGCGCTGATTGCCTGGTGCAAGCGCCGCAAGATTCAGATCATCACTACCGGTGGCGCGGGCGGTCAGATCGACCCGACGCTGATCCAGGTCTGCGACTTGAACCGCACGTTCAACGATCCGCTGGCCTCGAAAGTGCGCTCGACGTTGCGCCGCGACTACAACTTCTCCCGCACCGTGACGCGCCATTACAGCGTGCCGTGCGTGTTTTCCACCGAACAACTGCGCTACCCGAAACCTGACGGCAGCATCTGTTTGCAGAAGAGTTTTGTCGGAGACGGCGTGAAGCTCGACTGTGCAGGCGGGTTTGGTGCGGTGATGATGGTGACGGCGACGTTTGGCATGGTCGCGGCGACCAAGGCTGTGGATAAGATTGTGGCGGGTGTGCGGCGCCCTTCGGATCGGATCAAACCTCAGGTTTAATGTAGCTGCTGACGGCCTCTTCGCGGGCAAGCCCGCTCCCACAGGATTCGGGTCGTACACGCCTCTTGAGTACACCTCCGACCCTGTGGGAGCGGGCTTGGCCCGCGATGGCGATTAACCAGCCAACTCATTCATCCGCTGAAGCACGGCATTGAGGCCATTGCTGCGCGAAGGCGAGAGTTGCCGCGAAAGCCCAAGCTGATTGAACCACTCCGGCAAATCCACCTGCCGCAGCTCAGCCGCCGACAAACCGTTGACCCTCGCCAGCAGCAACGCCACCAACCCGCGAATCAGCCGCGCATCGCTGCTCGCCGCGAACTGCCAGTGACCGTCCTCCAACGAGCCCACCAGCCACACCTGGCTTTCACAGCCATGCACACGATTGGCGTCGACTTTATCCACCGCGCTCAACGCCGGCAGGCGCTCGCCCCATTGCATCAGCAATCGCGCGCGTTGCTCCCAGCTGGAGGCATTCTGAAAAGTCTCCAGCGCCGTAACGGCCTCGGCGGGCAAGCTCATCGCAGCAACTCCAGGGCCTGATCCAGCGCCTCGAAAAACCGTTCCAGGTCTTCGGAATCGTTGTACAGCGCCAACGACACCCGGATCGCCCCGGCCAGCTCAAAGCTTTTCAGTAGCGGCATGGCGCAGTGATGACCGGCGCGAACGGCGATCCCCTGTTCCGTGAGCAAATGCGCCAGATCAGAGTTATGCACACCCTCGACGACAAAACTGGCCAATGCCAGCTGCGGCTTGCCGAGCAGTCGAATGCCTTTGCGGGCTTCAAGACCTTTCAATAAATAGTCATGCAGCGCCGCTTCATGGGCGCACACCGCGTCCTGATCGAGCCCCGCCAGATAATCCAGCGTCGCCCCCAGGCCAATCACACTGGCAATCGGCGGCGTCCCGGCCTCGAAACCCAGCGGGGCAGGGCGAAAGCGTGCGCTCTGGTAATCCGCATCCATCACCATTTCGCCGCCAAACTGCCAGTGACGCAGTTGTTTAAGCGCATCATTGCGCCCGAACAACACGCCTAAACCGTCAGGGCCATACAGCTTGTGGCTGGAAAACACATAGAAGTCGCAACCCAGCGCCTGCACGTCATGGCGGCCATGAACCACGCCTTGAGCACCGTCGATCACGGTCAAGGCGTCATGTGCCTTGGCCATCGCCAGCAGCGCCGGCAACGGCTGCCAGGCGCCGAGCACGTTGGACAGCTGACTGACTGCGAGCAAGCGGGTACGTGGATTGATCAATTGCGTGGCGGCATCGAGGTCAATCAAACCGTCGCCGTCCAGAGGCAGAATCACCAGTTTCAAATCGCGACGGTGCGCCAGTTGCTGCCACGGCAGCAGGTTGGCGTGATGCTCCAGGGCGCTGATGACAATTTCATCGCCTGGATTGAATAAGTGCTCGAGGCCATAAGCCAGGAGGTTCAGCGCGGAAGTCGCGCCGTGGGTGAAGATGATTTGCCCGCAGTCGCCGGCATTCAGCCAGTGGGCGACCTTGCTGCGGCTGGCCTCGAACGCCTGGGTGGCGTGGGCGCCGGGCAAATGTTGCGCCCGATGCACGTTGGCCGCGCCATTGGCGTAGTAATGCGCCAGGGCATCCAGCAGGGCTTGAGGTTTTTGCGTGGTGGCGGCGTTGTCCAGATACGTCTGGTCTTGCCGTTGCAGAGCGGCGATGGCCGGGAAATCGGCGCGCCAGGGAGAGCGAATCAACATGCTATCGGGCCCTGTTAAACATGGGCGGATGTACGCCAAACCCTGTGGGAGCGAGCCTGGTCGCTCCCACATTGGGTCATTCGACGCTTAGTTGTGAGCGTGCAGCGCTTCGTTCAGTTCGATCGCCGATTTGTGGGTTTTGCATTCCACTGCGCCGGTTTCCGAGTTGCGGCGGAACAGCAGGTCAGGTTGACCGGCCAGTTCACGGGCCTTCACGACCTTGACCAGCTGATTTTTTTCGTCCAGCAGTGCCACTTTGGTGCCAGCGGTCACGTACAGGCCCGACTCAACGGTGTTGCGATCGCCCAACGGGATGCCGATACCGGCGTTGGCGCCGATCAGGCAGCCTTCGCCGACCTTGATCACGATATTGCCGCCGCCCGACAGGGTGCCCATGGTCGAGCAACCGCCGCCCAGGTCCGAACCCTTGCCGACGAACACGCCAGCCGATACACGGCCTTCGATCATGCCCGGGCCTTCGGTGCCTGCGTTGAAGTTGACGAAACCTTCGTGCATCACGGTGGTGCCTTCGCCCACGTATGCGCCCAGACGAATACGCGCCGCGTCAGCGATACGCACGCCGGCCGGTACCACGTAGTCGGTCATTTTCGGGAACTTGTCCACCGAGAACACTTCCAGCAGCTCGCCGCGCAGGCGGGCTTCCAGTTGATGCTCGGCCAGTTCGGCCAGGTCGATCGCGCCCTGGCTGGTCCAGGCCACGTTCGGCAGCAGCGGGAACACACCGGCCAGGTTCAGGCCGTGCGGCTTGACCAGACGATGGGACAGCAGGTGCAGCTTGAGGTAAGCCTCAGGCGTGGAGGTCAGTTGAGCATCTTCGGCCAGGATAGTGGCGACCAGCGGCTTGTGGCTCTCGGCCAGACGGGTCAGCAGCGCGGCTTGTGCAGCGTCGACGCTTTTGAGCGCTTCGGCCAGTTGCGAGGCCTGGGCAGTGCTGAATGCGATGGCCTGGTTGCCTTCGGTGTAACCCAGGACCGGTGCGATCGCAGCGACCAGTTCAGCCGATGGATTGAGCAGCGGCTGCGCGTAAAACACTTCCAGCCATGCGCCTTGACGGTTTTGAGTGCCGACACCAAAGGCCAGGCTGAACGGAGTAGTGGACATGTTGATACCTCTAACAAAATGGAACGGGCTGCTTACTTGAGCGCTGCCGCGTAGATATCTGGCTTGAAGCCAATCAGGGTTCGGTCACCGAGATCAAGCACCGGGCGCTTGATCATCGAGGGTTGTGCGAGCATCAGTTCGATGGCTTTGCGCTGGTCGAGATCGGCTTTGCGTTCGTCGTCGAGCTTGCGAAAGGTCGTGCCTGCACGGTTCAACACCACTTGCCAACCGTGCTCGTCGCACCATTGGGTCAGGTGTTCACGGTCGATTCCGGCCGTCTTGTAATCATGAAAGTCATAGCTGACAGCGTGTTCATCGAGCCAGGTGCGCGCCTTTTTCATGGTGTCGCAGGCTTTGATGCCGAAAAGGTGCAACGTTTTGCTTGAAACGGTCAAGGAATTGCCCCCTTTGCAGGTGCTGGAAATTAAAGGTGACGGATTATGCCATGACCCTTGAGTTAAAACCCAAAACCCTGTGGCCGCGAGCTTGCTGCCGCAGGGTGTAATGTCGGTCGCGAGAGCGTGCGACATTAGTGCAACGGCCAGCCCGCAGTCTAAGCGGCTAATATGGCACTTCAATGCTGTCGATTGCCTGGGAACCCGCGCTTTATGCAAACCGCCTACACCGTCCTGATCCTGTTGATGCTGGTCGGCGTTTCACGCCTGATCGGACGGGTGATCCCGCTGCCATTGCCGCTGGTACAGATTGGCGCGGGTGCCTTGCTGGCCTGGCCGACGCTGGGTCTGCATGTGGCCTTGGATCCCGAGCTGTTCCTCTTCCTGTTTCTGCCGCCGCTGTTGTTTTCCGATGGCTGGCGGATGCCCAAGCGTGAGCTTTGGCGCCTGCGCGGGCCGATCCTGACACTGGCGGTGGGGCTGGTGCTGTTCACCGTGGTTGGCGCCGGCTACTTCATTCACTGGTTGTTACCCAGCATTCCGTTGCCGGTGGCGTTTGCCTTGGCGGCGGTGTTGTCGCCCACGGATGCCGTGGCCGTCTCGGCCATCTCCCGGGATCGTCTGCCGACGCCGCTGATGCACATGTTGCAGGGCGAGGCGTTGATGAACGATGCCTCGGGCCTGGTGACGTTCAAATTTGCGTTGGCGGCAGCGGTTACAGGCGTTTTCTCGCTGGCCAACGCCAGCGTGACCTTCGTGTTGGTGGCGGTCGGCGGCCTGGCCGTCGGCGTCGCATTGAGCTGGCTGGTGGGACAACTGCGCTCATGGATGATCGCTCGCGGCTGGGATGATCCAGCGACTCATGTGGTGTTCATGTTGCTGCTGCCGTTCGCCGCTTATGTGGTGGCTGAACGTCTCGGCGCATCCGGCATTCTGTCCGCCGTGGCGGCGGGGATGATGCAGAGCTGGCTCGACCTGCTGCCACGCCAGACCAGCACCCGATTGCTCAATCGCAGCGTATGGTCGCTGCTGGAGTTTGCCTTCAACGGTTTGATCTTCCTGCTGCTGGGCTTGCAACTGCCGGACATCATCAAGGCCGTGGCCAGTCATGAAACGTCATTGTGGCCGACGCTGCTCTACCGTTGCCTGGACGTGGTCGCCATCTTTCTGGTGCTGCTGGTGTTGCGCTTCGTCTGGGTGCAGAGCATCTGGCGCTTGTCTGTTCTGCTGCGACGCTGGCGCGGCAGGGGCGAGATGACACAAGTGCCGACCGCGCGATCCTGCTGGCTGCTGACGGTCGGTGGGGTACGCGGGGCCGTGACGCTGGCGGGCATACTGTCGGTACCGTTGCTGTTGGAAGGCAATGCGTTTCCCGAGCGCGATCTGCTGATCTTCATCGCCGCCGGCGTGATTCTGCTGTCGCTGGTTTCCGCGTGCATCGCCTTGCCCCTGTTGCTGCGTGGCATAGAGAAAAGCCCCGACGACAAACGCCGTAACGAAGTGCGTGACGCCTGGCGCAAGACTGCCGAAGCGGCGATCCATGCGCTGGAAATCGAGGAAGCCAAGCCTGTGGATGCGGCAGAGGCGGCGCTGGCTGCGGAACTGAAAGCGCGAATCATGTCCGAGTATCGGCATCAGCTGGAAGTGTTCAACGATTCGGCGGAAGCCCAGGCGCTGGCGTTTCAGATGGACCTGCTGGAGCGGCGGTTGCGCTTGAAGGCGCTGCGGGCGCAACGCCTTGAACTGTACAGCCTGAGCCGTCATCACCAGATTGGTGATGACGTGCTGCGCGAAGTGCTGGGGGAACTGGATTTGAGTGAGGCCAATCTGGGATCGGTCAAGTAGGCTTTCATGGCGAATGGTAGCGTCACCAGAAGGTGCTCAGCCTGTGAGTTCGTGGGACTCAGTCAGCGTCGATCGATCGGTTTTTTGGGTAGGCTTTGCGCATGACTCGCCTGTCCAGCATGCTGATTTTGGTGTTGATGCCCACTTCCCAATCCTGTGTTGTCAGTTCGTTTGGAACGGGGTAATGCATGATCGAATCCTTGTCGTAGCTGCCCCATAAATGGTCGCTGCCTCCAAGGGAGGTCAGGACGTTATGGTCCGTGTCTTTCTCGGTCCACCCAAAGTGGGTTTTATAAAATTCGTAAACCTTTGGTTTGTCCCAGGGAATGTTCGCTTTGGGATGCAGATGCTCGTGCTTAAGGCCCAACGCGTGACCGAACTCATGCAGTACAGTTGCTTCAAATTCCGGATGGTCCATTTCAACATTCAAATTCAGCGTCGGTACATGTTGTTCGTACAACAACGCATCCGTTCCTACTGCGGAGTCGTTTTTTGCGCTTGAGGTTGAAATCCTGATCTCGCTTTCACCTTGTTCAATAAATTCGAAGTGCAGGTTTACCGAGGGTTGCCATTGCTTGATCAACGCTTCGATGGCAAGCCTTTTCGTTGGAGTTGGTGTATCAACGAACGCGATTCTTAACGTCCGGCCATTTCCCCAGAATTTGCTCCATGTACCAATGGCGCGCTTGGAGCGTCGGCCCGTGGAAGAGCGTTGGGCGTTGTCGGGGTTTTCCAGGATGGCCGCGTCGTAAGAGGCGAGTTCGTCAACTGCGTGGATCATTTTGCAGGGAATATTAATGTTCATGATTTATTTACTTGTAGTGTGCGTGTAGCCGTTCTGATATCGGCAATGCTCGTCCGTTAGCTTCAATGACGATGCCCATGTTCTCGATCATTAAAAAGAATATAGTTTTAGCGCTTGGGGTAGAGCAGTTTCATCAAGCGCTTGTCTTTTTTACTGATCTTGCGATTGATTGGATTTTCCCAATCACCCAATGTCAGGGCGTTCGCCACGGGGTGGTGCATGATCGACTTTCTGTCGTAGGGCGTATAAATCGCTTCGATGGTATCGAAGGGCTGAAACAGGTTTTTATCGACTTGTTCTTTGGCCAGTGGATTCATTTCCCGATTCTGGTAGAACGCATACACCTTCGGTTTATCCCAGGGAATATTGGCCTCAGGGTGTTGGTGTTCATGCATGGCGCCTAAAACATGTCCAAACTCATGAGTCACGATCACGTCGAAGTCTGCATGTTCAGGTTTGACACCCAGATCCATGGTTTGCCAGTCAGGATGAATCAACAGCGCATCGGTGCTGAGCATTGAACTGTTGGCATTGTTTTTTGTAGCAATGCGGATATCACCTTCAAGTCCATCGACAAAATCGAAGCTCAGGTTGATATAGGGCAGCCACTGGCTGGCAGCGTCGATGATCTTCTGTTTGTGCACATCATCAGGGCCGTCGATAAAGGCGATTTTGAGCGTTCGTCCATTAGCCCACAGCTTGGAGTAATTGATCAGCGAACGCTTGCGGCGAGTACTGGTGGAGGCGTTTGCATTTGCGGGGTTTTCGTTGACGGCAGCATCGTAGGATTGCTGATCATCAGGCCATTGAATAAGAGAACAATTTTCAATGCAGTTCATTCGTTACTTCTTCCGTGAAGTGGATGCATAGGTTTATTAGTGTGCACAACTATGTGCTGCATGAGAGTAGGGGAACTCTGCAGTGCGGTGAACTTTAATTGTGAATGAAATGTAACTGGCTATATAAAATTGCCTGCACTGCGTTGCACAGTGCAGGCAGGAATACTTACTTGTTGCGGATAATAAAGTCGCGAATTCTCTTGGCCGCTTCTACACATTCAGCCAACGGCGCAACCAATGCCATGCGCACGCGCCCGGCGCCCGGATTGAAGCCATCAACTTCGCGAGACAGGTAAGAACCCGGCACCACGGTCACGTGTTCCTCTACAAACAGATCACGGCAAAACGCTTCATCGTCGCCTTCAACGTTTGGCCACAGGTAGAAACCGCCATCCGGACGCTGCACATCCATCACTGGGCCAAGGATTTCCAGCACCGCATCGTATTTCTCGCGATACAGCGCGCGGTTGGCGCGCACATGCACTTCGTCATTCCACGCAGCGACGCTGGCCAGTTGCGTCTGAACCGGCATTGCGCAGCCATGGTAGGTGCGATAGAGCAGGAAGCCCTTGAGGATCTCGGCATCACCGGCCACGAAGCCCGAACGCAGGCCTGGCAGGTTGGAGCGCTTGGACAGGCTGTGAAACACCACGCAACGCTTGAAATCCTTGCGGCCCAGCTCGACGCAGGCGCTGAGCAAGCCGGCCGGCGGCGTTTGCTCGTCGAAGTACAGTTCGCTGTAGCACTCATCCGCCGCGATGACGAAGTCGTATTCGTCGGCCAGGGCGATCAGCTTCTTCAAGGTGTCGACCGGAATCAGTGCGCCGGTCGGATTGCCCGGGGAGCACAGGAACAGGATCTGGCAGCGTTTCCAGATGTCTGGCGATACGGCATCGAAATCGGGGTTGAAACCGTTTTCGTCCAGGCACGGCAGGTAGTGCGGCTTGGCCCCGGCGAGGAACGCAGCGCCTTCATAGATCTGATAGAACGGATTCGGGCTGACCACCAGGGCGTCGTCGCCACGGTTGACCACGGTCTGGGTGAAGGCGAACAGCGCTTCGCGGGTGCCATTGACCGGCAGCACGTTGCGCGCCGGGTCAAGCCAGCCGCTCGGAACGCTGAAACGGCGTTCGCACCAGGCAGCAATGGCTTCGCGCAGAGCGGGAATGCCAAGAGTGGTCGGGTACACGGCCATCTGATCCAGATTGCTGGCCAGGGCTTCGGCGACAAAGCTAGGCGAACGGTGCTTCGGCTCGCCAATGGACAGCGCGATGGCGCGCTTGTCCGGGTTTGGCGTGACGCTGCCGAGCAGGGCGCGGAGCTTTTCGAACGGGTAGGGCTGCAACTGGTTCAAAGCGTTGTTCATGCGGGGCCTCGTTCAATGTGGGAGCGAGCTTTGTGTGGGAGTCGGGCTTGCCCGCGATTCAGGCGCCTCGGTGTGTCAGATGCACCGAGGTGATGCTATCGCAGGCAAGCCCGCTCCCACAGGGGCTCGTTCCCACAGGGGGAAATTTGTTAATTCAGATACTGAGACGTGACAGCTTGATCTCGGGTTCGTTACTGACGGTCAGCTGTTCAACGATTGCATCCTGCAAACGGGTGCACAGCAGCGGGTCTGACAACGGCTGGTTGTGCGCGTCGGTGATGAAGAACACGTCTTCCACCCGCTCGCCAAGGGTCGCAATCTTGGCGTTTTGCAGCGACAGATCGAACTCCAGGAAGATCGTGCCAATGCGCGCCAGCAAGCCCGGGCGGTCGGGTGCGCTGAGCTCCAGCACGGTCACCGGACGTTGGGCGTCGTTATGGATCGTCACCTGTGGCGCGAACGCGAAATGCTTGAGCTGGCGCGGTACGCGGCGCTGGATGATTGTCGGGTAATCGTCGGGGTTGCGCAGGGCTTCGGTCAGGCCTTCACGGATCTGTTTGACCCGCGCCGGGTTGTCGCCGATCGAGTCGCCGTCGGTATCGAGCACGATGTAGGTGTCGAGGGTGAACTGGCTGCTGGACGTAATAACCCGAGCGTCGTGAATGTTCAGGTTGAGCTGGTCCATTGCGGCCACGGTCACGGCGAAGAAGTCGTGTTGATCGGGGGCATAAATGAAGATCTGTGTGCCACCCTCGAATTCGCGCTGGGTGGTTTCCTTGATCAGCACCAGCGGCCCGCCGCCAGCGGGTTGCTGGAGGATCGCGTCGGTATGCCAGGCTACGTCGCCGGCGGTGTGACGCAGGAAGTAGTCGTCGCCCAGTTGCGACCACAGCTGTTCGACATCGTCCGGATCGGTCCCGCCGCGCACCAGGATGTCCAGGGCGGCGCTCTGGGTTTGGCGGATCTGCATTTCCCGATCCACGGGGTTTTCCAGGCCACGGCGCAAGGCGCGCTTGGTTTCGGTGTAGAGCTGGCGCAAAAGGCTGGCGCGCCAGGAATTCCACAAGGTCGGGTTGGTGGCGTTGATGTCGGCGACGGTCAGCACATACAGGTAATCAAGACGGGTTTCGTCGCCAACGATCTGGGCGAAGTCATGGATGACCTGCGGGTCGGACAAGTCCTTGCGCTGGGCGGTGGTCGACATCACCAGGTGGTTCTGCACCAGCCAGACGATCAGGCGGCTGTCCCACACGGGCAACTGATGGCGTTGGCAAAAAGCTTCGGCATCCACCGCGCCGATTTCCGAGTGATCGCCATGCCGGCCCTTGCCGATGTCGTGGTAAAGGCCGGCGAGGTAAATCAGCTCGGGCTTGGGCAATTTGCCCATGAGCTTGCTGGCCAGCGGGAATTTTTCCGACACCTGTGTGTACTGCAACTTACGCAGGTGCTTGATCAGATTCAGGGTGTGAGCGTCGACCGTATAGATGTGGAACAGGTCGTGCTGCATCTGCCCGACGATGAAGCCGAACTCCGGCAGATAACGGCCGAGAATGCCGTAACGGTTCATCCGGCGCAGGTTGCGGTGGATACCGATCTTGCACTTGAACAGCTCGATGAACAGGCTGGTATTGCGAATGTCGTTGCGGAAATTGTCGTCGATCAGGTGGCGATGTTCGCGCAGCAGGCGAATGGTGTCGGCGCGCACACCTTTGATTTCCGGCTGCTGGGCCATCAGCACGAAAATCTCGAGCATGGCGAACGGCGTGCGGCGGAATACGTTGTCGTTACGCGCTTCGATGTAACCGTCGTGCAGCTGGAATCGCGAGTTGATCGGCTGCGGTGGCGCTTGATCTTCCGGGGCGAGAATGACTTCTTCGAAGTGCTGGATGATCAGGTCGCTGAGCTGGGCAATGCTCATGACCACCCGGTAATACTGCTGCATGAAGTTTTCGATGGCTTGCTTGGCGTCATCGCCTTCGAAACCCAACAGCCCGGCGATCGAACGCTGGTGGTCGAACAGCAAGCGGTCTTCGGAGCGGCCGGCAAGCATGTGCAGCGCGTAGCGAACCTTCCACAAGAATTCCTGGGACGAGGCCAGCAGGGCGTTTTCACTCTCCACCAGGAAGCCTTCGCCTGCCAGGGCTCGCAGGTTCAGAGTGCCGTACTCGCGACGGGCCACCCACAGAATCGTCTGGATATCGCGCAGGCCGCCGGGTGAACCTTTGACGTTGGGTTCCAGGTTGTATTCGGTGTCGTTGTATTTGTGGTGACGGGCCTTTTGCTCGGCGCGTTTTGCCAGGAAGAAGTCCTTGCTTGGCCACATGTGCGCGGTGCTGGTGACGTCGAGCATGCGCTGGCGCAAACGTTCCGGACCGCAGATGGTGCGGCTTTCCATCAGGTTGGTGACCACCGTCAGGTCGGCCCGGGCCTCAACGGCGCATTCGTCCACGGAACGAACGCTCTGACCGACCTCCAGGCCGATGTCCCACAACAGCGTCAGGAAACGCTCGATGGAATCACGGAAGATTTCGTGATCGGCGCTGTCGAGCAGGATCAGCAGGTCGATGTCGGAATAAGGGTGCAACTCGCCACGACCGTAGCCGCCGACCGCGACCAGCGCGATGTCGGCGTCTTCGCTCCAGTTGAACTGCTCCCAGGCCTTTTGCAGGATGTTATCGACGAACCAGGCGCGATCCTCGATCAACCGGCGAATGTCGCGGCCGCTGCGAAAGCGCCCGTCGAGCACCTCGCGGGCCTGACGAATCGCCTTCTTGAAGGCCGCGATCGGGCTTGCCTTCAGGGCCAGTTCAGCCTGGAACTGGCCGCGGTCGAAGAGTTCGGGATCCACCTGCGGCATCGATTGGCATTCCTGTCTATAAAGCTGAGAACTGCGCGGTTCGGATCAGGCCGAAACGCGCGGGATGGTGTCGTCGGCGCGCAGGGTGAAGATCTCGTAACCGGTTTCGGTTACCAGCAGGGTGTGTTCCCACTGCGCGGAGAGCTTGCGATCCTTGGTGATCGCGGTCCAGCCGTCGCCCAGCACCTTGGTGTCCGCCTTGCCCTGGTTGATCATCGGCTCGATGGTGAAGGTCATGCCCGCTTTGAGCTCCATGCCGGTGCCGGCGCGGCCGTAGTGTAGGATCTGCGGCTCTTCGTGGAAGACTTTGCCGATGCCGTGGCCGCAGAACTCGCGAACCACCGAGAAACCGTTCTTTTCAGCGTGTTTCTGAATGACTTCGCCAATGTCGCCCAGGCGGCAGCCAGGCTTGACCAGTTCGATCGCCTTGTACATGCATTCCTGGGTGACCTGCGACAGACGCTCGGCCCAGACCGGCACGGTGCCGACGTGGAACATTCGGCTGGTGTCGCCGTGGTAGCCGTCTTTGATAACGGTGACATCGATGTTCAGCGTGTCACCATCTTTGAGCGGCTTGTCGTTCGGGATGCCATGGCAGACGACATGGTTGATCGAGGTGCAGATCGACTTGGGGAAGCCTTTGTAGTTGAGCGGGGCAGGGATGGCTTTCTGCTCGTTGACGATATAGTCGTGGCAGATGCGGTCCAGTTCGTCGGTGGTGATGCCCGGCTTGACATGTTCGGCAATCATTTCCAGCACATCGGCGGCCAGTTTGCCGGCGACACGCATCTTTGCAATGTCCTCGGGGGTTTTGAGGGTGACGGTCATACAGGCTCTCTCTGCGCTCGATGGCGCTCGCTAAAACGAAATGGGCAATGCGCGATCGATCTTCGCGACCCTTAAAAACGCGATTCTAACAGACGATCAGCGCAAATCTGAGCCTCTGTACGTCGCTTCTCTCTATAGTTTGGTGCAATCTTGAGCGATTCCAAGGGCGCGCATGAAGGTGCGTGTCACGAATTGAGAATCCGGGTTCCGTTTTTTGCATCCCTGTGATATAAAATGCGCCGCTTTCCGGGGATACCCCGAAAGGCTTAAATCCACACACGTGTCGACACGATGACCTGGGTGCCTTCAGCTGATGCTGCTGGTTGGTCATTGGGATACGTGGAGGCCAAACCCGACTTATTAAGGAACTATCATGTCCCAAGTCAACATGCGCGATATGCTGAAGGCCGGTGTGCACTTCGGTCACCAGACCCGTTACTGGAACCCGAAAATGGGTAAGTACATTTTCGGCGCTCGTAACAAGATTCACATCATCAACCTTGAAAAAACCCTGCCAATGTTCAACGAAGCTCTGACTTTCGTAGAGCGCCTGGCCCAGGGCAAAAACAAGATTCTGTTCGTCGGCACCAAGCGTTCCGCTGGCAAGATCGTTGCTGAAGAAGCAGCACGTTGCGGTTCGCCGTACGTCGATCACCGCTGGTTGGGCGGCATGCTGACCAACTTCAAAACCATCCGTGCTTCCATCAAGCGTCTGCGTGACCTTGAAGTGCAAGCCGAAGACGGTACTTTCGCCAAGCTGACCAAGAAAGAAGCGCTGATGCGCACTCGCGATCTTGAGAAGCTCGATCGTTCCCTGGGTGGTATCAAGGACATGGGCGGTCTGCCAGACGCACTGTTCGTTATCGACGTTGATCACGAGCGCATCGCGATCACCGAAGCCAACAAGCTGGGTATCCCGGTTATCGGCGTAGTCGATACCAACAGCAGCCCGGAAGGCGTTGACTACATCATCCCAGGCAACGATGACGCAATCCGCGCTATCCAGCTGTACATGGGTTCGATGGCTGACGCTGTTATCCGCGGTCGCAACCACGTTGCTGGTGGCACCGAGCAGTTCGCTGAAGAAGCTCCGGCAGCTGCAGCTGAGTAATTAGCGCCTAGGCGTTGACTCAGTAAGCAAAAAGGGGGCTTGGCCCCCTTTTTGCCACCTCGAAAACCGTTTGTCGGTAGCGCAGCTACAGCTTCTGTAACGTGCAGCGGCTTACAACGGTGGTTCGGGAAGAATTGATCGCCCGTTCGATCGGGTGGAATGGTTGAAAACCTATCCAAGAGGATTTTGAAAATGGCAGCAATTACTGCAGCGTTGGTTAAAGAACTGCGTGAGCGTACCGGCGAAGGCATGATGGATTGCAAGAAAGCCCTGGAAAAGGCTGACGGCGACATCGAAAAAGCCATTGATGATATGCGTGCTTCCGGCGCCATCAAGGCTGCCAAGAAAGCAGGCAACGTGGCTGCTGAAGGCGCTATCGCTCTGAAAGAAGACGGCAAATCTGCTGTTCTGCTGGAAGTAAACTCGCAGACTGACTTCCTGGCCCTGCAGGACGACTTCAAGGCATTTGTTGCTGCTAGCGTTGAAAAAGCGTTCGTCGACAAACTGACTGACGTCGCTCCGCTGATCGCCGCACAAGAGGCTGATCGCCTGGTACTGGTTGGCAAGGTTGGCGAAAACGTCAACATCCGTCGCCTGGTACGCGTTGAAGGTGACGTTGTTGGTGGTTACCTGCACGGCAACAAAATCGGTGTTGCAGTTGTCCTGAAAGGCGGCAACGTTGAACTGGCCAAAGACATCGCTATGCACGTAGCGGCCAGCAACCCTGAGTTCCTGCTGCCTTCGGAAGTTTCGGCTGAAGCGATCGAGCGTGAAAAAGCTGTGTTCCTGCAGCTGAACGAAGAAAAAATCAAAGGCAAGCCAGAAAACATTGTTGAGAACATGGTCAAAGGCCGTATCAGCAAGTTCCTGGCCGAAGCAAGCCTGGTTGAGCAGGCGTTCGTCAAGAACCCTGAAATCAAGGTTGGCGAACTGGCCAAGAAGGCCGGTGCAGAAATCGTTTCTTTCACCTACTTCAAAGTAGGCGAAGGCATCGAGAAGCCGGTCGACAACTTCGCTGAAGAAGTTGCTGCCCAGCTGGCTGCCGCCAAGCAATAAGACAGTTTTCAACTGTCGCCCTGAAGAGGCTGCCCGCTTACGCGCGCAGCCTCTTTTCAGATGGGGCACCAATTTTTAATTGGTTTCCGTTTGGAACTGGCTTACAAAGCCATGTTCCGATGGCGCTGAAGCAGCGCCAAGCTAGAGTGAACGCCAGCTGTAAACAGCTCGCAAAGAATTTTTAAAATACGCCGCAGGAGAGATTCGCAATGGCTCAGCAGGGCAGTGGTTATCAGGCTCGCTATAAACGCATTCTACTCAAGCTTAGCGGCGAGGCCCTGATGGGGTCCGAAGAGTTCGGGATCGATCCCAAGGTTCTGGATCGCATGGCGCTTGAAGTCGGCCAACTGGTCGGTATCGGTGTTCAGGTCGGCCTGGTGATTGGCGGCGGCAACCTGTTTCGCGGTGCAGCGCTGAGCGCGGCCGGCATGGATCGGGTGACTGGCGACCACATGGGCATGCTGGCCACTGTGATGAACGCCCTGGCCATGCGCGATGCGCTGGAACGTGCCAATATCTCGGCCATCGTGATGTCGGCCATTTCCATGGTGGGTGTGACGGATCACTATGATCGCCGCAAAGCGATGCGCCACTTGAACGCCAAAGAGGTTGTTATCTTCGCGGCCGGTACTGGCAATCCGTTCTTTACTACGGATTCGGCAGCCTGTCTGCGTGCAATCGAAATCGACGCCGATGTTGTGCTCAAGGCGACCAAGGTCGATGGCGTTTACACTGCAGATCCATTCAAAGACCCGCATGCCGAGAAGTTCGATCATCTGACTTACGATGAAGTGCTGGATCGCAAGCTGGGCGTGATGGATCTGACGGCCATTTGCCTGTGCCGCGACCACAAGATGCCGTTGCGCGTCTTTAACATGAACAAGCCCGGCGCCCTGCTGAACATCGTGCATGGCGGCGCTGAAGGGACCCTGATCGAGGAAGGCCAACAATGATCAATGAAATCAAGAAAGACGCTCAAGAGCGTATGAAGAAATCCGTCGAGTCGCTGCTGCACAACTTCGGCCGCATTCGTACCGGCCAGGCGCACCCAAGCATTCTTGAAGGCGTGATGGTGCCGTATTACGGTTCCGACACCCCGATCAAGCAAGTGGCGAACATCACCGTCAAGGACGCCCGTACCCTGCAAGTCGTTGCCTTTGAACGCAACATGCTGGGTGCCGTCGACAAGGCCATCGGTAGCGCCGGTCTGAACCTCAACCCGACCAACCTGGGCGAGTTGTTGCTGATCTCCATGCCAGCCCTGACTGAGGAAACCCGCAAGGGCTTCACCAAGCAGGCGCGTGATGTTGCAGAAGACGCCCGTGTCGCTGTGCGCAACATCCGTCGCGATGCGAACAGCTCGCTGAAAGATCTGGTCAAGGAAAAGGAAATCAGCGAAGACGAAGAGCGTCGTGCTGCTGGCGAGATCGACGATTTGACCAAGAAGTATGTGGCTGAAATCGACGCGAATCTGGCGCAGAAAGAAAAAGACCTGATGGCCGTATAAGGGTCGCGTTTTCATGGAAAAGACTAAGCAGACTGCACCGTCCGCGGTGCCGCGCCATGTCGCGATCATCATGGATGGGAACAATCGCTGGGCGAAAAAACGCTTTATGCCCGGTGTCGCCGGTCATAAAGCGGGCGTGGATGCCGTTCGTGCGGTGATTGAGGTGTGCGCCGAGGCCAAGGTCGAGGTGTTGACCCTGTTCGCCTTCTCCAGCGAGAACTGGCAGCGCCCCGCCGATGAAGTCAGTGCCTTGATGGATTTGTTCTTCAAGGCGTTGCGTCGCGAGGCCAAGCGCCTCAACGACAACAACATCAGTCTGCGCATCATTGGTGATCGCTCGCGTTTCCATCCCGAGCTTCAGGCTGCCATGCGTGAAGCCGAAGCGATGACCGCCGGTACCAACCGCTTCGTCTTGCAGATCGCCGCCAACTACGGCGGTCAGTGGGACATTGCGCAAGCTGCGCAGCGTCTGGCGCGCGAGGTTCAGGCCGGGCATCTGCGCCCGGAGGATATCACTCCCGAGTTGTTGCAGACCTGTCTGGCTACCGGCGACCTGCCGTTGCCGGACTTGTGCATCCGCACCGGGGGCGAACACCGCATCAGTAACTTCCTGCTGTGGCAACTGGCCTACGCCGAGTTGTATTTCTCCGACCTGTTCTGGCCGGACTTCAAACACGACGCCATGCGTAACGCACTGGCCGATTACGCTTCTCGCCAGCGCCGCTTCGGTAAAACGAGCGAGCAGGTCGAGGCTGGGGCCCGCGTTTAATGCTTAAACAACGAATCATCACCGCGCTGATCCTGCTGCCGATCGCTTTGTGCGGGTTTTTCCTGCTCGAAGGCACAGGCTTTGCGCTGTTCATCGGGCTGGTCGTGACCCTCGGTGCGTGGGAATGGGCTCGCCTGGCAGGTTTCACCGCCCAGCCGGTTCGCGTCGCCTACGCGGCTGTGGTCGCATTCATGCTGGTTATCATGCACATCCTGCCGGGGCTCGCGCCTTGGGTGCTGGGCGCTTCGGTGCTTTGGTGGGGTGTGGCGACGTACCTGGTGCTGACTTACCCGCGTTCCAGCGAGCACTGGGCCAGTGCCGCCTGCAAACTGGTGATCGGTATGTTGATCCTGTTGCCGGCCTGGCAAGGTCTGGTCCAGATCAAGCAGGAGCCTTTGGGTAACTGGCTGATCATGGCAGTGATGGTGCTCGTTTGGGGGGCTGATATCGGCGCGTACTTCTCCGGTCGGGCCTTCGGCAAGCGCAAGCTGGCGCCGCAGGTCAGTCCCGGCAAGAGCTGGGAAGGCGTGTACGGTGGCTTGCTGCTGAGTCTGGTGCTTGCGGCGATCGTAGGCGTGGCGCGTGACTGGAGTTTCGTACAGATACTGATGGGTCTTATCGGTGCGGCGGTGATCGTGTTCATCTCGGTGGTGGGTGATCTCACCGAGAGCATGTTCAAGCGTCAATCAGGGATCAAGGACAGCAGTAATCTGCTGCCAGGGCACGGCGGCGTGCTGGATCGAATCGACAGCCTGACGGCGGCGATCCCGGTATTCGCCGTGCTGTTGTGGATGGCTGTACCGTGAGCCGCCCGCAACAGATTACCGTTCTGGGGGCTACAGGCTCGATTGGTCTGAGCACGCTTGATGTGATCGCTCGCCATCCGGAGCGCTATCAGGTTTTCGCCTTGAGCGGGTTCTCCCGCCTGAGTGAGCTGCTGGCCTTGTGCGTGCGTCACACGCCGAGATTTGCCGTTGTGCCGCAAGTGGACGTTGCCCGGACCCTGCAGGACGACTTGCGCGCTGCAGGTCTGTCGACCCGCGTGCTGGTAGGGGAGGAAGGCCTGTGTCAGGTCGCTGCCGATCCCGAGGTTGATGCGGTCATGGCGGCTATCGTCGGTGCGGCTGGCTTGCGCCCGACCCTGGCGGCGGTCGAGGCGGGCAAGAAGATCCTGCTGGCCAACAAAGAAGCGCTGGTGATGTCCGGTGCGTTGTTCATGCAGGCTGTGCGCAAAAGCGGTTCTGTGTTGCTGCCGATCGACAGTGAGCACAACGCGATTTTCCAGTGCATGCCGCAGGATTTCGCCCGTGGGCTTGGCGCGGTCGGTGTACGTCGGATTCTGCTGACAGCTTCTGGTGGCCCATTCCGACAGACACCGTTGGCCGAACTGACACACGTTACCCCTGAGCAAGCGTGCGCCCACCCGAACTGGTCCATGGGGCGCAAGATTTCGGTTGATTCGGCCAGCATGATGAACAAAGGGCTCGAATTGATCGAAGCCTGCTGGTTGTTTGATGCCAAGCCATCCCAGGTAGAGGTCGTCATTCATCCCCAAAGCGTGATTCATTCGCTGGTCGACTATATCGATGGTTCGGTGCTGGCGCAGTTGGGCAACCCGGACATGCGCACACCGATTGCCAACGCCCTGGCCTGGCCTGAGCGGATCGATTCGGGTGTAGCGCCGCTGGATCTGTTTGCCATCGCTCGCCTGGACTTCCAGGCCCCCGATGAAGAGCGGTTCCCCTGCCTGCGCCTTGCGCGTCAGGCGGCCGAGGCTGGCAACAGCGCGCCGGCCATGCTTAATGCCGCCAATGAAGTAGCTGTGGCGGCGTTTCTCGACGGACGGGTTCGCTATCCGGAAATCGCGAGTATCATCGAAGAAGTGTTGAACCTCGAACCTGTTGTGGCGGTGAATGATCTCGAGGCAGTGTTCACGGCGGACGCGAAAGCGCGAGAACTCGCCGGGCAATGGTTGAGTCGTCACGGGCGGTAAGTGCTGAAATACGTTGCCCCATGCAGCACTGGATAGGATTGCGGAGAAAGTAGATGAGCGCGCTCTATATGATTGTCGGCACCCTGGTAGCTTTGGGCGTGCTGGTCACCTTCCACGAGTTCGGCCATTTCTGGGTCGCGCGTCGCTGTGGGGTCAAAGTGCTGCGTTTCTCCGTGGGTTTTGGCCTGCCACTGCTGCGCTGGCACGACAAGAAGGGCACTGAGTTCGTGTTGGCCGCCATTCCTCTGGGCGGCTACGTCAAGATGCTCGACGAGCGCGAAGGCGAAGTGCCGGCCGACCAGCTCGATCAAGCTTTCAATCGCAAATCCGTCCGTCAACGTATCGCCATCGTAGCGGCGGGGCCGATTGCCAACTTCTTGCTGGCAATGGTGTTTTTCTGGGTGCTGGCCATGCTCGGCAGCCAGCAGGTGCGTCCGGTCATTGGCGCGGTCGAGTCAGGCAGCATTGCCGCTCAGGCCGGTTTGAGCGCGGGTCAGGAAATCATTGCCATCGACGGCGAGCCGACTTCCGGCTGGGCTGCGGTGAATCTGCAACTGGTTCGTCGTCTGGGCGAAAGCGGTTCTCTTCAATTATTGGTGCGCGAGCAGGGCTCCACGGCGGATTCGCCTCGTGAGCTGATGCTGAATAAATGGCTCAAGGGCGCAGACGAGCCGGATCCCATCCGCTCGTTGGGTATTCGTCCTTGGCGTCCGGCGTTGCCGCCGGTGTTGGCCGAGCTGGATCCGAAAGGACCGGCGCAGGCAGCGGGCCTGAAAACCGGTGATCGGTTGCTGAGTCTTGATGGCAAGGCGCTCGATGACTGGCAGCAAGTGGTTGATACGGTGCGTATGCATCCTGATACCAAAATCATGCTGCGCGTCGAGCGCGATGGTGCTCAAATCGACGTCCCAGTGACTCTGGCCGCTCGCGGCGAGAGCAAGGCGCCCACCGGTTATATGGGGGCCGGGGTGAAAGCAGTCGATTGGCCACCAGAGATGATCCGCGAAGTCAGCTTCGGTCCTGTGGCCGCGATTGGGGAGGGGGCTCGACGTACCTGGACCATGAGCGTACTGACCCTCGATTCACTCAAGAAAATGTTGTTCGGTGAGCTCTCGGTAAAAAACTTGAGTGGACCGATAACCATTGCTAAAGTGGCGGGCGCTTCTGCCCAGTCGGGTGTCGCTGATTTCCTGAATTTCCTTGCTTATCTGAGTATTAGCCTGGGGGTTCTGAATTTGTTGCCTATTCCTGTACTGGATGGGGGGCATTTGTTGTTTTATCTGATCGAGTGGGCGCGTGGTCGTCCCTTGTCGGATCGGGTGCAGGGTTGGGGGATACAGATCGGTATCAGCTTAGTGGTCGGGGTGATGTTGCTTGCTCTGGTCAATGATTTGGGCCGTCTGTAACACTTCGCTGAATTGCGAATCTGCCGCATTTTGCGGCAGTTTGTTTATTGCCAGTTGGAATAAGAAAGGACTTCATGAAACGTCTGCTGCTAACTGCGGTTCTCACCGTATTGATGATCGCCGAAGTTCACGCCGAGTCCTTCACTATCTCTGATATTCGCGTCAATGGCCTCCAGCGGGTCTCCGCGGGTAGCGTCTTTGGTGCTTTGCCGTTAAACGTCGGTGAACAGGCGGATGATCGTCGCCTGGTGGAATCCACTCGTGCGCTGTTCAAAACCGGGTTCTTTCAAGATATCCAGCTGGGCCGTGAAGGTAACGTCCTGGTCATCACTGTAGTCGAGCGTCCGTCGGTCGCCAGTATCGAGATCGACGGTAACAAGGCGATCTCCACTGAAGACCTGATGAAGGGCCTCAAACAATCCGGTCTGGCCGAAGGCGAGATCTTCCAGCGAGCCACCCTTGAAGGTGTCCGTAACGAGCTGCAGCGCCAATACGTCGCCCAGGGTCGCTACTCGGCCACCGTCGACACCGAAGTGGTGCCGCAGCCGCGTAACCGCGTTGCCTTGAAGGTCAACATCAACGAAGGCACCGTTGCTGCTATCCAGCACATCAACGTGGTGGGTAACACGGTCTTCCCTGATGAAGACCTGATCGACTTGTTCGAACTCAAGACCACCAACTGGCTGTCGTTCTTCAAGAACGACGACAAGTACGCTCGTGAAAAACTCTCCGGTGACCTGGAGCGTCTGCGCTCCTACTACCTGGACCGTGGCTATATCAACATGGATATCGCTTCGACCCAGGTGTCGATCACTCCGGACAAGAAACACGTCTATATCACTGTCAACGTCAACGAAGGCGAGAAATACACCGTTCGTGACGTCAAGCTGAGCGGCGACCTGAAAGTCCCTGAAGACCAGGTCAAGTCGCTGTTGCTGGTTCAGAAAGGCCAGGTGTTCTCGCGCAAGCTGATGACCACCACGTCCGAACTGATCACCCGTCGTCTGGGTAACGAGGGCTACACTTTCGCCAACGTCAGCGGCGTGCCTCAGCCTCACGATGAAGACCACACAGTTGACATCACTTTCGCTGTCGATCCGGGCAAGCGTGCTTACGTCAACCGTATCAACTTCCGTGGCAACACCAAGTCCGAAGACGAAGTGCTGCGTCGCGAAATGCGTCAGATGGAAGGCGGCTGGGCTTCGACCTACCTGATCGACCAATCCAAGACCCGTCTTGAACGCTTGGGCTTCTTCAAGGAAGTCAACGTCGAAACCCCGGCCGTACCGGGCGTTGATGACCAGGTTGACGTGAACTACGCCGTTGAAGAGCAAGCTTCCGGTTCGATCACTGCCAGCGTCGGTTTTGCCCAGAGCGCCGGTCTGATCCTCGGCGGCTCGATCACCCAGAACAACTTCCTCGGTACGGGTAACAAGGTCAGCATCGGCTTGACCCGCAGCCAATACCAAAGCCGTTATAACTTCGGTTATGTCGACCCGTACTGGACTGCCGATGGCGTCAGCCTGGGTTACAACGCGTTCTATCGCACCACCGACTACAAAGACCTCGATGTCAACGTAGCCAGCTACGCCGTAGACAGCCTGGGTGCAGGTGTCAGCGTCGGTTACCCGATCAGCGAGACGTCGCGTCTGACGTTTGGTTTGTCTGCGCAACAAGACAAGATCAAGACTGGCCTTTACACCGTCGACGAAATCTTCGACTTCGTTAACCAGCAAGGTGATCAGTACCTCAACTTCAAGGCTTCGGCCGGTTGGTCTGAATCCACCTTGAACAAAGGTGTACTGGCAACACGTGGTCACTCCCAGAGCTTGACCGCGGAAGCCACGACGCCGGGCAGCGACTTGTCGTTCTTCAAACTCGACTACCGTGGTCAGTTGTTCCAGCCACTGTCCGAAAACTACACCATGCGCCTCCACACCGAGCTGGGTTACGGCGATGGTTATGGTTCGACCGACGGCTTGCCGTTCTATGAAAACTACTATGCTGGTGGTTTCAACTCGGTTCGTGGCTTCAAGGACAGCACCCTGGGTCCTCGTAGTACGCCGAGCCGTGGCGTGAACCCGGGCACCGCAGTCGACCCGGACCAGGACCCACTGCCGTTTGGTGGTAACGTTCTGATTCAAGGTGGTGTAGAAGTTCTGTTCCCGATGCCGTTCGTGAAAGATCAGCGTTCCTTGCGCACTTCGGTATTCTGGGACGTAGGTAACGTGTTCGATTCGACTTGCAAGCAGAGCACGAACGCCGATGGCTCGAAGTCCAACACTCAGTGTAATGACGTCAGCTTGAGCAATATGGCCAGTTCGGTGGGCGTCGGTGTGACTTGGGTTACCGCCCTTGGTCCGTTGAGCTTCGCCTTGGCGATGCCAGTCAAGAAGCCGGACAGCAATGCCGAGACTCAAGTGTTCCAATTCTCCCTCGGCCAGACGTTCTAAGCGTCTGACCCAAGATAACGACAATGGATTTTGTAGGAGTGCATCGTGCGTAAGTTGACTCAATTGGTTCTCCTGGCAACCGTATTGGTAGCAGGGCCGGCTTTTGCCGACATGAAAATCGCCGTTCTGAACTATCAGATGGCGCTGCTGGAATCCGATGCGGCCAAGAAATACGCCGTGGATGCCGAAAAGAAGTTTGGCCCGCAACTGACCAAGCTCAAGACTCTGGAAAGCAGTGCCAAAGGCATTCAGGACCGTCTGCTGGCCGGTGGCGACAAGATGCAGCAAGGCGAACGTGAACGCCTTGAACTCGAGTTCAAGCAAAAGGCCCGTGATTTCCAGTTCCAGTCCAAGGAGCTGAACGAAGCCAAAGCCGTTGCCGACCGTGAAATGCTGAAGCAGCTCAAGCCGAAACTGGACAGCGCTGTGGAAGAAGTCATCAAGAAAGGTGCTTTTGACCTGGTCTTCGAGCGTGGCGCAGTGATTGATGTCAAACCTCAGTACGACATCACTCGCCAGGTTATCGAGCGCATGAATCAGCTGAAATAATCCATGACAGCGACTATAAAGCTCGGCCAGTTGGCCGAGTTCCTTGGCGCCACGCTACGTGGCGACCCGGAGAAAGAAATTACTGGGCTAGCCACTTTGCAAGAGGCTGGCCCAGCTCAGTTGAGCTTTCTGGCAAATCCCCAATACCGTAAATACCTGGTGGACTGCCGGGCCGCAGCCCTGTTGTTGAAGGCCGCTGACGCAGAAGGTTTTGTCGGCGATGCCCTGGTGGTGCCTGATCCGTATCTGGCATACGCGCGAATTTCCCATCTGTTCGATCCCAAGCCCAAGGCGCCTGCCGGTATTCACCCGACAGCCGTCGTGGCAATGGACGCAGTGGTTGATCCGGCGGCGAGCATCGGTGCTTTTGCCGTAATCGAAAGCCAGGCGCGTATTGCTGCAGGTGTGACCATCGGTGCCCATTGCTTCATTGGTGCTCGTTGCGAAATTGGCGAGGGCGGCTGGCTGGCTCCACGGGTCACGCTGTACCACGACGTTCGTATCGGAAAGCGGGTGGTGATTCAGTCCGGTGCCGTGCTCGGTGGCGAAGGTTTCGGTTTTGCCAACGAAAAAGGTGTCTGGCAGAAAATCGCGCAGATTGGCGGCGTTCTGGTCGGTGATGACGTGGAAATTGGCGTGAATACCGCTATCGACCGTGGCGCACTGGCCGATACCGTTCTGGGTAATGGCGTGAAGCTCGATAACCAGATTCAGATCGCCCACAACGTGCAAGTGGGTGATCACACCGCGATGGCGGCGTGCGTCGGGATATCCGGCAGCACCAAAATCGGCAAGCATTGCATGCTCGCTGGTGGCGTTGGGCTGGTGGGGCATATCGAAATTTGCGACAACGTTTTTATCACCGGGATGACCATGGTGACCCACTCGATTACCGAAAAGGGTTCCTATTCTTCCGGTACGGCGATGCAACCAGCGGCCGAATGGCGCAAAAGCGCGGCCCGTATCCGTCAGCTCGATGACATCGCGCGACGTTTGCGACAGCTGGAAAAGCGTGTGGGGGAAGTGACCCCTGACGGTAATGCTTCATCAGATGGCTGATACCATTTCCATATCAAGTGTGCACAGCCGCTAGACTGCCTCCTTGATTTGCTAGAGGGGCGCGCGTCAGTCGCGCGCTTCCAATCTTTACATAGGCTTCCCCCCGAAATGATGGACATCAACGAGATTCGCGAATACCTGCCCCACCGTTACCCGTTCCTGCTGGTGGACCGAGTCGTGGAACTGGATGTGGAAGGCAAGCGCATTCGCGCCTACAAGAATGTCAGCATCAACGAACCGTTCTTCAATGGTCACTTTCCTGCGCATCCAATCATGCCGGGCGTGTTGATCATCGAAGCGATGGCTCAGGCTGCCGGTATCCTTGGCTTCAAAATGCTCGATGTGAAGCCCGCCGACGGCACGCTTTACTACTTCGTCGGCTCCGACAAGCTGCGTTTTCGCCAGCCCGTCACCCCAGGCGATCAGTTGATCCTTGAAGCCCGCTTCATCAGCTGCAAGCGTCAGATCTGGAAGTTCGAGTGCCAGGCTTCGGTCGATGGCAAGCCAGTCTGCTCCGCTGAAATCATCTGCGCGGAACGCAAACTATGAGTTTGATTGACCCTCGCGCAATCATCGATCCGACGGCCATTCTGGCCGACGACGTTGAGGTCGGCCCTTGGTCGATCGTCGGCGCAGGTGTGGAAATCGGCGAGGGTACGGTGATCGGGCCGCATGTAATTCTCAAAGGCCCGACCCGAATCGGTAAGCACAACCGCATCTACCAGTTTTCTTCGGTAGGTGAGGACACGCCCGATTTGAAATACAAAGGTGAAGAAACCCGCCTGGTCATCGGTGACCACAACGTCATCCGTGAAGGCGTGACGATTCACCGCGGGACCATCCAGGACCGCTCGGAAACGACACTGGGTGATCACAACCTGATCATGGCCTATGCCCACATCGGCCACGACAGCGTTATCGGCAATCACTGCATCCTGGTCAACAACACCGCGTTGGCAGGTCATGTGCACGTCGAAGACTGGGCGATCCTGTCCGGTTTTACCCTGGTTCACCAGTATTGCCACATTGGCGCCCACAGCTTTTCCGGCATGGGCACCGCCATTGGCAAGGACGTTCCCGCCTATGTCACGGTGTTCGGCAACCCGGCCGAAGCCCGCAGCATGAACTTCGAAGGCATGCGCCGTCGCGGTTTCAGCGAAGACGCGATCCATGCCCTGCGTCGTGCCTACAAGGTGGTTTACCGCCAGGGCCTGACGGTCGAGCAGGCGCTCGCCGAACTGGCCGAGCCTTCGGATCAGTTCCCGGAAGTCGCGGTGTTCCGTGATTCCATCCAGTCTTCGACCCGCGGCATCACTCGTTAATCATGGCCAATCTGCGTATTGCACTGGTGGCGGGTGAGGCTTCCGGTGACATTCTGGGCGCCGGTCTCATGCGCGCACTCAAAGCTCGGCATCCGGCCGTGGAATTCATCGGTGTCGGTGGTCCGCTGATGCAGGCCGAAGGCCTGATCTCGTATTTCCCGATGGAACGGCTTTCGGTCATGGGGCTGGTGGAAGTGCTGGGTCGGCTTCGCGAGCTGCTCAAGCGTCGCAAGCAGCTGATCGCCGACCTGATCGCCGAAAAACCGGATGTGTTCATCGGTATCGATGCCCCGGATTTCAACCTCAATATCGAATTCAAGCTGCGTCAGGCCGGGATCAAGACCGTGCATTACGTCAGCCCGTCGGTCTGGGCCTGGCGGCAGAAGCGGGTGCTGAAGATTCGCGAAGGTTGCGACCTGATGCTGACGCTGTTTCCTTTCGAAGCGAAATTCTACGAAGAGAAGGGCGTGCCGGTGCGGTTTGTCGGGCATTCGCTCGCCGACGCCATCCCGCTGCAAGCCGATCGCACCGCCGCACGGGCAGAACTCGGTCTGCCGGACGGGCCGCTGGTCGCGTTGATGCCGGGCAGCCGTGGCGGTGAGGTTGGCCGTCTCGGTGCGTTGTTCCTCGATACCGCCCAGCGCCTGCGTGCGATGCGTCCCGGCGTACGGTTCGTCATGCCGTGCGCCAGTCCAGAACGCCGCGCGCAACTTGAAGCGTTGCTGGTCGGCCGCGATCTGCCATTGACCTTGCTTGACGGCAAATCCCATCTGGCCCTGGCCGCCTGCGATGCGGTGTTGATCGCCTCCGGAACCGCGACCCTTGAAGCGTTGTTGTACAAGCGGCCGATGGTGGTTGCCTATCGACTGGCGCCGCTGACGTTCTGGATTCTCAAGCGCATGGTCAAAAGCCCTTACGTTTCCCTACCGAACTTGCTGGCCCAGCGTCTGTTGGTACCCGAGTTGTTGCAGGACGACGCGACGGTCGAGGCGTTGGCCCAGACCCTTTCGCCATTGATCGACGGCGGTGAAGAGCAGACGCGTGGCTTCGACGAAATTCACCGGACCTTGCGTCTGGATGCCTCCAACCAGGCTGCGGACGCAGTGCTGAAACTGATCGGCCAAGTACAATGAGTAAGACAAGTATGCAGATGGGGCTGGATTTCACCTTGGTCGCTGAAGTGGAAGATTTGGTTGCCGGTGTCGACGAAGTCGGTCGCGGTCCGCTCTGCGGTGCCGTGGTCACGGCTGCGGTGATTCTCGATCCGAATCGGCCGATCCTCGGCTTGAACGATTCGAAGAAGCTCACCGAAGCCCGCCGCGAAAAGCTCTACGACGAGATCTGCGAAAAAGCCCTGAGCTGGTGCATCGCCCGGGCCGAAGTCGAAGAAATCGACGAGTTGAATATCCTCCACGCCACCATGCTGGCCATGCAGCGCGCTATCGAAGGCCTGCACATTCAGCCCAAGCTGGCGATGATCGATGGCAACCGTTGCCCGAAACTGTCCATGCGCGCCGAAGCGGTGGTGCAGGGCGACGGCAAGGTCCCGGCCATCGCGGCGGCATCGATTCTGGCCAAGGTCAGCCGCGACCGTGAAATGGCGGCGTTCGAACTGATTTACCCGGGTTACGGGATCGGCGGTCATAAAGGCTACCCGACGCCCGTTCATCTGGAAGCGCTGGCCCGACTGGGGCCGACGCCGATTCACCGTCGTTCGTTCGCCCCGGTGCGCCTGGCGTACGAAGCTCGTGAAAACCTGATCGAGAGTTAGTCGCAAGGCTGATGTTTTTGCCAAGGCCCGGTACAATCCGGGCCTTGTTGTTTTCATGACTTAACGCAGGATCACTATGCCGGCTTCATTCGTTCATCTACGCCTGCACACTGAATACTCCCTGGTCGACGGTCTGGTGCGGATCAAACCGCTGGTCAAGACCCTGGTCGGCATGAACATGCCCGCCGTAGCGGTCACCGACCAGAACAACATGTGTTCCCTGGTCAAATTCTACAAAGCAGCCATGGGCGCCGGCATCAAGCCGATTTGCGGCGCCGACCTGTGGCTGTCGAACAAGGATCCGGACAATGCTCTGAGCCGGATCAGCCTGTTGGCGATGAACGCGGTCGGCTACCGCAATCTCACCGAACTGATCTCCCGTGGCTTCATCGATGGCCAACGCAATGGCTCGGTCATCATCGAGCGCGAATGGGTGGCCGAAGCCAGTGAAGGCTTGATCATGCTGTCGGCGGCAAAGGAAGGCGAGATCGGTCTGGCCATGCTCAGCGGCAATCCGGCTGAAGCGGAAAACCTGGCGCGCGAATGGATGGCGGTGTTCCCGGATCGTTTCTACCTGGAGATCCAGCGCACCAATCGCCCCAACGATGAAGAACAGTTGCACGGCGCCGTGGCCCTGGCCGCGAAGATTGGTGCGCCGCTGGTGGCGACCAACGATGTGCGCTTCATCAAGCAGGAAGACTTTGCCGCTCACGAAACCCGCGTGTGCATCGGTGAGGGCCGCGCCCTCGACGATCCGCGGCGTTCGAAGAACTACAGCGATCAGCAATACCTCAAAAGCGCCGAGGAAATGGCCGAGCTGTTCAGCGACATTCCCGAGGCGCTGGAAAACACCGTCGAGATCGCCAAGCGCTGCAACATCGAAGTGAAGCTGGGCACTCACTTCCTGCCCAACTTCCCGATCCCTGATGGCATGACCATCGACGAGTATTTCCGCAAGGTTTCGTTCGATGGTCTGGAAGATCGTCTCAGCGTTCTGCTGCCCAAAGACACCACCGAAGACTACGAAGCCAAACGTCAGGTCTACGTTGACCGGCTGAATTTCGAACTGGATATCATCATCCAGATGGGCTTCCCCGGTTACTTCCTGATCGTGATGGACTTTATCCAGTGGGCCAAGAGCAATGGCGTGCCGGTGGGTCCTGGCCGGGGGTCGGGTGCCGGCTCGCTGGTGGCCTATGTGCAGAAGATCACCGACCTCGACCCGCTCGAATATGACCTGCTCTTCGAACGTTTCCTTAACCCGGAACGGGTATCCATGCCCGACTTCGACGTCGACTTCTGCATGGACGGTCGCGACCGCGTGATCGACTACGTGGCCGAGAAATACGGTCGCAACGCGGTAAGCCAGATCATCACCTTCGGTTCCATGGCCGCCAAGGCTGTGGTCCGAGACGTGGCGCGGGTGCAGGGCAAGTCCTACGGGTTGGCGGATCGTCTGTCGAAGATGATTCCGTTCGAAGTCGGCATGACCCTGGAAAAGGCCTATGAGCAGGAAGAGATCCTGCGTGACTTCATCAAGGTCGATGAAGAAGCCGCCGAAATCTGGGAAATGGCGCGCAAGCTGGAAGGCGTGGTGCGTAACGTCGGTAAACACGCCGGTGGCGTGGTTATCGCGCCGACCAAGCTGACGGACTTCTCGCCGATTTATTGCGATGAGGCCGGTGACGGCCTGGTGACCCAATTCGACAAGGACGACGTTGAGGCTGCCGGTCTGGTGAAGTTCGACTTCCTCGGGCTGCGGACCCTGACGGTCATCGACTGGGCACTCAAAACCATTAACCGCGATCGCGCCAAGGTGGATGAGCCGCCACTGGACATCGCGTTCATCCCGCTGGATGACAAACCGACTTATCAACTGCTGCAAAAAGCTGAAACAACCGCGGTGTTCCAGCTCGAGTCGCGCGGCATGAAAGAGCTGATCAAAAAGCTCAAGCCCGACTGCCTGGAAGACTTGATTGCACTGGTGGCCCTGTTCCGTCCGGGCCCGTTGCAATCGGGCATGGTGGACGACTTCATCAACCGTAAGCACGGTCGCGCCGAACTCGCGTACCCGCACTCGGACTACCAGTACGAAGGCCTCAAGCCGGTTCTGGCACCGACTTACGGCATCATCCTGTATCAGGAACAGGTGATGCAGATTGCCCAGGTCATGGCCGGCTACACCCTCGGCGGCGCGGACATGCTGCGTCGAGCCATGGGTAAGAAAAAACCGGAAGAAATGGCCAAGCAGCGCGGCGGTTTCATTGAAGGGTGCGCGACCAACAATATCGACGCCGACCTTGCCGGTAACATTTTCGACCTGGTAGAGAAATTCGCCGGTTACGGCTTCAACAAGTCCCACTCCGCCGCTTACGGCCTGGTGTCGTACCAGACGGCATGGCTGAAAACGCACTACCCGGCGCCGTTCATGGCCGCGGTGCTTTCTGCGGATATGCACAACACCGACAAGGTCGTGACCTTGATCGAAGAAATTCGCACCATGAAGCTGCGTCTCGACGCGCCGGATGTGAATACCTCGGAGTTCAAGTTCACGGTGAACGACGAAGGTCGCATCATTTACGGCCTCGGCGCGATCAAGGGTGTGGGTGAAGGGCCGGTCGAGGCGATCACCGAAGCGCGTCAGGACGGGCCGTTCAAGGACCTGTTCGATTTCTGCGCCCGTGTCGACCTCAAGCGGATCAACAAGCGCACGCTGGACGGTTTGATTCGTAGCGGCGCACTTGATCGTCTGGGCCCGTGCTTCCACGACGAACCCAAAGCCTATCAAGCCAGCATCGATCAGAACCGCGCGATTCTGCTGACTGCAATGGAAGGGGCGATCAAGGCCGCCGAACAAACCGCTCGCACCCACGACAGCGGCCATGCCGACCTGTTTGGCGGGCTGTTTGTCGAGGAAGACGCCGACGTCTACGCCAGTCACCGCAAGGCCAAGGAGTTGACGCTCAAGGAACGCCTGAAAGGGGAGAAAGACACCCTGGGCCTGTACCTGACCGGTCACCCGATCGACGAATACGAAGGCGAAATCCGCCGCTTCGCCCGTCAGCGCATCATTGACCTGAAGCCGGCTCGCGATACACAGACTGTCGCGGGGATGATCATCGCCCTGCGGGTGATGAAGAACAAAAAGGGCGACAAGATGGGGTTCATCACCCTTGATGACCGCTCCGGGCGAATCGAAGCTTCGCTGTTCGCCGACGCGTTCCATTCGGCGCAATCGCTGTTGCAGACCGATGCGATGGTGGTGGTCGAGGGCGAGGTCAGCAACGACGACTTTTCCGGTGGCTTGCGCCTGCGGGTCAAGCGGGTGATGAGCATGGAAGATGCGCGCACCAACCTCGCCGAAAGCTTGCGCCTGAAGCTGCAGACCAAGGATTTGAAGGGCGATCAGCTACGCTGGCTGGGTGAGCTGTTCAAGCGTCACCGCGGTGCGTGCCCGATCACCATGGAGTACACGAGCCCCGATGCGAAGGCCTTGCTGCAGTTCGGCGAGACCTGGCGAATCGATCCGGCGGATGCGTTGATTCAAGCCTTGCGTGACCAGTTCGGGCGAGACAACGTCTTCCTCCAATACCGTTGACGGTCAGGTGCCGCTCTTACGAAAAGGAGCAGTCCTGATCTCGACCTGAATTTTTAATCTCGACCTGAACGCGCCTGTCCCTTAAGGTAGGGCGCGAATAGACAACCGGCCGGCCCAAGCTCACTTGGACGTCGACCCAAGACGGACGCCTATGAACCCGAATTTTCTAGATTTCGAACAGCCGATCGCCGACCTGCAAGCCAAGATCGAAGAGTTGCGCTTGGTCGGTAACGACAATTCGCTGAATATCGGCGATGAGATCTCCCGCCTGCAGGACAAAAGCAGCACGCTGACCGAAGACATTTTCGGCAAGCTGACCAGCTGGCAGATCGCACGTCTGGCGCGTCACCCGAAACGTCCATATACCCTGGACTACATCGAACACATTTTCACCGAGTTCGACGAATTGCACGGCGACCGTCACTTTTCCGACGACGCTGCAATCGTGGGCGGCATTGCCCGTCTGGACGACCAGCCGGTGATGATCATCGGTCACCAGAAAGGCCGTGAAGTGCGCGAGAAGGTCCGCCGCAACTTCGGCATGCCGCGTCCGGAAGGCTACCGCAAGGCGTGCCGCCTGATGGAAATGGCTGAGCGCTTCAAAATGCCGATCCTGACCTTCATCGACACCCCGGGTGCCTATCCTGGTATCGACGCTGAAGAGCGCAACCAGAGCGAAGCGATTGCCTGGAACCTGCGCGTCATGGCTCGCCTGAAAACCCCAATCATCGCCACCGTGATCGGTGAAGGTGGTTCTGGTGGCGCTCTGGCGATCGGCGTTTGCGACCAGCTGAACATGCTGCAGTATTCGACCTACGCGGTGATCTCGCCGGAAGGTTGCGCCTCGATTCTGTGGAAAACCGCAGAGAAGGCGCCGGATGCAGCGGAAGCGATGGGCATCACCGCCGAACGCCTGAAAGGCCTGGGCATCGTGGACAAAGTGATCGGCGAACCTCTGGGCGGTGCGCACCGCGACCCAGCCGCCGCTGCTGCATCGATCCGTGCCGAGCTGAGCTCGCAACTGGCTATGTTGAAGAAGTTCGACAACGAAGCGCTGCTGGCCCGTCGTTACGAGCGTCTGATGAGCTACGGTCTCTAAGCCGAGCGCGCAATACCCATGTGGGAGCGAGCCTGCTCGCGATGAGGGTTTAACATTCAACGAATCAGTTGGCCGTTAAACCGCAATCGCGAGCAGGCTCGCTCCCACATTTGATTTGTGCAAAGGGATAGATATGGATCAGCCCTCAAATGATTTGCCTTCCCGGCTGCTGCTGAATCTAGCCCCTTGGCGCAACGCCCTGGCCTGGCGCATCGCCTTCTCCGGCGGCCTCGACTCTACTGTCCTGCTGCACCTGCTCGCCCATCTCGCCAAATCTCAATCCCTGCCGGCGCTCAGCGCCCTCCATGTCCACCACGGCCTTCAGGCTGCGGCTGATGCGTGGCCGCAACATTGCCAGTCAGTCTGTGATGCCTTGGGGGTGTCGTTACAGGTGGTTCATGTTCAGGTTCAACACGGTGCCAGTCTCGAGCGCGCCGCGCGGGAGGCGCGATATGGCGCGTTCCAGGGGGCTACTCAAGCCAATGAGGTGCTGCTGACCGCTCAGCATCGTGACGATCAGGCGGAAACCCTGTTGTTCCGGCTGTTACGCGGGGCAGGGGTGAGAGGTTTGTCGGGGATGCCTCGCGAACGCGTCCTGGGTCGCGGGCATCTTGTCCGTCCGTTGCTGGATGTGACACGCGCCGAGCTTGAGGCTTACGCGACCGAGCATCGACTGAGCTGGATCGAGGACCCTTCGAATCTGGATCGGCAGTTCTCGCGCAATTACCTGCGGCATCAGGTGTTCCCGGTATTGACCGAGCGCTGGCCGCAAGCGGTGACAACGATGGCGCGCAGCGCTGCGCACTTGAGAGAAGCACAGGGCTTGCTCGATGAGTTGGCGAACATTGACCTGGCCAGCGCCAGTTCGGTCAGCGATTTCGATTGGCTGGGTTTACCGTCTCTGGAGTTGGAAGCGCTTGCCGCACTGTCCGCCGCGCGCCAGCGCAATGCCCTGAGCCACTGGCTTGCCGCGCTCACGCCGATGCCGGATAGCGACCATTGGTCGGGTTGGGCAATTTTGCGCGATGCGACTGGTGATGCGTGTCCGGTCTGGCGGCTGGGGCAGGGTGAATTGCATCGGTCCGGCGGGCGGATCTGGTGGCTATCGGGCTGCTGGCTTGGCCGTCCGTCCTCTGCGGTCGAGTGGACTGATCCTTCAGTGGCGATGAATTTGCCGGATAACGGAGTGGTGACGTTCACCGGCCAGAGCCCCGATGGCCCGCTGCAAATCCGCTATCGTGAAGGAGGTGAGGTCATGCACCTGCCCGAGCGTGGGCACCGCGATCTCAAGCGTTTGCTCAATGAACGGGGGATTCCGGCCTTCGTCCGTGGCAGATTGCCGCTGGTCTTTCGCGCCGGGCAATTGCTGGCGGTGGCCGGTGTGCCGGGCTTGAGTGGCAGTGTGCACGGCGGCTGGAATTTGCATTGGCAGCCACCGCACGAAGATCAAGGTTTGAGCTGAAAGGGGCTTTCCGGTAGACTACGCTCCCTTCTTGATACAACTTCTGTGGATTCGCCTGAATTGCAGGAGTTGCCGATTACCAAGCAGTCTTTGCTGGGCGATTCCAAAAAATGTGTAGCGAGCAACGTACCGGTGTTTCATCTGCCGGTCTGTCCCAACGCGGCGGTTTTTTTGAAAGGTGCACTGTGATTAATGCAGGTGATCGGGGGCTTCGGCCTTCCTTCGCTTTCCCCGGCGGCTCGGACCGCTTTAACGCAGACTTCTAGGGTTTTTCATGACGCGCTACATATTCGTCACGGGCGGTGTTGTTTCTTCATTGGGGAAAGGCATTGCCTCGGCTTCATTGGCGGCCATCCTGGAGGCGCGGGGACTTAAGGTCACCATGCTGAAGCTGGACCCGTACATCAACGTTGACCCGGGCACCATGAGCCCGTTCCAGCACGGTGAAGTGTTCGTCACCCACGACGGCGCCGAGACCGACCTGGACCTGGGCCACTACGAGCGGTTCATCCGCACGACCATGACCCAGAACAACAACTTCACCACTGGCCGTGTCTACGAACACGTCCTGCGCAAAGAGCGCCGTGGTGATTACCTGGGCGCCACCATTCAGGTGATCCCGCACATCACCGACGAAATCAAGCGCCGGATCATCAAGGGCGCCGGCGATGCCGACGTGGCCATGGTCGAGATCGGTGGCACCGTGGGTGACATCGAGTCGCAACCGTTCCTCGAAGCGATCCGCCAATTGCGTTTCGAAGTCGGTGCCAAGCGCGCAATGCTGATGCACCTGACACTGGTGCCGTACATCGCCACTGCCGGCGAAACCAAGACCAAGCCGACTCAGCATTCGGTCAAGGAACTGCGTTCCATTGGCCTGCAGCCTGACGTGCTGGTGTGCCGTTCCGATCACCCGATCGACATCTCCTCGCGTCGCAAGATCGCGCAATTCACCAACGTTGAAGAACGTGCGGTGATCGCGCTGGAAGACGCCGACACCATCTACAAGATCCCGGGCATCCTGCATTCCCAGGGCCTGGATGATTTCGTCGTCGAGCGTTTCGGCCTGCAATGCGGTAGCGCCGATCTGTCCGAGTGGGAAGCTGTGGTTGACGCCAAGCTGAACCCGGAACACGAAGTCACCATCGCGATGGTCGGCAAGTACATGGAACTGCTGGACGCCTACAAGTCGCTGATCGAAGCGATGAGTCACGCCGGCATCAGCAACCGCACCAAGGTCAACCTGCGCTACATCGATTCCGAAGACATCGAAAACCAGGGCACCGCGCTGCTGGAAGGTGTTGACGCGATCCTCGTACCGGGCGGCTTCGGTCTGCGTGGCGTGGAAGGCAAGATCACCGCCGTTCAATACGCTCGCGAAAACAAGGTTCCGTACCTGGGCATCTGCCTGGGCATGCAAGTGGCCGTGATCGAGTTCGCTCGTAACGTGCTGGGCTGGAAAGACGCCAACTCCACCGAGTTCGATCGTGCCAGCGGTCACCCGGTCGTGGGTCTGATCACCGAGTGGGAAGATGCCACCGGCGCCGTCGAGATCCGTACCGAATCGTCCGACCTTGGCGGCACCATGCGCCTCGGCGCACAGGATTGCCTGCTTGAACAGGGCTCTCTGGTGCACGATTGCTACGCCAAGGACGTGATCGTCGAACGTCACCGTCACCGCTACGAAGTGAACAACAACCTGCTGCCGCAGATCATGGCTGCCGGTCTGAAGATCTCCGGTCGTTCCGGCGATGGTGCGTTGGTAGAAGTGGTTGAAGCACCGGATCATCCATGGTTCGTCGCTTGCCAGTTCCACCCTGAGTTCACTTCGACACCTCGTGACGGTCACCCGTTGTTCAGCGGTTTCGTTAAAGCAGCTTTGGTTCAACACCAGAAGAAGGCGTAAATACGATGGCGCAGAAGATCATCCGTGTAGGCGATATCGAGATTGCCAACGACAAGCCAATGGTGCTGTTCGGTGGCATGAACGTGCTGGAAAGCCGCGACATGGCGATGCAGGTCTGCGAAGAGTACGTAAAGGTTACCGAGAAACTCGGTATCCCTTATGTGTTCAAGGCCAGCTTCGACAAGGCCAACCGTTCCTCCGTGACCTCTTACCGTGGCCCCGGCCTGGAAGAGGGCATGCGGATCTTCCAGGACATCAAGCAAGCCTTCGGCGTGCCGATCATCACCGACGTCCACGAGCCTCACCAGGCCGCGGTCGTCGCTGAAGTCTGCGACATCATCCAGCTGCCGGCCTTCCTGTCGCGCCAGACCGACCTCGTGGTCGCGATGGCCAAGACTGGCGCAGTGATCAACATCAAGAAAGCCCAGTTCCTCGCGCCTCAGGAAATGAAACACATCCTGAACAAGTGCGTGGAAGCGGGTAACGATCAGTTGATCCTCTGCGAACGCGGTTCGAGCTTCGGCTACAACAACCTGGTCGTCGACATGCTTGGCTTCGGCATCATGAAGCAGTTCGAATACCCGGTATTCTTCGACGTGACCCACGCGCTACAAATGCCCGGCGGTCGCTCCGATTCCGCTGGCGGCCGTCGCGCCCAGGTCCTCGATCTGGCCAAGGCTGGCATGAGCCAGTCGCTGGCCGGTCTGTTTCTCGAAGCGCACCCGGACCCGGACAACGCCAAATGCGACGGCCCATGCGCCTTGCGTCTGGACAAACTGGAGCCATTCCTGGCCCAGCTCAAAGCTCTGGACGAACTGGTGAAGAGTTTTCCGACGGTAGAGACCGCGTAAACCTCATTTCTCCGGTAAAGTACCGCACGATTTGTTGCTCAGGCCCTCGGGCCTGAGCCTTATCGTCCGCAAGTCTGCCCGCTGCACACCACTTGCCGACGGTAAAAGATTTCCTCTAGCTGCGTCGTTTTCGTCAACTTTGGAGTGTTTACAACAATGGCAAAAATCGTCGACATCAAAGGTCGTGAAGTTCTCGACTCCCGTGGCAATCCCACCGTGGAAGCGGACGTGCTTCTCGATAACGGCATCATCGGTAGCGCTTGCGCGCCGTCCGGTGCTTCCACTGGCTCGCGTGAAGCACTCGAGCTGCGTGATGGCGACAAGAGCCGTTACCTGGGCAAAGGCGTGCTCAAAGCCGTCGCCAACATCAACGGTCCGATCCGTGACCTGTTGAAAGGTACAGACCCAAGCGACCAGAAAGCGCTGGATCACGCGATGATCAAGCTCGACGGTACTGAAAACAAAGGTTCCCTGGGCGCCAACGCGATCCTCGCCGTTTCCCTGGCCGCGGCCAAGGCAGCAGCACAGGACCAGGACCTGCCGCTGTACGCGCACATCGCCAACCTGAACGGCACCCCGGGTGTCTACTCGATGCCGGTTCCGATGATGAACATCATCAACGGTGGCGAGCACGCCGATAACAACGTCGATATCCAGGAATTCATGGTTCAGCCGGTTGGCGCCAAGTCTTTCTCGGAAGGTCTGCGCATGGGTACCGAGATTTTCCATCACCTCAAAGCTGTGCTGAAGGCCCGTGGCCTGAGCACTGCAGTTGGCGACGAAGGCGGTTTCGCACCGAACCTGGCTTCCAACGAAGACGCTTTGAAAGTTATTTCCGAAGCAGTGGCCAACGCTGGTTACAAGCTGGGCACCGACGTGACCCTGGCACTGGACTGCGCGGCGAGCGAGTTCTACGAAGACGGTAAATACAACCTGTCCGGCGAAGGCCAGGTGTTCACCGCTGAAGGTTTCGCCGACTACCTCAAAGGCCTGACCGAGCGTTACCCGATCATCTCCATCGAAGATGGCCTGGACGAGTCCGACTGGGCTGGCTGGAAAATCCTCACCGACAAGATCGGCGAGAAGACCCAGCTGGTGGGCGACGACCTGTTCGTGACCAACACCAAGATCCTGAAAGAAGGCATCGATAAAAAGATCGCCAACTCGATCCTGATCAAGTTCAACCAGATCGGCACCCTGACCGAAACCCTGGAAGCCATCCAGATGGCCAAGGCCGCTGGTTACACTGCCGTCATCTCGCACCGCTCCGGCGAAACCGAAGATTCGACCATTGCCGACCTGGCCGTGGGCACCTCGGCAGGCCAGATCAAGACCGGCTCTCTGTGCCGTTCCGACCGCGTTTCCAAGTACAACCAACTGCTGCGTATCGAAGAGCAGTTGCAGGGTAAAGCCAAGTACAACGGCCGCAGCGAGTTCCGCGGTTAATTGCTACATGGTAAAAAGACAAAGGATTGTGTCGGAAATATCGCGACAGCGATGGATTTGCCACTAATCTGATGCCTTAAGAGCACAAGCCTGGTTCTTCCAGGCTTCGTGCTATCAGACGCTTCAAAGTTTTGGCATGGCTGTCTTTTTTCACTGGATACCCGATATTCGATGCGCAGTCCCAATTGGTTGTTCCTCGTCTTGCTCCTGCTGCTGGCTGGCCTGCAATACCGCCTGTGGGTGGGTAATGGCAGTCTGGCGCAAGTGGCCGAGCTGACTCAGCAGATCGCGGATCAACACGCTGAGAACGAAGGCTTGCTGGAACGCAATCGGGTCATGGACGCCGAAGTCAGTGAGTTGAAAAAAGGCATGGAGACCGTTGAAGAGCGGGCCCGCCATGAGTTGGGCATGGTCAAGGACGGTGAAACCCTTTACCAGTTGGCTCAATGAACACGTCGTTACCGGCCTTCTGGGCCGTGATTCCTGCCGCGGGTGTTGGTGCCCGTATGGCCGCGGACCGACCCAAGCAATACTTGCAACTGGGCGGGCGCACTATTCTCGAACACAGCCTTGGCTGTTTCCTTGATCATCCTTGCCTCAAGGGCTTGGTGGTCAGTCTTGCTGTCGATGATCCTTACTGGCCGAACCTGGCGTGTGCTACCGATTCGCGCATTCAGCGTGTCGACGGCGGCGACGAGCGTTCCGGATCGGTACTCAATGCGTTGTTGCATTTGAACGCATTGGGCGCTGACGATGACGATTGGGTGCTGGTGCACGATGCGGCGCGGCCGAATCTTTCCCGTGATGATCTGGATAAATTGCTGCATGAGTTAGCGGACGATCCTGTTGGCGGACTGCTGGCAGTGCCTGCCCGCGATACGCTCAAGCGGGTAGACAAGCATGGTCGTGTCGTCGAAACCGTGGATCGCAGCGTGATCTGGCAGGCCTATACACCGCAGATGTTTCGCCTTGGCGCGCTGCATCGTGCGCTGGCTGACAGCCTGGTGGCCGACGCGGTCATCACTGACGAAGCATCGGCGATGGAGTGGGCGGGTCTTGCGCCGCGTCTGATCGAAGGTCGTTCCGATAACCTTAAAGTTACGCGCCCTGAAGATCTGGAATGGCTTCGTCAGCGTTGGGTTAACCGCCACTAAAAGATCGCAGCCTCGTTTCACTCGACAGCTCCTACATTGGCAGTAGCTTGTAGGAGCTGTCGAGTGAAACGAGGCTGCGATCTTTTGATCTTCAAACGCTGTACTCAGGTCTCAACGCCAACCCCTCTTTCAAATAGTCCACCAATTTGCGCACCTTGGGCGACAGATGCCGCTGCTGTGGATAAAGCGCCCATACGGCCGTGTTCGGCGGTTGGTGGGCTTCCAGCAACGAAATCAGCTCGCCGTTTTTCAAGTACTCCAGCACGTAATAGTCCGGCAGTTGGCATAAACCGACCCCCTGCAACGCCGCGTCCAGTACCGCTTGCCCACTGTTGCAGCGCCAGTTTCCCTGGACCCGCTGAGAAAATTCCCGTCCGTTCTGTTCCAGTTGCCACATGTCCGAACTGCCGATGAGGCAGTTGTGGCGGCTGAGCTCCGACAGACTGTGTGGGCGACCATACCGTTCGATGTAGGACGGAGATGCACACAGATACATGCGGCGTGGGGCCAGACGTGTGGCGACCAACCTTGAATCCTGCAAGCGACCAAGACGGATCGCCAGATCCAGGCCTTCATGCACCAGGTCCAGCGGGCGGTTGCTCAGTTCAATGTCGACGCGAAGTTGCGGATAGAGCCCCATGAAGCGCGTGACCAGCGGCACGATGAAGCGCTCGCCATAGGCCACGGCGCAGGTCATGCGCAGCATGCCTTTGGGTTCGCTGGTCAGGTCGCCCACCGCACGCAAGGCTTCTTCGCGGCCATCCTGCAAACGCTGGCAATGTTGCAGAAAGGTCTGCCCGGCTTCGGTCAGCGTGACCCGACGGGTGCTGCGGTACAGCAGTCGCGTCTGAAGTCGCTCTTCGAGGCGTACAATTTGTCGACTGATATGTGAGGACGAGACCCCGAGTCGTTCCGCGGCGGCGGTGAATTGGCTGCATTCGGCGACGGCGACGAATTCGTCTATACCTTCCCAACGGTTCTCGGACATCGATGATTATCCCTGTACAGCAATAATGTTTTGCTTTTGTCCGGATTATTCACCGTCAAGCGGTGTATTACACTCCCTGTCTCGTTTTTATTCACTGGAGAATCCACATGATCAAGTCGCGCGCTGCCGTAGCCTTCGAGGCCAAGAAACCCCTCGAGATCGTTGAAGTCGATGTCGCCATGCCCAAGGCCGGTGAAGTGTTGTTGCGAGTGGTGGCTTCCGGTGTCTGTCATACGGATGCCTACACGCTGTCGGGCGCTGACCCGGAAGGCATCTTTCCGTCGATCCTCGGTCACGAAGGCGGTGCGGTGGTCGAAGCGATCGGCGAAGGCGTGACCTCTGTCGCCGTCGGCGACCATGTGATCCCGCTGTACACGCCGGAATGCCGTAAATGCAAATTCTGCCTCTCGGGCAAAACCAACCTATGCCAGGCGATTCGCGCGACGCAAGGTAAAGGCCTGATGCCAGATGGCACCACGCGTTTTTCCTACAAGGGCCAGCCGATTTTCCACTACATGGGCACCTCGACCTTTTCGGAGTACACCGTGTTGCCGGAAATCTCCGTTGCGAAGATTCCTAAAGAAGCGCCACTGGAAAAAGTCTGCCTGCTAGGCTGCGGTGTCACCACCGGGATTGGGGCGGTCCTCAATACCGCCAAGGTAAAACCCGGTGATACCGTGGCCATTTTCGGCCTTGGCGGCATCGGTTTGTCAGCCATCATCGGTGCGGTCAAGGCCAAGGCCGGTCGCATCATCGCCATCGACATCAACCCTGCCAAATTCGAAATCGCCAAGCAGCTGGGTGCAACCGATTGTGTGAACCCGAAAGATTTCGATCGTCCGATCCAGGAAGTCATCGTCGACATGACGGATGGCGGCGTCGACTTTTCCTTCGAGTGCATCGGCAACGTCCAGTTGATGCGTGCCGCGCTTGAGTGCTGCCACAAGGGCTGGGGCGAGTCGGTCATCATCGGCGTCGCCGGTGCCGGACAGGAAATTTCGACCCGTCCGTTCCAGCTGGTCACCGGTCGCGTCTGGCGCGGTTCGGCGTTCGGTGGCGTGCGTGGCCGCACCGAATTGCCAAGCTACGTCGAAATGGCCGAAACCGGCGAAATCCCGCTGGATACCTTCATCACCCACACCATGGGTCTGGAAGATATCAACAAGGCTTTCGACCTGATGCATGAAGGCAAAAGCATCCGCAGCGTCATTCATTTTTGAGGTCGCTCATGAGCCTGGAAAATATCTCCTGCCAGAAAAGCTTCGGCGGCTGGCACAAACGCTACAAGCACCGCTCCGACGTGCTCGGCTGCGACATGGTGTTCGCCGTGTACTTGCCACCGCAAGCGGAGCAGGGCGGCAAGCTGCCAGTGCTGTATTGGTTGTCCGGCCTGACCTGCACCGATGAAAACTTCATGCACAAGGCCGGCGCCCTGCGCATGGCCGCCGAGCTGGGGTTGATCATCGTCGCACCGGACACCAGCCCTCGCGGTCCTGACGTGCCGGGTGATCCAGAGGGTGCCTGGGACTTCGGCCTCGGCGCCGGGTTTTACCTGAATGCCTCGCAGGAACCGTGGTCGCGGCACTATCGGATGCATGACTATGTCGTGCAGGAATTGCCGGCATTGGTCGAAGCTCATTTCCCGGCTTCGGACAAACGCGGTATCAGCGGCCACTCCATGGGTGGTCATGGGGCGCTGGTCTGCGCCTTGCGCAACCCGGGGCGCTATCAGTCGGTGTCGGCGTTCTCGCCGATCAACAATCCGATGGATTGCCCGTGGGGCCAAAAAGCCTTTTCCCGGTACCTGGGCGAAGACCGTTCGAAATGGCGCGAATGGGATGCCTGTGCATTGATCGCCGAGGCCGATGAGAAATTGCCGCTGCTGGTCGACCAAGGTGATCGAGATGATTTCCTCGCCACGCAGCTCAAGCCGGAGGCGTTGCAACAGGCGGCCAAACTGGCCGGTCATCCGCTGACGTTGCGCCTGCAACCGGGCTACGATCACAGCTATTTCTTCATTGCCAGCTTCATTGACGACCACTTGCAGCATCATGGGCGTGCTCTAAGCGCCTAATGTCTGACAAAGCAGGTAGAATCACGCCCTGACAAAAATCGGGGCGTTTTTTTATGCGTATTGGCCACGGCTATGATGTGCATCGTTTCGCTGAAGGCGATTTCATTACTCTAGGCGGCGTGCGTATTGCACACGGCTTCGGGCTGCTCGCTCACTCCGACGGTGACGTCCTGCTGCACGCCTTGAGCGATGCCTTGCTCGGCGCGGCTGCGCTGGGTGATATCGGCAAGCACTTCCCGGACACCGACCCGACCTACAAGGGCGCCGACAGCCGGGTGCTGTTGCGTCATGTCGTCGCACTGATCCATGCCAAGGGCTGGAAGGTCGGCAATGTCGATAACACCATTGTTGCCCAGGCGCCGAAAATGGCCCCGCATATCGAATCGATGCGCGCGCTGATTGCCGCCGATCTTCAAGTTGAGTTGGATCAAGTGAACGTGAAAGCTACCACCACCGAAAAGCTCGGCTTTGTCGGTCGCGAAGAAGGCATCGCCGTGCATTCCGTTGCCTTGTTGCTGCGCGCATGAACGAAGTGCAATTGCTCGGCCCGCGGGCTTACGGTGATGCTCTCGGCACCGCGGTATTGAAAGCCACGGCAGAAGACTTTCAGGTCGATGAGGTGCTCAACATCCCCCTCAGCGGCGATGGCGAACACCTGTGGATCTGGGTGGAAAAGCGTGGCCTGAATACCGAAGAAGCGGCCCGGCGGATTGCCAAGGCCGCGGGCGTGCCATTGCGCACCGTCAGTTATGCGGGCTTGAAGGATCGTCAGGCGCTGACTCGCCAGTGGTTCAGCGTGCAGCTGCCGGGCAAGGCCGATCCTGATCTGGCGGCGGCAGAAAACGACACACTGAAAATCCTCAAGACCGGTCGACACAAACGCAAGTTGCAACGCGGTGCTCACTCGGCCAATGGCTTCACGTTGCGCCTGACGCAATTCGCGGGTGATAAAGACGCAATCGACGCGCGGCTGCAACTGATCGCCAAACAAGGCGTTCCCAATTATTTCGGCACCCAGCGTTTCGGCTTTGATGGTGGTAACGTCGTCGATGCCCGCGCCTGGGCTGCCCGTAAGGCCTTGCCGGAGCAGCGCAATGTGCGTTCGCGCCTGCTGTCCACTGCGCGCAGTTTTCTGTTTAACCAAGTGTTGGCGGCGCGCGTGGCCGATGGTAGCTGGCAGCGTGCTCAGGTCGGCGATCTGCTGGCCTTCACCGACAGTCGCAGCTTTTTTCCGGCTGGTGAAGCTGAATGCAGCGATCCGCGCCTGGCGATTCTCGACCTGCACCCGACCGGTCCTCAATGGGGCGAAGGTGACTCGCCGGCGACCGGCGCTGTCCATGTACTGGAGCAGGCAATCGCCGAGCGCGAAGCGGATCTGCGCGATTGGTTGATTAACGCCGGAATGAGCCACGAACGTCGCATCCTGCGGCTGCCCATTGGTGGGTTGACGTGGCATTATCCCGAGCCTGACATTCTGCAACTGGAATTCGTCCTCCCGGCCGGATGCTTCGCCACTGTATTGGTGCGCGAGCTTGTTGATCTGGTGCCGGTGGGGCAGACGGACAGCCCATGCGTATTCTGATTTCTAACGACGATGGGGTAGCCGCACCCGGTCTCGCCGCGCTTTATGCTGCGCTGGCGAATTACACCGAGTGCGTGGTTATCGCCCCGGACCAGGACAAAAGTGGCGCCAGCAGTTCGCTGACGCTCGACCGTCCGTTGCACCCGCAAACCCTGGCCAACGGCTTTATCAGCCTGAACGGCACACCCACCGATTGCGTGCACCTGGGCCTTAACGGCTTGCTGGAGTGCGAGCCGGACATGGTGGTTTCCGGTATCAACCTGGGCGCTAACCTGGGGGACGACGTGTTGTATTCCGGCACCGTCGCGGCGGCCCTCGAGGGGCGATTCCTTGAGCGTCCTTCGTTCGCCTTTTCGTTGGTCTCACGGCAAGTGGAGAACCTTCCCACAGCCGCTTACTTTGCGCGCAAACTGGTCGAAGCCCACGCTGACCTCGATCTGCCGCCGCGCACGGTATTGAACGTGAACATTCCCAATCTGCCGCTGGATCACATTCGCGGCATTCAGCTGACCCGCCTGGGACACCGCGCACGCGCTGCGGCGCCGATGAAGGTGGTCGACCCGCGCGGCAAATCCGGTTACTGGATCGCTGCGGCGGGCGACGCTGAAGACGGCGGCCCGGGCACTGATTTCCATGCGGTGATGCAAGGCTATGTATCCATCACGCCGCTGCAACTGGATCGCACCTTCAATGATGCCTTTAGAAGTCTCGATGGCTGGCTGGAGGGGTTGCGCTAATGGGTCGTGAACAAGACGATATTTTGCGTCGCGGCATCGGGATGACCTCTCAACGCACTCGCGAACGCCTTATTCAGCGCCTGTATGAAGAGGGCGTTTCCAACGCCAAGGTGCTTGAAGTCATCCGCCGTACACCGCGTCATCTGTTCGTCGACGAGGCGCTGGCCCACCGCGCTTATGAAGACACTGCACTGCCGATCGGACACAACCAGACCATCTCCCAGCCTTATATGGTGGCGCGCATGAGCGAGCTGCTGCTTGAGGCAGGGCCGCTCGACAAGGTGATGGAAATCGGCACCGGCTCCGGCTACCAGACAGCGGTACTGTCGCAACTGGTCGAGCGGGTGTTCTCCGTGGAGCGCATCAAGGTTTTGCAGGACCGGGCCAAGGAACGCCTGGTCGAGCTGAACCTACGCAACGTGGTTTTTCGCTGGGGTGACGGTTGGGAAGGCTGGCCGGCGCTGGCACCGTATAACGGCATTATCGTTACGGCGGTAGCTACCGATGTTCCGCAGGCATTGCTCGATCAATTGGCGCCGGGCGGAAGACTGGTCATACCGGTCGGTTCGGGTGAGGTGCAGCAATTGATGCTGATCATCCGTGAAGAAAACGGCTTTTCCCGACGCGTTTTGGGGTCGGTGCGCTTCGTACCGTTGCTCAATGGGCCACTGGCCTGAGCATTTATTCAGGAGCGCTGAATTCTCTTCGATTGTCCGGGTCTTACAGCGGCATCGAAGTGTTAAACGGAATTCATCGGCAGGCAGCAAACGTGTGCGCGAAGCCATTTCGCTTCATTAAAGGTAAAGCCTGTCGGGCCCGTTATACTTGCGACATTTCGTGCCGGAACACGGCAATCCACATTTTCAGCCACCACAAAGGGAGCGGCGGGTGAGTCTCACAGTCATTGCGCAGCGTATGGGTACAAAGAGCTTTCAGCGCCTGGTGACTGGCCTCGTCTTGAGCACCTTGCTGGTCGGTTGCTCCAGTTCCAAAACGAGTGATGTTCGCGTGGTCGATCGCAACAACGCCGCTCCTCAGCGTCCGGCAGTGACCACGGGGCAGTACGTCGTTCGACCGAAAGACACGCTGTTCTCGATCGCTTTTCGCTACGGTTGGGACTACAAAGCCCTCGCCGCACGGAACAACATTCCTACGCCGTACACGATCCACCCGGGTCAGACAATTCGCTTTGATGGTCGCACCGGTTCAACACCAGCGCCGGTGGAGAGTGCAACCGATTCAACGCCTTCTTCGTCACTGAAAACCACGGTAATCCGGCGTCAGGCTAATGGCACAACGACCAGTAGCTCAGTGGTTGCACCGTCCTTCGCCAACAAGCCGGCCCCCGCTCCGATGCCTCCTGCCGGCCCGGCCCCGACCGGCTGGGGATGGCCATCTAATGGCATTCTGATTGGAAAGTTCTCCTCAAACGGTAGTTTGAATAAAGGAATTGATATCGCCGGAGATTTGGGACAGCCTGTTTTAGCTGCGTCTGATGGGACGGTGGTATACGCCGGGAGTGGCTTAAGGGGCTACGGCGAATTAGTCATCATCAAACACAGCGACACCTACGTCAGTGCCTACGGACATAACCGCAGGCTGTTGGTTCGGGAGGGGCAGCAGGTCAAGGTCGGACAGACAATTGCCGAAATGGGGTCAACGGGTACAGACCGGGTGAAGCTGCATTTTGAGATTCGCCGACAAGGTAAACCTGTAGATCCGCTGCAGTTCCTGCCACGCCGTTGATTTGTTGCCAGCCTGTTCCGTCACGTAGAGGGGACAGGCTCCAGCGTTGCCAAGGATAAAGGCGCCGCTTGAGCTTGGGGTCGAACTCACCAAAGGACTATAACAATGGCTCTCAGTAAAGAAGTGCCGGAGTTTGACATCGACGATGAGGTTCTCCTTATGGAGACCGGCATCGGTACGGATTCGATGTCGAATGATGAAGGGGCTGCTCCACCTTCCGTTCGTGCCAAATCCAAACACTCCGCTTCGTTAAAGCAACACAAGTACATCGATTACACTCGGGCACTCGATGCCACGCAGCTGTACCTCAACGAAATCGGCTTTTCCCCATTGCTCTCTCCGGAAGAAGAAGTTCATTTTGCGCGCTTGTCGCAAAGTGGCGATCCGGCGGGGCGCAAGCGCATGATTGAAAGTAACCTGCGACTGGTGGTGAAAATCGCCCGCCGCTATGTCAATCGTGGGCTGTCACTGCTGGACCTGATCGAAGAGGGCAACCTCGGTCTGATCCGCGCAGTGGAGAAGTTCGACCCTGAGCGAGGCTTCCGCTTTTCGACCTACGCAACCTGGTGGATTCGTCAGACCATCGAGCGCGCGATCATGAATCAGACCCGGACCATCCGGTTACCGATCCATGTGGTCAAAGAGCTCAATGTGTACCTGCGGGCTGCACGGGAGCTGACCCAAAAGCTCGACCATGAACCCTCACCCGAAGAAATCGCCAACCTGCTGGAAAAACCAGTGGCAGAGGTCAAGCGCATGCTCGGCTTGAACGAGCGGGTTTCTTCGGTCGACGTCTCGCTGGGTCCGGATTCGGATAAAACCCTGCTGGACACCCTTACCGATGATCGTCCAACCGATCCATGTGAACTGCTGCAGGACGACGACCTGTCTCAGAGCATCGATCAATGGCTTTCGGAGCTGACCGACAAGCAACGTGAAGTGGTGGTCCGTCGCTTCGGCTTGCGTGGCCACGAGAGCAGCACGCTTGAAGACGTAGGCCTGGAGATTGGCCTGACCCGGGAGCGGGTCAGACAGATTCAGGTGGAAGGCCTCAAGCGTCTTCGTGAGATTCTTGAGAAGAACGGCTTGTCGAGCGAGTCGCTGTTTCAATAAGCCATTTGTTCAGACGGTCATAAAAGGCCCCGACTGGCTCGGGGTTTTTTATTGCCTGAAAGATGAGGGTGATCGTCTCGGCTTTGTAGTATCGCGCTGTAAGTTTTCGCTTACTCTTTCGTAAGTGTTCACTATTTTTACAGGTTGGTAGTTGTAGTGGTCTAATGAAACCGGACACCCATTTAGGCGAGAATGCTCGCCAGATCGAGGTGTCAGATGACCAAACAACGCCGCTCCTTTACTCCTGAATTCAAGCGCGAGGCTGCCGACCTTGTGCTCAAACAAAACTACAGCTACATCGAAGCCAGCCGTTCACTCGGCATTGGTGAATCGGCATTGCGCCGCTGGGTTGACCAGATTCAGAAAGAACATAAAGGCGTCACCCCGCAGAGCAAGGCACTGACTCCGGAACAGCAAAAAATTCAGGAGCTGGAAGCCCGGATTGCTCGGCTTGAGCGAGAGAAATCAATACTAAAAAAGGCTACTGCGCTCTTGATGTCGGAAGATCACGAGCGTTCGCGCTGATTGACCAGTTGAGCGCCCATGAGCCGGTTGATTGGCTGTGCAAGGTGTTTGACGTCACTCGCTCGTGTTACTACGCCCAGCGCCTGCGGCGCCGCACGCCGGATGTTGAACGGCTTCGATTGCGTAGTCGCGTCAGTGAGCTGTTCTCGCAAAGTCGCAGCTCTGCGGGCAGTCGCAGCATCCTGTCACTGATGCGTGAAGACGGTGAGCAACTCGGTCGATTCAAAGTGCGTAGCTTGATGCGCGAGCTTGATTTAGTCAGCAAACAACCCGGCTCCCATGCCTACAAACGAGCAACAGTAGAAAGACTGGATATCCCGAACACATTGAACCGCGAGTTCGACGTGCCAGCGCCCAATCAAGTCTGGTGCGGCGATATCACCTACATTTGGGCACAAGGAAAGTGGCATTACCTGGCTGTCGTCCTGGATCTTTGTACGCGTCGGATCGTGGGCTGGGCGCTGTCGGAAAAGCCAGACGCTGAGCTGGTGATCAAAGCGCTGGATATGGCTTACGAGCAGCGTGGCAGGCCTTCGGATCTGCTATTCCACTCAGACCAGGGATCGCAATATGCAAGCCGACTCTTTCGCCAGCGGTTGTGGCGATACCGCATGCGCCAAAGCATGAGTCGACGAGGAAACTGCTGGGATAACGCACCGATGGAGCGCGTATTTCGCAGCTTGAAAACAGAATGGATACCGACCGTGGGCTATCGAACTGCGCAGGAAGCACAGCGCGATATCAGCCATTTTTTGATGCATCGCTACAACTGGATTCGGCCTCACCAATTCAACGATGGGTTGGCGCCAGCGCGGGCCGAGGAAAAACTTAACGTCGTGTCCGGGATTAGTTGACCACTACATAGTCGCCCATACCCTATGTGCGCATTGCTTATCTATTTGATTTATATTGATAATTTATTGTGTTAACAGCATATGACAAACGTTTTTAGCGATCTGGGTCAATTGCGCTTGGTAGGGATTTCTCTAGTATCTGAACTGTGTCGACGGATCGACACGCCCTTCAAGGAAGGGGGGAATGGACATCGCAGGAAGCGATTCATCAGGACGATGAAAAGGAATACAGGGAATAGGGAAAAATGTGGGCGGGTCAAACCGCCCCTTTTTTTTGCCTGCAGAAAAGCAAAAAGGCCCACGAGGGGCCTTTTCCAGAACGCGTGGGAAGATCAGCGTTCGAGTTCTTTGATCTTGCCTTTCTTGCCATCCCACTCTTCAGCGTCTGGCAGCGGATCTTTCTTCTCGGTGATGTTGGGCCATATTTCGGCCAACTCAACGTTCAGCTGAATGAATTGCTGCATGTCTTCCGGGACTTCATCTTCGGAGAAGATGGCCACGGCAGGGCACTCTGGTTCGCACAGTGCGCAGTCGATGCACTCATCCGGGTGAATCACCAGGAAGTTCGGGCCTTCGTAAAAGCAGTCCACCGGACAGACTTCTACGCAGTCGGTGTACTTGCACTTGATGCAGTTGTCGGTGACGACGAAGGTCATTCTAATTTTCTCCTCAGGCGGCGGCAGCGGAGCCCCTTCACGTTGGGGTCGCCAGGTTTGGGAGCGATAATCTGCAGGCCAGGCTATTAGCCAGCAGCATCCCAAACCGCGCGAGATTCTAACAGCTTGCAGGCAAGTGCGTTAGACCCGTGTCTTTAGTGTATAGAGCATTTCTAGCGCGCGACGCGGCGTCATGTCGTCCAGATCAAGTTTTGCCAGTTCATCGAGCACCGGATGCGGCAGGCTGGCGAACATATCGCTCTGCTGCGGCACGGCCGGTTTGCCTTTGGCGGGCTTGGGCACTTCATGGGGCAGTGCAGTGGCCTCCAGGCGGCCCAAATGCTCACGAGCGCGCACAATCACTTCACTTGGCACGCCTGCCAACTGCGCAACCGCCAAGCCGTAGCTCTGGCTGGCAGGGCCGGGCAGGACGTGGTGCAGGAACACGATGCGCTCGTTGTGCTCGGTGGCATTGAGGTGAACGTTAGCCACCAGCGGTTGCGCCTCCGGTAGCACCGTCAGCTCGAAGTAGTGGGTGGCGAACAGTGTGTAAGCGCGCAGATACGCCAGACGTTCCGCCGCGGCCCAGGCCAGCGACAGGCCGTCGAAGGTGCTGGTGCCGCGACCGACTTCGTCCATCAGCACCAGGCTGCGTTCGGTGGCGTTGTGCAGAATGTTCGCGGTTTCGCTCATTTCGACCATGAAGGTCGACCGGCCACCGGCCAGGTCATCACTGGAACCGATCCGGGTAAAGATCCGGTCCACCAGGGACAATTCGCAACTGGCTGCCGGCACGAAACTGCCGATATGCGCCAGCAACACGATCAACGCGGTCTGGCGCATGTAGGTGGATTTACCGCCCATGTTCGGACCGGTAATCACCAGCATGCGCGTGTTGTCGTCGAGGCTCAGGTCGTTGGCCACGAACGGCGTGGTCAGTACTTGCTCGACCACCGGGTGACGACCCTGGGTGATACGCATGCACGGCTCGTCAACGAAGCGCGGGCAGTTCAGGTCCAGGTTCAGCGCACGCTCGGCCAGGTTGCTCAGCACGTCCAGTTCGGCCAGCGCCGCGGCGGTGTCCTGCAGCGGAGGCAGTTGGGCGATCAGGTCTTCGAGCAGCGCTTCGTACAACATCTTCTCGCGGGCCAAGGCACGGCTCTTGGCCGACAGCGCCTTGTCCTCGAACGCTTTCAGTTCCGGCGTGATGAAACGCTCGGCGCCTTTGAGCGTCTGGCGACGAATGTAATCGGCCGGTGCCGACTCGGCTTGCTTGCTCGGCAGCTCGATGAAATAGCCGTGAATGCGGTTGTAACCGACCTTCAAGTGCGACAGACCGGTGCGAGCCTTTTCCCGTGCTTCCAGATCAATCAGGAACTGCCCGGCGTTCTCGCTGAGCGATTGCAGATCGTCGAGTTCGCTGTCGTAACCGGTCTTCAACACGCCGCCGTCACGGATGACTGCAGGCGGGTTGTCGATGATGGCTTTTTCCAGCAGCGCCGCGAGTTCCGGGTAGGTGCTGGTGGTCTTCGCCAGTTGAATGATGTGCGGCGCTTCGAGCTCGGTCATCGCCGCTTGCAGCTCAGGCAGCGCACCGAGTGCATCGCGCAGACGCGCCAGGTCACGAGGACGGGCGTTGCGCAGGCCGATCCGCGCCAGAATCCGCTCGATGTCACCGATTTCCTTGAGCTGCGGTTGCAGTTTTTCGAAACGGTAACCGTCGAGCAGGCAGGTGATCGACGTCTGGCGCGCCAGCAATACAGTGAGATCGCGCAGCGGACGGTTCAGCCAGCGAGTCAGCAAACGACTGCCCATGGCCGTCTGGCAGCGATCGACCACCGATTGCAGCGTATTGTCGCGACCACCGGCCAGGTTGGTGTCCAGCTCCAGGTTGCGACGGCTCGCGCCGTCCAGCACCACGGTATCATCCAGGCGTTCATGGCGCAGGCTGCGCAAGTGGGGCAGGGCGGTGCGCTGGGTTTCCTTGGCGTAACTGAGCAGGCAACCGGCCGCACCGATGGCCAGGGTCAGGTTCTCGCAACCGAAGCCTTTCAGGTCCTGGGTGGAGAACTGCTGGCAAAGACTTTTCAGCGCCGAGTCGCGCTCGAAATCCCACGGCGCACGGCGACGAACCCCACGACGTTTTTCCGCCGGCAAATCCTTCGGCCAATCATCCGGGATCATCAGTTCTACCGGATTGACCCGCTCCAGCTCCGCCAGCAGGTTTTCCCAGCCTTTGATCTCCAGCACCGTGAAGTTGCCGCTGGTGATATCGAGCACAGCCAGGCCGAAAAGACGCTCGTCACCCAGCACCGCCGCAATCAGGTTATCCCGGCGCTCGTCGAGCAGCGCTTCATCACTGACCGTACCCGGCGTGATGATCCGCACTACCTGGCGATCCACCGGCCCTTTGCTGGTGGCCGGGTCGCCGACCTGCTCGCAGATCACCACCGACTCGCCCAGTTTGACCAGTTTCGCCAGGTAACCTTCAGCAGAGTGGTAAGGAATCCCACACATCGGAATCGCCTGACCCGCCGATTGCCCACGGGCCGTCAGGGTGATGTCCAGCAACTTGGCGGCCTTCTTCGCGTCTTCGTAGAAGATCTCGTAGAAGTCGCCCATGCGGTAGAACATCAGCTGGTCGGGGTGCTGGTTCTTCAGGCGCCAGTATTGCTGCATCATTGGCGTGTGGGAGGACAGGTCGGAGAGGGCTTTATTCATCGGGAATTCAGGAAAACTCGTTCAAAGGTGTAGGGCAAAGGAAGGGGCATCGGCCGGCTTTTGCGCAATGGGCGCAAGATTAACATGGGCAGTCCGCTCGACGCAGGCATGAACGCCTCACCGGTCTTTTCTGCTGTCTATGCATGATTTATGCAAAACAGCATTTGTCTTCGTAAAAAAGATCAAGCACTATGCGCGTTATGCAAAAACGCAATGTTTCTACCGTCCTAAGAGCGCTGCTCGATCAGCACGGGATCTCCCCCACGGAGCTTCACCGTCGCACCGGCGTGCCTCAATCCACGCTCTCGCGGATCCTCGGCGGGAAGATCGTCGATCCTTCGGATAAACACATCTCGAAAATCGCCGAGTACTTCGCCGTGAGCACCGATCAGTTGCGCGGGCGCGTCGATGTCGCGACCACCGCCACTGCCGGGCGCGATCAATTGCATTCCGAACTCAAGGATATAAGTCTGTGGGACGACGACACCCCCGTCGATGACGACGAAGTGTCCGTCCCCTTTCTTCGCGAGGTTGAATTGGCTGCTGGATCAGGAAGATTCGTCATCGAAGAGAGCGAGCGCTCTAGCCTGCGCTTCGGCAAGCGAAGTCTGCGCCACAACGGTGTGCAGTTCGACCAGGCCAAATGCGTGACAGTACGTGGCAACAGTATGCTGCCGGTGTTGCGCGATGGTGCCACTGTCGGGGTGAATGCCGGCAAGTGCGCGATTGGCGACATCGTCGATGGCGATCTTTATGCCATCAACCATAACGGCCAGTTGCGGGTTAAACAGCTGTATCGCCTGCCGACTGGCATTCGCCTGCGCAGCTTCAATCGCGATGAACACCCGGACGAGGACTACACCTTCCAGGAAATCCAGGAAGAGCAAATCGTCATCCTCGGTCACGTCTTCTGGTGGGGCATGTACGCCCGTTAACCTCATCACTGTCAGATAAAAACCCGCCCTCGAGCGGGTTTTTTTTCGTCTTGCGAAAACCGCCAGCGCCTTTGTCTGCGGGGCTTTCATGCGTCAGTGCAATTCAGATGCATAAATAAATGCATTTGTGCATTGACTGTATATGCATCCATGCATATTCTTTGTCTCAAGCCGCTCAACAAAGCAGCTCGAAACGAAGCTCTTTAGTTCCACCACAAAGGCAGCGATGAACCGGCCTCAACGGTTCAGAGGGTTGGCAACTGACCCGGGTGTGCAGCGTAAAGCACCAGAAGCAGTTATCCGGCGGGCAGGGACCGCGGTCGGAAAAACAATCTGAATGGACTCGTACCGCGCCAGTAGCGCCGAAAGGTCAGCGGGACCGTATTACTGAAAAGCCCGGAGTAATACCGGGCTTTTTGGAATGCCTACCTGTCGCCGATTCCTCAATCGGCACCGGTTCAAACACAAACACATCACTCATCAATCACCCCAGGAGGCGTGACATGACAAACGAGCAACAAGCGTTGCTGGACATGCCTATCTGGCTTGTCATCGTCCTCGCCTTGGTGGGCGGGGTGTCCGGCGAAATGTGGCGCGCTGACAAGGACGGCGCCCGTGGCTGGGCGCTGCTGCGGCGCCTGGCGCTGCGTTCCGGGGCCTGCGTCATCTGCGGGGTCTCGGCAATCATGCTGCTGTACGCCGCCGGCGTGTCGATCTGGGCCGCCTGCGCGTTTGGTTGCCTGACGGCGATGGCCGGGGCGGACGTTGCGATTGGCCTTTATGAGCGCTGGGCGGCCAAGCGGATTGGTGTTTGCGAAGTGCCGCCGCGCGACGCCAGTCAGGATCGCTGAAACTCCAAGACCAATGGATTGGCGAACAGCGGTGCCGACCGGCACCCGACCCGCAAGGATGCGGGTTTTCCAAGGCCAGTACCTTTCCTTCAAACCCGCCTAGGCGGGTTTTTTATCGCCTGGTGAAAAACCATGAAGATCACTCCATTGATCGTGCAACTGCGTGATTACTGCCCAACGCTTGCCAGCCGGGTGGCTGCCGGTATCGACCTTGCTACGTTGCAAGCTGAAAACCTGCTGCAAACCCCTTGCGCCTACGTCATTACGCTTGCTGATCTGGTAAGCAATAGCCTTGCCCAAAATCTGACCCAGCAACCTATCCGGGACCGCTTTGAAGTGACTCTGGTGCTTGAAGCAACCGACGCTACAAAAGCGCTGGATCTGTTGCACGACTTGCGGGCAGAACTGTGGCGCGCACTGGTGGGTTTCAAACCCGGCAGCGACTACGCCGCCATCGAATATGACGGTGGCGAACTGGTTTCCCTCAACAGCAGTCGCGTGTTGTATCGCCTGCGCTTTTTTGCCGAGTTCCAGCTCGGCCGCAATCTGCCTGGTCAGCCTGCGGAGAGCTGGCACGAACGTGAACTGGACGGCTTGACGTCCTTTACCGGGGCCACTGTGCGGGTCGATGCGATCGATCCGGCGGACCCCAATCTGAAACGCCCGGGCCCCGACGGGCGCCTGGAACTGACTTTCTCTGGAGACGTAACCCCATGAGCAAACGCATCACCGTGCTGCCGGCCCCAGGTCGCGCCGTGCCCGACCCGGAAGCGGGCGATCTGTTGCCCCTCGAGGGCCGTGAAGTGCCGGACAACGCCTGGTGGCGTCGGCGTCTGGCCGATGGCGATATCACTACCAAAGCCGTGAAAGCGGAAAAACCACAGGGAGCCAAATAATGGCGATCGGATTCAGCAACATCCCCTCGGACATTCGTGTCCCGCTGTTCTACGCCGAGATGGACAATTCGGCGGCCAATAGCGCGTCGTCGGCCATGCGCCGTTTGATCGTCGCTCAGGTCAACGACAACATTGCGCCAGCCGACACTGGAAAACTGGTGTTGGTGTCCAGCGTGGCGCTGGCTAAAAGCATTGGCGGCCAGGGCTCGATGCTTGCCTCGATGTATGAAACCTGGCGCAAGACCGACCCGATCGGCGAGATCTGGTGCCTGCCGCTGCACAACACTGAAGGCAGCATCGCCAAGGGCGTGTTGACCCTGACCGGCGCGGCCACTCAAAGCGGTGTGCTCAACCTGTACGTCGGCGGCGTTCGCGTTCAAGCGGCCATCGTCAACGGCGCCACGGCAGCTCAAGCTGCTACCGCACTGTCGCTGAAAATCAACGCCTCGGCAGATCTGCCGGTCAGCGCTGCGGCCGTTGAAGGCATCGTGACCCTGAGCGCCAAATGGACTGGCGACAGCGGTAACGACATCAGCCTGCAATTCAATCGCCTGGGCAAGAGTAACGGCGAAGAATCTCCGGCCGGTCTGACCACGGCCATCACCGCCATGACCGGCGGTGCCGGTGTGCCGGATCAGGTCGCAGCGGTAGCGGCGCTGGGCGATGAACCGTTCGAGTTCATCTGCATGCCATTCTCGGATTTGAGCACCCTCAACACCTGGCAAGCCGTCATGGATGACAGCACCGGTCGTTGGTCGTGGGCCAAGCAATTGTTCGGTCATGTCTACAGCGCCAAGCGCGGCACCCTTGGGACTTTGGTCGCTGCCGGCCAAGCGCGTAATGACCAGCACATGACCCTTCAGGCGCTGGAGCCAGGCGTACCACAACCATTCTGGGTTCAGGCCGCCGCACTCGCTGCGCGCACGTCGATGTTCATCTCCGCCGACGCCAGCCGTCCGACACAAAGCGGTAGCCTGCCAGGTCTGGACCCGGCACCCGCCAGTGAGCGTTTCACCCTGACCGAGCGTCAGTCGCTGCTCAACTACGGGATCGCCACCGCGTACTACGAAGGCGGCTACGTGCGCATTCAGCGCTCGATTACCACCTATCAGAAGAACGCCTACGGCCAGGCAGACAACTCCTACCTGGACAGCGAAACCATGCACCAGTCGGCCTTCATCGTGCGTCGTCTGCAAAGCGTAATTACGAGCAAATACGGTCGCCACAAACTGGCCTCTGACGGCACCCGTTTCGGCGCCGGCCAGCCGATCGTGACCCCGAGCACTATCCGCGGCGAGCTGATCGCCCAGTACGCCAAGCTCGAACTGGAAGGCCACGTCGAAAACGCCGAGCTGTTTGCCGAGCACTTGATCGTCGAGCGCGACGTGCAGGACCCGAGCCGGGTCAACGTGCTGTTCCCGCCGGATTACATCAACGGCCTGCGCGTGTTTGCGCTGCTCAACCAATTCCGTCTGCAGTACGACGACGCAGCCTGATCGCTGCCTTTGACTGTGTGATTTCAGCCCACCTCGCGTGGGCTTTTTATTGAAGGGAGTAACACCATGGGTCAACTGATTGCGGGCACCTGCTACGTCAAAGTGGACGGTGCTCAACTGACTATCAATGGCGGCTGCGAAGCGCCGTTGATGGCTGTGAAACGGGAAACCGTCGTACCGGGTTTCTACAAGGAAACCGACATTTCCCCATCGTTCAAAGTGACGGCGCTGCACACCGCTGACTTCCCGCTCAAGCAACTGATCGCAGGCGCCGACATGACCGTCACCTGTGAATTCAGCAACGGCAAAGTCTACGTACTGGCCGGCGCTTACTTGGTTGAAGAGCCTGTCTCCAAAGGTGATGACGCCACCATCGAACTGAAATTCGAAGGCATCAAGGGGACCTGGCAATGACTGGCGCCGTGAAGCTTCAGGTTGCGATCGAAGCTCACGGCGAGCCCTTGACCGAACTCAATCTGCGCCGCCCAACGGTGCAGGAAGTTCGAGCGATCAAGGCGCTGCCGTACAAGATCGACAAAAGCGAAGAAGTCAGCCTCGACATGGACGTCGCGGCCAAATACATCGCCGTGTGCGCCGGCATCCCGCCGTCGTCGGTCAACCAGTTGGATCTGGCTGACCTCAACGCGCTTAGCTGGGCTGTCGCGAGTTTTTTCATGAGTGCGGCGTCGGAGCCATCACCGACCTGATTTCAGTCGCCTATGACCTGGCCTGGTTCTGGAAGGTTGACCCCGAACAGATGATGGCCAGGCCACTGGATGTGCTCCGCGAATCACTGGAGCACGCGCAACGGATCAATGCGATGCAGCAGGTGCAGTGATGGCGAATACACAGATAAACATGAACCAGCCGAATATCCAGGCCACGGTGAACATGATTGTGGTGATGCAGGGCGTCAAGAAGCTGGACGCCGAGCTGAAGGGCATTCGTGGCAAGGTCGCAGCGTTTAAAAAGATCATGGAGGACAGCGGTCTCAAGCCGCTGGATCTCTCTGGATTCATTTCCGGCGGCGGTTTGCTGAAGCCGTTTCAAGACAGCATCAAAAAAGCGATCGCGTCTCAGGATGAGTTGGCGAAAAAGGCCAGCAATCTCAAAGGGCTCAAAGCCCCGAAAGTCATCCTGGGGGAAACGTCCGCCAAGCTCGCCAAATTCAACAAGGCGCTGGATGACATTTCGTTGAAAATCGGCCAGGCACTGCTGCCGGCCCTTAATAGCATCGTCACTGCGCTCGCGCCGGTGATGACCACTATCGGCCAGTTTGTGGCGGACAACCCTTATCTGGTGGAAGGATTGGCCGCCGCCGCGGTGGCATTCACCGTTGTCACGGTGGCAGCGATGGGCCTGGCCACGGTGATGGGCATACTGACCTCGCCGATTGGCGTGATTGCCGCTGCTGTCGCGGCGGTCGTCGCGGTCCTCGTTATCGGCGCCCGATTGATAATGGACAACTGGCAGCCGATTTCAGGATTTTTCACCGGGCTCTGGCAACGCATTTCAAATGCGACCGACGCTGCGCTTACCCAGGTCAAGGAACTGTTCGACTGGAAGCCGGGTGAGGTTGTGAAGAAACACTGGAATGAAGCAAGCGACTATATGTCCGGCGCCATAGACAGGGGCGCCGCCTCCACCCGCAAATCACTGGATGAGGTGAAGTCTGCCTTCTTAAAAGCCGGTATCGGCGTCACCACCACGGTTGCCGGATGGGTGGGCACAATCAAACCATACTTTGACTGGTCGCCAAAAGAGCAGGTCGACAAGGCGGTTGGAGCGGTCGTTAGTATTTACAACGATGTCTGTAACAACGTGATCAACACAGTTGCCGGATGGCAGGACACACTCAAATCGTACTTCGACTGGTCGCCCAAGGCGCTAATTGAAGAAACCTGGCAACCGGTGGCGGGTGTTTTTGCCGCGCTATGGGATGTCATTTGGGCAATGAGCGCGCCGGTGGCGGACCTGCTCAAAGGCTTGTTCGATTGGTCGGCGCACGAACGGGTCCGCGTTTGCTGGGAAGGAGTGGAAGGTTACTTTGCTGGTTTGTGGGAGTCCTTGACTGGCCCGCTACAGGCAGTAAAAGACCTGTTCCAGTCTCTATTCGGTTGGTCGCCCAAGGACCAATTCACAACAAACTGGGAACCGCTACTGGGGTGGTTCAGCGATTTGTCGGCGAAACTCCAGGCTGTGATAGGGCCAATCAGAACGTTGCTGGATGGCAACCTTTCCGGTTTTGTCGCGACAATCACCGGTAACGTCGACAGTGTCACCGAGCAGAATGGCAAGCCCGGTACTGACGGCGAAAATGGCCTGGCGCCTTCGTTCTTCCGCAAGAGCACGCTGGCCCCGCAGGCGACTTCAGTGTTGCCCGGCAATCTCCCACAAAACTCCAGTGCCCTGATCCAGCAAACCGCCACCAACAACCGCACACAACTCGAAGGCGGCCTGACCGTGCGCTTCGAAAATGCGCCGGCCGGCATGCGCACCGATCAACCACAAACCAATCAACCGGCGCTGATGCTCAATTCGCGCATCGGCTACCGCTCACTTTCCCTTGGAGGTTCCAATGAGCTGGCGTGATCGTTTGATGCCGGCGTCCTTTCGGGGTGTCGGATTCTGGGTTGACCAGGCGAAATCCCCGGTCGGTCAAAAAGGCCAGCTGCATGAGTATCCGCAGCGAGACCTGCCGTATTTCGAAGGCCTTGGCCAACAGTCGAAGGTCTACGATCTGACGGCGTTCATCGTCGGCCCCGATTGCCTGGAGCAGCGCGACAAGTTGCTCAAGGCGCTGGAACAGGGCAATGGCGAGCTGGTCCATCCGTGGCTTGGGCGACTTCAAGTCAAGGTCGGCGAATGCGACATGACCCACACCCGCCAGGACGGCGGGCTGGTGACGTTTACCCTGAAGTTCTACCCGGATGTGCCGGTGCCGTTTCCGGTCGCGGCGGTCAGTACACAGAAACTGTTGCTGGCGTCGGCCGACACTTTTCTGGGCTCGGCGGTGGCGCGCTTCGAAGATGCGATGAGCCTGATCCAGGCGGCGCGGATCGGCATTGCCGACCTGCGCAACAGCATCAAGGACATCTACGGAGTGATTCAGCAGCAACTGCAGCCGCTGATCGACCAGTACCGGCAGATCAGTGACCTGGTCAAAGCGGTGAAGGAACTGCCCAAGGAAGTCGCCGCAGAGTTCAAGGGGTTGCTCAGTGATATCAAAGAGCTCAAGGACTTCGCCCGTGAGGGATACCGTGGCGTGATTGCCAACGTCTCCCAGCAGGTCGAAGCGATCCGCAAGGCAGATGCGCCGAAGCTGACCACCGGAAAAGACACTATGGCCGCCGCTCAGGCGCTGACCAATCTGGTGCAGGATGCCCTGGTGGTACAGGTCGCCAAATGGGTGGCCTTGTTGCCGATTGCGACGTTGCCAGTGAAAGTTTCTCCGCCACCGCTGGATCTGCAGGTAGAGCAGCCGGTCACCCGTCCGGAGGTGCCTGTGATTGATGATGTGCAAAGGGCGCTCAAAGAAATTGAAGAGGCAATCAAACTGGTCGAGGACAAGGCCAATCCTGCGCACTATCAGGCAGCGGCCGATCTGCGCCAAAAGTTGAAGGCGCACCTCAAGGCTGTTGCATCGTCGGGTATCAGGTTGGTGAGCAAGTCGTTCCAGGACAGCCTGCCGGCACTGGTAGCGATTTATAAACAGGTGGCTGATGCTACCCGGGCTCTGGAAGTAACTCAGAGCAACAGTGTTGTCCATCCTGGCTTTCTCCCGCTGCGTGAACTGAAAATCTCCGGGGAATAGCCATGAGCGATCAGGATAACCGCGTCACCCTGACTGTCGACAATCTGGAATATGGCGGTTGGAAAAGCGTAGAAATCACGGCGGACCTGGAACGTCAGTTCCGCACCTTCAAACTTGACATCACTTGGCAATGGCCGGGGCAAACCGAGGTGCGCCGGATTCAACCCGGTGCGCCGTGCGAAGTGCGCATCGGCAATGATCTGGTGCTCACCGGGTATGTGTTCAAAGCACCGATCAGCTATGACGGGCAGCGCATCAGCCTGAGCATCGAAGGCAGTTCGAAAACCCAGGACCTGGTGGATTGCGCCGCGACCAACAAACCCAACCAGTGGCACCAGCAGTCGATACTGCGGATCGTTGAGGACCTTGCCTCATCCTATGGCGGCTATGTCGTCAGCGAGATTGCGGAGACAGCCCGCCTCGGTAGCCACACCATCGTCCCGGGGGAAACGGTCTTCCAGTCCATCGACCGGTTGCTGACGTTGTTCCGGGTGTTTTCCACCGATGATGCGCAAGGTCGGATCGTGCTGGCCCGGCCGGGCAGCGGTGGGCGGGCCAGTGAAGCACTGGAGTTGGGCAAGAATATTCTTTCGGCCAGTGCGCCGATGGACTACAGCCAGGTGTTCTCCGAATACCGGGTGATCGGGCAGCAGAAGGGCAGCGACCAGAAAAACGGGGTAGCGGTCAGTGAGGTCGAGGCGGTTTCTACTGACCTGGGCTTCAAGCGACGGCGGAACACTGTGATCAATGAAGGCATGCAGATTACGCCCGAACTGGCCCTGCAAAGGGCCAACTGGGAAAGCGCAACCCGCATGGGTAAAGCCCTGGCCACGAGCTATCAAGTGCAAGGCTGGCGCCAAGCGAACGGCGATTTGTGGCGACATAACACACTGGTACGGGTCAAGGATCCGGTGCTGGAAGTGGATGGCGACATGCTGATTTCCAGGGTCACTTACTCGCTTTCGCAGCAGGGCTCGATCACAACCCTGCAAGTCGCGCCACCTCACACGTTCGACGCCAACCCCACGCCGCCGAAGAAAACCTGAGGGTTCACGCTAAACCTGTGGGAGCGGGCTTGCCCGCGAAGGCGGCAGTTGATTCGACAGTTATCTAACAGATCCACCGCCATCGCAGGCAAGCCTGCTCCCACAGGTGTTCTGTGTTTGCCCCGACTCCTGAGGAAACCCAATGAGCCTACTGACACGCCTCCTGGCGCGCGGCACTGTCGTGCTCGCCAACTCGGCCACCAAGCTTCAATCGCTGCAAATGCGCCTCACCGCCGGCGAAGTTAACGATGACATGGAACACTTCGAACCCTACGGTTTCACCAGCAATCCGCTGGCCGGCGCTGAAGGCATCGCCACGTTTCTGGGCGGTGACCGTTCTCACGCCGTGGTGCTGGTGGTCGCCGACCGCCGTTATCGCCTCAAGGCCCTGGCCCAGGGCGAAGTGGCGATTTACACCGACGAAGGCGACAAGATCCATTTCAGGCGCGGGCGGATCATCGACATTGAAACTTCGACCTTGAACATCCGCGCCAGCACCGCTGTGAATATCGACACGCCAGTCATCAATCAGACCGGCAAGATCGTCTCTACCGGCGATCAGGTTGCGGGCAGCATCAGCCAGATCAAACACGTGCACGTCGGTGTGCAGGCGGGCAACGGTCAGACCGGCGTACCGGCAGGAGGGCAGTGATGTTTATCAGCCAAAACCTTCACGCCGCACTGACCCGCTCCGTGCTGATCAGCCTGTTCACTTGGCGCCGCGCCGCCGATGACGATGCTCTCGACGACGAGGAGCGTTTCGGCTGGTGGGGCGACTCTTTTCCTACTATTGCAGACGATCGTATCGGCTCGCGGCTGTGGCTGCTGCGCCGGGTCAAGTTGACCCGTCAGACCCAGATGGACGCCGAGTTCTATGCCCGAGAAGCCCTGCAGTGGCTGCTCGATGACGGCCACTGCAGGGCCATCGACATCATCAGCGAACGCCTTGACGCCCAGCGCCTGAACCTGCGCACGGTCCTGACCCTGGCCGACGGCGAGCGCCTGGACATCAACCCTGATAACAGTTGGCAGGTGATCTATGCCGTTTGAAACTCCTTCGCTGCCGGTGCTGATCAAACGCGCCCAAAGCGACCTGGCCAGCGATTCGCTGCGCCAGTCCGATGCGCAAGTGCTGGCCCGCACCCTCGGCGGCGCCGCCTATGGCCTGTATGGCTATCTGAACTGGATCGCTGAGCAGATCCTTCCGGACAAGGCCGATGAATCGACCCTTGAGCGGATCGCCGCACTGCGTCTTAACCAACCGCGTAAAGCCGCGCAAGCGGCGACCGGCAGTGTCAGTTTTATCGCTAGTGCCGGTGCTGTGCTTGATGTGGATACCTTGCTGCAATCAAGCGATGGTCGCACCTATAAAGTCACTGCTTCACGCACCACCAGCAGTGGTCTCAACAGCACCACCATCGCCGCCCTCGATGCCGGCAGCCTTGGAAATGCCGATGCCGGCATGACCCTGATTCCGGTGCAGCCGATTCTGGGCATTATCGGCAACAGCTTCACAGTGCTGGCGCCGGGGTTGACCGGCGGAATCGCTCTGGAAAGTCTGGAGTCCCTGCGATCCCGGGTGATTCGTTCTTACCGGATCATTCCTCACGGCGGTTCGGCGCAAGACTACGAAACCTGGGCACTCGAATGTCCGGGGGTGACCCGTGCCTGGTGTCGCGGCAATTATCTGGGGGCAGGGACTGTCGCATTGTTCGTGATGCGTGACGACGATCCGCAACCGATCCCGGACGCAGCTCAACTGGCAGAAGTTCAAGCCTACATAGAACCACTGCGCCAGGTTACCGCCGAGTTGCACGTACTGCCTCCGGTGCCGTTGCCGGTGACCTACAGCCTGAGCCTGACTCCGGACACCACCGCTGTACGCGCGGCTGTCGAGGCGCAGTTGCGTGATTTACACAACCGCGAGGCGGGGCTGGGGGAAACCTTGTTGGTAAGCCACATTCGCGAAGCAATCAGCAGCACCGCCGGGGAAAGTGACCACAAACTCATGTCGCCAACCGCTGATGTCGAGGCTGCAGCTAACCAGTTGCTGACTTTCGGAGGTTGCGTATGGCAGTGATAAGAACTGCCGAGCAATACCAGGCCCAACTGCGCAACCTGCTGCCCAGCGGTCCTGCGTGGGATCCCGAGCGGGTCCCGGAACTCGAAGATGTCCTTGAAGGCGTCGCCCAGGAACTGGCCCGCCTCGACGCTCGTGCCGCTGACCTGCTCAATGAAATGGACCCGGCTGGCGTCAGCGAGCTGGTGCCCGACTGGGAACGGGTGATGAACCTGCCGGATCCGTGCCTGGGCGCCACCCCTCTGTTCGAAGATCGCCGTCTCGCCGTACGCCGGCGCCTGCTCGCGGTCGGCAGCCAGACCATCAGCTATTTCATCGAGATTGCCCGCACTCAAGGCTACCCGAACGCCACCATCACCGAACTCAGGGCGCCGCGTATGGGGCGCTCGCGTTTTGGTGCGGCGCATTTCGGTACCTCGCAGGCGCAGTTCATGTGGACCCTCAACACCGGCGGCCGCCTGCTGCTTGGGCGGCGTTTCGGCGCCAGCTACTGGGGCGAGCGCTTTGGCATGAACCCGGGCAATGCCTTGGAATGTTTGATACACCGCAGTGCACCAGCGCATACGCTGGTTTACATCAATTATGACTAGAGGATAGAAAAGTGGATTATCCAAAGAGTGTGCCCGGCGTCGGGCTAGGGAATGGACGGTTTGTGGATGAGAACCTGGTCACCGGAACGCCGGGATCTTTGATTCCGTCGACATGGGGCAACGCAGTCACGAGCGAGATGTTGAATGTGATTGCAGCGGCGGGAATGGCCCCCAGTGAGGTTGACCTGACGCAGTTGCTGAAAGCCATCGGTACCCTTGGCCAATCTGCTGCAAGCAGCTTTGCCATCGACACCGGCACGGCCAATAACTACGTCTGCAACTTCACGCCGGCGATCACCGCCCGCGTCGAAGGCCAACCCCTGCGCTTCAAGGTCAAGACGGCGAACACCGGCGCCTGCACGATCAACGACGGCCTAGGGGCCGTCGCTATGGTTGGGGGTGCCCATTCCGCCCTTCGAGGTGGCGAGCTGGTCGCCAACGGTGACGCATGGGTGCAGTGGAACACCTCTATCGGCGGCGGCTCTTACATTCTGCTGTTCTGCACTGGCGCGGCTGAGCAAATCGCTCCAGCAACGCAAAGCCAGCACGCGGCCCAACTGGGCCAGATAACCGGTAGTGTCACCAGCATCAGTGCGGATACCACGCTGACCGCCGCGCAGAAGGGGTTGGTCATTATTGACGCGACGGCGTCTAACCGGACGATCACGCTACCTGCCGTCAACACTGCACTTGGCGTGACTGACTTCATTGTTCGTCGCTTGGATAACACTACCAATACCCTTGTTGTCACTGCGTCAGGGACCGACAAAATCAAATTTCACACCCACCTGAATGCGGCTGGATATTCATTCCTGGTCCTGATGGGGGCGTGCGATTACTGGCATTTGCGCAGTGATGGCGCGGGCAGCTGGTGGCCGGTAAGTCGTTATGACGGTACCCCGCTGGGTCGGTCGGTGCTTGAAACCACGTCCTCGTTGAGTCCCGGTGGTTACGGCGCCATGAACGGCTCGCTGTTCACGCGGGCCGCTTTCCCCTGGTTGTGGGACCACGCGCAACAGTCAGGAATGCTGACCACGGAAGCCGCTCGCGCCGGCATGGAGGGTGGATGGACTTCTGGCGACGGTGCCACCACGTTCCGTTGTCCAGATGTCCGTGGTCGATTCCAGCGCTCCGCTGATGAGACTGCCGCAATTGACGCGAATCGTGCGGCGGGTAGCTCGCAGGCCAGCCAACTAGGATCTCACAACCACTCCCTGCCGGGTGGAGGTACGTTTGGCACGACAATGATGGGTGGTGGTACTAACAATTACGCGCAGTGGGTTGCCGGGGCCTCGGGGTACTCCGGAGGTTCTGAGACTCGTCCGATAAACATTGCCTACCCGGCCCGAATTAAATTGATCTGAGGTGTTATATGTCCATTTACGTGTTTGATGCACTGGGTGTCTTGGTTGGCCCGGTTTCTCTTCCCGAAGTTCCCGGCCTGGGCTTTCAGTTGCCGAGCAATGCCGTCGAGCTGGCCGACTTGTTGCCGACGCCTGATCCGGGCAATGTTTGGGTACTCGTCAACTCTACGCCGGTTCAACTCGCCGATCATCGCGGGCCGGTGTACAGCGTGACCACCGGGGCAGCGCAGGAGTGGTCCGAGCTTGGCGAGCTCCCAAGCGAATATACGTTGCTCCCTTGTCCCGGTGCTTACTACGTCTGGAGCGGTTCTGAGTGGCTGCTTGATGCCGCTGCGGTCGCTCAGGCTCAGTGCAATGCGCTAATGTCGGCGGCCAATCAAGTCACTGCCGGCATGGTTAACGCCTACATTGCCGGGTTGCTCGATGCAGCGGATACGGCGACCTTCAAGGCCTACGCGGCCTACCAGTTAGCGCTGAAAAAGATTGATCAGCAACCAGGTTACCCAACCAATATTGTGTGGCCGACCTCTCCATAGCCGAGAGCGCAATTCCGATGCCCGCCAAGCCGGATTATTTTTTCCCGGAGAAAAGTATGCCCATCACCCAGCAGCAGTTGCTGCAGATCCTCCCGAACGCCGGCCCAGTTGCCGGCGTTTTTGTTCCTGTCCTGAATACAGCCATGGTCCGGTTTCAGATCATCACGGCTAAGCGAATCGCGGCCTTCATCGCGCAGATAGGACATGAGTCCGGGCAACTCACCCGCGTCGTCGAGAACTTGAACTACGACGCGCCGAGTCTGATGGCGACGTGGCCAAGCCGGTTCCCGGCTGATCTGGCTGCTGCGCGCGCACGTCAGCCGGAGAAGATCGCGAACATTGCCTATGCCTCGCGCATGGGTAATGGCAATGCCGCGAGCAGTGATGGGTGGACATATCGCGGTCGCGGCCTGATCCAGATCACCGGCCGAGCAAACTATCAGGAGTGCGGTGATGACCTCGGTATTGACCTTATCGGCAATCCAGATCTCCTGATACAACCGCAGTACGCCGCGCTGTCTGCGGCGTGGTTCTGGGAACTGAATGGTTTGAATGAACTGGCCGACCGCGACCAGTTCAACACCATCACTCGTCGCATCAACGGTGGGCTTAACGGCCTGCAAGATCGTCTGTTGTTGTGGGCGCGGGCGAGGACGGTGCTATGCCAGTCTTCAGTCTGATGCCGGTTTCCTGCCGGGCAATTGCGCTTGTTGTATTTCTGGCTGTGTTGGCCGGAAGTTCGGCGGCACTGGCCTGGCACTTCCAGGATTGGCGGTATGGCCGGCAATTGGCGGAACAGGCCCGCGTGCACGCCGAGGCGTTGAATCGGCTGGCGCTGGCGGCGGCAACGCAGCAACAGGCCGAGCAGGACAAGCGTCAGGCGCTTGAACAGCGTCTTTCAACCAGTGAACAAACCCATTTTCGAGCGCTTAGCGATGCCCAACGTGATCAAGGTCGCTTGCGCGATCGTCTTGCCACTACTGATGTGCGCTTGTCAGTCCTCCTCGATGCCGATGACGCCACCTCGGGTTGTTCAATGCCAGCCACCTCCAGCGCCGGCGGCGTGGATCATGGAGTTGCGCGAGCCCGACTTGACCCGGCGCATGCTCAACGAATTATCGCCATTACCGATGCCGGCGACAGCGGACTGATAGCCTTGCAGGCGTGTCAGGCTTATATCAGAGCCGTCACTCGCTAACATTTTGATCAATCCTGCGCCTTGCAAGCGCGATCTGCTCGTGTACGGTAGTTCTCATTCCGCTCGATCAGGAGAAGCCCGTGAAAGAAATCACCCAGCTGGCCGCTGAGCTTGGCAGGCGCATGCAGGTTCTCAATGCCCATGTCACCACCGCCGAGTCCTGCACAGGCGGTGGGATCGCCGAGGCGATCACCCGTATTCCGGGGAGCTCGGCGTGGTTCGAGGCCGGTTATGTGACGTACTCCAATCGCCAGAAAACCCAGCAGTTGAATGTACCGGCCGAGTTGTTCACGACGGTCGGTGCGGTCAGTCGCGAGGTGGTCGAGGCGATGGTTCGCGGTGCACAGGACAAAAGCCAGGCGCGTTTTGCCGTGGCGGTCAGCGGCGTGGCAGGGCCGGATGGCGGTTCTCCGAGTAAACCGGTGGGCACGGTGTGGCTGGCCTGGGGCGTTGGCGAGCGGGTCTTCAGCGAGGAGCAACACTTTGCCGGTAACCGCGATGAGGTCCGCCGACAAACGGTTAAGGCCGCGCTAGAGGGGCTGCTGCGCCATGCCGCTGGAGAAATCTCAAATCAGGGGTAGGCGATCCTGAAACGCTGTGGAATAATACTGGCTACTTATACAGGTGTTGGCCGTCAGGCCTTATTGATTACGTGAGGACTTTAATGGACGACAACAAGAAGAAAGCCTTGGCTGCGGCCCTGGGTCAGATCGAACGTCAATTCGGCAAGGGTGCCGTAATGCGTATGGGCGATCAGGACCGTCAGGCGATCCCGGCTATCTCCACTGGCTCTCTGGGTCTGGACATCGCGCTCGGCATTGGCGGTCTGCCAAAAGGTCGTATCGTTGAAATCTACGGTCCTGAATCCTCCGGTAAAACCACGCTGACGCTGTCGGTGATCGCCCAGGCTCAAAAAGCCGGCGCGACCTGCGCATTCGTCGACGCCGAACACGCACTCGACCCTGAATACGCCGGCAAACTGGGCGTCAACGTCGACGACCTGCTGGTCTCCCAGCCGGACACCGGCGAGCAAGCCCTGGAAATCACCGACATGCTGGTGCGTTCCAACGCGGTTGACGTGATCATCGTCGACTCCGTGGCCGCACTGGTTCCGAAGGCTGAAATCGAAGGCGAAATGGGCGACATGCACGTGGGCCTGCAAGCCCGCCTGATGTCCCAGGCGCTGCGTAAAATCACCGGTAACATCAAGAACGCCAACTGCCTGGTGATCTTCATCAACCAGATCCGTATGAAGATCGGCGTGATGTTCGGCAGCCCGGAAACCACCACTGGTGGTAACGCGCTGAAGTTCTACGCCTCGGTACGTCTGGATATCCGTCGTACTGGCGCGGTGAAAGAAGGTGATGAAGTCGTCGGTAGCGAAACCCGCGTCAAAGTCGTGAAGAACAAGGTGGCTTCGCCGTTCCGTCAGGCCGAGTTCCAGATTCTCTACGGCAAGGGTATCTACCTCAATGGCGAGATGATCGACCTGGGTGTGCTGCACGGTTTCGTTGAGAAGTCCGGCGCCTGGTATGCCTATGAAGGAACCAAGATCGGTCAGGGCAAGGCCAACTCGGCCAAGTTCCTGGCAGACAATCCGGAAATCGCCGCCAAGCTCGAGAAGCAACTGCGTGACAAGTTGCTGACCCCAGCGCCAGACGTCAAAGCATCGCCTGTCAAAGAGACTGCTGATGACCTGGCTGACGCTGATATCTGATTGATCCGATGACCGCCGTACTCGATACACTCGTCGCGGTGCGGCGAACCGCAATGGACCTGCTCGCGCGACGCGAGCACGGTCGAGTCGAGCTGACGCGTAAGTTGCGTCAGCGCGGCGCTCTCCCTGAAATGATCGACACCGCACTCGATCGTTTGACGGAAGAGGGTCTGCTGTCCGAATCCCGTTACCTCGAGAGTTTCGTTTCCTACCGCGCCCGTTCTGGCTACGGCCCTTTGCGTATTCGCGAAGAACTCAGCCAGCGCGGCCTGCAACGTGCAGATATTGAACTCGCTTTGCGCGAAAGCGGTATCAACTGGCAGGAGCAACTGGAAGATACCTGGCGGCGCAAATTTGCCGGGCATCTACCGATAGACGCCCGGGAACGTGCCAAACAAGGGCGTTTCCTCAGTTATCGGGGATACTCCATGGAAATGATCAGCCGCTTGTTCAGTGGTCGAGGAATGGATGATTAATAAAACGGCCCGCTATTTCGATAGCGGGCCGTTTTTTTGCCTCACGTCACCTTGGACGGTTCGCGCGTGCGCTGTTGCGGCTGGGGTTTTGAATGGGCCCAGTTTTCCGGCAGGTTGATGTAATCCACCAGTGCCCGCAGGCGGCCATGATCCCGGGCATTGAAGTTGAAGGCCAGTCTCGCCAGATGACTGAACTGCGCTTCGTCATGCTCCTCGCCGTTATAAGCGTGCTGATGGAAATGATCGCTCAGGCACAGGTCGGCGAAGGCTTCCTGCATGTGTTCGAGCGCTCGGTCGCTGAGCTTGTGGTTCATGCGAATCACGAACTGATGCTTGAGCCAGCGGCTGGAGTGGAAGTTGCTGTAGAACTGGTTGATATGCTCCACCGCTTCGTCAGCGCTGTAGACCAGGCTCACCAGCTTCATGTCGGTAGGCAGGATGTAGCGATTTTCCTCCAGTTGATGGTGAATGAAGTCCAGCGCGCCTTGCCAGAACGTACCACCGGGCGTGTCCAGCAGCACCACGGGCACCAGTGGGCTTTTACCGGTCTGAATCAGCGTCAACACTTCGAGCGCTTCATCCAGGGTGCCAAAACCACCGGGGCACAGGACCAGCGCATCGGCCTCTTTGACGAAGAATAACTTTCGGGTAAAGAAAAAGTGGAACGGCAGCAGGTTGGCGGTGCCCTGGACAGTGGGGTTGGCGTGCTGCTCGAAGGGCAGGGTGATATTGAATCCCAGACTGTGTTCCAGGCCCGCACCTTCGTGGGCGGCGGCCATGATGCCGCCCCCTGCACCAGTAATGACCATCAGGTCCGAGCGCGCGAGTGCCGCGCCGAGTTCCCGGGCCAAGCCATACAGTGGATGTTCGATCGGTGTACGGGCCGAGCCAAAAACGGTGACCTTGCGTCGTCCCCGAAACTGCTCGAGCACCCGGAAAGCGTGTTCCAGTTCGCGCAGGGTTTGCAGGGTGATCTTGGCATTCCAGCGGTTGTGGTCTTCCTGGGCCATGCGCAGCACGGTCAGGATCATGTCGCGGTAAATCGGGGTGTTGGGGCTGTTGGGTGAAACCAGGTTGAGTTGTTCTTCGACCTTGCTGATGAGGTCGTGGCCGATTTCTTCGAAATGACGGCTCAGGAGGTCATTCGGTTGGTAAGGCATTCAACTTCTCCTTCCGTACAGGCTTTGTTGTTCCCTTGGAGAAAGAAACATTCGCACAATTTAGACGTAGGTCGGGCAGCCCCTTTTCTGCCACAAAAGATGATCGTGAACACTCTGAATCTAGACCCTTGAAGAGATTCTCGCTGGCTTGATGATTGCGCCGTAAAGTCTTTCCTGGCAACCGCTTATTGAGGATTTGCAAGGTGATTTCACCGTTCGTCTGAACGCAAGCCAAGCGTCTGGCGCTCTGATTTACTAAATTACAGGCGTGACACGACAGCTTTGCGTCAAAGGCGCGACGCATAGGTTGATGCAGTTCAGGGATTTTTCGCTCGAAGGGCGAGGTGCAGGGAGGCGGGAAGCAATGGCCAGAGTCATTCTGGAGATCGATACGCAACTGTATCGATTGTTGAAGGCATCCGCCGAGACCAATCATTTGAGTCTCGAGGAAGAGTGCTGTCGGCGTCTGGAGGGGGCCGATCGGCGCTCACGTTATCTGCAAGCGCTGTTGGCAGAACTGCGCGCCGAGGATGAACAGCGGCGCGCCAATTCCCGATGATTACTTCTTCTTGGCCGGAGTCGCTTTCGGGCAGTCCGATTCCTGATAGCTGGCGGAGCCGACGGAGCGGTTAGTCTTCACCTCAGTGAAGTCGTAACGCATTATTGCGCCCTTGGCCATCAGTTTGCGGTACGACGGGTTGTTGCACACTGAGGCGCCAAGCTGGAAATACACAGCTTTGGGATCGGCACGCATCTTTTCCGCATGGCTGCTTTGCACGCTCAAGTGATTGATCAGCGTCTTGCCTTCAACGGTGTAGCCCTGATCAAGAATGTCTTCGTTGATCGCCCGTGGAGTGCCAACACTGCTTTGTACGGCGACATTTTGCAGCTCTCTGTTGAGGTTCTGCTCACTCAAGGATGCAGCCTGAGCGCTAAAGGACGACGCCAGCAAAATGGCAGCGGTAGGAACGATAAGGCGCAGCATGAAACTCTCCTGGTTCAGTGACTGGTGGTTCGACCCGTCACATGACTGTGCGTTCAGTGGCGGCGAATTATAGGGGAGGAGCTCTGGGCGGTACAGGCTTGCACCGGCTGCTCTGATAAACTGCCGCGACTTTTTGCCCTTGCGAGTGTTTTTCGTGTCGATTTTCCATCCCCAGCGGTGCCGCCTGCGATGAACCCTGTCACCCCGCGCTTTGCCGCAAATGCCGTCGCCCGCTTGCGCGATCAGCGAGAAGAGGAGGGCATCAAGCCGATCCAGGCCCGTGGCTGGAGGGCGCCGCGATGCCGTGATTGCCGCGTGATTGAAAGTCATTGTTTGTGTGCCTGGCGCCCGTTGGTCGAGGCCCGCTCGGGCGTGTGCCTGATCATGACCAACAAAGAAGTGTTCAAGCCAAGCAACACCGGTTGGCTGATTGCCGATGTGGTGCGCGATAACCATGCGTTCATCTGGTCGCGTACCGAAGTCGATCAGCAACTGTTGGCGCTGTTGTCCGATCCGCAATGGCAGCCGTATCTGGTCTTTCCGGGCGAATACGTTGAGCCCGAGCGCGTCACCAACAGCGTCGAGACCGATAGCGGCAAGCGTCCGCTGTTCATTCTGCTGGACGCGACCTGGACCGAAGCCCGGAAGATCTTTCGCAAGAGCCCATATTTTGATCGCTTGCCGATCTTGAGCCTGCTGCCCGAGAAGCTGTCACGTTATCGACTGCGCCGTTCGACCCGCAGCGAACATTTGTGCACTGCTGAAGTGGCTGCGCTGTGTCTCGATCTGGCCGGTGATACCGAGGCCGCGTCAGCGCTGGACGCTTATTTCGACGTGTTCAGTCAGCATTATCTGGACGCGAAAAACCAGCTGGACATGAACCTCGCCACACCGGCCCACGCCGAGCTGATGCCATTTGTTCATAACGACGTCCCCGTCATGTCCTGATTGTCGCCCATACTGCAAAGAACTGTACCGGTTATGTATCTTGACCACCCCGGTTTCGCTGGGCATGCTTGGCGCCGATTGGGGCGCGGCCATTGTTTGATACGCCGTATTTTTACGTGACTAGCCATGTGATTGGCGTTGAACGTGCCCTGTTGGTGCATCTGCGTGGCTGCACCTAGAGTTGTTTGAAAAACAGGATCATTTGAAAAATGGCCACATACGAAATCCTGATTGCCGATGATCACCCTCTTTTTCGTAGCGCGCTGCATCAAGCGTTGACCCTGGGCCTTGGCCCGGATGCCCGTCTGGTGGAAGTGGCAAGCATTGCCGAGCTGGAAACCCGTCTGGACGAAAAGGCCGATTGGGATCTTGTGCTGCTGGACCTCAACATGCCGGGGGCTTATGGTTTTTCCGGGCTGGTGCTGTTGCGCGGCCAGTACCCGCAGATTCCGGTGGTCATGGTTTCGGCCCAGGAAGAGGCCTCGATCATGGTGAAGTCCCGCGAATTTGGCGCCAGTGGCTTCATTCCCAAGTCCAGTGACCTGAGTGTCATCCAGAAAGCCGTTCGCGCGGTACTCGACGGTGATGTGTTCTGGCCGCCTCAAGCCTTCGAAGCGGTCAGTGTTTCCGCTGAAGCCAAGGCTGCCAGTGAAGGCCTTGCCAGCCTGACGCCCCAGCAGTTCCGGGTGTTGACCATGGTCTGTGAGGGCTTGCTGAACAAGCAGATTGCTTACGAGCTGAGCGTTTCCGAAGCGACGATCAAGGCGCATGTCACGGCGATTTTTCGTAAGCTGAATGTGCGTACTCGCACCCAGGCTGCATTGCTTCTGCAACAACTTGAGTCAATTTCGAGCCACTGAGTATTGGCTTATTCACGCTTTTTTGACTTTGGTTGATCTAGCTTTCCCACTCTTTTTTGGTCAGTTGCCCACTCTATGTCACCTTTCAAAGGCCAAACCGGCCTAAAACGTATCCTTAACGCCTCCGGTTACTCACTGGACGGCCTGCGCGCAGCCTTTACCGGCGAAGCGGCTTTTCGGCAACTGGTGCTGCTGAATGTCATCCTGATCCCGCTTTCGTTCTTTCTGAACGTCAGCCGTGTCGAGCAGGCGTTGCTGATCGCGGTCTGCCTGTTGGCGTTGATTGTCGAATTGCTCAATTCGGCCGTGGAAGCGGCCATCGACCGCATTTCCCTTGAGTTGCACCCGCTGTCCAAGAACGCCAAGGACATGGGCAGTGCCGCTCAGCTCGTGGCGCTGAGCATGATCGCGCTGGTGTGGGCAGTGATTCTGCTTTAAGCGATGGTGGGCAGGACGATCTCGTCGCTGCGCTGCACCCCGGCGGTGAAAGCGCGGCACAGGTCGAGAAACTCGCGCATCGCCGAAGTCTGATATTTCTGTTTGTGCCAGATGAAATAGAACTGTCGCGCCAGGTCCAGATCTGGCGTTTCCACCGGCACCAGACTGCCGCGGCGGAAGGCATCGCGCAGTGCCAATCTCGAAATACAGCCAATCCCCAATCCTGACTCTACCGCGCGTTTGATCGCTTCGGTGTGTTCCAGCTCGAGTCGGATATTGAGCGCGCTGCGATGGTGACGCATCGCCTGATCGAAGGTCAGCCGTGTGCCAGAGCCTTGCTCGCGCAGGATCCACGCCTCGTGGGTCAGCTCCTCCATGCTCGCCTTCCCGCGCTTGGCCAGTGGATGCTGAGGCGCACAAAACACCACCAGTTCATCCTCGACCCAACTTTGCACTTCGATGTCCGGGTGGCTGCAGTCGCCTTCGATTAGACCCAGATCAATTTCGTAGTGGGCGACTTGTTGCACGATATTGGCTGTGTTCTGTACATGCAGCTTCACCTGGCTTTCGGGATGGAGCTGCATGAAGCTGCCGATCAGCAACGTCGCCAGGTAATTGCCGATGGTCAGGGTCGCGCCGACTGCCAGGGAGCCGAAACCGGACTTGCCGTTGAGCAGGTCTTCGATTTCCTTGGCCTGATCGAGCAGCGCCACAGCTTGCGGCAATAGCTGTTTGCCCAAGGCGTTAAGGCTCAGCCGTTTGCCGGCGCGGTCGAACAGCTGGCAGCTGGACTGGCGCTCTAGCTCGGTGATCGAGGTGCTCGCCGCCGATTGCGAGAGGTTGAGCAAGCCCGCGGCACGGGATACGCTTTCCTGCTGGGCGACGGCGACGAATACTTGAAGTTGACGGAGAGTAAATCGCATATCTATATAACCGATAACCCTTATCTTAATAATCCATTTAACAGATATTGTCGCTGCCATTAGAATGCGATGCAATTGCGCACATCATCGGCGCAGGCAAATCTCCAGGAGTCCCACGTACATGAGCAACATGAACCACGAGCGTGTCCTCAGTGTTCACCACTGGAACGACACTCTGTTCAGCTTCAAGTGCACCCGCGATCCGGGCCTGCGCTTCGAGAACGGTCAGTTCGTGATGATCGGCCTGCAGCAGCCCAACGGCCGGCCACTCATGCGCGCGTACTCGATTGCCAGCCCGAACTGGGAAGAGCATCTCGAGTTCTTCAGCATCAAGGTGCCTGATGGCCCGCTGACCTCCCAGTTGCAGCATCTGAAGGAAGGCGACGAGATCATCATCAGCAAGAAGCCTACCGGCACGCTGGTGCTGGATGACTTGAAGCCTGGCAAACATTTGTACCTGCTCAGCACCGGTACCGGTCTGGCGCCGTTCATGAGCGTCATCCAGGACCCGGAAACCTACGAGCGTTTCGAAAAAGTGATCCTGTGCCACGGCGTACGGTACGTCAATGAAGTCGCTTACCGCGAGTTCATCACCGAGCACCTGCCGCAGAACGAGTTCTTCGGCGAAGCGCTGCGTGACAAGTTGATCTACTACCCGACCGTGACCCGCGAGCCGTTCGAGAACGAAGGTCGCCTGACCGACCTTATGCGCAGCGGCAAGCTGTTCAGCGACATCGGTCTGCCACCGATCAACCCGCAGGACGACCGCGCCATGCTGTGCGGCAGCCCGAGCATGCTCGACGAGACCAGCGAAGTACTGAACAGCTTCGGTTTGAAGGTTTCGCCGCGGATGCGCGAGCCGGGTGACTACCTGATCGAGCGTGCGTTCGTCGAGAAGTAAGCACACCTGAAAACCCCCATTGCCCTTGCAGGCAATGGGGGTTTTTTATGCCCGTCACAAACCTTGCGGGAGCTATGTAGGAGCTGTCGAGTGAAACGAGGCTGCGATCTTTTGATCTTGTCTTTTTGAAAAACAAGATCAAAAGATCGCAGCCTCGTTTCACTCGACAGCTCCTACGGAGGCGGGGATGACTTCAAGGACGCGGATTACGCCAGCCTCGGGATAATGCCAGCGCACATCCAGATCCCAGAATTGCGCCCCGTATTCGCGCTCTGGCGCAGGAATCTGGTACGCCGGCCGTGGGTCTTGTGCCAGGCATTGCTCGATCAGTGCCACCAATGGCTCTTCAAGACGCTGAGCATGGCTATGAGCCTGTTGCAGCGCTGAGTCCGTCCAAAGCACGGGAATCAACGATGGCGCAGCGCTGGCGATGCTATTGGAGGCCGTGTCGATGATGTCCGCGTAAGGTACATACGGTTTGATGTCGAGAATCGGCGTGCCGTCGAGCAGGTCTATTCCCGAGATCCACAACCGATTGGCTTCGACCTTGTCCAGCTTCACCACGGATTGACCGATGCCATTGGGCCGATGCGTCGCGCGGGTGGCAAATACGCCCATGGATTTGTTGCCGCCCAGACGAGGCGGGCGGACTTTCAGGCGTGGTTTTTCTTCAAGGGCTTGATGAAACAGGAACAACAGCCAGACATGGCTGACCTGCTCCAGACCTTGCACCGCGTCACCTTGATCGAACGGTGCCACCAACTCCAGCACGCCGCGAGCGGCCGGGGCCAGTTGCGGTTGGCGCGGTATGGCGAATTTCTCCTTGAAGCAGGAGCGCACGAAGCCGATGGGGGAAACGCTGTAGGTCATGGTCTGGGGTCGAAGCGGGTAAGAGGCGGGCATGATAACCCACCCTAAGATCGTTCCCACGCTCTGTGTGGGAATGCTTCAATGGACGCTCTGCGTCCGCTTTTGGGACGCGGAGCGTCCCGGGCTGCATTCCCACGCAGAGCATGGGAACGATCAGTGTGGGAACGATCATGCGGATCAGAGGCTAAAGCCACCGTCCAGCGGAATGATATTCCCGGTCATATACGCGCCCGCCGTGCTCGCCAGGCTGATCGCCAGCGCCGCCATCTCTTCTTCCCGGCCCCAGCGCTTCATCGGAATCAGTGCCGTATCGTTCGCCAGTGCCTGCTCATCATTGCCGATGTGCTGGGTCATCTTGCTCGGGAAACGGCCCGGCGCAATGACGTTGACGTTGATGTGCTGGCTCACCAGTTCCCGGGCCAGGATTCGCGACAGTTGATGCAGGGCAGCTTTACTCGGGCCATAGGCATACGCCTCTTCACCAAAGGAAGAAATCCCGGCCACCGAACCGATATTGATGATCCGTGCCGGATTCGCTGGTGAACCGGCCTTTCGCAGCAACGGCAAAAACTGCTGGATGCAGTTGAACACTGACGTCACGTTGAGCTGCATGACTTTCTCCCAGCCCTTGACCGGGTAACTCTCAAGCGGCGCGCCCCATGTGGTGCCAGCATTGTTCACCAGAATGTCCAGTTGACCGATCTGTTCACTCAGGTGCGCCGCCAATTGCTGGACGCCTTCCTCATGAGCCAGATTGGCAGCCACCGCATGACAAACCCCAAAGGCGCTCAATTCATCGGCGGTTTGCCGGCAGGCGTCGGCATCACGGGCACATACATAAACGCTGGCGCCAGCCTCGACGTAGGCCTTGGCGATCATCTTGCCGATACCGCGGGTGCCGCCGGTCACCAGAGCGGTGCGGCCTTGCAGGGAAAAGTACGGGTGCATGGCGAATCCTGAGAGCTGAGGGTCATTACACCCTAGTCGTCAGCCGCTGGAAGCGGAGCCACTATTTTTGCGAGGAATGGGGGGCCATTCGGCCCAGCTGCACGTTTCAAGCTGCAAGCTGCAAGCAGACACGATCCGCTTGCAGCTTGCAGCTGCCTTTACGCTCTCACTCGAAGAGTGAGCCCCTTGAGGAAGTTGCGCAGCAACTGGTCGCCGCACGCCCGGTAATTGCTGTGGCCGACCTTGCGGAACAGCGCACTCAGCTCGGGCTTGGACACCGGAAACTCGGACGCCTTGAGGATGGCGTGCATATCGTCTTCTTTGAGTTCGAAGGCCACGCGCAGTTTTTTCAGGATGATGTTGTTGGTCACCGGCACTTCAATCGGCTGCGGTGGACGGCTCTCGTCCTTGCCGCGCTTGAAGATCACCAGGCCGTCGAGGAAATGCGCCATGACTTCGTCCGGGCAACGCACGAAGCCTTCTTCGTCTTCCTCTTTCTTGTCCAGGTAGGTCAGCAGGTCTGCCAGGGTGACGTCCATGCCGCCGAGCTTGATGATCTCGATGACTTTCTTGTCGCTGATGTCGAGCATGTAGCGCACGCTGCGCAGTACGTCGTTATGGATCATGGTGTGCAGTCCTGATATTCAGCAGTGGGCGCCGCATAAACAGCGGCGCCGAAATGTATGGCGGCGTGAAAAGTCTTAGAACTTTTCTTTGCCGGACAGGTAGCGCCATTGCCCCAGCGGCACTTTACCGATGGACACTCCGCCAATGCGGATGCGGCGGATGGCGACGACCTTCAGGCCGACGGCTTGGCAAAACAGGGCGATCACGCCCGGTTGTGGGTTCTTCATCGCAAAGCGCAGGCGATTTTCGTTCTGCCAGCTGGCCTTGACCGGCGGCAGTTCCTTGCCCTTGTAAGTCAGGCCATGGTTCAGGCGGTTGAGGCCGTGAGCCACCATGTCGCCTTCAACCTCGACCACATACTCTTGCTCGATCTTGGCGGAATCGGCAGTCAGTTTGCGCAAGATCTTCCAGTCCTGGGTGAACACCAGCAGACCGCTGGCGTTGGCTTGCAGGTCGGTGCTGGCGGTCAGCCGCAGGAAGTGGCCCTTGAGCGGACGTTTGCTGAAGCGGTGTTCTTCGCTCAGGGTCTCGGCGCTGATGGTTGCCATCGCCGTTTCCGCGTCCATCCCGGCCGGTACGTTGAACAGAATGGTCACCGGCTCCGGCGCGGTGGCCTTGGCCTCCGGGTCGAGCTCGACTTTCTGAGTGTCGACCTTGAACTGAGGCTCGTCGATGACTTCGCCGTCCACGGTGACCCAGCCGCCCTCGATGAACAGCTCAGCCTCCCGACGGGAACAGCCGACGAGTTCGATGAGGCGTTTGGAGAGACGAATCGGGTCAGTCATGACAGGGCCGTAACAAAAAAGGGGTGGGCATTGTACCTGCGTGGCGCCGGTTAATCCCGGCTCCATTTGCCGCATGTGCTTTTAATGTGGGAGCTGGCTCCCACATTGTTCGATGTTGTGTCAGCCATTGCGCGTCAATGGGTGCGCCTGGCGCAAGCGCATATGCAACAACGGATAGGGCTGGCCCATGCCATCGAATTCCGAACGACCAATCACCTCAAAGCCTTGTTTGAAGTAGAAACCCAGCGCCTGCGGGTTCTGTTCGTTGACGTCCAGCTCATCGGCGTTCAAATTTTCCATGGCATAGCGCAGCAACTGCTTGCCCAAACCCTGGCCGCGATGGGCCGGGTCAATGAAGAGCATTTCGATCTTGCCCGCGGCGACCCCGGCAAACCCGGTGATGCGCTGGCGCGTGTCCTTGGTGCAGATCAGCATCACTGCATCGAGGTAGCGGGTCAGTACCAGGTTCCTCAGCAGTTCGATGTAGCTGTTCGGCAGGAAGTCATGGGTGGCGCGCACCGAGGCTTCCCATACACGGGTGAGTTCTTCGTAGTCGCTCTGTTTCGGCGTGTGGATGACCGAGTGTTGGCGCATGGCCGGCTGCCCCTTTTACCGTTGATTGTGCGAGTCCTTTCTCCACAAAACGATAGACGTAAAAAAGCCCCGCATCTCGTCAAAAGAGCGGGGCTGTGTGTATTTTTTGCGTTTAGATCTGTTCAGCCCACAGGTCGTATTCGTCGGCGTCGGTGACTTTGCACCAGACCTTGTCACCCGGCTTGAGGTTGCTGCCGTTGTCGATGAACACGTTGCCGTCGATTTCCGGGGCATCGAAGAAGCAGCGGCCGACCGCGCCTTGCTCGTCGACTTCATCGACCAGCACTTCGATCTCGCGGCCGATGCGCAGTTGCAGGCGCGCCGAGCTGATGGCTTGCTGGTGCGCCATGAAGCGGTCCCAACGGTCTTGCTTGACGTCGTCCGGCACGATGGCCGCGTCCAGCAGGTTGGCCGGGGCGCCTTCGACCGGCGAGTACTGGAAGCAGCCGACGCGGTCCAGCTGCGCTTCGGTCAGCCAGTCCAGCAGGTACTGGAAGTCTTCTTCGGTTTCGCCGGGGAAGCCGACGATGAAGGTCGAACGGATGATCAGGTCCGGGCAGATCTCGCGCCAGTTCTTGATGCGCGCCAGGGTCTTGTCTTCGAAGGCCGGGCGTTTCATCGCTTTCAGGACTTTCGGGCTGGCGTGCTGGAACGGGATGTCCAGGTACGGCAGGATTTTACCGGCGGCCATCAGCGGGATCAGCTCGTCGACGTGCGGGTACGGGTAAACGTAGTGCAGGCGAACCCAGACGCCGAGGGTGCTCAGGGCTTCGCAGAGTTCGGTCATGCGGGTTTTCACCGGCGCGCCGTTCCAGAAGCCGGTGCGGTATTTCACGTCGACGCCGTAGGCGCTGGTGTCTTGCGAGATCACCAACAGCTCTTTGACGCCAGCCTTGACCAGGCGTTGGGCTTCGTCGAGCACGTCACCGACCGGACGGCTGACCAGTTTGCCGCGCATCGAAGGGATGATGCAGAAACTGCAGCTGTGGTTGCAGCCTTCGGAAATCTTCAGATAGGCGTAGTGGCGCGGGGTCAGTTTGATTCCTTGCGGCGGCACCAGGTCGATCAGCGGGTTGTGATCCTGACGCGGCGGCACGGCGTCATGCACCGCGTTGACCACTTGCTCGTACTGCTGCGGACCGGTTACGGCCAGCACGCTTGGGTGTACCTTGCGAATGTTGCCTTCTTCGACGCCCATGCAGCCGGTCACGATGACCTTGCCGTTTTCCTTGATGGCTTCGCCGATGACTTCCAGAGACTCAGCCTTGGCCGAGTCGATGAAACCGCAGGTGTTGACCACCACGACGTCGGCGTCCTCGTAAGTGGACACGACGTCATAGCCTTCCATGCGCAGCTGGGTAAGGATGCGCTCGGAGTCGACCAGTGCTTTGGGGCAACCCAGGGATACGAAGCCAACTTTTGGATTGGCCGGCGCGGGAGTGGTGGACATGTCTAACCTCGGTATTTGGGACGCCTCCAGCCGAAGACGGCAAGGCGACAGACGGGCGCTATGTTGCGCCTCTGGTCAAAAAGTGCGCAATTCTAGCGATGAGAGGCTCACTTGACCAGCTTTATGCAGGGAAATACGACGAGTGCTGCGCTATGCTTCGCGCCGTTACGCTTTACCGAATTTTTACAGTCAATAAATCGTCTGTAACCTTAAGTAAAACAGCGCATGCTGCACGGCAAAGCATAGTGCTTCTTATAAGAAGTCCGGGTCTGAGTAGTAGGAGTTTTGGATGGGGCAGGCAAGTAGTCAGGCTGCAAGCGCTGAGCATTCGGCGGCAAAGCCGATCGGCATGCTGGTCGCGGCGGTGGGTGTGGTTTACGGCGATATCGGCACAAGCCCGCTGTACACCCTCAAGGAAGTGTTCTCCGGCGGCTATGGCGTACCCGTCAACCATGACGGCGTGCTGGGCATCCTGGCGCTGATTTTCTGGTCGCTGATCTGGGTTGTGTCGTTTAAATACATGATGTTCGTGCTGCGCGCCGACAACCAGGGCGAGGGCGGGATCATGGCCTTGACCGCGCTGGCTCGGCGGGCCGCGTCGGGGTATCCGAAACTGCGCACCTTGCTGGTGGTCTGCGGATTGATCGGCGCGGCGCTGTTCTATGGCGACAGTATGATCACCCCGGCGATTTCCGTGCTCTCGGCCATTGAAGGCCTGGGCCTGGCGTTCGATGGCATCGACCATTGGGTGGTGCCGCTGTCGTTGATCGTGCTTGTCGCGCTGTTTCTGATCCAGAGTCACGGCACCGCGCGCATCGGCATTCTGTTCGGGCCGATCATGGTGACGTGGTTTGTGGTGCTGGGTGCCTTGGGCGTCCACGGCATTCTCCAGCACCCGGAAGTGTTGCACGCGATAAACCCGGTTTGGGGCGTGCGCTTCTTCATCGACCACCCGGGCATGGGCGTAGCAATTCTTGGCGCAGTGGTGCTGGCGCTGACCGGCGCCGAGGCCCTGTACGCCGACATGGGCCACTTCGGCCGCAAGCCGATTGCCCGTGCCTGGTTCATCCTGGTGTTGCCGGCGCTGGTGCTGAATTACTTCGGTCAGGGCGCGCTACTGCTGGGTGATCCAGAAGCCGCTCGCAACCCGTTCTACCTGTTGGCACCGAGCTGGGCGTTGATTCCGCTGGTCGGCTTGTCGACCCTGGCCACGGTGATTGCCTCCCAGGCGGTGATTTCCGGTGCGTTCTCCCTGACCCGTCAGGCGATCCAGCTCGGTTACATTCCGCGCATGCACATCCAGCACACTTCCAGTGCCGAACAGGGCCAGATCTACATTGGCGCGGTTAACTGGGCGCTGATGATCGGCGTGATCCTGCTGGTGCTCGGCTTCGAATCCTCCGGTGCCCTGGCTTCGGCCTACGGCGTGGCGGTGACGGGTACGATGCTGATGACCACCGTGCTGGTGTCGGCCGTGATGTTGCTGCTGTGGAAGTGGCCACCAATCATCGCGGTGCCGCTGTCGATCGGTTTCCTGTTGGTCGACGGCCTGTACTTCGCCGCCAACGTGCCGAAAATCGTTCAGGGCGGGGCTTTCCCGGTGATCGCCGGTATCGCGCTGTTCGTGCTGATGACCACCTGGAAACGTGGCAAGCAACTGCTGGTCGAACGTCTCGACGAAGGCGGATTGCCGCTGCCGATCTTCATCAGCAGTATCGCTGTGCAACCGCCGCACCGCGTCCAGGGCACCGCCGTGTTCCTGACTGCGCGCCCGGACGCCGTACCCCACGCGTTGTTGCACAACCTGCTGCATAACCAGGTGCTGCATGAGCAAGTGGTGCTGCTGACGGTGGTGTACGAAGACATCCCGCGGGTGCCGACATCACGGCGTTTTGAGGTCGATTCCTACGGCGAAGGCTTCTTCCGGGTGATCCTGCACTTCGGTTTCGTCGACGAGCCGGACGTGCCGCAAGCGCTGAAACTCTGCCACCTCGACGACCTGGACTTCAGTCCGATGCGCACCACCTACTTCCTCAGCCGCGAAACGGTCATCGCCTCCAAACTCGAAGGCATGGCCCGCTGGCGCGAGGCGTTGTTCGCGTTCATGCTCAAGAACGCCAACGGCAACCTGCGCTTCTTCAATCTGCCGCTGAACCGGGTGATTGAGCTGGGTACACAGGTCGAGATGTAAGCGACATCAAAAAGCCCCCGTTGCCATGAAGGCAGCGGGGGCGTTTTATTGACTGGCATTTGATCTCAACCCAACGAAGAACCCTGTGGGAGCAGGCTTGCCCGCGATAGCGGCAGGTCTGTCACAACAGTGCTGGATCTGCTGCCGTCATTGCGGGCAAGCCGCTCCCACAAGGGATTTTCGGTGTTACTTGCTTTCGGGCGGCTGTTCTTCTGATTCAGTCTTCGTCCGCTCTGGTCGCGGCGTCAGCACCTTCACCACATCATCAATCACGGCCTTGCCCATCGCCGTCAGGTAATGCGCAGCCCAGGCATGGCGGTCGGTGTCTTTTGCGTAGGCGGCGTCCTCGGTAAATGATTTGGCGAGGAACAGCAGGTCGGAGGCTTGTGACAAGGCATCAACGATGGGCACGCCGGCGCGGACGTTGAATAACGCCTCATCCTGGCAGTAGATGAGGGGGGTGAAGCCGATGGTTTTTAGTTCTGAAATTGCGGATTGATCTGTTTTTGTCATGGTCTTTCTCCAGGGTTCGAGGAGTCGCCACGTTCGTTTCCAAGCGAATAGGTGGCGGCTGTACGCAGGTTGGAAAACCGGGAACCATGGAACCGGCACGCCCAAAGGCGTCCCACGCACAGCCGCCATAACTCAGGATCGCAGTCTTGAAAACCTCTGCAGTCATGATGGGGCGCTGGTGCGCTACGATTCGACGGGTTTCCAAGCCCGATCGCTGAAAGGTCAGCGACGTCCGGAGACTATCCCGTCGAAGAAACGCGCAACAAGGCGGCAAAGTGCCCAAACACGAGATTCGGAGTTTGCCTACAAGGTCTGCGGGCGTCATCTGATATTGCTACACCAGAAGTAAACGATACGTTGAGCTGTGTGCTCAAATTTGCACGATTGTGAAGAGGGATGAATGTGAAGACATCACTAGCGTGTGCAGACCAGGCAATATCGTCGGCTGCAATGGTCAGGGGCTTCAGAGCGCGACTCAAGGAGATCTCCAGCCGTGCCACTGAGCGTTTGGTCATTTTCAAAAATAATCAGCCCGCAGCGGTCATTATCAATGTCGATGCCTATCAGGAAATGCTCAACGAACTTGGGGATCTTCGCGTTGAAGCGGCGGCTGCGGAGCGTTTGACCGGTTTTGATCAGGGCAGGCTAGTTAGTCACGACGACCTGCGGACACGGTACGCCGGTAAAGACTAAGAGCAGGCTCGCTCCCACAAGGATTATGCTGAGTTGGCTGGAATGAAAAAGCCCCCGTTACTGTGAGGTAACGGGGGCTTTTTGTGGGCGGTTCAGATCACTCCTGAGCCGTCGCTCCGTCCTTGGCCTGCCGCTTGACGATGATGTCCACCAACCGCTGGGCCAGCGCCGGGTAGTTCTCGTCGAAGTGATGGCCGCCAGGCAGTTTCATCGCTTCGCCCACGGCGGTCTTGTCGGTGCAGCCGCTTTCGTCGACTTCTTCTGCACCGTAGATGCACACCACTTTCTCCGGCGGCAGCTTGGCCATTTCCGGGCCAGTGGCGGCTTCTTTGCCGGCGTTGCCCAGCCAGCCTTCGACTTCGATCTCGAAGCTGCCGGTGCGGGCGAAGGCCAGCAGGATGATTGCGTCGACGCGCTGCTGTTCCGATTCGGCCAAGCGGTTGTAGATCGCCGGCAGGACGTCGGCGCCGAACGAATAACCGGTCAGGATGAAGCGCTTGGTGCCCCATTTCTGCCGGTAGTGTTGCATCAGTTCGGCGAGGTCCAGCGCGCTTTGCTCCGGGCTCTTGTGCTGCCAGTAGTAGCGCAGGGTGTCGATGCCAACGACCGGGTAACCGATCTTGGCCATTTCGCCCGCGACGTCGCGGTCCAGGTCGCGCCAGCCACCGTCACCGGAGAGGAACAGGGTGACGGTGTCCTTGGCCTGACCTGCAGGCACTTCGACCACTGGAATCTGCAAGCCGCCAGAGGCTTTGTCGCCACCGACGAGAATTTTGCGCAGTTCGTTGTTCAGCACTTGCGGCAGGTTGATGTCGTAGTCGCTGATGCTGGTTTCGGCATTGGGTTGGTCGCGCACGAAGCCGGCACTGGTGTCATCCGGGTTGTCGTTCCATGCCACCAGCCAGTGGCCGTGAGCAGCACTTTTGGGCAGCAGGTGCGTGCAACCCGGTTTTTCCAGGGCCAGGTCCACCGAAACGGCCTGGGCCTTGTCGTTCTTCTGTTCGGACAACCAGCGCCAGGCCAGCACGGCACCAGGACCGATACCACTGACCAGGGTCGCCGGGCCTTTGAGTTCTCTAAGGCCCGATTGCAATGCTCGACTTTGCAGCAAGCAGTCCTTGGGCAAAATGACCTGAACAATCTGTGCCGAAGCGGTGCGGCTCAAGGTCAGCAATTGCTGGTCGCTGAGCTTTTGTTCATCGTTGACCGCTACCAACACCTGGGCGCGTGGCGTTTTCCCTGGGATGACCCGCGTGATCGCGGCGCCATCGGCGGGCGTCAGCCGTTCGAGGGTCGGTTCCGGCGCCGGACGTTTCAGGTACCAGTAACCGCCACCCAGAATCAGGGCCAGCACTACCAGTGTGGCCAGTACGTACCGCAAGGAGCGTCGAATCATCAGCGTTTCACCAATCCAGTCAAGCCGCCCGCAATCAGGGCAGCAGTATCGGCCAGGGCAACCAGCGGATCGAGTCCGGCGGGCACGGCCATATAACGGGGTTCCCAGTCAGGCTGGAATTTGTCTTTGAAGCGGCGCAAGCCTTGGAAATTGTAGAGCTGCTCACCACGGCGGAATACCATCGAACCCAGGCGCTGGGTCAGAGGGGCGCCACGCCGGGGTTGCAACCCCGACAGCGGCACCATGCCCAGGCTGAAACGCGCGTATCCATGATTTTTATAATGTTGAATCAAGCCGATCATCATGAATTCCATGGTCAGCTTGGGAGCGTCAGGGTGCGCGCGCATCAGGTCGAGGCTGGCCAGTTCATGGCCGTACGTCTCGAGCAGGTTGGCGAACGCCACCGGGCGCCCTTCGAAACGAATCACCGCCACCCGGAAATGCTCCAGGTAGTCATCGCTGAAGCGGCCGAGCGAGAAACCTTTCTCGCGCACGTTCTTGCCGGTCAGCCAGGCATCGGAAATCACCTTGAGCTCGTCCATCGGCGCTTGCCCCGGCTCGAAGATCTCCAGCGACAGGCCATCACGGGTGCCCCGGTTCCAGGTGTAGCGCAGGTCTTTCATCTCTTTGCCCTTGGCTTCGAGATCAAAGCGCTTGAGATCGACCCGGGCTTCTTCGCCCAGTTTGATCGCGGTCAGGCCGATGTCCATGTAGTAAGGCAGGTTCTCGGCGCGCACTTGATAGAACACGGGGCGCGCGTGGTGCAGGTCGCACAGGTCGCGGAACTGCCAGATCATCTCCGCCCGTTGCTGGGTCGGACCGATCGGGTCGTACAAGGCCACCAGGCTGCGCCCACGGCGGGCGTACATCAGGAACGCCTGGTCGTTAGGGTGAAACAGCAGCGCCTTGTCACCGGTCAGGGCCAGGCCGCCGTCCGGTTGCGCGGAAGCCATGAGGATCTTCACCGCGCGGTCCAGTTCATCCGGTGTCGGCAGATGGATCACCGGACGCGCGGTGCGCAGCAGCCAGGTCAGGGACACCACCACCAGCAGCACCGCCGCGCCGAGCAACGAGCGCAGGCCACGCGGGGCATCGGCGTCGAGGGTGAACTGCCACCAGAGTTGATGGCTGTACGGAACGTCCTGATAGGCAAACAGCAGCAACCAGATCGACGCACCGAGCACGCACAGGCTGGACACCAGGTACAGCGGCGAAAACGGCAGTTCGGTCAGACGGCTCGGGCGATAGAACGAACGGCGAAAGACCCCAAGCAGGCTCGCGATGAGGGTCATCAGGCAAGCTTCTTCCCAGTCGAAACCTTTAAGCAGGGAGAGCAGGGCGCCCACCAGCAATAGAATGGTGGTCAGCATCCATGCGGCTGACAATCGGCGGCGCAGGCCTTGGGCCAGCAATAGGCAGAGAACACCGACCAGGCTGGCGCCGAAGTGCGAGGCGTCGACCAGTCGGTGCGGAATCAGAAAGCCGATATGTTCCAGGCGGGTGTCGATTTCCGGCGTCACGCCGGAGAACAGCAACACCACGCCCGACAGGAACACCAGCACCGACAGGATCGGCGCGGCCAGGCCGGACGCGGCCCGCAATGATTGGCGCGTCTGGAACAGGCGCTGACCTTCGTTGATCAGCAGCATCAGGCAAGCCACCAGCAGCGGCAGAATCACATAGATCAAGCGATACAACAGCAGTGCGGCTGCCAGTGGCGCCGCGCCGAGTTTGTCGGCGAAGGCCGCCAGCAGAATCGCTTCGAACACGCCGACGCCGCCGGGTACATGACTGAGCACGCCGGCGGCCAGGGCCAGCAGGTACACCAGCATGAAGGCGCCGAACGGAGGGGCTTCCGGCAGCAACAGATACAGCACGGTTGCGGCGGCGGCTACGTCCAAGGCGGTAATGACAAGTTGCAGGAACGTCAGGCGACGGCCGGGAAGACGCAAAGTGCGCCGGCCGACCTTGACCATCAAGTTGTCGGGATAGGGTTGCTCCGGCAGTCGACGGCGGTAGATGCCGATGGCCAGCACCGAAAAGAGCAGCAATACGGCAGCGGCGATCGTCCCCAGCAATAGTTCGGACAGGCCCAGAGCGGTAGAGGCGGCAGGCAGGTTGCTCAGCGTCGCCAAGGCGGCCAGTGGTGGCAGGGCGCAACCCAGCGAGAGGCTGGCGAACAAGGTCATGTGGGCGACGTCTGAAGCCCCCAGACCATGACGCGCATATAAACGGTAGCGAACCGAGCCACCCGAGAGCATGGACAGGCCAATGGCATTGCCGATGGCGAACGCGGTAAAGCCGCCGAGCGCCAGAATGCGCGGCGCCAATGTCACACCTGCGTAGCGACTGGCCGACCATTCATATCCCAGCAGAATAATGAACCCGGCCACGGTCGCACCCAGTGCCCCAAGCAGTGCAGGCTTGGGAACTTCAAGGATAGAGTCGTGCAAAGCGTACAGGTCGAGCTCGCTCAGCAGATGACGACAGGCAATCAGCGCGATAGCGAACAACAGCAGAGTGACCGCCAAGCCAATGGGCTGACGATATTTGCTGACCAGATCCAGCAAGCGCAGACGCTCGGCCTTGATCGGTTGTGTCGCTGTGACGGTGTCTTGTGGATCAGACGAGTTGGCGCGCATCAATCACCTCTTGGATTGTGCGCGACAGGATGGAGGTATCGAGCCAAGTTACCAATCCCTGTAGAAAAAAATAATCACAAATATTAACGCCTCTCACCGGGTAGCGGTGAGGGCATGTCATCAGTGGTAGAGGGTTCTGTGTGCGATTCAGCATAGTCTGGTCTCAGAGCTTCGTTGATCCGGAACGCTTCACTACACAGTGACAGGTCATTGTTGCGAAAGGACTTTTTCAATAGATACAAAAAAGGCCACTCTTTCGAGCAGCCTTTTTTGATGTTTGGTTGCGGGAGCCGGATTTGAACCGACGACCTTCGGGTTATGAGCCCGACGAGCTACCAGACTGCTCCATCCCGCGTCTGTGTGGCGGCATTCTACAGAGGAACGCTGGGGTGTCAACCGTTAATCCCCAGAAGGGTCAAATAAGCGTAAATGAGCGGCGAACGGTCGCAGCCGAGCCTTAAGTTTCGGAATCAGAACGATTTCTTGGTTTCGCCAGCGAAAGGAGGTTCTGTTCATTAAAGCACTCACTTCACAAAACAGACGCGCACAAAAAAGGCCACTCTTTCGAGTAGCCTTTTTTGATGTTTGGTTGCGGGAGCCGGATTTGAACCGACGACCTTCGGGTTATGAGCCCGACGAGCTACCAGACTGCTCCATCCCGCGTCTGTGTGTCGGCATTCTACAGAGGAACGCTGGGCTGTCAACCTCAATCTGGAAAAAACCTGTTCCTGTTCAATCGCTTAGCGGTCGAACCAGCCAGTTGGATCTGCCCGCAAGTCAGGTATGACAAGGCTTTCAGCTCTATTGGGTGATGCTTTTCGATTGAGAAAATAAATTCACCGGCACTTTTCCTACATGAGGAAAAGAACATTCAGACTACTGGTGCTATATACAGGTGCCAGTGAGATACTGCCGGTCTGACTCGGTAACACTCCATTTCTTCACATGAACACCGCTTTTATATGACGCAGCGAAAAATCATCCACGTCGATTGTGATTGCTTCTACGCCGCCATCGAGATGCGTGACGACCCGCGCCTGGCGGGTAAACCGCTGGCAGTGGGTGGTTCGGCGGATAGACGTGGGGTTATCGCCACCTGCAACTACGAGGCGCGGGCCTATGGCGTGCGCTCGGCGATGTCTTCCGGGCATGCCTTGAAGCTGTGCCCGGACCTGACCATCGTCAAGCCGCGCATGGAGGCTTATAGAGAAGCATCGAAGGAAATTCACACGATCTTTCGTGATTACACCGACCTGATCGAGCCACTTTCCCTCGATGAAGCCTACCTTGACGTGTCGGACAGTGCGCATTTCGGCGGCAGCGCCACACGTATTGCCCAGGACATTCGCCGTCGCGTCTCTAATCAACTGCACATCACCGTGTCGGCGGGCGTGGCACCGAACAAGTTTCTCGCCAAAATTGCCAGTGACTGGAAGAAGCCCAATGGTTTGTTCGTCATTACGCCGGATCAGGTCGAGGATTTTGTCAGCGGTTTGCCAGTCAGCAAGCTGCACGGCGTCGGGAAAGTGACTGCCGACAAGCTGGGCCGACTCGGTATTGTCGATTGTTCACACCTGCGCGAATGGGACAAGTTGGCGCTGGTGCGTGAATTCGGCAGTTTCGGCGAACGACTCTGGAACCTGGCCCGTGGGATCGACGACCGGCTGGTGCATAACGACAGTCGTCGACAGTCGATCAGTGTTGAAAACACCTACGACGTGGATCTCCCGGATCTGGTGAGTTGCCTGGACAAGCTGCCCGAGCTGCTGGAAACCCTGGCGGGTCGCATGGCGCGAATCGATAGCAGCTATCGGCCCGGCAAGCCGTTCGTCAAAGTGAAATTCCACGATTTTACCCAGACGACCCTGGAGCAGGCCGGGGCAGGGCGGAGTTTGGGGAGTTATCAGTTGCTGCTGACGCAGGCGTTCAATCGCGGCGGCAAACCGGTTCGATTACTGGGGGTTGGGGTGAGGCTGGAGGATTTGCGGGGCGGGTTCGAGCAGATGGAGTTGTTTGAGCGTTGAGACCTGAAAGCAAAAGATCGCCCCTGCGGACGATCTTTTAAGGGGGCTTAATTCGGTCCCGGATCCGCCACCAATCGTCCGGCATCCTTGGTCAAAGACTTGAGGAATTCGTTCTGCAGCTCGGGATCGTTGCGAGTCAGTTCGATCAGGCTTTGTTCCAGTTCGCTGGCTTCCTCTTCCAGGCCCAGTTCCGACAGGCGTTTGACCCGGTGTACCCACTGGCTCACTTCGTCGTCTTCCAGGTCGTCGTAAATCAACCCGTGGGCTTCGAGCAACTTGCCACGCAAGCCGCTGCTGACTGCCAGCGACGAGTCGGTGTGCACATCGTCCTGACCGTCTTCGACACTAATCAGCAGTCGAGTCAGATGATTGATGTCATGTTCGGCGAACGGAGTGTCCAGCAGGTTCAGGCGTAAAACACCGTTTTTATCGGTGGTCAGCTCGAACGTTTCCTTGCCGGCCTTGACCTGCACCGGGCGCTCGCTCCACGGAAGGCTCGAGTATTCAGTGCGCTTGTCGCGCTGAACCTCGTCGATGCCCGCCAGGTTCTGCTGCGCTCGACCATGGGATGGCATGTTCATGAACGGGTTGAGCCCGGCGATACCGTAGCTCAGCCAGTCTTTCGTCACGCTGTCCGGTAGATTGCCGAGGGCGAACACGTTGACCACATTCGCGCCGACGCCAGCCACCACGGCCACCGCGCCCAGCGGAATTTCGTAAACCTCCCGCCAGGGTTGATAAGGCGTATAGCGATCGTAGTGGCGCGTGACTTCGAACTCCGTGACTTCGAACGTCTTCTGCTCGTGGATTTTCACCCGACGTTGCGGCAATTCGAGCACCTTGGGCTCGCCGACATCGATCTGCAGGCTGTGATCGAGCAATTTGCGCTCGACACGTTCCTCGTGCTCGCTGCGTTGTGACATGTGATTGGCACAGCCACTGACCAGCAGGGTGCCGCACAGGGCGGCACCACCGAGGCCTAAGGTGTTTCGCTTGAACATGACTTCTCTATCTGGTGTCAGCGGCGGATGCGGGCCTGGAGGAACGACAGCACGTCAGCGACCGGCAGCGCTTGCGCTTCAGGTTCGGTGCGGCTCTTGTATTCCAGATTGCCTTCGGCGAGGCCGCGGTCACTGACCACGATCCGGTGAGGAATGCCGATCAGCTCCATGTCCGCGAACTTGATGCCCGGGCTGGTTTTCTTGTCGCGGTCGTCGAGCAGCACTTCGAAGCCTGCGCCAGTCAGCTCTGCATACAGCTTGTCGGTGGCTTCGCGAACCTGTTCGGTTTCGTAGCGCAGTGGCACCAGAGCAACCTGGAACGGGGCCAGGGTGTCGCTCCAGATGATCCCGTTGGCGTCGTTGTTCTGCTCGATGGCCGCAGCCACCACGCGGGAAACGCCAATGCCGTAGCAACCCATTTCCAGGGTGACCGGCTTGCCGTTCTCGCCCAGCACTTCGCACTTCATCGCCTTGCTGTACTTGTTGCCCAGCTGGAAGATGTGCCCGACTTCGATGCCGCGCTTGATTTCCAGGGTGCCCTTGCCGTCCGGGCTTGGGTCGCCAGCGACAACGTTGCGCAGGTCGGCAACGGTCGGAACGGGCAGATCGCGCTCCCAGTTCACGCCGAAGTAGTGCTTGTCGTCGATGTTGGCGCCGATGCCGAAGTCGCTCATCAGTTCGACGGAGCGGTCGATGATGATCGGCAGTGGCAGGTTCAGCGGGCCGAGGGAGCCGGCGCCGGCGCCAATGGCGTCGCGCAGTTCGCTTTCGGAGGCCATGACCAGCGGGCTGGCTACGCCAGGCTGGTTGGCGGCCTTGATTTCGTTCAGTTCGTGGTCGCCGCGGATGATCAGGGCAATCAGCTTGCCTTTCTCTTCAGCGTGAACCACCAGGGTCTTGATGGTTTTCTCGATCGGCAGGTTGAAGCCTTCGACCAGTTGCGCGATGGTTTTGGCGTTCGGTGTGTCGACCAGGCGCAGCTCTTCGGCTGGCGCAGGGCGAGACGTTTCACGCGGTACGGCTTCTGCTTTCTCGATGTTCGCGGCGTAGTCGGAACCGTTGCTGAAGACGATATCGTCTTCACCGGAATCGGCCAGTACGTGGAACTCGTGGGAGCCGGCACCACCGATCGAACCGTTGTCGGCTTCAACCGGGCGGAATTTCAGGCCCAGGCGGGTGAACACGTTGCAGTACGCTTGGTGCATGCGGTCGTAGGTGACCTGCAGCGATGCCTGGTCGGCGTGGAACGAGTACGCATCCTTCATGATGAATTCGCGGCCGCGCATCAAGCCGAAACGTGGGCGGATTTCATCGCGGAACTTGGTCTGGATTTGATACAGGTTGATTGGCAGCTGTTTGTAGCTGCTCAATTCATTGCGCATCAGATCGGTGATCACTTCTTCGTGAGTCGGGCCGGCGCAGAAATCGCGGCCGTGGCGATCCTTGAAACGCAGCAATTCAGGGCCGTACTCTTCCCAGCGACCGGATTCCTGCCACAGCTCAGCCGGTTGGGTGCTCGGCATCAACACTTCGAGAGAGCCGGCTGCGTTCATTTCTTCACGAACGATGGCTTCGACCTTGCGCATCACTCGCAAGCCCATCGGCAGCCAGGTGTAGAGGCCCGAGGCGAGTTTGCGGATCATGCCGGCGCGCAGCATCAGCTGATGGCTGACTACAACCGCGTCGGAAGGCGTTTCTTTCTGTGTGGCGAGCAAAAATTGACTGGTGCGCATGGTTGGCCGTTGTCGGTTGCTGATGACGAGAAATGACGGAGCATTGTACGGGCGAGATCCGCTGGCGTACAGGCGTGCGGTCGGCGGTGTGGCAGGAGGGCGGGTTTCGCCGCGCCCTCTGCGAAATGTCTTACGATTCTTCGGCGACCTGGGTCGGCACCGGTTCGGGTGTCGGTGTCGGACCTGCGCGGCGGCTCTCCTGGAACCAGTGCAGGGCGATCAACAGCACCGTCGGCACGCCGAGGAGGGCGGTGATCATGAAGAAATTGTGATAGCCGAATTTCTCTACCATGACGCCTGAGTAACCGCCGATCAGGCGAGGCAGCAGCAACATGATCGAGCTGAGCAGGGCGTACTGGGTGGCGGAGAATTTCAGGTTGGTCAGGCTCGACAGGTAGGCGACGAACGCTGAGGTCGCCAGGCCCGAGCTGAAGTTATCCAGGGAAATAGTGAAGATCAGCATGTTCAGATTCGCGCCCATGTCGGCGAGCATCAGGAACAGCAGGTTGGTCCCGGCCGAGGTGATACCGCCGATGAGCAGGATTGGCAAGATACCGAAGCGCACGATCAGCAGGCCGCCCATCCCGGCGCCGAGTAGCGTCATGATCAGGCCAAAGACCTTACTGACGCTGGCAATCTGGTCTTTGGTGAAACCCTGGTCGATGTAGAACACGTTGGCCATCACGCCCATGACCGTATCGGACATCCGATAGGTGGCGATCAGCCCGAGCAGCAGGAACGCTTGCCAGCGGTAACGCAAAATGAAGTCGTTGACTGGGGTCAGTACCGGCGCCAGACCGCGCCGACCCATGGCTGACAGGCACATCATCGTCAGGGTGGTGTAGAGGATTGCCCGCAGGAATGCGCGATCTTCAAGCAGCAGGTCGAGCAGGCTTACGCCTTTGAACAGCACGCTGGCGAAGTCGGTGTTGTAGAGTTGGGTGAACATGGCCGGTACCGAGACCAGCAACACAATCAGCACGAACACCGACACCAGTTGATGCACAAAGCTGTAGCGCCCGGCCTGGAGTTGGGTGCGCAGTGGCACGGGTGGCTCACGCATGAACAGGCTGGTCAGCAAGGCCGGAATCATCAGGGCGCCAAACAGTACGTAAGTGCCGGTCCAGGCTGAGTGCTTGTAGTTGAAGCCGGTGGAGCCGAAGCCTTCAGCGAAGAACAGTGCGCCGGCCGTGGCCAGCAGCGCGGCAATCCGGTAGCCAGACATATAGCTGGCAGCGAGCGCGGCCTGGCGAGTGTCGTCGGCGATTTCCAGGCGATAGGCGTCAACCGCGATGTCTTGTGTCGCCGAGGCGAAGGCGACGACCACGGCGATAGCGATCAGCCAGGACAGGTGTTTTTGCGGATCGCAGAAACCCATCCCGATCAAGCCGAGGATGACCAGCGTCTGGGACAGTACCAGCCAGGAGCGTCGTCGACCGAGTTTGCCGAGAAATGGCAGGCGCCATTGGTCCAGCAGCGGAGACCACACCCATTTGAAGGCATAGGCCAAGCCGATCAGGCTTGCATAGCCAATGGTTTCGCGGGCTACACCGGCCTCACGCAGCCAGACGGAAAGCGTCGAAAACACCAGCATGTAGGGCATGCCGGCGGCGAAACCAAGCAACAACAACACGAGCGTCGAGGGGCTGGCATAGGCGGCGAGCGCGGCGCGCCAGGTTTTACGGGGCATGGGCTGGAGTCTGCCTCAAGAGTTACGGAAACAAAGCGCGCACTCTAACCGCTGTGCTCTACCGGACGCCAGCCATGGCGCAGAATATCAACACGATTATTCAGGACACTAATGCCTTCGGAGCGCAATCGCGCCCGCTGCTCATCCCCTGAAGGACTGCCCACGGGCAAGCTGATCCGACCACCGGCACCGAGCACGCGATGCCAGGGCAACTTCGTGTCGCCGGGCAATTGGCTCAGTGTGCGTCCAACCCAGCGTGCGGCTCGGCCCAATCCGGCCAGCTCGGCCAATTGACCATAGCTCACCACTTTGCCCTCCGGTACCTGTGCAAGGGTCAGGTAGAGCGCCGTGCGTCGGATTTGCGCCGGGCTTTCGGTTTCAGTGGTGGAGTCGGTCACGTCCGCAGTTCCTGAAAAAGTTCGCATTACCGGCTGTAGAGTAAGTCCTGGATCCCCTGTTGAGAAATGAACTCAGGAGAAATAGTTGGGTCAGTCGTTGTCAGGGTCTTATTCCCACGGATAATGCCGACTTTTTTTCGCAATCTTGAGCCTATCTCTGCTTATGGTGTCCAGAACCCTGTTGTGCCTTGCTGTCATGAGTGCTTCCACTCCCTTGCTCGCCGATACCGTCTGGTTGAAAAACGGTGACAAGTTGAGCGGCAAGATTTCGCTGTTCGACGGCGGCAAATTGCTGATCCAGACCGAGTACGCCGGCGCGGTGCCGATCGACTGGAAACAGGTCAAAACCCTGGAAAGTGATCAGGAGTTGTTGGTCAAGCAAGATGCCTACACCGGCGAAAAGGCCAAGTCGTTGCATCCGGCGGACGATGGCAAGGTGACGCTGGAAAATGGCGAGGCGCCCAAGACTGTGGAGCTGGCCAGCATCCAGCAGATCCTCAAGCCCAAGCCGGTCGTCGAAGACCTGGTGTGGAAGGGCAATATCGATGCGGCGCTGGATTACCAGCGGGCGGAAAAAGACACCGATGACTACGACATCGACTTCAAGACCACCGCGCGTCATGGCAGATGGCGCCACATCGCGGAAGGCGAGTACAACCGCGAATTTCAGGATGACGTGGTCACCACCGACAACTGGCGCGCCGAATACTCGCTCGACCGCTTCCTGACCGAGAAATGGTTCTGGCAAGGTCGAGCAGTCTATAAGCGTGACAAGGTCGAAGACCTCTCTCGTCAGCGCACGGTCGGTACCGGTCCGGGTTACCAGTTCTGGGATGACGAGTTGGGCGCATTCTCCCTGGGTTCACTGGTTAACCGCACGGACTATGAGTTCTCCGACGGCAGCAAGGAGAACTTCTATTCCTTGGCGATGAAGTGGGACTACAACCGCTACCTGATCGGCAAGAAGGTGGAGTTCTTCACCAATGGCGAAGTGGGCAAGCCGTTGTCGGGCGTTGCCGATTATGCACTCGATGCCGAAATGGGCTTGCGCTACAAAGTCACGGAGTGGGCATCGCTCAATCTGAAGGCTGAGCGAGACATCATCAGCGGTACCGACGAGGCTGATCTGGACAAGACGCGCTACACCGCAGGGTTTGGCGTGGCCTGGTAAGGCATAAAAAAATCGCAGCCACTGGCTGCGATTTTTTTTGCCTGCAAAACAGCCAGGCACAAAAAAGCCCCGCTTTTGAGGGCGGGGCTTTTTACTAAAGCAAGTACAAGTTAGATAACTTGAACTTCTTCAGCTTGCATGCCTTTCTGACCGCGGGTAGCGATGAAAGAAACCTGTTGGCCTTCTTTCAGGCTTTTGAAGCCGTCGGATTGGATAGCTTTGAAGTGAACGAACAGGTCGTCACCGGATTGTGGGGTGATGAAGCCGAAGCCTTTTTCATCGTTGAACCACTTAACGGTACCGGTTTGGCGATTAGACATGGTGTAACTCCTTGAACAAAGATAACTGCGACGCAGGAAGAACCCTGGCCGAGACTGAGTGCAAAGAGCAGGAAAAATTCTTGTAGATGGTTGGATCGAAATTCAACATATCGTGTAGAGATTCTCAGTGACACAAGCAGCACAGTGGCGCCACCTTAACCCTTTTTACAGAACGTGCCAATGCTTCTTGCGAAGGTTTCTCTGTTTTCATGACTGACGGTGCAGCGTATTAACGCCAAAGCCCAATATTTACAGGGGATCGGCGAGAATTGTGCCCCGGACTTTGAACCCGGAGCGCGCGCCCGGTAAGATGCCGGACAGAATTTTTCCACCTCGCTATTCAGGACACCCGCCATGAGCATCAAATCGGACAAGTGGATTCGCCGCATGGCGCAAGAGCACGGCATGATCGAGCCCTTCGTTGAGCGCCAGATGCGCGGTGAAGGCGCCGAGCGCGTCATTTCCTACGGTGTTTCGAGCTATGGCTACGACGTTCGCTGCGCCGACGAATTCAAGGTGTTCACCAACATCAACTCGGCGACCGTCGATCCGAAGAACTTCGATGAGAAGAGCTTCGTCGACGTTAAAAGCGATGTCTGCATCATTCCGCCGAACTCCTTCGCCCTGGCACGCACCGTGGAATTTTTCCGCATTCCGCGCAACGTGCTGACCATTTGCCTGGGTAAAAGCACCTACGCGCGTTGCGGCATTATCGTCAACGTGACGCCGCTTGAGCCCGAGTGGGAAGGCCACGTGACCCTGGAGTTCTCCAACACCACGACCTTGCCGGCGAAAATCTACGCCAACGAAGGCGTGGCGCAGATGCTGTTTTTCGAATCCGACGAAGAGTGCGAAGTCTCCTACAAGGACCGTGGCGGCAAGTATCAGGGCCAGCTCGGCGTCACCCTCCCACGCACTTGATCCATTCATCTGGCAGGTAGCGGGAATTCTTGAGCGGGTAGACACTCTATTGGGTGTACTGCCCGGTTCGCGCACAGCGAACGGGGCCTTCGCTCAGGAGTGCTATATGAAGATCGATCCGCGAATAAGTGCCGAACTGGCAAGGCTTGAGCCCAATCAGGTTGGCGTTTTGGCCTGGTCATTGTTGGCACATCCGCCCGTCAGCATGGCAGGGGGCATCCCCGGCCAGCCTGATCCCGATACCCCCAATGAACAACCGACAGAACCCGGTGAGCCCACTTTGCCGGACGAGCCGCCTCCCGCGCCTGTCGCCTGACCTGCTGCTGAAACATGAATGGCCAGTCAGCTGATGTCCCTGAAGACGTCAGCTGACTGGCCATATTTCGTTGTCGCCAATGACAAAAATCCTGCAGCGCTCGTCTTGCTCGACCTGATACCCGCCGGTAAACGCGCCAAAGGCCGGTAACAGGCTTACATCCACGCCCAGCTTGAAGCAGGCCAGTCGCAAGGTCTGCCGACCTCTGCCATTAAGTCGGTACACCGGATGTACGTGTCCGGCGAGCACGTGCCGGTCAGGATGTGGCTCCGGTTCGTGCTGCAAGGCGAACGGCCCCATCAGTAACGGCTCCGGCACGACCCGAATGTTTAACGAGGCCGGCGGGTCCCCCGCGCGTTTGTCGTGGTTGCCACGAATCAGCGTCATCGGCAAATCAGGGTGGCGCATTCGCCATTCGGCCAGGGCGCTCAGGGTGGCCGTTGCGTGAGAGCCGGGCCCGTGTAGAAAATCCCCGAGGAAAATCAGCTGACGGCAGGGCAAGGCTGTCAGCAGCCCGTCCAGCACCGCGATATTGCTCGCGGTGGTGCCGTGAGGCACTGGCTGGCCAAGGCTGCGATAGGCCGCCGCCTTGCCGAAATGCACATCAGCGATCAGCAGCGCTTGTTGGGCTGGCCAATAGATAGCCTTTTCGGGCAGCAGCCACAGTTCCTCACCCGCCAGTCGTATCGGATAGGGCGTGTTCATCAGCGTTTCCCGGTTTCGGCGGTTTTCTCAAGGTCGCTGACCATGCGGCGGATGCGATCGGCGAGTTTTTCCGAACTCATGCTTTCCCGCATGCGCTCGACCAGCAGCGGAAACCCGAGTGGTGTAGGACGTTTGATCTGATGCAGGTCCACTTTCAGCCGGTTGATGCGCTCCAGCGACTCCTCCAGGCGATGAATATCCAGTTCTTCACGCAGAACTTCTTCCCCTGCCTGCGCCAGCAGCAAATTGCCGGCGTCGTATTGTTTGAATACTTCGAAGAACAACCCGCTCGACGCTTGAACCTGGCGCGTGCTTTTCGGTGCGCCGGGGTAGCCGGCGAAGACCAGCCCGGCGATCCGCGCGATTTCCCGAAACCGGCGACGTGCAAGTTCACCGGCATTCAAACTGGCGAGCACGTCTTGCAACAAATTGCCGGGACTCAGTAATTCGGCGTTCAGCACCTGTGACCAATCCATGTGAGTGGCACTGAGCAATTCCAGCCCATAGTCGTTTACCGCAATGGAAAACGTCACTGGCTGTTGTTGGCTGACGCGCCAGGCCAGCAGACTGGCGAGCCCCAAATGCACTTGGCGCCCGGCAAAGGGATAAAGAAACAGGTGCCAGCCTTCGCGGGATTTCAGGGCCTCAGCCAGCAACTTCGTCGAGGTTGGCAGGCCGGACCAACGTTGTTGCACCTCAAGCAGAGGCTGCAATGCCTGCATTTCCGGGCCGACGAACTCACCGTGCGCGGCCGCACTGAAACGCTCGACCACCGCCTGTGCCAGCTCGTTGGAGAGGGGCATCCGGCCGCCATTCCAGCGCGGCACCGCCGCTTTTTTCACGGTGCTGCGTTTGACATAAGCGGTCATGTTTTCCACCCGGACCAGTTCCAACAGACGCCCCGCAAACAGAAAACCGTCACCCGGTTTGAGTCGCGCGATAAACCCTTCCTCGACACTGCCCAATTGTTTGCCACCGCCGCCCTTGCTCCAGAACTTCAGCTGGATGCTCGCGTCGCTGACGATGGTGCCGATGCTCATGCGATGGCGCCGCGCGAGTCGCGCATCCGGCACGCGCCACACGCCGTGTTCATCCGGTTCGACCCTGCGGTAGTCCGGGTAAGCCGTCAGAGAAAGTCCGCCATGGCGTACGAAAGCCAGTGCCCAGGTCCAGTCCGCCTGGGTGAGATCGCGATACGCCCAGGCGCCGCGGACTTCTTCATACAACTCATCGGGCAAAAAACCACCGCCCAGCGCCATGCTGACCAGGTGCTGAACCAACACATCCAGCGGTTTATGCGGTGACTCTCGAGGTTCAATGCGTTGCGCCGCCACGGCGTCTTGCGCAGCGGCCGCTTCGATCAATTCCAGACTGTGAGTGGGCACCAGGGTCACCCGTGAAACCCGTCCCGGCGCGTGACCTGAGCGACCTGCGCGTTGCATCAGCCGCGCCACGCCCTTGGCCGAGCCGATTTGCAGCACCCGTTCCACTGGCAGGAAGTCCACGCCCAAATCCAGGCTGGACGTGCAAACCACCGCTTTGAGCTGACCGTCTTTCAATGCCCGCTCAACCCAGTCGCGGGTTTCTCTCGACAGTGAGCTGTGATGCAAAGCGATTAACCCGGCCCAATCGGGGCGTGCCTCCAGCAAGGCTTGATACCAGATCTCCGATTGCGCGCGGGTATTGGTGAACACCAGGCTGCTGGGGCTGGAATCCAGTTCCACGACGACTTGCGGCAACATCTTCAAACCGATATGTCCGGCCCATGGAAACCGTTCGATGGCGGGGGGTAACAATGTGTCGACGAGCAATGACTTGGAGGTCTGGCCCTGCACACTGATGCCGCCACCTTGTGGGATCAATACCTGTTCAGCGTGGGCCTGATTACCCAGCGTCGCGGAAACGCCCCACACGATCAGCTCCGGGGTCCACCGCCGCAAGCGCGCCAGGGCCAGTTGCAGTTGCACGCCGCGTTTGTTGCCGAGCAGTTCATGCCATTCGTCGACCACCACCATGCGCAGGGTCGCCAGCGCCGTGCGCGCATCGGCACGGGCGAGCATCAGGGTCAGGCTTTCGGGGGTGGTGATCAGGGTGGTGGGCAGGCGTCGACTCTGACGGGCGCGCTCGCTGCTGCTGGTGTCGCCGGTACGCAGTCCGACGCTCCACGGAATATGCAAATCAAGCAGCGGCGCTTCCAGGGCTCGGGCCGTGTCGGCCGCCAGAGCGCGCATGGGCGTGATCCACAACACGGTCAGTGGTTGGGCGAGCGGTTTTCGTTTGCGTGGTGTTTCAACAGGCGCAACGAATGAGGCGAAACGATTGAGCGCGGCAAACCAGAGCGCGTAGGTTTTACCGGCGCCGGTGCTGGCGTGCAGCAATCCGGACTCACCGCGTTTAACCGCCATCCACACCTGTTTCTGAAAGGCGAATGGCTTCCAGCCGCGGGCGGTGAACCATTGTTTAGCGAAGTCGGGGGAGGTTCCCATACCGGCGATGTGCGCTCTGAAAGTGTTCTTTCAGTGACCGCGCCGCCATGGCAAAGGTTTAATGACACTGAGCAATCTGAGCGACCGGACCCTACTGTAGGAGCTGTCGAGTGAAACGAGGCTGCGATCTTTTGATCCTGATCTTTAAAAAAACAAGATCAAAAGATCGCAGCCTCGTTTCTCTCGACAGCTCCTACGGGGTTATGTGTCCTGCCGTCGGTTATTTGAGGTTGCCGCTGAGGAACTGCTTCAACCGTTCACTTTTCGGATTGCCCAGCACGTCTTCCGGCGCGCCTTCCTCTTCCACCAGGCCCTGGTGCAAGAACAACACCTGGTTCGAGACCTTGCGGGCGAAGCTCATTTCGTGGGTCACCATGATCATGGTCCGGCCTTCCTCGGCCAGGCCCTGGATCACTCGGAGCACTTCGCCGACCAGTTCCGGGTCGAGTGCCGACGTCGGCTCGTCGAACAGCATGACTTCCGGCTCCATCGCCAACGCGCGGGCAATGGCGACCCGTTGCTGCTGGCCGCCGGACAGGAATGCCGGGTACTGATCCGCCACACGAGCGGCCAGGCCGACCTTGTCGAGGTAACGTCGAGCGCGGTCTTCGGCTTCCTCTTTGCTGCAACCCAGCACCCGGCGTGGCGCCATGGTGATGTTTTCCAGCACGGTCATGTGGCTCCACAGGTTGAAATGCTGGAACACCATGGCCAGGCGTGTGCGGATCTTTTGCAGTTCATTGGCGTCGGCCACGTGCATGCCGTGGCGATCCTTGATCATGCGGATGTTCTGGCCGTCCAGGGTCATCGCACCGTCGTTGGGTTGCTCCAGAAAGTTGATGCAACGCAGGAAGGTACTTTTGCCCGAGCCGCTGGCGCCGATCAGGCTGATGACGTCGCCCGTGTTGGCCTTGAGTGAAACGCCTTTGAGCACATGATGATCGCCATAGCTTTTATGCAGGCCTTCAATGGTCAGTTTGTACATGGGGCATGCATCCTCAAGGCGAAAGTAGGTAGCCGCTGCGATAGGCTTCGGCGCCCGCGACGTGCGCGATCACCATGCCGGCAGTGGCCATGCGTCGCAGCGAACGGGCGTACATCAGCCCGGCGGCGGTGCAATGAACGGGAGTGACGAGATCGCTGATCGGGTCAATGATTTCAGCGATCATCTGCCCGGCTTCGAGGTATTCCCCCGGGAGCGCGGTGAACACCAGCAGCCCGCCGACCGGCGTAGACACCGGTTCGACGCCTGCCAGCGGCGTGGCGGGGTAGGGCAGCGCGGGCAGTGGCGCCGGTTCGCCGGAAATGGCCCCGAAGTGGATCAGGTAATCGATCAGCGCCTGGCAATCGAGACTGGCCAGCGGGTGATTGACGTCACCCTGGCCGCGCAATTCGACGGTGACCGAAAAGCTGCCCAACGGAATGTCGAAATGCTCGCCGAAGCGTTCTTTCAACTGCCACCAGAGCAGAGTGAAGCATTCATCAAACGACTGACCGCCGGAATCGGTGGCCAGCAGGCTCGCTTCGGCACCGATGTAACGGGCCAGCGGCTCGACCTGCGGCCAGGCTTCGGGCGTGGTGTAGAGGTGCGCCACGGCTTCGAAATCGCAATGCAGGTCCAGCACCATGTCCGCATCGCAGGCTAGCCGTTGCAGGGTCAGGCGCTGGGATTGCAGTTGCGTGCCGGCGGTCTGCGCCGCCAGCGCATTGCGCAGGCTGCTGCGGATCAGTTCGAGGTTGTGCTGCGGATCATCGCCAAGCTGGCCTTCGATCTCGTTACCGACGGCCTCGCTCAAATCGACGAACCAGCGGTTGAAGTTCTGGCCGCTTTCGAGCTCGTAGCGGCCCAGCGGCACGTCCATCAACACTTGTTCCAGGCCGACCGGGTTGGCCACCGGCACCAGCACGATCTCACTGCGCAGGTGGCCGGCGGCTTCGAGTTCCGCCAGGCGCTGCTTGAGGTGCCAGGCCACCAGCATGCCGGGCAATTCATCGGCGTGCAGGGACGACTGGATGTAAATCTTGCCTTTGGCCGACGAGGGGCCGAAGTGGAAACTGTGAATCTGTCGCGCGGTCCCCGGCAGCGGGGCCAGCAGGTCATGAATCTGGTGGCGCATGTTTGTCTCTTTATCCCTAAAGCGGGTCCTAGTGGGTAGGCCCGAGGAAGGCCAGCCAGCGGCGTTCGGCGAGGCGGAACAGGCCGACGAGCGCGAAGGTCACGGTCAGGTAGATCAGCGCGGCTATGCCGAACGACTGGAAGGTCAGGAAGGTTGCCGAGTTGGCGTCCCGCGCGACTTTCAGGATGTCCGGGATGGTCGCCGTGAACGCCACGGTGGTCGAGTGCAGCATCAGAATCACTTCGTTGCTGTAGTAAGGCAACGAGCGACGCAGGGCTGACGGCATGATCACGTACGCATACAGCTTCCAGCCTGTCAGGCCATAAGCCTTGGCCGCTTCGACTTCACCGTGGTTCATGCTGCGGATCGCCCCGGCGAAAATCTCCGTGGTGTAGGCGCAGGTGTTCAGGGCGAATGCCAGGATGGTGCAGTTCATTGCATCGCGAAAGAATGCATCGAGCACCGGTTGGGCGCGCACGGCGGCCAGGCTGTAGATCCCGGTGTAGCAGATCAGCAGCTGGATATACAGCGGCGTGCCACGGAACAGGTAGGTGTAGAACTGCACCGGCCAGCGGACGTAGAAATGCGGCGACACCCGGGCGATGGACAGCGGGATCGACACCAGGAAACCAAAGAAGATCGAGGCGCTGAGCAACCACAGGGTCATGGCCAGGCCGGTGATGTTCTGGCCGTCGGTATAAAGGAAAGGTTTCCAGTATTCCTGCAAGAGTTCGATCATCGTACGGCCTCCCGGGAACCAGCGGCGTAACGGCGTTCGAGCCAGCGCAGGACGAAGTTGGAGGCGCTGGTAATCAGCAGGTAAATCACCGCGGCCAGCACCAGGAAATAGAACAGTTGATAGGTGCTTTTGCCGGCGTCCTGAGCGGCTTTGACCAGGTCGGCGAGGCCGATGATCGACACCAGCGCAGTGGCCTTGAGCATCACCATCCAGTTATTGCCGATCCCCGGCAGGGCAAAACGCATCATTTGCGGGAACACCACGATCCAGAAACGCTGGCCACGCTTGAGGCCATACGCGGTGGCGGCTTCGACCTGACCACGCGGGACTGCGAGTATCGCGCCACGGAAGGTCTCGGTGAAGTACGCGCCATAGATGAAGCCCAGGGTGATGACCCCGGCGCTGAACGGGTTGATCTCGATGTATTCCCATTCCATGAAGTCGGTAAACGACGTCAGCCAAGTTTGCAGGCTGTAGAAAATCAACAGCATCAGCACCAGGTCCGGCACGCCGCGAATCAGCGTGGTGTAGACCTGCGCCGGCACGCGCACCAGTTTGACTTTGGACAGCTTGGCGCTGGCGCCCAGCAAGCCGAGCAAGACGGCCACCAAGAGCGACAACGCCGATAATTTGATGGTCATCCAGGTGCCTTCCATCAGCAACGGACCGAAGCCCTTGAGGCTGAAGGCTGAGAGCCCCAGATTTTGTAATAGGTTTTCGAACATAAATCAGCAACCTGATCGGATAAAAAAAGCGCCCATCGCGAGATGGGCGCCGGGCATTATTTGCCGCTGTACAGATTCAGATCGCCAAAGTGTTTCTTTTGAATCTCGGCGTATTTGCCATCATCGTGTAACGCTTTGATACCTTTATCCAAAAGCGCTTTCAGCTCGGTGTTACCTTTCTTAATACCGACAGCCGTTTTAGCCGGCAGCAAATGGTCGTCGACCGGCTTGCTGACATCATAGTCGGCGCCTTGTGGCGACTTCAGGAAGCCCAGTTCGGCTTGCAGCATGTCCTGAATCCCTGCGTCGAGACGACCGGAAGTCAAGTCGGCATAGACCTGATCCTGGTTGGCGTAGGCCTGGGTTTTAACGCCGGCCTTGTCCAAAACGGCTTTGGCATAGGCTTCCTGGATGGTGCCTTGTTCGTAGCCGACGGTCTTGCCCTTGAGCGAAGCGACGTCTGCGGTGACGCCAGAACCTTTCTTCGACACGTAAGCGGTTGGGCCGGAGAACAGCTCGCTGGAGAAGTCGATGACTTTTTCGCGGGCTTCGGTGACGGTCATCGAAGAGATCACACCGTCGAATTTATTGGCCTTCAGGCCCGGAATCATGCCGTCGAAATCGCTTTCGACCCATTTGCACTTGACCTTCAGTTCGGCGCAGATCGCGTTCCCCAGATCGATGTCGAAGCCCACCAGGCTTCCGTCAGCCGCTTTGGACTCGAACGGAGCATAAGAAGGGTCAACGCCAAAACGCAGTTCTTTGTATTCCTTTGCCATGGCGGAACCAGCAGCCATGCACAACGCCAGTGCAGAAAGGGTCAGCAATGCTTTTTTCATTATTCAATCCCTAAGAACCAATATGAGCGCTTGTGGCGCAGAATTATTGTTACTGGAAAGCGTAAGACCTAGTGAAAGTAGCAATTTCCGAACCAGAGTCCCGAACAAGCGTTTTAAAAGGTGATTCAAGAAATGGCAACAGGAGATTTATGCACGAAATCGGGCGCGGGGAAATAGCTGCACCAAGTTAGTTCGGATTGGCTCAAAAACCTGTGGGAGTGAGCCTGCTCGCGATAGCGTTGGTTCAGTGACATTTATGTCGACTGACACACCGCAACCGCGAGCAGGCTCACTCCCACAGGGGATAGGGGTTAGCCCAGCAGGTTCTGCAAGGTAGCGAGGTTGTCGGCCTCTTCGACGGACTTGTCCTGACGCCAGCGCAGCATCCTGGGAAACCGCACGGCGATCCCGCTCTTGTGGCGTTTGGACAGGGCAATGCCCTCGAACCCCAGTTCAAACACCAGGCTCGGCCTGACGCTGCTGACCGGCCCGAATTTCTCCACCGTGGTCTTGCGAACAATGCTGTCGACCTGGCGCATTTCCTCGTCGGTCAGCCCTGAATAGGCTTTGGCGAAAGGCACCAGCGTCCGTTCGCTGGCGTCGGGCGGGCCGTCCCAGACCGCGAAGGTGTAATCACTGTAGAGACTGGCCCGGCGGCCATGGCCGCGTTGCGCGTAAATCAGCACCGCATCGACACTGAACGGGTCGACTTTCCATTTCCACCAAGTACCCATGTCCTTGGTCCGGCCGACGCCATACAGCGCATCCCGTGCCTTGAGCATCATGCCTTCGACGCCGAGGCTGCGCGAAGACTCGCGTTGGCGGGCGAGGTCAAACCAGTCTTCGCCGGTGAGCACCGGCGAGGCGAGCAATACCGGGTTGCTGCAGGTGGCGATGACTTGCTCAAGCTGAGTCCGGCGCTTGTCCTGCGGCTGATTACGCCAATCATCGCCGGCCCATTCCAGCAGGTCGTAGGCGAGGATGACCACCGGCACCTCTTCGAGGATTTTCCTGTCGAGGGTTTTGCGACCAATCCGCTGTTGCAGCAGGGCGAAAGGTTGCACCGCAGGTGAGGCGGGTGATTGAGGATTGAAGGCATCCTGTGTGCCGGATTGCTCGGGTTTCCAGACAACGATTTCACCGTCGATGACCGTGCCGTCCGGCAGGCCATGTACCAGGCTATCGAATTCGGGAAAACGCTCGGTGACCAGCTCTTCGCCTCGGGACCAGATCCACAGGCGCCCCTCGCGCTTAACCACTTGGGCACGAATCCCGTCCCACTTCCATTCCACCTGCCAGTTGCTGGCGGGACCCAGCAGGTCTTCGAATTGCTCGACCGGTTGCGACAAGGCATGCGCCAGGAAAAACGGATACGGCTGACCGCCCCGTTGGGAATGTTCGTCGCTGGATTCGGCCGCGATCAGTTTCAGGTAACTGCCAGCATTCGGACGATTGGACAGATCGGTGTAACCGACCAGCCGCTGGGCCACGCGTTTACTGTCGAGCCCGGCCATGGATGCCAAGGCACGAGTGACTAGCAGCTTGGACACGCCGACGCGCAAGCTGCCGGTGATGAGCTTGATGCAGAGCATCAGGCTATGGCGGTCCAGCTGCGCCCATAGCGCAGGCAGGCGCTGTGCGAGAACCTCCGGCGATTCGCCGCGCAGCGGCAGCAGTTTGTCTTCGATCCACACCGCCAGCCCGTCGGTGGAGCTGTGCACGGCTTCAGGCAGGACCAGCGAAATGGTTTCTGCCAGGTCGCCAACCGCCTGGTAACTTTCTTCGAACAGCCAGGGCTGGAGGCCGGAAAACTCCACCGCCAGCTCTCGCAGCACCCGCACTGGCACCAATTGGCGAGGCCGTCCGCCGGACAGGAAATATACCGCCCATGCTGCATCTTGTGGCGCAGCCTGGGCGAAGTAGGATTGCATCACGGCCAGTTTGGCGTTGCTAGACGTGGTCGCGTCGAGTTCCGTATACAGCTCGGCGAAGTCTTTCATGGCTGCACCTCGGCGGTGTCGGGTTCAGTGAGCGCAGCGTCTTCCTCATCGTCGCCGTACTCGGTGCTGAAGCTTTGAGCGTCCAGGCCCTGTTCGCGCAGATGACGCACCAGCACGCCAACCGAACCGTGGGTGACCATCACCCGTTCAGCCCCGGTCTGTTCGATGGCCCAGAGCAGGCCGGGCCAGTCGGCGTGGTCGGACAATACAAAGCCACGGTCTACACCGCGTCGCCGACGCGTGCCGCGCAAACGCATCCAGCCGCTGGCGAAGCCGTCGCTGTAGTCGCCAAAACGCCGCATCCAGGTGCTGGCACCCGCCGATGGCGGGGCGATGACCAGCGCCTTGCGCATTATCGGGTCGCTTTTTTTAACGTCGCCGGCATAGATCGTTGGCGGTATGTAGACGCCGCTCTCGCGATAAACCCGGTTCAACGGCTCGACCGCGCCGTGCACCAGAATGGGGCCGATGCTGGCGTCGATGCCGTGCAAAATTCGCTGGGCCTTGCCGAAGGAGTAGCACAACAGCACGCTGGTTCTGTCGGCTGCCGCATTGGCTTGCCACCACTGATTGATCTCGGAAAAAACCTGTGCCTGGGGCTGCCAGCGATAAATCGGCAGGCCGAAAGTCGATTCGGTGATGAATGTGTGGCAACGCACCGGTTCGAACGGCTCACAGGTGCCATCGGGTTCGATCTTGTAATCCCCGGAAGCGACCCAGACTTCACCGCCGTATTCCAGACGCACCTGTGCCGAACCGAGCACATGGCCTGCCGGGTGAAAACTCAAGGTGACACCGTGATGCAGTAACCGCTGGCCATAGGGCAGGGTTTGCAGGTTGATGTCCTGCCCCAGTCGCGCACGCAATATCCCTTCGCCGGGCGCGGCCGCCAGATAATGCTGATTGCCACCTCGGGCGTGGTCGCCGTGGGCATGGGTGATGACGGAACGCTCGACTGGCCGCCACGGGTCGATATAGAAATCGCCGGCGGGGCAGTACAAACCTTCAGGACGCGCGATAACAAGATCCATGTTGTTACCAAAATGGAGGGACTTGTTAGCTATGAGGTTTGCACGAAGCCAGAAGTTCTATCAATTTTCAGGGATCAAAAACAAAAGATCGCAGCCTCGTTGCACTCGACAGCTCCTACAGGTGATTGCGTAGATCTGTAGGAACTGTCGAGTGCAACGAGGCTGCGATCTTTTGACCTTGCCTTTTGCCTTACTTGCCGGGCGTCAGGGTCAACCGTGTCTTGCCGTAAACCTTGTCAAAGTTCTGCGGCTGCATCGGCAGGCTCATGTATTGCCCCTTGAGCCAAGGATCAACGCTGTTCAGGTAATTCGGGCTCGCCGGGTTGCCGGATTGCCCCGTGCCGTTCTGCCCCATCAATGGTTCGGCCTGGGCGAAATCGACGATAAAGCGCATGGCGGGCGCCAGCGTCGTGTTGAAATCCTGGCCCCAGGCGAACGCCGATGTGTTCAGCGTGGTGTGATCGCCACCCGCTGCGAGAGGACCGCGTACGGTCTGGCCGCCGGCATTCTTCCATTCATAGCGGTGCAATTTGCCCCATTGCCAGGCCTTGTGATCGCCACCCAGTTGACTGTCACCGGCGCTGATCGCCGCTGCCAGACTGCGGGCGAGGATGGTCGGCTTGTCTTCTTTTTGCGGCGTGCGCACGTCATCCCAGAACGGACTGTCTTCACGGCCCAGCAGGTGATCGGCCTGTGCCGCGTAGGACAACTTGCCGTTGGCGATAAAGGCTTTCCACGCCGGGCTGGTTTCCGGGCCCAGTTCGTCGAGGAAGGTCTGTTTGGCGCTTTCCTGCAGGAACAACTCGTAAATCGCCGCGTCGGCGGAGGTCGGGCTGAGTTTGCCGTCGAACGCCATCAAGCGCGTGTACGCCTCGTGCGCCTTGGCGCGATCGGCAACGGGCAACGCTTCGATGGCCTGTTTGAGCGGCTGGGCCATGCCCGGGGCTTCAAACATCTTTTTCAGTTTGGCAGCGAAGGTGGTGGTCTGGTCGTATTGCATCGCGATCATGCTGCGCGTGTCGTGTTTGCCCACACCGGCCAGTTCGGCCATACGTTCGCCACGCTCCGGTGCCGACCATGAATTGGACAGCTGCATGCCGTAGCCATGGGGAATGACCCGCTGGTTGGCGGTGCCGAGCCAGCCTTGGGCCGGGTCCTGATCATACGGGTGCAGCATCGGGTCGGCGTAACCGTCCCAGTCGTAACGGCCTTCCCAGCCCGGCGACGGCAGCAGGCCTTCGCCTTCGCGACGGTTCGGGTAGCGACCGGTGACCTGCCAGCCGATGTTGCTGGCATCGGCGAACACCAGGTTCAGGGCGATGGCCCGGATTTCCCGACTGGCGTCCGAGGCTTTCTCGACGGTTTGGGCGCGGGACAGGTCGAAAAATGCGTCCAGGGTCTTGTCGTCAGTGAAGCTTGGCGTCTGCAGGGCCAGGCCCAGACCATTGGCCAGCGTTGTGCCTTGGGCGCTGTTGAGCAACGGCCCGTGGCGGGTTTCATACACCGCTTCGCGAATCGGCCGCTGGCCTTTGACGAAGTAGGTTTCGTTACGCACGACCACTGGCTGCCATTTGCCGTTCACCTCATAGGTGAGGCCATTGCCCTGACGTTTGATTTTTTCCAGGAACAGGTCCTGGTTGTCACCCATGACCGCCGTCATGCTCCACGCCACTTTGCCGTTGAAACCGCCGAGAACCATCGGCAAACCGGCAACGGTCACGCCAGAGGCCTGGTATTTAGGGGCGCGAATCTGCACGTAGCTAAACAATGACGGCACGCCCAGCGGACCATGAATGTCGCTGGCCAGCAGGCTTTTGCCACTGCGGCTGCGTTGCGGGCCGATGGCCCAGTTGTTCGACGAGGCGGCGCCCAGCAGGTTCAGGTCGGACAGTTGGCCGGTGGCTTTGCTGATCTCGGTCAGCCCTGGAATGGCGCCGTTGAGTTTGATGCCTTGAAGTTTTTCGGCTTCGGCGACCGGCAGTTTTTCATCGGGCGCGGACGGCGTCAGCCACGGGAGTTTGTCAGTGGTGACCGTCTGGGCCAACACCAGCGAGGCGATTTCTTCTGGCAGGTTGGCGGACTGGCTGAAATTCAGCAGGCAGAAAATCAGCGCCGAATCTTCCGGTTTCCAGTACTCAGGCTTGTAGCCCGTGGCAGCGAGGTCGGCCGGCAGCTTGTCGCGGTAGCGGAACAGGTAGGCGTTGACACCGCGGGCATAGACTTCAAAGAAGCGTTTCAGGCGCGGCGAAGAAGCCTTGTACAACTCACCAGCGCTTTTCTTCAGATTGACGGCACGCATGTAGCGGTCGGCATCGAGCAGGTCTGCACCGGACATTTCTGTCAGACGGCCTTCGGCCAGCAGGCGCAAGGTGACCATCTGCGTGATGCGGTCGCTGGCGTGGACATAACCGAGGGTGAACAGCGCGTCGTGGAAGCTGTTGCTTTCGATCAGCGGCATGCCCATGGCATTGCGGCGCACCGAGACGTTCTGCGCCAGACCCTTGAGCGGTTGCACGCCAGTGGTCGGCGGGAGGGTGTCTTGAGTGTTCCAGGTCTGACAACCGGTCAGGCTCAGAACACTGGCTACTGCTGCGGCAACGCCGAACCGGGGAATGAAATGTGTAAGGGCTGGCGAGGCCATGGCAAAGCTCCTGCGGGGGTAGAGGCGCAATAAAGCCGCTACGTTAGTGAGCAGGAGGGGACCGCGCAAGCGGGGTATCAGGTTATTTCAGGATTTGTCTGTGGAATGCAAATGATCGCAGCCTCGTTTCACTCGACAGCTCCTACACGGTTTGGCATTTCCGTAGGAGCTGTCGAGTGAAACGAGGCCGCGATCTTTTGATCTTTCATCAGGATTTAGGCGGGTTGACCTTGGCCGCGAGGGCGTAGGCCTTCACCGTCGCCGGACGACTCTGAATATGGTTGAACCAGCGCAACACATTCGGGAAGTCCTCCAGGTTCTGGCTCTGCCACTTGTGGGAAACGATCCAGGGGTAGATCGCCATGTCGGCAATGCTGTATTCGCTGCCGGCGACAAACGCGTTGTTCGCCAGTTGCTTGTCCAGAACGCCATACAGGCGGGCGGTTTCGTCTATGTAGCGCTTGATCGCGTAGGGGATTTTCTCCGGGGCGAACTGGCTGAAGTGATGATTTTGCCCGGCCATCGGCCCCAGGCCGCCCATTTGCCAGAACAACCACTGCAGCGCTAGCTGGCGACCACGCAGGTCTTTGGGCAGGAACTGACCGGTTTTCTCCGCCAGGTACAACAAAATCGCTCCCGATTCGAACACCGACAGCGGTTCGCCGCCATCGACTGGCTCATGGTCGACGATGGCGGGGATTTTGTTGTTCGGGGAAATCTTCAGGAAATCGGGTTTGAACTGGTCATTCTGGCTGATGTTGATCGGGTGCACGTTGTACGGCAGGCCGGCTTCTTCCAGGAACATCGAGATTTTGTGGCCGTTGGGGGTGGTCCAGTAATACAAGTCGATCATGCAGTACTCCAAATCAAGGGACGTCATTAGGGTCGGACAGCGACCGCGGGCATCAGGTCGTCCTGTTTGCGTTCGAGGGCTTGCCTGTAAGAGGAGGTGATGCTCAAGTGCGTGAAATTCAATGACCTTGTGTGAGAAAAGTCGGCATGGAGCTCAAGACCAACGCAGCACTGATCATCATCGACCAGCAAAAAGGCATCCTGCAGCCCAGATTGGGTCGTCGAAATAATCTTCAGGCGGAGGACCGAATTGTTGATTTGTTGGCGTATTGGCGGCGCACCGGGCGTCCGGTGATTCATGTGCAGCACCTGTCCCGTTCACCGGATTCAGTGTTCTGGCCTCAGCAATCGGGCGTGGAGTTTCAGGAGCGGTTCACCCCTCAGACTGGCGAGCAACTGATTCAGAAGCAGGTGCCGGACGCGTTTTGTGCCACCGGGCTTGCGGCGAGTTTGCGCGAGGCGGGGATCGATCAGTTGGTGATTGTCGGTGTTGCAACCAACAACTCGGTCGAATCCACGGCACGAACGGCCGGTAACCTGGGGTTCGACGCTTGGGTGGCGGAGGATGCGTGCTTCACGTTCGACAAGGCGGATTATTTTGGCCAGCTGCGTTCCGCCGAGGAAGTGCATGCTATGTCGCTGGGGAATTTGCACGGGGAATATGCGACGGTCGTCAGCAGCGCGCAGATGTTGAAGGCTGACTGAAAACCTGTGGGAGCGAGCCTGCTCGCGATGGCGGTGTAACTGCCACATTGATAGTGGGTGTGCCGACGTCATCGCGAGCAGGCTGAACTGGCCTAATGATTTTGGACACCTCAATCGGGCGCTATGATGGCGCCCAAATCTGAGGTGTTTGGATATGCGTAAATCTTATTCAAGTGAGTTCAAACTCAAGGCTGCCAGCATGGTGCTGGACGAGGGGCAGTCGGTTCCCGAGGTCTGTGCCAGTTTGGATATTGGCCCTACGGCCTTGCGCCGCTGGGTCGATCAAGTTCGCAAGGAACGCTTGGGCTCGACTCCGGTGGGAGCCAAGGCGATTACCGCGGATCAGCGAGAGATTCAGGAACTTAAAGCCTTGCTCAGGCAAAGAGACCGGGATATCGAAATCCTAAAAAAGGCCAGTGCTCTCCTGCTTTTGGACGCCAAAGATCACTCTCGTTGATCTGTGAGCTGGGCGAGCAGTACGGCGTTAACGATTGCTGTCGTGTGTTCGGAATAAACCGCAGTAGCTTTTACGCATGGCGTCAGCGCCAAGGCAAAGTGAGCCCTAAGCGAGAGAAGCTCAAGGCCATACTGGTCAAGCACCACAGGGCGTCGAGAGAGTCTGCGGGCGCTCGTACCTTGGCTAAACAGCTGCAAGCCGGCGGGCATGATGTCGGGCGGTTCATGGCTCGCAGCTTGATGCGAGAAGCAGGCATTGTCAGTCGTCAACGCCGGCGCCATAAGTACAAGTCACCCGGCGTGGAAGCTTTGGTGGCACCGCATGTGCTCAAACGCAAGTTTGATGTTACGGCGGTCAATCAGGTGTGGTGTGGGGACGTGACGTACATCAAAGTCGGCAAGCGTTGGCTGTATTTCGCGGCGGTTCTGGACTTGTTCGCTCGCCGGATCGTGGGCTGGTCGTTTTCGATGATCTCCGATGCCACGCTGACCTGCGAAGCCCTGCGGATGGCGATTGAACTGCGTGGTCGCCCAAAAGACGTACTGTTTCACTCCGACCAAGGTTGCCAGTACACCAGCCATAAATTCAGAAATGAACTGCTGGAACATGGACTCCGGCAGAGCATGAGCCGTAAAGGCGAATGCTGGGACAACGCTCCGATGGAGCGTTTCTTTGGAAGTTTGAAATCAGAGTGGGTGCCAGAAGCAGGCTACGGATCGGAACATGAGGCCCGAGCGGATGTGCAGCGCTATGTATCGCGCTACAACATCACCAGGCCGCATAGCTACAACGACTATCGGTCACCAGTCGCCAGGGAGAAGTTGGCGGCGTGAAACCTTAATCGGTGTCCAAGATTACTTGACCAGTTCAGCCTGCCAGCGATGGCGGCCTGACAGCCGACCAGTCTCTTGCAGGTGCACACCGAACCCCTGTGGGAGCTGGCCTGCCAGCGATGGCGGCCTGACAGCCGACCAATCTCTTGCAGGTGCACACCGAACCCTGTGGGAGCGGGCTTGCACGCGATGGAGGCCTGATAGCTGACCATTCTCTTCCTGCTGCCCCTTGATCGTTCCCTACGCTCCGCATGGGAATGCAGCCAGGGACGCTCCGCGTTCCATTTTTGTGTTTAACGATGTGTAAGAAACACAGAGCTTTCCCACGCATTTTTCAGGTTGCCGGGTAGGAAGCCATGTCTCTAACCTCTGGCGGTCGCTGAAACCTCAGCGACCGGGTGTGAGAACCCGGAACAGATAGGTATGAATCTAGCGCCAGCATCACCATAATTGCCGCCAGCTATTCGCTGCCTGCGATGCTCTATGGCGGCTGTGTGCGGGCGGACTTCGGTCCGGCCGGTTCTCTGTTCCCGGTTTTCTCACCCTGCACATAGCTGCCACCACTTTCCGTGTGAGAAACGAAAAGTGATGGCTCCAAAAAATGAACAGGGAAATCAAATGAGCAAAATTGTCCCCGATCCACCCGTCAACGCCACTGCCCCCAACACCGAAGCCACCGAAGCCGAAGCACTCATCAAAGACCGCGAAGCCATAAACCGCGCCCTCGATTACTACCTCGATCCCCCCGAACCCTACAGCGTCAAAACTCGACGCCCGAGCACGATGTTCATGATCGCTCCCGACACGGACACCGAAAGTCTGCTCGCCCAGGCCTGTGAGTCATTGGCTTCTGCCAGTGTCATGGCCAGCGATTTCGCCACTCAGCTGATCGGTCCTCAGCGCAATACGGTGCTGGCGATTCAGCAGATCGTCATGCTGGCGGAGTTGGCCGTGAACCGGGCCTTGGATAACGTGGATCCGGCGTAGTATTTCAAGGACCGCGTCATCGTTCATGGCGGACAAGCCCGAATATTCGACACATTTCTCCAGGCAATAAAAAATCCGTAATGCTGTTCACTTAAGCGGAGCAGCCTTACGGTCCACCGGAAGCCGGGTCTTTGAAATCTTCACCGTCCTTGGCCTCGAAGGCCTCGGACGGTGATCCAGAAACATCCCTCCCACACCCGCCCTTAGCGCTGCCAACCGTCTTCCCGTTGCTGAAATCGGATTTGCCGCAGTCATACGTTCAGTTGAACGGCGATGTATTGGCAGGCTGGCATGAAGCGGATGTCCGACGGTACTCGTCCAAAAGCCACTGCGGCTTGACTAGCTTCCCTGCGACTCACGTTGTAGGCCGGCAACAATCCCAAGACCTCTTGGTAAACCAGGTCGATCTTCTTGCTGCGCAAGGTCATTGCGTTCTGCTGCATTGAACTTTTGATATCCCTGAAGCCCAGCTCGATTTCCCAGCGCTGCTGGTAAAGCTCGGCGACGGCCATAGTGCTGTAGGTGCTAACCGGCACCGATGTCATGACGGTTTTCAACTTACCCTGGACTTCATAGCTGCCTTCGCGCATTACCCAGTGAGTTGGGAGGCTCGGAGGTCGCTTCTTCGCCTGCGGCGAGATCATCATGCGTACCAGGCGCTCATGCTTGCCATAACGGGCGATTTCTTCAATGACATCGGCGGATGGATGCCTGCGCAAAAAGCAGCGCTGAGGCTACCCATCTAACAGGATTGTTTTGAGTGAAGGTACTCAGATCAGAGAACTTGAAAAGGTCGCGGAGGTCGAGCAGGTGTTGTTGAAAGACATAAAAAATCCGATACCAAAGGTTTGACATCGGATTTTCCAGGAAGCCCCGCGTGAGCTCAAATGCTTAAGTGAACTGCATTACGCAGTGATGCGGCTTTTTGAATGATGTATTTAATGGAGCTGTAGTTTATGCCTGTATTTACATTGCGGGTTGACCAGGACCAGGAGGCGTACCAAACCAACTTGTATGGTCTTTATTAGAAAGGTCCTTGTAAAACAATGTGAATATTTTGTTGTTTGCGTCGGATAACGGTGTTCTTGTTGACTTGAAAGTTTCAAGTTCTGGCGTGCCATCGCTGTGGAACTCAGCCCACAGATCCCATGTGTCCGTAGACGTACAAAAATTAATGCGTGTCTGTTTTTCTGTTTTGTCAAAACGGAACTTTCCATTAAAGTTTTCACCCTTGTCACCTTCCGTTTGACTGCTCATATTTCCGGTAAGCGTCCCATTTGCCTTGTTTGCGCTTGTTATTGTCAAGCAGTAACCGCGTGGGTCAGAGTTGTAAGTTGCCGAGCGTGACATTTTTATCTCCAGTATATATAAACCACGAGTGTGCGAGTTTAGGTTCTGAATGGCTTCTTGTTGCTTCGTATATGAAGATAGATCGTGAGTTGCGCCTTGGCACCTGTAAAATCCGACAGTTTTTTATATGTTTTCGCTATAAATGGTAGAAGGTAAGAGGCCCGTGGGGACAGATCTAATGTTGTTCGGGGTATTAATCATATAAGTGTCGGTTGCCGGGTAGGAAGCACTACCTCTAACCTCTGGCTGTCGCTGAATAACTCAGCGACCGGGTGTGAGAACCCGTGAACAGATATGTATGAATCTAGCGTCAGTATCACCATAATTGCCGCCAGCTATTTGCTGCCTGCAATGCTCTGCTGTGTGCCGGCGGACTTCGGTCCGGCCGGGTGTCCATAACCGGTCTTCTCACCTCGCACATAGCTGCCACCTCTTCGCCGTGTGAGAAGCGGCAAGTGGAGGCTCCAACGCTGGAGAAATACAATGGACAAATTGATTCCCTACCCACCCTTCAACACCACCACCCCAACGCCGAAGACACCCAATCCGAAGTACTCCTGCGAGACCGCAAAGCCATAAAACGCGCCCTCGATTACTACCTCGACCCGCCAGACCAATACCTCGAAAAACCCCGTCGCCCCAGCACGATGTTCATGATCGCCCCCAGCATGGACTCCGAAAGTCTCCTGGCCCAAGCCTGCGAGTCCCTGGCCTCGGCGAGTGTCATGGCCAGCGATTTCGCCACAAACCTGATCGGCCCGCAGCGCAACACGGTGTTGGCAATCCAGCAGATCATCATGCTGGCGGAGTTGGCGGCGAACCGGGCATTGGATAATGTCGATCCGCAAGGGGCGTGACTTTTTCCAGGCCATAAAAAACCCGGCATAAAGCCGGGTTTTTTTGACTGGCGTCGATCTTAAGCGGTGAAGGTTTTGCCTTCGAACTGCTCAGCCACGAATTTCCAGTTGACCAGGTTCCAGAACGCTTCGACGTATTTCGGACGAAGGTTGCGGTAGTCGATGTAGTAAGCGTGTTCCCAGACGTCGCAGGTCAGCAGCGGGGTGTCGCCGCTGGTCAGCGGGTTGCCGGCGCCGATGGTGCTGGCCAGGGCCAGGGAACCGTCAGCCTTTTTCACCAGCCAGCCCCAGCCGGAACCGAAGGTGCCGATCGAGGTTTTGCTGAATTCTTCTTTGAACTTGTCGAACGAACCGAAGGAAGCGTTGATGGCTTCAGCCAGCGCGCCGGTTGGTTGACCGCCAGCGTTTGGCGCCAGGCAGTTCCAGTAGAAAGTGTGGTTCCAGACCTGAGCGGCGTTGTTGAAGATGCCACCCGAGGAAGTCTTGACGATTTGTTCCAGGGTCTTGCCTTCGAACTCGGTGCCTGGCACCAGGTTGTTCAGGTTCACGACGTAGGTGTTGTGGTGCTTGTCGTGGTGGTATTCCAGAGTTTCCTTGGAAATGTGCGGCTGCAGGGCATCGTGTGCGTAAGGCAGCGGCGGCAATTCGAAAGCCATGATGATTCTCCTAATCAGGTCAGTTGCGGTGAGCGCAAGGCCGATCACGGGCGGCCAGACAAGCGCCGGGGAGTTTGTACTCTTTGCGGCGCATCGGATCGGATCATAGCACCGGGGGTGCGGCATAACCACGCAACAACTGTGTGGGATAGAGGTTCCAGAGCCTTTTGGAATAATCAGGGGGTGACGATTAATTGAAAGGCCACCGCAAACATCATTACCGCCACCAGCAGATCGAGAATCCGCCAGGTGCTGGGCCGTGCCAGCCACGGTGCCAACCAGGCGGCGCCCAGGGCCAGGGTGAAGAACCACAGCAACGACGCACTGGCCGCGCCGACGACATAGGCGCCGGGCTCGGTTTGTTGGGCGCCGAGTGAGCCGATCAACAAAACCGTATCCAGGTAAACGTGCGGGTTGAGCAAGGTCACCGCCAAGGCGCTGAGCATCACCGCGCGCAGTGAACGAACGGTTTGATTCTCACCTTGTTGCAGGCTTTGTTTCGAACAGGCCCGACGCAGCGCCTGGCTGCCATACCAGATCAGAAACACCGCGCCACCCCACCGCGCGACTGCCAACAGGGTTGGATTTTGCGCGAGTACGGTTGCCAGGCCGAATACGCCCGCGGCAACCAATAATGCATCGCACGCCACACACAGCGCCGCCACCGGCAGGTGATGTTCGCGGCGAAGGCTTTGCGCCAGTACAAACGCATTCTGGGTGCCGATCGCCATGATCAATCCGGCGGCCACCAACAGGCCGTTCACATAACTTTGCCACATAGGTTTTACTCCGCGTTGGCTGCCAGGTCGCGCAGCACTTGCAGTGCGCGTTGGGCGTCGGCCTGACCGACGAATAAATGGTCGTGGTAGTAACCGGCGATCACGTTGCAACTGATGCCGGCCTGGCCCAGGGCCGTGGCGAACGCGGCCGTCAGGCCGACGGCTTCGAGGGCCGAGTGCACGTTCAGGGTGATCCAGGCCGCGACGTAGTCGAAGCTGAAACCGGCCTTTTCCGCGTGGGAACGTTCCAGAATCACCGTCAGGCCTTCCTGCTCGCGGAAGCTGCCGATGATCTCAAGTCCTGCCGGTAACGTGCTGTCGCGCAGGGTGCAGAACACGTATTCGCCGTCGTTGAGTTGCGGGCTCATGCTGCGCAGCAAGGTGGCCAATGAAGTTTCGCCAGCCATGTCGATGTTCCTTGTGAAAGAGTGCTTGCCGGGCATTCTCCGCTGCTAACCTGTATAAGAAAAACCAATCATGCTGATCGCTCATTAGGAAAACTGATGTTCGACTATAAATTGCTTTCCGCCTTGGCCGCCGTGGTCGAGCAGGCTGGATTTGAACGCGCCGCGCAGGTGCTGGGGTTGTCCCAGTCGGCAATTTCCCAACGGATCAAACTGCTGGAGGCGCGAGTCGGCCAGCCGGTGTTGGTGCGGATCACTCCTCCGGCGCCGACCGAGATTGGTCGGCGCCTGCTCAACCACGTCCAGCAGGTGCGTTTGCTTGAGCGGGATCTACAGACGCTGGTCCCGGCGCTGGACGAAGAAGGTCTGCCGGAACGCCTGCGAATCGCCTTGAATGCCGACAGCCTCGCCACATGGTGGGCCGCTGCCGTCAGTGACTTCTGCGCCGAGCAGCACTTGCTGCTGGATCTGGTCGTCGAAGACCAGACGGTCGGCCTCAAACGTATGCGCGCAGGCGAAGTGGCCGCATGCATTTGTGCCAGTGAACGGCCAGTAGCCGGTGCGCGCAGCGTGTTATTGGGCGCCATGCGTTATCGGGCGTTGGCCAGCCCGGCGTTCATTGAACGGCATTTTCCTGAAGGGGTTCGGGCTGATCTGCTGGCGAAAACCCCTGCACTGGTCTTCGGCCCGGACGATTTCCTCCAGCATCGCTACCTTGCTTCGTTGGGTGTCGAGGGTGGTTTCGAGCACCATTTATGCCCGTCATCCGAAGGCTTCATCCGCTTGACCGAGGCCGGTCTCGGCTGGGGGCTGGTGCCGGAATTACAGGTGCGCGAGCAACTGGATCGCGGCGTTTTGGTCGAGCTTTTGCCAGATAAGCCCATCGATGTGCCGCTGTACTGGCATCATTGGCGCAATGGCGGTCAGCTTCTGGGGTTGTTGACCGATCAATTGGTGCGTTCGTCGAAGCAATGGCTGGTGCCCTGGAAGCAGCCATAAGCGTCAAGCTGCAAGCCGCAAGTGAAGCGCTTGCGGAACGTTTTTAACTTGCAGCGTGTAGCTTGAGGCTCACTGCTGCATTTGTTGGAGCTCTACATGAAAATTCTGGTCACCGGCGCAAGCGGCTTCATTGGCGGACGCTTTGCGCGTTTTGCCCTGGAGCAAGGCCTGGACGTGCGGGTCAACGGTCGCCGGGCCGAAAGCGTTGAACACCTGGTGCGCCGTGGCGCCGAGTTTATCCAGGGCGACTTGAGCGACCCGGAACTGGCGCGCGAGCTGTGTTCAGATGTCGAGGCCGTGGTCCATTGCGCTGGCGCGGTCGGGTTGTGGGGGCGTTATCAGGACTTTCATCAAGGCAACGTGCAGGTCACCGAAAACGTGGTCGAGGCCTGCCTGAAGCAGCGCGTTCGGCGCCTGGTGCATTTGTCGTCGCCGTCGATCTACTTCGATGGCCGCGATCATCTGGGGCTGACCGAAGAACAGGTGCCTAAACGCTTCAAGCACCCTTACGCGGCCACCAAGTTTCTGGCCGAGCAGAAGGTCTTTGGCGCCCAGGAATTCGGTCTCGAAACCATCGCCCTGCGCCCGCGTTTCGTGACCGGGGCCGGTGACATGAGCATCTTCCCGCGTCTGCTGAAGATGCAGCGCAAGGGCCGGCTGGCGATCATTGGCAACGGCCTGAACAAAGTCGATTTCACCAGCGTGCACAACCTCAACGAAGCATTGCTCAGCAGTTTGCTGGCCAGCGGTTCGGCCTTGGGCAAGGTCTACAACATCAGCAACGGCGCGCCGGTGCCGTTGTGGGATGTGGTCAATTACGTCATGCGCAAGATGGATGTCCCACAGGTGACGCGCTACCGTTCCTATGGATTGGCCTACAGCGTTGCCGCGCTCAACGAAGGGGTGTGCAAGCTGTGGCCGGGCCGTCCCGAGCCGACGCTGTCGCGACTGGGCATGCAAGTCATGAACAAAAATTTCACCCTGGACATCAGTCGCGCCCGGCATTATCTGGACTACGATCCGAAGGTCAGTCTCTGGACGGCCCTCGACGAATTCTGCGGCTGGTGGAAGGCTCAGGACCTTCGCTGACTGCCCGGTTGCCCGTCTGCCAGCAATGAACCGAGTTTGCGGTTGAGGGTCAATCGGTCGGCAGTGGGGTTTATACTCGCCGCATAAAGCCATCACCGCGTTCCACAAAGGTTGACTCAATGTCCATGCGTAACGATGCCAACGACGACTTCGACGATGTCCCAAGCCTGCGTGCCGACGTCCTCGACGATGATTTTCCGACCACGGCGCGCACTTCCGTGCATTCGCGGCCGGTGCCTGTCGTCAAAGTCAAAAGCGCCAGCACCGGCCCGTTGTGGGCATTGGTCGGCGCTCTGTTTTTTGCCTTTGCAGGCCTTGCCTGGTGGAGCTTCCAGCAGATTTCGCTGATGGAACAGCAACTGGTGGCGACCCAGGAAAGTTTCGCGCGCATCAGTGAGGAAGCGGCGGGGCGCTTGCAGGATATTTCCGGCAAGGTGGTCGCCAGCCAGACCAACGTCAATAGCGACAGCGAAGCCTTGAAGCTGCAAATCAAGCAACTGGAAAGCAAACTCCAGGACCAGAGCCAACAGCAGCAAGGCGTTGTCGGCCAGACCTCGGAACTGGACAAACGCCTGGCACAGATGACCGCGCAAACCGCCGATCTGGACAAGCGCCTGGCGCAAATGACCGCCCAGAACACCGAGCACCAGACCGCCAACACGCAATTGCAGGCGCAGGTCAAAGCCCTGAGCAGCGATTTGGCCGCGCTGAAAAGTGCCCCGGATGACAACAAATTCGACGCACAGCTTAAAAGCCTCGGTGCCGACATTGTCGCGCTGAAGAAACAAGGCAACCCGAGCGCCGCCATCGAGCGTCTGGAACAAGAAATGATCGTGCTCAAAAGTGAGCAGGACAACCGCCCGGCCGTTGCGCAAGGCGCCACCAATATCGCCGAGTTCGACGCCTTCCGCGGCCAGACCACCCGCAACATCAACACCCTGCAGGCGCAGATCCAGAATCTGCAACAGCAACTGCGCGCCCGGCAGTGAGGCCTGAATCATTCCCGGGCAGTCCGGGAATGATTTCCTTACACACTGCGATTCGCTGAATATTCATACATATCCCATTGCCGTCTACGCTCTTGAAACACTGACAAGAACGGGGGATGGACTATGGGGGTTCTGCACAAGTTGGCGGGGCTGGGCGCGATGCTGTTGCTGTGCCTGGGGCAGGTTCATGCCGCCACGGCCCAAAAGGATGACAGTCAGGCCGCCAAGGCCTTGCTGGAAAAAGCATTGGCTTACTACCACGACAACGGCGACAAGGCGTTCGCCGCCTTCAGTCGTCAGGGCGAATTTGTCGACAAGGATCGCTATGTCTTCGTGGTCGACACCAAAGGCGTGATGCTCGCCAGCGGTGGACCGTCTTCGGCATTGATCGGGCGTGATGTGTCCGAAACCCTCGGGCCGGATTTGCAGAAAGCATTCAAGGACGCCTTGAGCGTGCCGGAAGGCAATGGCATTCAACAGGCGGAATATCGCTGGCAGAACTGGTCCGACGGCAAGGTCGAACGCAAGCATGTGTTCTACCAGCGCGTTGGCCAGCGGATTCTGGCGGTGGGTTATTACCTGCCACGAGCCTCAGCGGAACAGGCGATGGCCTTGCTGAACAAAGCGGCGACCGATCTGGCCAAGGACGAAAAGGACACGCTGAATGCGATCAATTCGCTCAAGGGCGGTTACTTGCAGGATGACCTGTATGTGTTTGTCGTCGACCTCAATTCCCAGCGCTACGTCGCGCACGGCACCAACCTGCGACTGATCAATACCGACTTCGGCAAGATCAAGGACCCGGAAGGCAAACCGGTGGGCGAGCCGATCCTGGATTTGATTGCCAAGCAGGATTACGGCGAATACGAATACCGCTGGAAAAACCCGGTGACCGGCAAGGTTGAAGACAAGCATGCGTACCTGAAGAAGGTCGGGCATTTCCTGGTGGCGGTCGGGTATTACAGCCCTTGAAGATCAAAAGATCGCAGCCTCGTTTTACTCGACAGCTCCTACAGGATATACGCGTTCCTTTGTAGGAGCTGTCGAGTGAAACGAGGCTGCGATCTTCTGCTTTTAGCGGACCTTATCCTCGCGTCCACGCAACACCATGTTCGGCATGACAATCGCCGCCGCCAGCCCCAGCAACGACACCGCCGCACTGACCATCAGCAAATGCCGGAAGGTCAGCAGCAATTCCGCGCGCAGGGCGTTCTGCGCATCACCAGGTGCGGCATTCAAACCATCGAGCAACACATTCCCCGAGTGGCCTTCGCCAATCATCGACGAGCCGGCCAGGTGGGCAAAGCTTGAATCCTGCAACAACGCCAGCAGCAACGCCGACATCAATGCCACACCCACCGCGCCACCCAAGGAGCGAAACAGATTGGTGGTGCTTGTTGCGACGCCGATATCGCGCTGATCCACCGAGTTCTGTGTGCCGACCAATGACGTCGGGAATTGCATGCCGCTGGCGATCCCGCTGAGCAACATAAACAGACTGCTCAACAGAAAAGCCTGCGGTGGGCTGAAGGCCATGCCGAGAATCGAGAACGGCATCAGCACCGCCCCGGTCAGGATCATCGGTTTGTAGCGCCCGGTCACCGACGTGCGGCGCCCGGCGAAATACGCGCCAATCGGCAAGCCCATGGCCAGCGGCAACAAGTGCAGCGCGGCGCTGTCGGCCCCCGCGCCCGTGACGCTCTGAAAGCGCAGCGGCATCAGGACGATCAGCGAGATGGCCTGGAAACTGGTGAAGAAGATCGTGCACCAGCACAGGAGCGCATTGCGGTTGGCGAACAGATGCATCGGCAACAACGGCTCACGCGCCCGGCGCTCATGCCAGACAAACAGCGCCAGCACCAACACCGAACATACGAGCAGGCTCAACACTTCGGCACTGCGCCACGAATGGCCTTGCCCGACCTGAGTGATGCCCAGCAACAAAGCAGTCAAGCCGATGATCATCAGCAAGGTGCCGAGGTAATCGATGATTGGTTTACGTTGCGGCACCGGCAGCCCGACCAGTGTGCGATTGGCCACCAGCCAGGCACCGAGGCCCAGTGGCAGGTTGATCAGAAACACCCAGCGCCAGGACAAGTACTCGGTCATGTAACCGCCCAGCACCGGGCCTGCGACGCTGGCCACCGCGTACATGCTGCTGAAATACCCCTGATAACGACCACGTTCGCGGGGCGGGACGATGTCGCCGATGATCGCCTGGCTGACCGAAATCATTCCGCCCGCGCCGATGCCCTGGAGAATCCGCGCCAGCACCAGTTGCTCCATGCTCTGGGCCATGCCGCAAAACAGCGAGGCGATCGTGAACAGGCCCATGCCGAACAGCATCAACTTGCGCCGGCCATACAAATCGCCGAGCTTGCCGTAGATCGGCACCGCCACGGTCATCGCTACCATGTAGCCGGAAATCACCCAGGCCAGCAGGCTGACGTCCTTGAATTGTGCAGAAATGGCCGGCATCGAAACGGCGACGATGGTTTGGTCCAGCGCGCCGAGGAAAATCGCCAGCATCAGGGCGATCAACACGCTGCGGATGGCCGGTTTAGGCGATTCAGGCTGGTTTAGATTGGTCACGGGTAAAGGCCTGCGGGCAGTGATTGACCCGCAGGGGCGAGGCGAGCGGGGATGTTCGCCAGTGTAAATCGGTAGCAGGCTATTCGATAGCCTCATAAGGAAGACCGACGTAATTTTCTGCAATGGTTTTGCGACCGGCCTCGGAGTCGACGAAGTAGTCCAGCTCCGACTCGCTGATGCGCTGGCTGAACGCGTCGTGATCGTCAAAGCGGTGCAGCATCGAGGTCATCCACCACGAGAACCTTTCGGCTTTCCACACCCGACGCAGGCAGATTTCGGAGTACTTCTCCAGCAAATCCAGGCGTCCCTCACGATAGACCTTGAGCAAGATCTTGAACAAGGTGCTGACGTCGCTGGCCGCCAGGTTCAAGCCTTTGGCGCCGGTGGGCGGGACAATATGCGCGGCGTCGCCAACCAGGAACATCCGTCCGTACTGCATCGGTTCAACCACAAAGCTGCGCAGCGGCGCGATGCTTTTTTCGATGGACGGCCCGGTCACCAGGGCGTTGGCCAATTCGGACGGCAGGCGCGTTTTAAGCTCATCCCAGAAACGCTGATCCGACCAGTCCTCAACCTTTGCCTCAGCTGGCACTTGAAGGTAATAACGCGTGCGGGTGGTCGAGCGCATGCTGCACAAGGCAAACCCGCGCTCGTGGCGGGCATAGACCAGCTCTTCATGGACCGGCGGCGTATCGGCCAGGATGCCGAGCCAGCCAAACGGATAAACCCGCTCGAAGACGTTCAGGCAATCAGCAGGAATCGACTGCCGGGCCACGCCATGGAAACCGTCGCAACCGGCGATGTAGTCGCAATCGAGGCGATAGGTCTCGCCATCCTTTTCAAACGTCACAAACGGTTCGGCGGTTTTCATCCCGTGCGGCACGACGTTGGCGGCTTGGTAAATCGTCTGCGCGCCAGCCTCCCGACGAGCGGCCATGAGGTCGCGGGTGACCTCGGTCTGACCATAGATCATCACGGTTTTGCCAGCGGTCAGGGCGTGCAGATCGATATGCACCCGACGGCCGTCGAGGGCCAGTTCGAACCCTCCGTGGATCAGCCCTTCGGCATCCATGCGCTGTCCCACGCCGGCCTCACGCAACAGCTCTACCATGCCTTGTTCAAGGACCCCGGCGCGGATTCGTCCGAGCACGTAATCCGGGGTCTGGCGTTCGAGAATAAGGGTGTCGATGCCGGCGTTGTGCAGCAATTGGCCGAGCAATAAACCGGCGGGGCCGGCGCCGATGATGGCGATTTGAGTTTTCAGCGTTTTCATTGTTTTTATGACTCGCAAGCTTTACACGGCTCAGGCCGGTAAATGATTTTTATGGATCGAGTGCTTGCATTTTTCCCTTGCGGGTCTGTCAATTGAAGGTGAAAACTGAGCCGATACCTGTACATTCTGCCAATCGGTGCGATTATCGCCCGTAACCCTCTGAGGCCTGGATTGAAGTGATGAACAAGCCTGACCTGCCTTCGATTCCAGTGTTCAAGCTCTACGGTGAAAGCCTGGACTGGCCGACCCCCGACTTGCTGCACTGTGAAACCATTTCCAAACGTAGCCGCGAACATCAATGGGAAATCAAACCCCATCGTCACGCCGATTTGTGTCAGTTTCTCTTCGTTTTCAAAGGTCAGGCAGAGCTTGAAATCGAAGGCAAACGCACGCAGTTGACTGAGCCGACCGTTCTGGTTTTGCCGCCTTTATCGGTACACGGTTATCGTTTTTCCGAAGACGTCGAAGGGTTTGTGGTGACGCTGGCCGCACCGCTGGTGGCCCATCTTCAGGCGCAATTGGGCAGCTCGGTGAGCACGCTCACCCAAGCCGAAAGTTATCCGGCGGGCAAGGACAGCGATTACCTCAACAGCCTGTTTTCGGCGCTGCAAGAGGAGTACACCGGTCACCAACCGGCACGCGAGATGCTGATGCATTCGCTGGTCAGCGTGATCATGGTCTGGGTCAGCCGCCAGGTGATTTCGCGTCGCAACGCCAGCCAGCGTCCGCAACGGGCCCGGGAATACCTCAACGGCTTTATTCAACTGGTGGAAGAAACCTACCGCCAGCACGTCAAGGTCGAGGACCTGGCGCATCGGCTGGGGATTTCCGTGTCCCACCTCAACGGCACCTGCCGAGAGCTGGCGGGGCAACCGGCTTTGCAGATCATGCACGAGCGGCAATTGCTGGAGGCCAAGCGTTTGCTGACCTACACCAGCATGACTATTTACGAAATGTCCGACGTGTTGGGGTTTTCCGATCCGACCAACTTCACCCGTCTGTTCCGACGTCGAGTGGGGATCTCGCCCAAGGCGTTTCGCGACCGCTTGAAGGCCGATCAGGACAACGAGGCCTGACCGCTTTCGTCACCGAAGGGCGTTGAGGGTCGCGTTGTGGGGGATGCAGCGCTCGAAGTTACAGCTCGCATAGTCGCGGGGCAGTTGTCGCAACTGCTCGACGCGCCAGGCGGCGGTGCCATACAGCGCCAGCGTCGCCGCGCAGGTGATGAAAATGGCGAGGTATCTTCTTGTTCTGGTGTTCATGGTGTTGACCTCTGAACGAATACCCTTGGGTATTACTTTGAGCATAGGTCAGCGTCAGTGAGTTGCCAGCGACGGCGCTTTCGCATTTACCCCGATATTCAGAACACTGATATCCCCTGCGGGAGCGAGCCTCTCAAAGTCCCACATCCCACTCCGGTTCTTGCGGAAATCTGAGCACCAGAAAATCCAGCAGGCTGCGCAGCGCCGCCGGCATGTGCTTGCGTGAGGCGTACACCGCGTAAATGTTCATCTGTCGTGGCTCGGCATCGGGCAGCAGTCGCACCAGTTCGCCGTTGTGGATATTCACACCGGCCTGATAAGTCGGCAGCATCGCCACGCCCGCTCCTGCGAGGGTGAGGCGCAACAGCGTGCTGGCTTCGTTGGCGCTGATGTTGCCTTGCACGGGCACCGACACCGGTTCGCCATCCTGATCGAAGTGCCAGAGGCTTTTGCCGAAGTAGGAGTGCGTCAGGCAGTTGTGCTGACTCAAGTCCTCGACCCGGTGCGGCGTCGGGTGTTGGCTCAGGTAAGCGGGGGAGGCGCAGATCACCGAGCGGCAGACCGTCAACCGCCGGGCGATCAGGTTCGGGTCCAGGTCGTTGCTGGTGCGTATGGCCAGGTCGATGCGTTCATCCACCAGGTTCACGGTGCGGTCGAGCATCTGCAGGTCGATGCTGACGCCGGGGTAGCGTTGGACATACGCCGCCATCGCCTCTGCCAGTTGTGCCTGGCCGAACGAGGTGCTGACGCTGATCCGCAACAGGCCGCGTGGCGCTTCATCCGGCTCGCTGACAGCGGCTTGCATGTCCGTGGACAGGTCGAGCATCTGCCGGCAGCGCGGCAGGATTTCGCTGCCGGCAGCGGTCAGGCTCAATTTGCGCGTGGTGCGGTGCATCAGGCGTGCGCCGACCCAATCTTCCAACTCAGCCAGATAACGCGACACGACCGGCCGTGACAGGTCCAGATGATCGGCGGCGGCCGACTGGCTGCCCAGGTCAACCACCGTGACGAACACGCGCATTGCTTGAAGACGATCCATGATTTGCCCGATTTTAGAAACAAACTATGTTCAAGCATCGCATTTTTTGTACTGAGTTACGCAACTAAGCTCTGTTCCTATCGGGCCATGTAGGCGCTGACGAGTGAAACGAGGCTGCGATCTTTTGATCTTGCTATTAAAGATCAAGATCAAAAGATCCCAGCCTCGTTTCACTCGTCAGCTCCTACAGGACCATCGCCAAACATGGCATTCGGAAAATGGAGCAGCAGATGATCGGTTTTACCACCCTTAAACGCGTTTTACTGGCCACCGCCACCCTGGGTTTCGCGGCCCACGCCGCTGCGGCGTCGACCCTGACCCTGGACGTCTACAACCCGGGTGAGAAAGCGATCTTCCCGGTCACCTCGGTGCTGGTCAGCGGCGAGAAAGACGCCATTTTGGTCGATGCGCAGTTCGGCAAGTCCCAGGCCGAACAGGTGGTGGAAAAAATCCGCGCCAGTGGCAAACAACTGACCACCATTTACATCAGCCACGGTGACCCGGATTACTACTTCGGCCTCGACACCCTGACCGCCGCTTTCCCGAACGCCAAAGTGCTTGCTTCGCAGCCGACCGTGGATCACATCAAGAAAACCGTCGACGGCAAACTGGCGTTCTGGGGTCCGAAAATGGGCGCCGACGTGCCTGCCAAGACCATCGTGCCGGGCGTGCTCAAGGGCGACAGCCTGATGCTCGAAGGGCAGAAGTTGCAGGTGGTGGGTCTGGACGGCAAGCAGCCGGATCGCACCTTCGTCTGGATACCGTCGATCAAGGCTGTGGTCGGTGGCGTGGTCGTCGCTGAAAACATTCATGTGTGGATGGCGGACACCCAGACCGCGCAGTCCCACGCCGATTGGTTGACTACGCTGAAGGCCATCGAAACCCTCAAGCCGAACACCATCGTGCCGGGTCACTACCTCGGTGAAAGCAAGCGTTCGCTAGCCGCCGTGCAGTTCACCGCCGATTACATCAAGGCCTTCGACGAAGAAACCGCCAAGGCCAAGGATTCCGCTGCGTTGATCAGCGCGATGAAAAAACGCTTCCCGACACTGGGTGAAGAAAGCTCGCTGGAGCTGAGCGCCAAAGTCGCCAAGGGCGAGATGAAGTGGTAACGACCACGTTGTATTGAATTCACGTGACCCTGTGTAGGAGCTGTCGAGTGCAACGAGGCTGCGATCTTTTGATCTTTGGCTGGCTCCGCAAACTTTAAGATCAAAAGATCGCAGCCTCGTTGCACTCGACAGCTCCTACACGGGGATTTCATGAGCAAGTTAACGGATACACCCACGCCAACTGGAGAACGTCATGAGCAAGATCGCAATCATCGGTGCCACCGGTCGCGCCGGTAGCCAACTGCTGGAAGAAGCCCTGCGTCGCGGTCACAGCGTCACTGCCATTGCCCGCGACACCTCGAAGATCGCCCTGCGTGCCGGGGTGGTCACCCGGAATGTCGACGCGCTTGATGCCCAAGCCTTGCAAGCGGCCATCGCGGGCCATGACGTGGTGATCAGTGCCGCGCACTTTGCAACCTTGCCTGCCAGCGCCGTTATCGGCCCGGTGAAAAAAGCCGGGGTGAAACGTCTGCTGGTGGTCGGCGGTGCCGGTTCGTTGTTGTTGCCGGACGGCACTCGCGTCATCGACAGCAAGGGCTTCCCGGCGGAGTACAAGGCTGAGGCCAGTGCCGGTGGGCAATTCCTGCAACACCTGCGTGAAGAAAAAGACCTGGACTGGACCTTCCTGTCGCCGTCAGCGGAGTTTGTCGAAGGTGAGCGCACCGGGACGTTCCGGATCGGCCAGGATGATTTGCTGGTGAGCAGTGCAGGGCGCAGCTGGATCACGTTTGCCGATTTTGCGATTGCGATGCTCGATGAGGTGGAAACACCGAAGCATTCACGTCAGCGGTTCACCGTCGGGTACTGATTCCGAGTAACTGATCGTTCCCACGCTCTGCGTGGGAATGCCTCAACGGACGCTCCGCGTTCGGCTCCGAATGGGACGCGGAGCGTCCCGGGCTGCATTCCCACGCAGAGCGTGGGAACGATCAATCTGGCTCACCGCGCCTGAGCCTGCTCCACCAACCACCCCATTAATTCGCGCAATTTCGGCGAAGGTCCAGGTTTGTCGGGGAATACCAGGTAGTACGCCAACCCCGTTTTCACTTTCAATTCAAACGGCATGACCAGCCGCCCGGCGCTCAGGTCATCGCCAATCAACGACCAATCCCCAATCGCCACGCCCGTCCCTTGGGACGCCATCGACATCGCCAGGTCCAGCGTTTCGAAGTGCTGACCCTTGCCGACATTGCTCAAGCGAACATTCGCGCTGGTCAGCCAGGCCTTCCAGTCCCGTTCATCGCGAGTCGGGTGCAGCAGCATGTGTTGTTCCAGATCCTCGGGCTTTTGCAGCGGCACCGGACCTTCGAGCAGCGGCTTGGAACAGACCGGTGTCAGTTGTTCATCAAACAGCCGATGGGAGTCCAGTGAGGTATCCGGCGGCACGCCATACACCACCGCCGCATCGAACTGCTCGCGATGAAAGTCCACGCCGTGCTTGACCGTGGTGGTCAATTCCACCGGCACGTCCGGACGCTCCCGCTGCCACTGCAACAGACGCGGCAGCAGCCAGCGCATCACGCACGTCGGGGCTTTGAGTTGCAGGGTTTCGCGCTTCTTGCCGATCTGCTCCACCGCCTCGTCGATCAGCCCGAAAATCTGCTGCACCCGTGGCAACCACTCGCGTCCTTCGGCGGTCATGGTCAGGCCCCGGGCCTGGCGAATGAACAGCTCATAACCCAGATGTTCTTCCAGCCCGGCGATCTGCCGACTCACTGCGCCTTGGGTGATGTACAGCTGTTCGGCGGCGCGCGTGAAGTTGCAGCACTGCGCGGTGATCAGAAAAGTGTGCAGCGCCGGCAAGGGAGGCAATCGTTTCATTTGGATCCAAGGTATGACGTAAGGACATGGCTAGTATGACTTTTTATCCATTGTTGCGGCTATGTGTCGCCCGTTCCAATGAGGCCATCCCTGGACCTGCCAACTCATCATAAACACTGCGCAGGCCCGGCGTCTCAAACGAACAAAAAGGGCAATGACATGGCGACGTGCGGCGAAGTATTGGTCAAGTTACTCGAAGATTACGGGGTCGAGCAGGTGTTCGGCATTCCCGGGGTTCATACCGTGGAGCTGTATCGCGGCCTGGCCCGTTCGAGCATCAACCACGTCACTCCGCGTCACGAACAGGGCGCTGGTTTCATGGCCGACGGTTATGCACGCACCAGCGGCAAACCGGGCGTGTGCTTCATCATCACCGGCCCGGGCATGACCAACATCACCACCGCGATGGGCCAGGCTTACGCCGACTCGATCCCGATGCTGGTGATCTCCAGCGTGCAATCGCGCAGCCAGTTGGGTGGCGGTCGCGGCAAGCTGCACGAGCTGCCGAACCAGAGCGCCCTGGTGGGCGGCGTGGCGGCGTTCTCCCACACCCTGATGTCGGCAGCTGAATTGCCAGGCGTGCTGGCCCGCGCGTTTGCGCTGTTCCAGGCCGGTCGTCCGCGTCCAGTGCACATCGAGATTCCGTTGGACGTGCTGGTCGAAGAAGCCGATGACTTGCTCGCCAGCGTTCCGGTGAACATCGACCGTGCCGGTGCCGCGCCGAGCGCCGTTGCCCGCATGACCGCGCTGCTGGCCGGCGCCAAGCGTCCGTTGATTCTGGCCGGTGGTGGCGCTATCGACGCTGCTGCCGAGCTGACTGAACTGGCTGAGCTGCTGGACGCGCCAGTGGCCCTGACCATTAATGCCAAAGGCATGCTCGAATCCAGTCACCCGTTGCTGATCGGCTCGACCCAAAGCCTGGTCGCGACCCGTGCCCTGGTGGCCGAGGCCGACGTGGTGCTGGCCATCGGCACTGAGCTTGCCGAGACCGATTATGACGTGACCTTCGCCGGCGGCTTCGAGATTCCTGGCGTGCTGCTGCGGGTGGACATCGACCCTGACCAGACCGTGCGCAACTACCCGCCGAAAGTCGCCCTGGTGGCCGACTCGCGCAACGCCGCCCAGGCCTTGCTCAGCGAGCTGTCCCATCACTCGCTGGCCGAGCGCCGCAACGATTGGGGCCAGGTCCGCGCCGCACGTCTGCGCGAAGACCTCGCCGCCACGTGGGATGCCCCGACCCTGGCCCAGACCCGTTTCCTGGAAACCGTGCTGCACGAACTGCCAGACGCGGTCTTCGTCGGCGATTCGACCCAACCGGTCTACACCGGCAACCTGACATTCAACCCGGAACGCCCGCGTCGCTGGTTCAACTCGTCCACCGGTTACGGCACCCTCGGTTATGCCTTGCCGGCGGCGATTGGCGCCTGGCTCGGTGGCAGCGTCGAGGGCGGTTCGCGTCCTCCAGTGGTGTGCCTGATCGGTGACGGCGGCCTGCAATTCACCTTGCCGGAACTGGCCAGCGCCGTTGAAGCGCGCACCCCGGTGATCGTGCTGCTGTGGAATAACCAGGGTTACGAAGAGATCAAGAAATACATGGTCAACCGCGCCATCGAGCCGGTGGGCGTGGACATCTACACCCCGGACTTCATCGGTGTCGCCAAGGCGCTGGGCTGTGCAGCCGAAGCGGTCAACAGTGTCGAGAAACTGCGCAGCGCATTGCGCCACGCCGCTGATCGTCAGGGCCCGACCCTGATTGAAATCGATCAGACCCAGTGGATGAAGGCGGTGTCGAAATGACTTTGCGCATGACGTTCCCAACGGCCCTCGACGGCCTGTACATCAACGGCCAATGGTCGGCGGGCAGCGAACACCTGCGCGTGATCAACCCGGCGACCGAAGCCCTGTTGACCACCGTCAATGGTGGCGATGAGCGCTCTGTCGAACTCGCCGTCACGGCCGCGACCGACGCCTTTGCCGACTGGTCGAAAACCACCGGCGCCGAGCGCGGCGCGATCCTGCGCAAAATTGCCGCCGGCGTTCAGGCCGGCCGCGAACAACTGATGAACTTGCAGTCGAGCAACAACGGCAAGCCGCTGTTCGAAGCCGCCATCGACGTCGATGACGTGATCGCGACCTTCGAGTATTACGCAGGGCTGGCCGAAGGCCTCGATGCCAAACAAGACAGCAATGTCGAGCTGCCTACCGACGACTTCAGCGCCCGCGTGCGGCGTGAACCGTGCGGCGTGGTCGGCCTGATCGTGCCGTGGAATTTTCCGATGGTCACCACGGCGTGGAAACTCGCTCCGGCCCTGGCCGCCGGTTGCTGCGTGGTGCTCAAACCGTCGGAAGTGACGCCGTTACCCGAACTGCAACTGGCGGCCATCATCGCCGAGGCCGGTCTGCCCAAGGGCGTGTTCAACCTGGTCTGCGGCACGGGCCTGGCGGTTGGTGCGCCGATGTCGGCGGACCCGCGCATCGCCAAGATTTCCTTTACCGGTAGCAATGCGGTCGGCGTACAGGTTATGCAGCGCGCGGCTGAAACCGTGAAAGGCGTGAGCCTGGAACTGGGCGGTAAATCCTCGCTGCTGGTGCTCAAGGACGCTGACCTAGAACTGGCCGTGGACGTGGCCTGCGGCGGCGGTTTCTTCAACGCCGGGCAAATGTGCTCCGCCACCAGCCGCGTGCTGGTCGCCGATGAACTGGCGGATGAATTCCTCCTGCGCCTCAAAGCCCGCGCTGAAGCCATTCGCGTCGCCGACCCGTTCGACCCGGACGTGGAAATGGGCGCGCTGGTCAATCAGGCGCAATACCAGCGTGTGCTCGGTCACATCGATCGTGGTTTGAGCGCCGGCGCCAAGCTGGTGTGCGGCGGCAATCGCCCCGCAAACCTGTCGCGCGGTTATTTTTTGCAGCCGACGATCTTCACCGAAGTGCCCCAGGGCAGTGCGTTGTGGTGTGAAGAGATTTTCGGTCCGGTGATCTGCGTGCGCAGTTTTGCCTCTGAAGCCGAGGCAATTGCCCTGGCCAACGACAGCCAGTTCGGTCTGGTCGCCAGCGTGGTGACCCGTGACGCCGAAGCGGCGGATCGGGTCGCCAATGCTTTGCAGGCGGGGCTGGTGTGGATCAACGCGCCGCAAGTGATCTTTCCGCAGACCGCCTGGGGCGGCTACAAGCAGAGCAGTATCGGCCGCGAATTGGGGCCGTGGGGCTTGCAGGCTTTCCAGGAAATCAAACACGTGATTCGTGCCGTCTGAAGGCACGAAAAAGGTGAGCGCATGCCTCGATACGAGGCATGCGTTGGCGTCATGGCTTCAATGAATTTTTATCGATAGTCAGGTGTTTTGCACGACCTCAGGATGAAGCGGTCGGCTCAGCTCAAGCCCTTTGAAACCGGGGGTTTAAGCGGATCCGATCGCGCGGATGCAACGGTTGCGACCAACCTCATACTTAAAAAAACAAAGGGAGTCCTTCATGGGCGAGCATGATCTAAACAGACGTCAATTCATCAAGACCGTAGGCGTGGCCTCGGTTGCAGCTGCGGCCATGAGCATGCCGTTCATCAAGGCCAATGCCAGCGACACGCGCTTTCAGGGCAAAACCCTGCGCTTGCTGACCTGGTCCGATGACACCGGCCTCGCAGCACTGCGCAACATTGCCGCAACCTTCGAAGACAAGTACGGCTGCAAGGTCATCGCTGACCGCACCGGCAGTACCTCGGAAATGGTCGCCAAACTCAAGGCAGGCGGTGATCGTCCGCAGTACGACGTCATCACCCTGGCTGGCGTCGGCGCCGAAGGCCTGGCGGCGGCCAACCTGCTGGAAAAACCCGACCTGAACCGCATTCCCAACCTGGTCGACGTGCCGGAAAAATACCGCACCGGCGCCAATGGCCACGGTATCGGTTACCTGCTCTGGTGCAACAGCCTGGTCTACAGCACCCGCACCATCAAGGAAGCGCCGGACAGCTACGCCTCGATGTGGGACGCTGACCTGGCACCGAACATCTTCCTGCCGCCGCCGAACTGGACCGAAGCGATGGACCTGATCATCATCGCCGCCAAACTGGCCGGTGGTGACGAGCACAACATCGAGCCTGGCTTCAAGAAACTCGCCGAGCTCAAAAGCCGCGTGGTCACCCTGGGTGAAAACCCGAACCAGATCGCCGAACTGTTCCGCACCGGCTCCCTGGACATGGGTGGTTTGTACGCACCGGCGTTCTTCCCGAAACAAATTCGCGACCCGGCCTACGGCCTGGGTGCTACGTTCGGCATGAAGGAAGGGTTCTACACCGACCTGATGCTGTCGGTGATGCCGAAGAATCGTCCGGGCGATACCGACCTGGCCTACGCCTTCATCAACCACTCTCTGGACCCGCTGGTTCAGGGCAAGATGGCTGAGGACATCTACAACGGTCCGGTCAACGCCAAGGCAATCATCTCTGCCGAAGCGCGCAAGAGCCCGTACATCCTCACGCCGGAGCAGATTGCCGAGAAGGCGATCATGCACGACAACGCCTTCCTGGCCACCGTGCATGACCAATGGATTCGTCGCTACACGGAAATCTTTTCTTCCTGATCGAGTGACGAACACAAGCTTTTGAACACTGCTAAACCCCTGTGGGAGCGGGCTTGCCCGCGATGACGGCCTACCTGTCGATAATGATGTGACTGACAGATCGCTATCGCGGGCAAGCCCGCTCCCACAAGGTTTACGGTGTTTTGAAGGCTGTGTTTTGTCAGCTGCTTTCCATTGACGAGACCCTTGCTATGGAACACCAACCTCTGACTCATCCGGTCGCCGCCGCTGCATCGCGCACCAATCGGGGTGTTTCGCCGACGACGCGCGCCTGGTTTTTCCTCTCGCCGTCGATGCTGTTTCTGGGCGTATTGATCGCCGCCAGCCTGCTGGTCTTGCGCATGAGCGTGGGCACCAAAGGCGCGGAATGGACCGGGTTCAGCCTGGCCAGTTACGCCCAGTTGCTGGAACCGTATTACCTCAAATCCTTGCTGCTGACCCTGCGCCTGGCGCTGATCAGCGCCGTGATCGCGGTCATCCTGGCGATCCCGGTGGCCTACACCATGTCGCGCCTGACCTCACCGTTTGTGCGACGGATTTTCCTTGCAGCCGTGTTGCTGCCCCTGCTGGTCAACCTGTTGCTGCAAAGCTACGGCTGGCTGGTGATTCTCGGTCCTGGCGGCATGCTCAATCAGGCGCTGATGGGCCTGGGCCTGATCAAGCGGCCGATCATGCTGCTCTACAACCAGAACGGCGTCTTGATGGGCCTGGTGCAAACCGCGTTCCCATTGGCCGTGCTGCCGATTGCCAGCGCCATGCGCGGCGTCGCCCGTACGTATGAAGAAGCCGCTGCGACCCTGGGCGCCAGTCGCTTTCAGGTGTTTCGCCAAGTGGTGTTGCCGATGAGCATGCCGGGGATCATCACCGGTGCGACGTTGGTATTTGCCTACAACGCCAGCAGCTTCGTGGTGCCTTTGCTGCTCGGTGGCCGTCGCGTGCCGATGCTGGCGGTGATGGTGCACGACCAGATCGCCCCGCTGATGAACTGGCCCGCCGCGTCCGCTGCCGGTGTGGTGTTGATTGTCACCACACTCGCGATCATGACCTTGTCCGAATTCATCACTGGCCGTCGTCGGCGCATGCTGGAGGCTTCCCAATGAGCACCCTGACCAAGAAACGTTATGGGCTGCTGCCCGGCGAGACCGGCAAGTTTGCCGGCATCCTCTCGGGCTTCATCCTGCTGCTGGCGGTGTTGCCGATCCTGACCATGATCGTGATGTCGTTCAGCGGTGCGTCGAACCTCGACTTCCCGCCGAGCAGCTACAGCCTGCAATGGTACAAAGCCGCCTGGCATACGTTCGTGTCGCCCGATTCCAGTGATGTGCTGAGCCTGGGCAAAGCCATGACCACCAGCCTGATGGTGGCGTGCCTGACCATGGTTTTCGCGACCATTGTGGCGGTGCCAGCGGCTTACGCGCTGACCCGTTGCGAGTTCCGCGGCAAAGCCGTGGCGCTGCAATTGATGTCGTTGCCACTGGTGTTTCCGATGGTGGTGTTGGGGCTGGCGCTGCTGTTGGTGTTCGACAGCCTGCCATTCCAGATCACTACCTCACGGCTGGTGATCGCCCATGTGATTCTGGCCTTGCCGTTCGTGGTGAAGAACTGCACCGCCGCCATGCTTTCCATCGGCAGCGAAGTCGAGGAGGCCGCGCAAATGCTCGGCGCTTCACCGCTGCGCGCGATTGTCGATGTGGTGGTGCCGTTGATGAAGTCGGGGATCCTGGCGGGCATGCTGCTGGCGTTCATCGTCTCGTTCAACGAATTCACCGTGACCTATTTCCTCTACACCATCGACGTCATGACCGTGCCGATCTGGATGTACAGCCGCACTGTGTCTTCGCTCGACCCAACCGTATTTTCGTTTGCCGTGCTGATCGTGCTGATCGACTTCGTCCTGATCTGGGCGTTGGAGAAGCTGGTTGGTGAAGGTGGCGTTTCGTTCTGATTTCTTGAGGTGCAACATGACTGGTCTGATTCTGGAAAACGTCGAGAAACATTACGGCTCGGCCTGCGCGGTAAAGGATGTGAACCTGCATTTGCCGGAAGGCAAACTGGTGTGTTTCCTCGGCCCGTCGGGCTGCGGTAAAACCACGTTGCTGCGCATGATCGCCGGGCTTGAAACCCTGAGCGGCGGTGAGATTCGCCTGGACGGTGAAGACATCGGCCACACGCCGGCGCATCAGCGCAATTTCGGCATGGTGTTTCAATCCCTGGCGCTGTTTCCGCACATGACAGTGGGCGAGAACATCGCCTATCCGCTGAAACTGCGTGGCGTCAGCAAGGCTGATCAGCAGGCGCGAGTGGTGGAATTGCTGGAGCTGATTCAGCTGAGCGAGATGATTGATCGCCCGGTGGCGAAGCTGTCTGGCGGTCAACGCCAGCGTGTGGCGATTGCCCGGGCGATTGCCAACCACCCGAAAATCCTCCTGCTGGACGAACCGCTGTCGGCGCTGGACGCCAAGCTGCGCGAGTCGATGCAGGTAGAAATCCGTCAACTGCAACAGCGTCTGAACATCACCACGATCATGGTGACCCACGATCAACGTGAAGCCATGACCATGGCCGATATCGTCGTTGTACTGGGCGAGCATCGGGTGCAGCAAGTCGGTTCGCCGATTGAAATCTACCGACACCCGGCCAACGAATTTGTCGCGGACTTTATCGGCTCCGGCAACATCTTCCCGGCCACCGCACTGGGCAACGGCAAAGTCGGCTTGCCTGGTGGCGACGCGCTGGAAGTGCCGATCTGCAGCAGCATTGTGGTCGGTGAGAAAGTGAAGATGCTGATCCGCCCTGAAGACCTGCAACTGTCGCACCCGCAGGCAACGGCGGGTAACCGGTTGCTGGGCAAGGTGACGTTCGTGCGCGACATCGGCGCGACGATTGAAACGACCGTGGAGTGCTCCGGGGTATCGTTTACGGCGTTGAGCACGCCGTGCCAGGGTTTCGGATTGAGCATTGGCAACCCGGTGTCGGTGACCTTGCCGGCCGAGGCTTGCCGCGTGCTTGGGGCCTGACTCTAAAGACTGGCTGGATTCACTGGCCTCATCGCGGGCAAGCCCGCTCCCACATTGGATCTGTGTCGTTCACAAATCCCATGTGGGAGCGGGCTTGCCCGCGATGAGGGCATCAGCTGCACAACAAATACCGGGTCAAACCGTCAACCGCAACCGCGCCAAATCCCGCAACGGGGGCGCCCCAAACAACCGGCTGTACTCACGGCTGAACTGCGAAGGGCTTTCATACCCGACCCGATACCCCGCCGCCGACGCTTCCAGCCCTTCGGCCAGCATCAACCGCCGCGCTTCCTGCAACCGCAGCTGCTTCTGATATTGCAGCGGACTCATCGCCGTCATCGCCTTGAACCGGTGGTGCAACGTCGACACGCTCAGGTTCACTTCCTTGGCCAGATCATCGATGCGCAATGGTTGCTCATAGTTGCCGTTGAGCCACTTGATCGCCTGGCTGATGCGATGGCTCTGGCTATTGGCGATGGCAATCTCATACAGCCGGTGGCCTTGCTGACTGCGCAACAGCCGATAAAGAATCTCCCTTCGAATCAGTGGCGCGAGCATGGCGATGTCTTTCGGGGTATCGAGCAAACGCGTCAAGCGCAGCACGGCGTCGAGCATCGCGGAATCGATACGTTCGACATACAAGCCGCGCCCCGTGGGACGTGTGGGAACTCCGAGAGGACCGGCGTCGGCAATCAGCGCGGTAATCTCTGCCGGGTCGATGTCCAGCCGCACGGCGAGGATCGGCTCTTCAGAGGTGACATTCACCACTCGTCCGCTCAAGGGCATCGAGACGGACACCACCAGGTAATTCAGCGGATCGTAATTGAAGTACTCGTCAGCCAACCGGACCTCTTTGCGGCCCTGCGCCATGATGCACAACGCCGGTTGCGCCAGCACCGGGGCAAAGTCATGGGACTGGCTGTGTTTGGACATGAACAGTGAGCCGATGGCAGTCGCATAATTGCCATCCTCCATCGTGTTGCGACGGATGATCGCGGCCAGTTCTGCGCGCTGTTTCTCCATGTCCGCATCCAGCGGGGCTTGAAAACGATCGAGCGACGACATGCAAGGCATCCTCGGATGAGCATTGGTAATGGGCTGAGCTTATGTTTGTGCAAGGACCGGCGGTAGACACATCCTGCCTCAACCTTGCCTGATTCTGCACGGAGTTAATAAACGGTGGCTCTATGGCTACGTCACGTTGGGGAAACTTGCTTGAATGCCGTGTCCGATTGGTATGAACGCATTTACAGGTAGATACAGGTTGTTCGAGACGCCGCGCAGGATTGTGCAAGACGACGGCAGGAATCGACTAACCGAGCTTTAAGCGGCGCGTTTAACCTTGGATCCTGTGGCAGCCCGTCCCACGGCTGCAACCGGACTACCTGGGAGGGTTGAACATGTCTACGCAGATCCCCGTCAGTCATATGGCTTTTGTCCGCGCCCGCGCCGGGCGTTCGGCGGAACTCGGTGCGCGCCTGAGCGCCTTGATCGAGCCGTCCCGCAACGCACCGGGTTGCCTGAGCTTTGCCCTGCAGCATTCGCAATGTGATCCGGAGTTGTGGCTGGTGTCCGGTTTCTGGACGAATCAGCAGGCCATGACCGCGTACTTCGGCACCCCGGCCATGGAGGTTTTTGCCCGGTTGGTGCAGGACCTGGTTGTCAACAGCCTGGATTTTCACACCTTCAAGGACGTGTCGGCCGCCCAGGCGCAGGGCCAGTCCGAGTCATGGGTACACAAAATGGCGGGTTGAGGGTTTAATGGTGCAACTCTCAATTAACCAGGATTCGCGACATGGCACGCAAAGCCTTTGATCATTTTGAAGCTGTATCCGCTGTAGTCCCACGCGAAGGCGGCTACTACGCGGCAATTGCCACCAAGCCGATCGGTGGTTCAGGTGCACCACGCTTCAACAAGTTGCTGGAAGACCAGACCTTCAAGACCGCCAAAGAAGCGGACGAGGCTGCCGCGTTGCGGCTGACTCACCTCAAGGGCGTCAAAGAAGACGGCGACCTGATCTGGTAAGTTATTTCTTCGCCCCAGGGCGATACATCTTGAACAACGCCTCTGGCCCCAGCTGGAAATAATCCGCTGGCCCGCCGCCGCGCAGAATCGGTTCTGCTGCGGCGGTGTCGTACACCCCATCCTTCAACAGCCATTTGGCGATATGCACGGCGACCACTTCGCCGAGAATCAGCCAGCTTGGCACCACGTTTCCATCCGCTCGCTGCAACTGAATGATTTGCGTGACCTTGCACTCGAAGGACACCGGGCTTTCAGCGACGCGCGGCACCTGGATGATTTTCGACGCAACCGGTGTCAGCCCCGACAGCTCGAACTCGTTGACCTCCGGGGGGACCATGGCGCAGCTCTGGTTCATCTGCTCGGCCAGTGGCCGGGTCGCCAGGTTCCAGGCGAATTCGCCGGTCTGTTCGATGTTATTCAGGCTGTCCTTACGGCCAATGCTGGAAAAACCGATGATCGGCGGAATGTAGTTAAAGGCGTTGAAGAAGCTGTAAGGCGCCAGGTTCAGGTGGCCGTTGGCGTCCTGGGAGGAAATCCAGCCGATGGGCCGTGGGCCGACGATGGCGTTGAACGGATCATGCGGGAGGCCGTGGCCGTTGGCGGGTTCGTAGAAGTGGATGTCGTCAGCCATGGCGCAAATTCCTGGGTTCTCGATAGGCGGTCATGGTGCAAGGACGAGCGGATAATTTCCAGCGACGTGATCAAAATGTGGGGGCGAGCCTGCTCGCAATCTCCACTCATTGGCGTGTGTGACAGATTTTTCATAAAGCACTTACCTATTTTTCACCGGTCCGCCGTCAGTCTGCGCCCCGACTATTACCTGTGAAAAACGGTCGACATGACCAATGGAGTTCTACCCTCGATGAATAAACTTCCGCAAATTACCCTGGCATTCTGGGTAATGAAAATCTGCGCGACGACCCTGGGAGAAACCGCTGGGGATTTACTGTCGATGACCTTGAACGTCGGTTACGCCATCAGCTCGCTGATTTTGATCAGCGTGTTCGTACTGACCCTGGTTGCACAGTTACTGTCGAAAACCTACAAGCCGATGCTGTACTGGATCGTGATCCTGTCGACCAGCACGGCGGGCACGACCATGTCGGACTTCATGGACCGCACGCTTGAACTCGGCTACGCCACGGGGTCGATGATCCTGATCGCGATTCTGCTGGGGATATTTGCTGCCTGGCGCATGAGCGGTGATTCGCTGAACGTCACCAAGGTCCAGACCTTTCGCGGCGAGATGTTCTACTGGATGGCGATTCTGTTTTCCAACACCTTGGGCACGGCGCTGGGCGATTACCTGGCGGACGACTCAGGCCTGGGCTTTGCCGGTGGCGCGCTGTTGATCGGCTCGGCCATTGCGGTGGTGGTGCTGCTCAAATACTTCACGAAGATTTCGTCGGTCGTGTTGTTCTGGGTAGCGTTCGTATTGACGCGCCCGTTCGGCGCAACGCTGGGTGATTTCCTGACCAAGCCTCATGCAAAGGGCGGCCTGGATTTCGGCACCATCGGGTCGTCGCTGGTGTTGGCGGGGGTTCTGGTGGTGATGATCGCCGGGGCTTCTTACGCACAGAACAAGTACGCGAAGCCTGCGGTTGCCGAGTTGACTTGATGCCGATGTAAGGCTATCGCGGGCAAGCCCGCTCCCACAGAGAACGCATTCCACCTGTGGGAGCGGGCTTGCCCGCGATGAGGCCAGTTAAGCCACTATCAATCTAAAGGTCAGTCGGTCTCGATCCGCGAATGCTTGCGGGTGTCTTTCATGGTCACGTACACCAGCAACGACACCGCGATGCACGCCGTGACATACCAGTAGTAACCGGTTTCCATGCCGATGCTCTTGAACCACAGCGCGATGTATTCAGCGGTACCGCCGAAGATCGACACGGTCAGCGCATACGGCAAACCAACGCCCAGTGCGCGGATTTCGGTCGGGAACAGTTCGGCTTTGACCACGGCATTGATCGAGGTGTAGCCGCTGACAATGATCAGTGCCGCCATGATCAGGAAGAACGCGCCCCACCAGGATTGAACGGTGTGCAGGGTGGTCAGGATCGGTACGGTGAACAGCGTCCCCAGAATGCCGAAGGCAATCAGGATCGGACGTCGACCGACTTTATCCGACAACGCGCCAACGATCGGTTGCAGGCACATGAACAGGAACAGCGTGGCCGCCGAAATGGTGGTCGAGTCGGAAATGCTCATACCGACGGTGTTCACCAGGTATTTCTGCATGTACGTGGTGTAGGTGTAGAACGCCAGGGTGCCGCCCATGGTCAGGCCGACCACGGTCATCAGTTCCTTGGGGTGGCGCATCAAGGTGCGCATGGCGCTTTCCTTGGACTTTTCCTTCTTGGTGAACGACTCGGTTTCTTCCATGCCACGACGCAAGTACAGCGCGACCACGGCACACAGCGCGCCGATGGCGAACGGGATGCGCCAGCCCCAGGCGTACAACTCTTCAGTGGTCAGCACCTGTTGCAACACGATCAGCACCGCCAACGCGATGAGCTGGCCGGAGATCAGGGTCACGTACTGGAAGCTGGAGTAGAAGCCGCGACGTTCCTTGGTCGCCATCTCGCTGAGGTAAGTCGCCGAGGTGCCGTATTCGCCGCCGACCGACAAACCTTGCAGCAGACGCGCGAACACCAGCAGGATCGGTGCGCCGATGCCGATGGTTTCATAACCCGGGCTCAGGGCGATCAGCAATGAACCGAAGCACATCAGGTAGACCGACGCCATGAGCGCGGCTTTACGACCCGCCTTGTCCGCGTAGAGGCCCATCAGCCAGCCGCCGATCGGGCGCATCAGGAAGCCCACGGCAAAGATCGCTGCGGTGTTCAACAGTTGCGCGGTGGTGTCGCCCTTGGGGAAAAAGGCCTTGGCGAAATAGAGGGAGAAGGCGGCGTAGACGTACCAGTCGTACCACTCGACCATGTTGCCGACAGAGCCGCTGAAGATCGACTTGATGCGGCTGGCAGTGGTTCTGGTTTTGGCGGGCGCGGCAGCCGACCCAAGGGGCAGGGCGTTGGAGTTATCCATTGAAGGATCCTTCATTTAATTGTTTTTGTGGAGCGCGTTGAAACGCAGCCTGTGGGGGCTATAGCAGAAGGTGTGCCAGATCGGGGAGGGCCGGTTTAGAGGGGTTTTGAAGTTTGAATGAGCGGAAATCCGCTTATTTATAGTTAGTGGTGAGCGGGAAATCGCTCATCTGGTTTTGGAGTTGTGGCGTCAATGTGGTCCTCATCGCGGGCAAGCCCGCTCCCACAGTAATCAGTGTCGTACACGAAATCTGAGTTCAACTCGGTCCCTGTGGGAGCGGGCTTGCCCGCGATGAGGCCTGCCCATGCACGGCAAAAATCAGCTGTCTTGCAGGAACATCTCGCGGGTCAGGCCATGCCGCTGCATCTTTTCATTGAAGGTCCGGCGCGGCAGTTGCAGTTCTTCAAGCACTGCTTTCACATCGCCCTTGTGCCGGGTCAACGCCGCGCGCAGGCAGTGCGCTTCGAACGCTTCCGCCTGCGCCGCCAGCGACTGCCCGGGATCGATGCCCATCGGTTGCGGCTCACCCAGCCCCAGCACTTGTCGCTCGGCGACGTTCGCCAGTTCACGCACATTGCCCGGCCAGTCATGACTCAACAGGTGGCTCAGCTGCGCACCGCTCAACGGTGGAAAAGTCCGTCCCAGACGCTCGGCGGCATTCTGCGCAAACGTTTCGAACAGCAACGGAATGTCTTCGCGCCGCTCGCGCAACGGCGGCAGCCGTAATTCGGCGACATTCAGTCGATAGGCCAGATCCTCACGAAAACGCCCGGCCCGCGCCTCATCCAGCAGATCAGGTTTGGTGGCCGCGATGATCCGCAAGTCCACGCGAATGCTCTGGTTCGAGCCCAGTCGCTCAAGCTTCTGCTCTTGCAGCACCCGCAGCAGTTTCACCTGTTGCGCCAGCGGCATGCTTTCGATTTCATCGAGAAACAGCGTGCCGCCATCGGCATATTCAAGCTTGCCGATGCGTTTGCCCGCAGCGCCAGTGAACGCGCCGCTCTCATGGCCAAACAATTCAGCCTCGAACAACTGCTCGGGAATCGCAGCGCAGTTGAGCGCCACAAACGGCTTGTCCGCCCGCGGCCCGAAGTCGTGCAGGCAGCGGGCGACCAGCTCTTTGCCGCTGCCGGTTTCACCACGGATCAACACGTTGACCGGCAGCGCCGCCAGATCCAGCACCTGCCGGCGTAACGTCTGCAAACCACGGGACACGCCCAGCAGCGTTGCGTCGAGCTTGGCGCGGTTGTCCGCCAACTCATGCAAGGCGCGGTTTTCCAGCACCAGCCGGCGCTTGTCCAGCGCCCTGCGCAAACTGCTGAGCAAGGTTTCCGGGCTGAAGGGTTTTTCGAGGAAGTCATAGGCGCCATCGCGCATCGCTTCGACCGCCATCGGCACATCGCCGTGGCCGGTCAGCAGAATCACCGGCAAGTCGGCATCGCGGCGCTGAACTTCGGCCAGTAACTCAAGACCTGTCATGCCGGGCATGCGCACGTCGCTGAGGATCACTCCGGGGAAGTGGCCGGGTAATTTTGCCAGGCACTCATCGGCGCGGCTGAACAGCTGGACGTCAAAACCCGACAGGCTCAGCCATTGTTCGACGGCGCTGCGAATACTGCTCTCGTCGTCGACCACCATCACTGAGTTCAGCATGGGCTGTGAACCTCCAGGTCGATGGGCAAGGTCAGGGTGAACACCGCGCCGTTTGCATGATTGTCGGCGCTCAGGCGTCCGCCCGATTCGTGAACGATGGCAAACGATACCGCCAACCCAAGACCCAGGCCATCGCCCACCGGTTTGGTGGTGAAGAACGGATCGAACACGTTCGCCAAGTGTTCTTCGGCGATACCGCCACCGTTGTCGCTGACGCTCAGGCGCCAGAGTTGTTCGTCGGCCTCGATGCGGATTTCCAGGCGCTTGCAGGGTTTGTCGCGCATGGCGTCCAGGGCGTTGCGCAGCAGGTTGATCAGCACCTGCTCCAGACGAATCGCATCACCGCGCACCCACGCCGGGCGTGTCAGGTGCAGCACGGTGCTGACCTGCTCGTCACGCAGACGGGCGTCGAGTAATTGCAGCGATTGGTCCACCACTGCCGCCAAATCGAGCCGCTCGCGCAGGCCGCTCGGGCTTTTGCGGGCGAAGGTTTTCAGGTGGCCGGTGAGGGCGGCCATGCGGGTCAGCATGTCATCCACCGGTTTCAGCGCCTTGTAGGCGTCGTCGACCCGACCGTGATCGAGCAATAGGCGCAACGTCGCCAATTGCATACGCTGGGCGGTCAATGGCTGATTGATTTCATGGGCGAGGGCGGCTGACATCTGGCCGAGCGCGGCGAGTTTGGCCGATTGCACCAGACCGTCCTGAGCGGTGCGCAGGTCGCGGGTGCGCTCTTCCACCAGTTGCTCAAGCTCTTCGCGGCTGCGCTGGCGCATTTTTGCCAGGCGCCAGCGTTGATTGAGGAACAGCAGCAGAAACACCAGCGCCAGCCACAACCCTGCAGCGGCGAGCGCGGCGTTGCGGCTGTCTTCGAACGCGACTTGCGGGCGACGCAACAGGTGCAAGGTCCAGCCTTCAGTGGCCAGCGGCAGCGATTCCCAGAGGTAATCCGCCGTACCGTCAGGCCCGACGACGCGCGACAGATTGCTGTTGTCGTCAAAGTGCTGCAGCGCTTGATGGTCCAGCGGTGTCAGCGGTTGTTTGTCGTATTGCCGGGTGACCTTCAGCTCGCTGTGATCGCTGTCGCTCAGCGGTTTCAACAGGCGATAGCGCCAGCCCGGCTGATTGGCGATGAAAATGATGCCGCGTGCATCACTGACCAGCAGCGTGTCGCTGCCCTGACGCCACTCGCGCTCCAGCTCCGGAAACTCGAGCTTCACCACCATCGCGCCGAGAAACTCGCCGCTGTCGCTGGTCACTGCACTGGACAGGAAATACCCCGGAATCCCACTGGTCACGCCAACCGCATAAAAGCGCCCGGTGCCCTGGGTACGGGTCTGGCTGAAGTAAGGGCGAAAACCATAGTTATGACCAACGTAACTGCTGGGCAAACGCCAATTGCTGGCGGCCACGGCGAGACCGTTACGGTCGAGCAATTCCAGGGTCGAGGATTGCGCAGCGCCGTTGATTTTTTCCAGTTTGAGGTTCAATGCGTCTTGTTGGTCGGCAGAGACCGAGCCATTGAGGGCCGCGCGTAATTCCGGGTCCAACGCCAATACGGCGGGCAGGGCTCGGTAGCGGTCGATCAGGGTGTGCAGGGAATTGGCGTACAGCGCCAATTGCTGATTGGCGCGCGCGGCGTCTTCAACCAGGGCCTGGCGTTCGGTGTGGCGCAGGGCGACACCGGCTGCCAATGCGGTACCGGCGATGATCAGCAAGGTGTACAGCGACAGTCGCAGGGTTCGAGAAATCGGCAGCATTCTGTGGGAAACAGGAAGAGATATGGGCACGCACCATAGCATGCCGTCCGCACTGGATACTGTCGTGACAACGACCTGTTTCTCAAGCAACAGTGACTCTGGACGACCGAGAGTGCAGCTTGTGTATGGGAATCTCTGAGTTCGCTACACGGCCTTGTCTATCTGATGAATAAAGGCTGGGAGTTTTGATTGCCAAGAGCTTTACGAACCAGCAAAAAAACGGCCGGGTCGTCATTTGACGAGCCGGCCGTTTGGGTCAATCGAAGCGCTTACTGCACTTCAACCGCCAGGCTTTCACTGATCTTTTTCTGCCAGATGGCAGGACCGGTGATGTGTACCGATTCACCTTTGCTATCCACTGCAACGGTTACCGGCATGTCTTTGACGTCGAACTCGTAGATCGCTTCCATGCCCAGTTCGGCGAATGCCACCACGCGGGATTTCTTGATCGCTTGCGCCACCAGATAAGCCGCGCCGCCGACTGCCATCAGGTAAACGGCTTTGTGGTCCTTGATCGCTTCGATTGCGGTCGGGCCGCGCTCGGATTTGCCGATCATGCCCAACAGGCCGGTTTGCTCGAGGATCTGACGGGTGAACTTGTCCATCCGCGTTGCGGTAGTCGGACCGGCAGGGCCCACCACTTCTTCGCGTACTGGATCAACCGGGCCGACGTAGTAGATGAAGCGACCTTTGAGGTCCACCGGCAAGGTTTCGCCCTTGTTGAGCATCTCGACCATGCGCTTGTGCGCGGCGTCGCGACCGGTGAGCATCTTGCCGTTGAGCAGGACGGTTTCGCCCGGCTTCCAGCTCTGCACTTCTTCAGGCGTCAGGGTATCGAGGTTGACGCGGCGGGCCGATGGGCCGGCTTCCCAGACGATTTCCGGGTAAGCGTCCAACGATGGCGCTTCCAGCGAGGCCGGGCCGGAACCGTCGAGCACGAAGTGCGCGTGACGGGTGGCGGCGCAGTTCGGGATCATGCACACCGGCAACGAAGCAGCGTGGGTCGGGTAATCCATGATCTTCACGTCGAGCACGGTGGTCAGGCCACCCAGGCCCTGGGCGCCAATGCCCAGTTGGTTGACCTTCTCGAACAACTCCAGGCGCATCTCTTCGATACGGTTGGACGGGCCGCGCTTTTTCAGCTCGTGAATGTCGATGGATTCCATCAACACTTCCTTGGCCATCACGGCGGCTTTCTCGGCGGTGCCGCCGATGCCGATGCCGAGCATGCCCGGTGGGCACCAGCCGGCGCCCATGGTCGGAACGGTTTTCAACACCCAGTCGACGATCGAGTCGGACGGGTTGAGCATGGCCATTTTCGACTTGTTCTCGGAACCGCCGCCCTTGGCTGCCACGTCCACTTCCACGGTGTTACCCGGAACGATGGAGTAGTGGATAACGGCCGGGGTGTTGTCCTTGGTGTTTTTACGAGCGCCCGCCGGGTCGGCGAGGATCGAGGCACGCAGGACGTTTTCCGGCAGGTTATATGCCCGGCGCACGCCTTCGTTGATCATGTCGTCCAGGCCCATCGTGGCGCCATCCCAACGTACGTCCATGCCCACGCGAACGAAGACGGTGACGATGCCGGTGTCCTGGCAGATCGGGCGGTGGCCGGTGGCGCACATCCGCGAGTTGATCAGGATTTGCGCGATGGAGTCGCGGGCTGCCGGCGATTCTTCGCGCAGGTAGGCCTCGTGCATCGCCTGGATGAAGTCAACGGGGTGGTAGTAGGAAATGAACTGCAGGGCGTCGGCAACGCTCTGTATCAGGTCGTCTTGCTTGATCACGGTCATGAGTCGCGCTCCTCTAAAAGACGGGAACATTCAATAAGGTGCTTGCAGCTTGGGTGCATCGGTCGGTTGCAAGCACCTTTCAAGGCACGCCGGGCATGCTGGCGCGACGCTAAAAAGGCGCGGCAGTATAACGCGCCTCGCTGGCGGGTACACGCGCCAACGGTCAATCGTTGGTCGCATACGCGTGAACCCGATTCCCTTTAGGAGCTGTCGAGTGAAACAAGGCTGCGATCTTTTGACTTTGCTTTTTTTAGATCAAGATCAAAAGATCGCAGCCTTGTTTCACTCGACAGCTCCTACACAGTTCTGCGCAGCGTTTGCGGGGGGGAGTCAGTCATGGTTCTGACGCCAGTTTTTTGCCCCGAAAATTGGATGGTCATTTGTCAGACACCCCACTAAAGTGGCACTCGGTCTGTAGAGTAGGACACTCGATCAGCCTCCTTTCGCACGGTGAGTCAACGATTGACCCATAACGCCATCCAACGGCTTCTGCTCAAACGCTTTGCCCTCGCAGCCGGCACCTACGCCCTGGCTCTGGTATTGCTGTGGCTGGCTTTTTTTACCGGGCATTACGATCAATCGTTGACCAACGTGGCCGTCGGCAGTGCGCTGGTGGTGATCAGCCAAGCCGCGTTGTTCGCGATGTTTTACAGCGGCTGCAACCTTAAGTGCGCCGATCCGAGCCTGACCGAAGTGCAAGTGTTGATGGGCCTGGGTTGGCAAACATGGCTGATCGCCAATCTGGATGAAGCCCGCGGTTCGTTTCTGGTGTTCTACGTGCTGATCCTGCTGTTCGGTCTGTTTCATCTTTCGCGCCGGGCCTTTTTGCGCTGCACGCTGCTGGTGTTTTTCAGTTTCAGCGCAATCACGCTGTGGGAGGGTTACCACTTCCAGCTGACGGATCCGGCACTGGCCGCGCTGCAGGTGTGCGTGCTGTTCATCGTGCTGGTGTGGCTGGAGCTGTATGCCCGTTACGTCCAGGCTTCGCGCCAGCGTATGCGCCAGCGTCGATTTGCCTTGCAGGCGCACCAGGACACCTTGCGTGGGATGATGCGCCAGCTCGAAGACCTGGTCGCCACCGACGAACTGACCGGGCTGTTCAATCGCCGCCATTTCCTGCGCCTGGCCTCTCGTGAATTGAACGCCATGGACGCCGGCGTGGTGCACGGCCTGGCCTTGATCGACCTCGACCACTTCAAGCGCATCAACGACATTCATGGCCACGCAGCGGGTGATCAGGTGCTGCAAGCTTTTGCGGCGGTGGCGAGTGCCTGCCTGCGTGAAGGCGATGTGCTGGCCCGTTATGGTGGCGAAGAGTTTGTGGTGTTGTTGCCCGACTGCAATCCCGAGCGGCTGACTTCCTGCTGTGAACGACTGCGCATCGCCTTCACCGACGTCGAGTTGATCGGCCTGAAAGTGGGTAACCTCAGCTTATCCGCAGGCATGACGCTGCTGGAGCTCGGTGATGATCTGGACGACGCCTTGCAGCGAGCCGATCAGGCGCTTTACCGGGCCAAGCGCGATGGCCGCAATCGTTGCGCGGCGGCGTGGGAGAACGTCGATGCCTGAGTTGCGCGTCGGCGAGCGTCATTGGTCCGTGGCGCCGGGCAGCAACCTGCTCGATGCCCTGAATCAAAATGGCGTGGCCGTGCCCTACAGTTGCCGCGCCGGCAGTTGCCATGCCTGCCTGGTGCAATGCGTCCAAGGAGCGCCCAGCGACAACCGCCCCGATGCCTTGAGCGCCGAGCAACGTCAGCAAGGCTGGCGTCTGGCGTGTCAGTGCCAGGTAGTCGAAGACCTGCAGGTGCACACGTTTGATCCGCAGGTGGACGGTCGCCCGGCCAAGGTCGCTGCGGTCGATTGGTTGAGCGCCAATGTGTTGCGTTTGCGCCTGACAACCGAGCGTCCGTTGCGCTACAGCGCCGGCCAGCATCTGGTGCTGTGGGCGGGCAACGTGGCTCGGCCCTATTCCCTGGCCAGTCTGCCGGAAGAAGACCGTTTTCTGGAATTTCACCTCGATTGTCGTCAGCCGGGAGCGTTCAGCGATGCGGCTCGCCAGCTGAAAATCGGCGATCCGATCCGCCTCGGCGAACTGCGCGGCGGGGCGTTGCAATATGACCCGGACTGGCACACTCGGCCCCTGTGGCTGCTGGCCGCGGGCACGGGGTTGGCGCCACTGTTCGGCGTGCTGCGCGAAGCACTGCGTCAGGATCACCAAGGCACCATCCGCGTCATTCACCTGGCCCATGAGGCGAGCGAGCATTACCTCGCCAAACCCCTGCAAGCCATGGCTGATGGGCGTTCCAACCTCAGTGTCGAGTTCTGGACCCCGGCCGGGTTGCCACAGGCATTGGCGCAACTGCGGCTTGTTTCCCGGCAAACCCTGGCCTTAGTCTGCGGAGCCCCCGACAGTGTCGATGCCTTTGCCCGACGTTTGTACCTGGCCGGATTGCCGCGTAACCAACTGCTGGCGGATGTCTTTGTTCCCCGTGGTTGAGCGCTGATCGTTTAACGACGCGAGACTCGCCACATGCCCAATGCCATTGAAGTTGAACGCGAGCGCGGTCTGCTGACCCTGCGCCTGAATCGCCCCGAGAAGAAAAACGCCCTGACCCGCGCCATGTACAGCCACTTGAACGAGGCGCTCAAGCAGGCCGATGCCGACCCTGAAATCAACGCCGTGCTGATCACCGGCAGCGCCGAATGCTTCACCGCCGGCAACGACATCGCCGACTTCATCCAGCAACCACCGGGCAACCTCGACAGCCCGGTGTTCCACTTCATGCTCAATTTGCTGGAATGCCGCAAACCGGTGATCGCTGCGGTGGCGGGCGCGGCGGTGGGGATCGGCACAACAATGCTGCTGCATTGCGATCTGGTGTATGTCAGCCGTGATGCACGGTTGCGTATGCCCTTCGTCAATCTTGGCTTATGCCCGGAGTTCGGCTCCAGCCTGATCCTGCCTCGAATGCTCGGCCATGCCAAAGCGGCAGAGCTGTTGCTGCTGGGTGAAGGTTTCAGTGGTGAACAAGCCGCGCAGTGGGGCATTGCCACCGAGGCGCTGGGCAGTGGCGAAGCGGCGTTGGCCAAGGCGCGGGAGATGGCGCTGCGCTTTGAGTCGTTGCCTCCGGAGGCGGTTCGCATTAGCAAGCAATTGATGAAAGCGCCGGACCGGGAATTGTTGCGCAAAGTGATAGAAGAAGAGGGCGCGTTGTTCACGCAGCGGTTGCGCTCACCGGAAGCGATGGCGGCGTTGTCGGCCTTTATCAACCGGCATTGAATAGGCGGTGACTGGGCTTACGTCATCGCGAGCAGGCTCGCTCCCACATTGGATCTGTGGCGTTTCACAAATCCCCTGTGGGAGCGAGCTTGCTCGCGAATAGGCCAGCCCAGACAACACACCTTCCAGATCAAAAACCAAAAAGCCCCGCCATTCACATGGCGGGGCTTTTCTATTTCAGCAACCGGTCACTCAGACCATCGGGTCGCCAACGTGCAGGATTTTCATCCCGTTGGTGCCGCCGATGGTGTGATAGCTGTCGCCCTTGGTCAGGATGACCCAGTCGCCTTGCTGGACTACGCCGCGCTTGAGCAACTCGTCCACTGCGGCCTGGCTGACTTGCTCAGGCGGCAAGGAAGCCGGGTCGAACGGTACGGTGTAGACGCCACGGAACATGGCCGCGCGGGCCTGGGTTTCGCGGTGCGGGGAGAACGCGTAGATCGGCACCGAAGAACGGATGCGCGACATGATCAACGGCGTGTAGCCACTTTCGGTCAAGGCGATGATCGCTTTCACGCCCGGGAAGTGGTTGGCGGTGTACATGGCCGCCAGCGCGATGCTCTGGTCGCAGCTTTCGAAGACCTTGCCGATGCGGTGGCTGGAGGTCTTGCTGGTCGGGTGCTTTTCAGCGCCGACGCAGATGCGCGCCATCGCCTGCACAGCTTCCAGCGGATACAGACCGGCAGCACTTTCGGCCGACAGCATTACGGCGTCGGTGTAGTCGAGCACGGCGTTAGCCACGTCGGACACTTCAGCGCGAGTCGGCATCGGGTTCTGGATCATCGACTCCATCATCTGGGTCGCCACGATCACAGCCTTGTTGTGGCGGCGTGCATGCAGAATGATTTTCTTCTGAATGCCCACCAGCTCGGCGTCGCCGATTTCCACACCCAAATCACCACGGGCAACCATGACCGCGTCGGACGCCTGGATCAGCGCGTCGAGGGTTTCATCGTCGGCCACGGCTTCGGCGCGTTCGATCTTCGCCACCAGCCATGCAGTACCGCCGGCCTCGTCGCGCAGTTGACGGGCGTATTCCATGTCGGCGGCGTCACGCGGGAAAGACACGGCGAGGTAGTCGACTTCCATCTCGGCGGCGAGCTTGATGTCAGCCTTGTCTTTCTCGGTCAGGGCTGGAGCCGTCAGGCCACCACCGCGACGGTTGATGCCTTTGTGGTCGGACAGCGGGCCGCCGATCAGCACGGTGCAGTTCAGTTCGGTGGCGGTGGCGGTATCGACGCGCATCACCACGCGGCCGTCGTCGAGCAGCAGCTCGTCGCCCACGCCGCAGTCCTTGACCAGGTCCGGGTAGTCGATGCCGACCACTTGCTGGTTGCCTTCGGTCAGAGGATGGCTGGTGGAGAAGGTGAATTGATCACCGATCTTCAGCTCGATCTTCTTGCCGGCGAATTTGGCGATACGGATTTTCGGGCCTTGCAGGTCACCCAGCAGGGCAACGAAGCGCCCGTGCTTGGCAGCGAGGTCCCGCACCAGCTTCGCGCGAGCCTTGTGCTCGTCGGGGGTGCCGTGGGAGAAGTTCAGGCGGGCGACGTCCAGGCCAGCCAGAATCAGCTGTTCGAGAACTTCCGGCGAGTTACTGGCCGGGCCAAGGGTAGCGACGATTTTGGTGCGACGGACGGACATTCAAAGACTCCTGAGTTCAAGCGCTGAGTGAGGCTACTATGGTCTCGGGGTGTAGTCATTGTTCGTTTGCACTACTTTTCATTTGTTTCTTTAAACGAACATTCCTGAAGATTTCCCGGTGTGGTGGTGTGCACCGTTTGTCGGCACTGTCAGTTCTGTCAGGTAGGCAGGCATCCGAGGGGAGGCTGTAATGCTCCGGAGCCTCGTCAAGGGTGACGAGACATGGAGATGAAAATATGACCACGGAAAACAAAGATCTGCCCGTTCCAGTCATTGTTGCACCCATAATCAACGAGCCCGCACATAATCCGATCCACTCTTGGGGAACCGCTCGAGTGGAAGAAGGTACCCTCGTGACCGTCCGGAAATCAGGGTCAGATGAGGTTTGGTTGAGAGCCCGCGTTTCAAATAGCGGTGAGTGGTCGGGAATTTTTTCTGTAGATTTACCCAAGGGAACTCACTCGATAGAAGCACGCCTGACCCTTGGTAATGAGCATTCGGCCTGGTCGCCAGTGCGCCAGTTTGTAGTCGGATGATTTAGCATTCTTTTGCTTCAAAGCCCGCCGAGCCCCTGAAGCTCCGTGGGCTTTTTTCGTTTGGCGTGATGGCTGAAGATTTCCGCCAACGGGTCGATACAGAGCTCAAGACAGGAGATCCCCCATGCGATTCGTGCCCATTGCCGCCCTTGCCCTCAGCGTTCTCAGTGTGACGGGCTGCGCCCGTTGGTCGATGAACCATCATTTGAATAACGCCTACAGCGCTTACGATCGCGGCAATTGCGAGCAAGTCATGCTCGAACTGTCGAAAGTCGAACGCTCCAGCCGTGCGCGGCAATATGTGTGGCCGGAAGTGTCGATGATGCGCGGCCAGTGTCTGGAACGGCAGAAGCTGTTCATCGATGCGGCGCAGACCTATCAGTTCATCATGGCGTCGTACCCGCAAAGCGAATACGCCTACCGTGCCCGCGCCCGTCTGGAAACCTTGCAGAGCCTGGGTCATTACCCGATGCGCAGCACAGCGACCGTTCGCCCGACCCAGTTCTGATGACGCAGATCATGCAAAGTCTGGCCTGCCGGCGTCGGTGAGCTATAGTCCAATGGATCGGTTTTAGAGCCTTGCTTCTAAACCGAGGTCACACCTGTGATCGGCAGGAGTAAGCGTCAGCGGTTTGATGGACTGACGCACCGGGATCGGGGAGAGCGTGCCAGGCTTTTTTAAGAAACCGGCCCGTTCCGAAGCATTAGTGCGGCCCTGCTTAAGGGCCTTGCTGGGCCATTTGCGCATGTTCACCGACCGCCGGATCGAGCGGCATCAACTGCCGTATTTTCTGAGAGTGTTCAACAGTGTCACCGACAAACCCATCGGCTTTCTGGGCAACGTGTCCGCAGACGGACTGATGCTCATCAGCCAGTTGCCGATGATGGTGGGCGTCGACTTTGACCTGCGATTAAAAATCCCCGCGAGCAACGGCTGCCAACAGATCATCGACCTGACGGCGTGTTGTCTGTGGTGCCATGAAGACGCCACGCCGCACCACTACGACGCCGGGTTCAGCCTGCAACGGGCACCGCCGGAGTATGAGCAGTTAATTCAGGCGTTGACGCAGTATTTCAGCTTTCAGTCGTTGCCTGCTTCGGCCTGACAAGCAAAAGATCGCAGCCTCGTTGCACTCGACAGCTCCTACTGGGATATCGCATACATCCTGTAGGAGCTGTCGAGTGCAACGAGGCTGCGATCTTTTGATCTGCGCCTTACCTCACCTTGATCGCCTTCTCGTTATCCAGCGACCGCTCCACCCGCATCAACCCCAACTCACTCATCCGATAAATCACCCATCGCCAGGTGCCGTGGCTTGTCGTCCAGGCTTCCGCCATGTCGAGCAGAAGGATACTGACCGTCGAAAAGTTCTCGTAGATCTCGATAGTCAATGCTTCGGGGTTGGCATCTGGGATAACGGCAAGAGATCCACACGCCGCTCGTCGGAACTGTCAGATTTTACAGGTAGGCAGCATCCCAATACGCGACGTAAAAAGGAAACCTAGGAGTTTTCCACATCGAGCGGCGACGGAGCGGACCATGTCTGAGGACGAAAGCAAGGCAAGTGAGGCTGGGCGTAGCGGTATTGAAGAGCGCAATGAGGGAGGGCCGTTGTCGTCAACCGACCTTGCTAACCCGGAGGTCGCTGCGATTGAACCGCTAAGTATTAGAAATATAGAATACAGGAGCATCGTGGATCCCGGTCACACGTTCCAATACTATGTGGGTGCGATGGGCCACCATGATGTTTCCATGTACGTCTATGTGGGTGGCGTCATGGAATCGTTGCGGGATAAGGAGTTTACGCCAGCGTGGGTATGGCACCCTTCTAAACTCACTAATTCTAGCGGGACAGGTCTCGTACAGCTCTTCCATAGGTTAAGGTATAATAATCAGGACTCAGATTGGCATAACTTTAATTGTGTGATTAGTCCCCTTCCTAAAATTGACCCCCAGTTAGTGTATACAAACGCCATTACGGGGTCGGGTGGTGATTCAACTTCGGTGAGTGTTTGGGTGCATGAGGGTAGTCAAATATCCCCAGAAGTAACACCTACTAATAGTAGATGGTCGCTACCTTTGTATTCGAGTGTGCACCCTGGGACGTATGTCATCACCGTTATGCAACATGTCTCAGGTTATAAGCAGCGGTACGCTTTAGGAAAGACAATTACCTACCTTACCTATCCAAAAATTCTGGTGCCCGCTAATGAAGCCGTGATAAGACTCAGTGCGGAATTGAAAGTCAGTGGCAATTTCGGAGCAGCACGTCGAAAAATTCAGCTCGCGAATGCTAGTAAAGATCGTGAGCTAGGAACGGCTTTTGCGGATGACAGCGGCCGCTGGGAAATTAAGTTTGATGCCGCGGCTCATTTCCCTGTCGGAGGTTCGATAACCCTCAATGCACGGCACATCGAGTCAATCGATGCTGCATGGACGACATTGAACGTAGTTCTACTGGCTCCGCCCATTATCGATACAATTCCTTTAGAAGTAGAGATGAATGCTCTCATCGAGGGGACGGGGCATACAGATATTGATGGACATTCCGTAGATTTATATTTCCATGGGGCAACGGAGAGGATTACCGGTAATTGGGTTAAAAATGGACGTTGGTCTATAGTTGTGCAATTGCTTCCTGGTAAACACACTCTTACGGCGGAACAGGTGCACAATGAGGTGACATCCCTACGTGCACCATTGCGTGTCGTTCATGTTCGGCCGCCCATGCCTGGTCCCCTTCAATCCAGGCGTGAAGGCGATTTTATAATCCTGCACGGTACCGGATATAACGGCTCCGGCGTTCAAATTCACATTAATATTCACAACGTCGACGCGAACTACCTCTCTGCACCGGTCACGAGCGGTGAGTGGAACATTGCAATTCCGGCCACTTTAGCCCCAACCAAATACGCATTCTCCTGCAGACAAAGCGTCGACAATGGAGAAAACACGCGTATTTACAGCAACGGTTGGACTTCTTTAGTCGAGGTCATTGTCCCCACCCCCAAACCGACCGTCGCTACTCCCGCTGTCAGCACTCAGGGTGTAACTTTTTCTGGATTAGGTCGTCAGTGGGGCAATGCCGTAGTTCAAGTGGTCATTTTTAATGGTAATGGAATAACGCCAGCGGACGTGATAGTGAAAGCCGATGTGTCTCCTTCGCTTGCCTGGACGAAGCTTGTAAGTCTGGCCCCCGGTACCTATAGCAACTTGAACGCCCGGCAATGGGTAAAATCTCAATTTTCCGACCCCGTTGCCATCCCGCAGGTGATTGTGCCCTCTGCGGTTCCGGGCCTGGAAAAGCCTGGGGTAGGTGCTATCGTCGGGCAGACTCCGCAACTAAAGGGCAGCGCCTACAAAGGTTCCGTAGTCACTTTTTCCATTCCAGGGATAGAGCCCTTCACGGCTACCGCTAGTGCCGAAGGAATATTCGATGTAACTGCTGAAGAACTGCCTCCAGGTACTCACACTATGGCGGTAACAGCGCACTTTGGAGGGCAGACATCCCAGGCGCTCACGAGAACGTTTACGGTAAAAACTCCGGTGCCGAAGATCAGTATGTCCGACGGCGATAAATTGGACCCCGTCCCAACGATTAATGGCCGAGGTTATAAGGGGTGCTGGCTGATTATTCGTTCGGCGGTAAATCATAGAGACCTGGGGAAAGGGCCTGTGGGCCAGAATGGCGATTGGTCAGTGGAGTTGGCTGAACAACCCTTGGGTGAGTTAAAGTTTTATGCCCTTATGTTCGAAAAAGAAAACAGCCCTAATGTGTCCGATGCAACTGAAGTAGTAACGGTGGATATTCAATTAAAACCCCCCACCATACTCCAGCCAGCCCCCAACGGGAAAACGGAGCGTGTGTCTGAGTTTTCTGGAAAAGCAGTGTATCGTTCCACCGTCGAGTTGTATGTAAAGGGGCAACTCCAACCGTTTATTAAAGACATTGTGGTGGGAAGGGACAATACATGGAGGCACATAGTTACACTGCCCGCAGGCCACACTGACCTCGAAGTTGCTGTTCGCTATGACGGTACCCTGAGTACCAAGGCCGACCATCCCGTTATCGTAGTGCCTGCTGCGCCGAAGATCGATACGCCGTTAAGGGCCGAGAAGGTAGGCACGCGGCTTACGATATCCGGGTTCGGTTACGAGGATGATGAAATAGTTATTGAAAGCCGCGATCCTCGCGCCATCCTGGGTAGCACGACAGTACTGGCTGATAAAACCTGGTCGACCACCATCGAGCAGACCATGGCCACTGACCTGCGTGTTGCGGTGATGGCGCGAGCCGGTGCGGGGCTGGATTCCGCCTATACAGACACTATTCCGTTCACCAAGCTGACACCCGCTCCGAAAATCGTCGAGCCTCAGCCGGGCGACTGGACCGGGGTCAGGCCGCTGTACAGTGGGTTGGCAGAGCCCGGCGCGACTATCACCGTGGCCTTATGGTTTAACTCCGATACCCTGCTCACCGAACCAACGGTGGCTGATGAGAATGGACGATGGTCCGTGTGGGGAAACAAGGATCTCGTTGAAGGCGCCGTGTGGGTGGTCATGCGTCAAACCCTGAACGGTATTCTTTCCGAGTGGGGCGAAAGCGGGCGCTTTATGGTGGAGCGAATGCCCGCCGACTTTGAAGCGCCGACAGTGTCCTTCCCGCTCCACGGGCAAGACGTCGGCCGATGGCCGATGTTCAAAGGGACTGGCGTGCCGGGATCAGAGGTAACCATTGTCAAGAAGGGTGACAGTAACACTGTATTGGGTACTGCAAAGGTCGAGCGCAATGGCGCATGGGAAATGCGCTCGCAGATTGAGTTGCCAGTTGCGGATAACTACGAGTGTTCGGTGTGGCAAACCCGCGATGGTGTGACATCCACGTGGTTAATGCCCGATCGCAAGTTCAATGTGATCCAGGTTCCCGACGGCTTTGGGGCTGCGATCATCCAGGCGCCGCAAAACGATTCATTGGAGTCTCACGAACAACAACCAGAGTTTTCTGGTACCGGCATGGCCGGGGCGGAAGTAGTAATACGTATATATAACAAGACGGATGTTCTCGCCAAAACGATAGTGGATGCACGAGGCAAATGGCGAGTTCGCAGCGAGGTGGTGATGACGGTGGGACAGCACGAGATCGTGGCTGACCAGCACAGGGACGGTCAACGCTCGGCCCTTTCAAACACGGTGACGTTCGCCGTTGCCGAAAAACTGCACGTACCAATCATCGTGAGTCCGAATCACAACGCGCATATTTCGCCTTATGGGGTGATAGAAGGCAGGGCTTTGCCAGGCACGGTGGTCAGGTTGGTCGATGCGAATCAGGTCTCCGTCGACTACGGAACAGGCGTTACCGATGCGCACGGGAGGTGGCTGATTGTCCTCAAAGGACTTCCCGTGAGGAAAATTTCGCTTACTGGGGACGGCAAAAAGAATGAGCTGAAAGCCCACTGGATCCTGGCTCGCGTATTCAGGGTGATCGATGTCGGGTGAAGCGAAGATGTATTAAAACCCTGGCCCTCTTGCGAGGGCCTTTTTTTTGTCCATCCGACGTATCCAGCTGTTTTGGTTCCGACAGGCGGTCGTTAAACCTGTCAGATATGACAGTAGATATTCCCGGGCAGGCAGCGCTAAATCCTCTTGACGATCACCAGGGCAAACTCGCTGGCCGTGCTCAGCATTCGTTTTGTCTGCTAAGGAAATAGCGCAATGACTGCATCCGACAATCTCCCGATTCATCAGTTGGTCAAGACGGTGCTGGGCGAGCAAGGTATTGGCGTGTTCACTCGTTTGTATACACACATCGAGCAACATCCCAGTGTGTTTGAATTGATCAAATTGCGGCCTGATGAATTGCAGGCGCTGGGCTTGAGCCCGATAGAAGCCAAATCCTTGCTGGCACGAGGCAGGGCGTTGGCGTCATACATGGCCAGGGTTTATCGCGAGCAGAAATTGCGCACAGCTCCACCGACAGGCGATGAAAAAGCATTGGTCCCATTGCCCACGTTTAACAAACTGTTCAAGCCGGATATCGACGGTAGCGCCCCAGTGGACGGCATGGACAACCGAGCGTCTACCACCGCTTACCTGGTGTATCTGGCGGAGTGGGTGCGGGACAAGATAGAACCGCGAGGCAATAACGCTATACCGCTGCAGGAGCGTCGCCCGGACGTGCACAAACTGTTGCTTGACAACGTGGCAGTCAACCAGCAGCAGTCGAGGCTGGCGATTGTTAACACGGTGCTCGAAGCGCAGATTAAGGCCAGACTCAATATCACGGATGTAAAGGCCTACCTTCGCACCATCCGGTATCAAAATAGCCTGCCCTTCGACCATGATTGGGCAGGTATCTGCCATGTTGCTCAATCCGTCCTGAAGGACGGGGTATTGGGAGATGTGATCCGCCTGGTGGATCCCAGTTATCCTTATTTCAAGAATCCGGGTGCCGTGGGGGATCGCGCTAACGTTGCCTTGCAATTGAGCATCGGGCTTGGGCCGCTTCTATTGTCTTTGCTTCTGGAGTCACCGTATGAGTTGACTGCCGATCAGGCCAAGGCCGGACTGCGCAGGGTGGATCCGCTGACCCGTTTGGTTGATCCGGACCCAAAAAAATCCGCCGACGATTTCTATAGAGATAATTTCGGTCCCTTGGCGGTGGGGGCGTCCAGTCTGCGGATGCTTTGGATCTTCGCTCATGTAACGCGCCTTGACCAACGAGGGGTGGAATCTTTACTGGGACTCGGCGCCTTTACCCCTACGCTCTCTGCCAACGCGCCAGCCATGGGTAACCCGGATATTCCTGTGACAGGCGTCTTGTCAGGTGCCCGGTATATCCATGGAGGGGAAGGGCCGGCCATCGAGTTGATCAGAAGCGGCGTGGCAAACGAGATCCGCTTGCACCATGTGGGGGAGCCCCCTTTCCGGTCGCTGGAATCGCGCTTTGATCGCATCAACCGCAAGTGTCGTCTGGACCGCGCGCTGCAATCATCAAGCGATGGGGTCGACGAGTTGCTTGATGCCGCGAATCAGGCCGAACGCCGTGGAACCGGAGAGGACTCACTGTGGATCAGGACGAATACCTTGCGATGCCTGGGGCTGTTCAAAATGTTGAACCGCACGCATGGCTGCCTGGCCGAACAGTTTGCAGCGCTCCTTAACGTACTGTCGGTATACGGTCGAGACGGCCAACTGTCGCACTTTGATCGCGTTTACAACCGGACCGCCACGTATGAGGAACCACTGCGCATCGATGACAAGGAGTTTGCGATTGTGCCGTCGACCAAGGCCGACGACATGACGGTTCATCAGATTTGCGGTGCCCTTGAGATTAACTTCGAGACCTACCGCTTCCTGGCGACAGTCATTGCCAGGGCCTATGGGCTCACGACCCATTTGAAACGAAGTCTGGCGATTTTTTCCAGTTTCTGGCGGTTGGTCTGGCTGGCACGGTTGTTCAAGCTGACAGCCATTGAAGCGACGGCGTTGCTCCAGACGCTCAGCAATGGTGAAGGGCTGGTAGCGCAACTGGCCGGAGAACCTGCGGTGTCCAGTCAGGGGGCGGGTGATGGCGCGGATGCCTTGAGTGCAATACATGCGTTGATGACGTGTGCGGCCTGGTTGCAAGAATACAAGGTGCCGATCCTGTGGTTAGTGGAAAATGTGAACCCGGTCTATGTTCCAACCGTCTGGTCCGAGGCACAGGAGTATTTTTTGCGCACATTGCGCAGCCAGGTCCTGCCGGTGCTGGTATTGCAAGCCACGCTGCTGGAGGAAGGTGCACCGCTGCGTGACGTCCATGAAGAGCTCATCATCTGGATCCCACGCTTGAAAAACCTGGTGGACGACCACGGGCTGGTGATCGGGCGTCACGATCAGACCGAAGCGCAATACCTGGAGTATGCCGGTAAAGAAATCGGGGAGGTCGTGTCCGTGGTGCTTGGGAAAGACGCAGATGACCCTGAGCACAAGCGCCTGCATAACATCATCAGCGCGATCGTACTTCGATGCCGGGACGAACAACGAGTGGTGGTGGAGCAAGGCCTTTCGGTTTACCTGAAAATGGATTCATTGCTGGCAGCGCAGGTGCTGTCCTGGGCTCAGGGGCATCCATATGATTTTCTGGCCAAGGCCATGCCATTGTCATCCGATCATCTGTCGCTGGTACGTCAGGAGCTCAATGAACCTGACGAGTTCTTGAACATGCTGGCGGAGCTGGAGCGACGCGGGCGGATTGCCGACAAGCTGGACTTGACGCCACAACTGCTGCAGACACTCCTGACGGGTGAACAGTACCAATGGTTCAGTCTCGAGAGCCCTTACGAGATTTCGATCCAGTCGGTGTACTACCTGGCGTTTTACCGTCGAATGATCACCCAGGCCCAACAGCCCGAAGAAAAAATGCTCGACTATCTGCGTCAGGTCAACCTGTTGCCCGACGACTTGAGTCCTGACGCGTTGCAGCTGATTCGTGATGCCGCTGCCAGCAAGCTGGCCGCTTATTTTGGCTGCGGGATCAAGCACGTTCTGACCTGCGCAGAGCACATCAGCGAGGAAACCGAGGGCAGTGACCGTCCAGGCAGGCCGATTTTGTGCACGCTGGCGCACCTTGATTTGTTGAGCCGAACCCTGGAACTCGCCAGGAAGGGGATGGATGCTACCGCCGCGTTTGGTTTAGGCAAGCTGGACCCTTTGGATCAGGAACCGGTCTATGCCAGCGCCGCACAAAACGCTCTGGAAAGCCTGGCCCGATTCACCACCCTGACCACCCCGCCAGATTCGGCTGAAGTGGGTCAGAGCATCACCACCCATTGTGTGGTTGACAACGAAAAATTGATCGCGAACGTGTCACAGGAAGTCGCAGAGTTCAGACTCAAGCTGCTGGACTTTTACGGTGAGCCACTCAAGGGGGTCGTTGTTCACTGGATGACAGACCTGGGGGCCATGCTTACACCCGAAACCACCACAGATAATCAGGGGTGGACCACGGCGCTATTGCAGGCGGGCAGGACGACTGGCACTGCTCATGTTTCATACTTTCTGCCACTGCACGAGCCGACTTACGCTCCCTCTGTGCGGATTGACTGCGACGAAGCGACCCTGTCTTTCCCTTCAGAGCTGGCATCGCTGCTGCCTGAACACCCGGTGCTTGCAGGTCACCTGTCGGTGCAAACGCTTTGGGCTGTACTACGCGATCGTTATGGAAACAGTGGTATGCACCGAGAGGTTGCATGGTCCACGACCCTTGGGGAAATCCGGCCAACCGTAACATTTACGGACGAACAAGGAATGACCCCCGTGCGGATTTCCAGCCTGAGCCCGGGCGACGCCATAATTTCCGTTCGGGATGTAGAAAGTGGCGCCAGCATGGATTTCAACGGCAGCATCAAATATCTCGACAGACCGCGAATTATCGAGCCCGAGGCCATTACCGTGGCCATGGTCGGTCACCTACTGGAAGTGCGCTGCAAGGTGGTCAAACTTGATGACAGCCCTGCCGTAGGAGAGTCGGTGCGATGGTGGACGAGTGACCAACCGGATAAGACCAATCAACCCACCGATCAAGACGGTTTTTCAATTTTTACTGTAACCCCTTCGGAAGACGGGGATCTGACGTTCTTCGCGACGCTGAGCGGCGATCCGTCAGAGAAACAGCCGGTGGAACAGCTGGTGGTGCGGGTTGCGAGCTATGTAGTTATTCGCAACTTTTCGAGCGACTTCAAGTATCCGGTTGTTGACGACCCGATGGCGACTTATTTCTGGGTGGATGTGACGGGAAGACCGCCAGAGGTTTCAACGCCGGTGCCCATGTGCTCGGTCATGTGGGAATGCGAGCCGTCAACTGAAGGCATTGCGCCTATCCTGACGGATGCCCAAGGACGGTCGGTGTATCCCTTCAGGGCGAAGAGCGCTGGCGAGTTCAAGATAACTGCTCGGTTGGAACATGATCAGCGTCAGACCAGGACCTTCACAGTGAAGGCCATTCCCGCCATCGGCTGGAAAATTGTTTTGGAATCCGAAGGCGAACGGAAACCGTTTGACCCCGCTAAAGACAAGCTCACCTTGCTCAGAAATCGCCGCTACAGCCTGGAAATAACGCCCGTCGAAACCGAATTGGTGGACAGCAAGGCCGCTGTGGGCTGGGGCTCTGACTATAGCACCCAGGCGCTGGGGATGGTTTTCAATCCCCCTCTGGCCACGCGCTTCACCTTCGAAGAAGGCAAGCCCTACATCTTGAGTTTTTCCACCGGTGACATCAGAAACGGCCGGTTCGAATTGAGCCTGGTCTGCGACCGGCTGACCCGGGCCCTTGTGTTCAAGGGCGAGTTGCTCAAGCGCCTCCCCACTCGACGGCCACCGCGGTCATGACGGATTGATTGTCTGGTCGTCAGCTGCCCACACAGGATTTGGCAGCTTGGGTCATCACGCAGCGACAGGAAGAACACCAATGGAACTCGAAATCAATGAACTGACACAACGTTACACCGCAGCGATGGCTGAAGCGTATCTGGGGCAGAAGCTGTGGGAAGCTCCGGTCACCCTGTACACCCTGGATGACCTGTATGAGTACTTGATGATGGATACCCAGGACAGCCCTGAATTGCAGGCGACCTGGCTTTCCACGAATGTGCGGTGTCTGCAGCAACATATCCAGTCGGTTTACAGCGGCATGGAGCCGGGCTACGAAGAAGCCTATTTTGAAGAAGACGACCTCGATTACTGGTACCAGATACTGAGTCACTACAGCACGTGGTCCGCGAACGTTATCCTTCAAGACATGGCGGCCAATTACATTGAGCCTTCACTTCGCCTGAATAAAACGGAGCTGTTCCGGAAGCTTGAAAACAGTCTGCAGCAGATGCGCCTGACCACCGACTCGGTGCAGGAAGGCTTGATGGAGTATGTCCAGGCCCTCCAGGGCATCTTTGATCTTGACGTGAAAAGCGGCTACATCAATGGCTCGGATATACAGGACGCGGACTACTGTCTGATCGGCCAGGAGCGAACATCGGCGCGTGCCTACTATTGGCGCACGGTGAAGGTTGAACTGGACAATGCCAGTGAAAGGATCAATCCCATAGCCTGGGGCGAATGGAAAAAGATTGATTTGGCCATCACCGACAAGGTGATCGATATCCGCGCTGTTTATTGGGGGGGGCGCCCCACCATTGTCTGGTGTGAATGGCGCGAGCGGGCAATCGATTCGAACGGCGTTGTGCAGAGCCCTTGGAAGCTTGAGCTCAAAGCTTCCTTCTGTTCCCTGAACGGTCGGTGGTCAGCCCCACTATCATTGCATCAGCGCAACTGTGAGTTCGATGTTTCCAATGGCCGGTTGACGGTCGTGTCGCTTGGCGACGGTGACCCGCGCGATGATCTGTTGGCTGTTTGCTATACCAACCGCCATTCCCTCGACACAGCACCTTCGTACCATGAGATAGAGATTCATGAGATCCGCGATGCCTTGTTCCGCGAAGTGAATGAAGACACTGCGACCGCGACTTTGCTGGAAGTGACATTTGCGCGCTTCCGGAACCCGCAGAGCCTGCAGCAAAAAGTGGTGCCCCAGGATTATTCGAAAGTCACTATCAATATCATTCCGGAGAAACTGGGGCTACTTAACCCACATTTAGTGCTGGACGTCATTTATACCCGTGAAATCGGCCTGGGCAACAAGCCCTATGAGGTGCTCAGAGTTCGGGGACGTTGTGATGCCGTGAAGGAAACCGGCCGTGTTCTGGAACGTCTGTTTATCAGCTGGAAGGCGCAGGAAGGCACTAACTCCTTTGATATCCACATTGTGGAGGCCGGTGCAAAGCTGCTCAAAATCACGCTCACCGCGGAGGATGAACCGGGGAAACCTTATGAACTACAGCGCGTTGGAAAGGAGGGCAAAGTAACGATCCATAAGTTTGCCGCGGACGCCTTCAAGGAAACATCTGACGGGATGTGGGTGGCAACTGCTGTCGCCGTGCTGACCCCGGATTCATTAGAGTATCTGCTCGGAAAAAACCATGAAGAAATTCGGGCTGGCGCCGGTTTGTCGGTTACCGGCCTGGGGGATGCAGTCCTTAACGAGCAGAATCAGGTCGTGCCACGAATCCAGTACGCCTCTATCAATTTTTCGCTCAAATGGTCGGCTCGACAGCCAGACCAGAACGACCCGCTGGACTGGACTTCGAAGGGCTTACTGGACGGCACATTCTCAACGTCATGGCTCACCTATACCCGCGACGTTGGAAGGGACTTTGATTTTCCCATCAACTCCCCTCTCGTATTTACATTCGGTGAGGAAAGCTCAGACCCAGAAACATATGGACGCAATAACTTCGAGGTGTCCCTGAACGAACACCCTCGTTTGTACATCACGCCTTCCATCGACAAAACCGACCTCAAGGGCGCGCAATTCCTGAGTTTCAACAACCAGAGCCAGGCGCTGGAATTTGTACGGTTGAACACACTTTTCGCTGCAGTATTGATTAGTCGCGCCGCCATCTCGGTGCGGGAGTTGCTGGGCTGGGGGACTCAGCATATCGAGGAGTCTCACCGGCCAGACGGAACGATCGAGGAAAATGGTCCGTTCGACGGGTGCAACGGGCGATATTTCTGGGAGCTGTTTTTTCACCTGCCTGATCTGGTGGGCTCACGCTTGATGGCGGAAGGGCGTCACCGTGAAGCGCAAGACTGGTTCGAGTACATCTTCAACCCGTTGGCACGCGAGATCGGGCTTGTTGTAAATCCTGATCCCACGGTCACTCCTGCACCCGCCTACTGGCGTTGCCGGCCACTTCAAAATGACATTGATCCTTCGTATGAAAACGACAGCCCGACAGACCCCGACGCGATCGGTTATTCCGCGCCGATACACTTCAGGATGGCAATCTTCCTGCGTTACGTGGAGAACCTGATTCGCGAAGGTGACGCTCTGTATCGGCATCTTGACTACGACAGTATGGTTGCCGCCAAGCTGAATTACAGAAGGGCATTGTCGCTGATGGGCGATGAGTCGGATGCTCGAGCCGCCAGTATCTGGAAACCCGAGACGCTAGAAGAGTTGATGACGAAGATTCGCGGACGTGAACCGCTCCTGGCCTTCGAAGCAAACTTCAAGATCAGTCTTGCCCAGGTGCCCACTGGCATGAAAAGCACGCCGCGTTTCTGTCTACTGGGTTCGAGCGCGTTTCGTCGCGGGATAAACCCAAGGCCCAAAGCGTTGTGGGCGTTGCTCAAATCGCGGTTGACCAACCTGCGTAAAAATCGATCGATTGATGGTCAGCCTCTGAACATCTCGCTTTTCAACCCGACCATGGATCCGAAGGAGCTGATGCTTGCACAGGCCAATGCAAACTCCGGCATATCGCGCAATCTGGGCGGGCAGGTACAGGTGGTGCCATATAAATGGCAAACCGTTTACAACCTTGCGTTGCAGTGCGTCGAGTTCCTGATACAGCAAGAGGAACAACTCAAATCGTGGTTGGAAAAGCGCGATCAGGGGAAGCTGGAAGAGTTGGTGCATGGGCATCTGGTCGAGCTTGATGAATATACCAGGGCGATCTATACGGCGACGATTGCCCAGCAGGAGGCTTTGGCTGCGTCGTTGCGGCAAAGCGAGAGCATGCTCGATGCCAGAGCGCAGCATTATCAAAATCTGTTGACCGAGGGAATTTCGCGCGATGAACGCAACGTTCAGAATACATACCGGACGGCAGCCATTCTCGGCGCGGGCGTGGGGGTGTTTCGGACACTGAGCTCTGGACTGGACGCTGTCCCCAGAATCTTTGGGACGGCCAATGGTGGCGCGCGTTTTGGCGCTGTCCCGCAGGCGGTGGGTGATGTCATCCAGATAAGCGCAGACGCTCTGAGATTTGAAGCCGACCAGCTCAACACCAATGTGCAATATATGCGCAGGGAGGAGGAGTGGGCGTTTGCACTCGATCAGTCGACGCGTGAGGTAAAGGTCGTGCGCGAGCAACTGGCTGCCCAGAAACATGCGATCGACTCCGCGCGTGCCAGTTTGCAACAGGTGCAAATGGCCAATGCTCAGGCCAGAGAGGTGTACGCGTTTTACAAAAATCGCAGTACCGGCCTGGAATTAAGCAATTGGGTTGTTGGACAAATCAAGACGTTGATCTATCAGATTAACGATCTGGCAGTCGGCCAGTGCCTGACGGCTGAAACCTGTTGGCGGTATGAAATGGCCGATTACAGCGCCCGATTTATCCGTCCCAATGTCTGGAAGGATTCCTGTCATGGGTTCACTGCCGGCTACTCGTTGAAACTGGATTTGCTGAAGATGGCGACGGCGCGTATCAAGCGTGACGAGCGCAGGTTGCAATTGGTCAAGACGATTTCACTCAAAAACCTGGTGACTAAGGACGAGTGGGATAGATTCCTTGCGGACGGAAAGCTGCCATTCAACCTCAACGAAAAACTCTTCAATCAGGATTACCCGGGTCACTACTGCCGTCAGGTCAAGCGCTTGTCTTTGACTTTTCCTGGCCTGTTGGGGCCGTATCAGAATATCTGTGCAGTTCTGGTGCAGACCAGTAGTGCGACGATTCTTGAGTCTGATATCAAAGCCGTTGAATACCTGCACAGCAATAGAACGTCCCCCGCTCCGGACGGTGGTTCATTAGTACAGAACGTGCGCCCTTATCAACAAATAACACTGTCCCGTGGGTTGCACGATAACGGTGGTAGCGACAATGTCGATGATGGCCGTTACGAGCCTTTCGAAGCGACGGGTGCCCATGCCAGCTATGTCTTGACGCTGCCCAGACCTGGGGAAATTGCGCAACAACAGACTTTGAAATCGCTGACAGACATCATTCTGACGTTGGAATATCAAGCCAGGGATGGTGGTGGGGATTTCGCCATACTTGTTGAAGATACGCTTAAATCTCCCACCAATAAAAATGTATTGGCCGGCAGGGCAACACGTGCAAGGAAGGTTCAGCCATGAAAAAAGAGAATGTTCAGGCTCACTATAACTTTGTCGTCAATGGCAGTTTTATCAACCCCGGCCTGGACGGCTGGATCATTAATGACAGGCTGAAGGTCACTCGACAGACAGGACAGTGGCAGGGGCAGAATATCGGGTTTTTACACGCCGTCAATGAAGGTACTGCCAGCCAAACGATTACGCTGGCCGGGCTCCCGCGCCCGACGCCGGGACAAGCTGAGTATAAGTTGTTCTTCCTATACGAGGCGATTGAAGGGGCACAATGTACGGTGCGTATTGTTCGCAGCCTCGGCGGACAGGTCGAGTATGAGCTTTTACCTTCGCTCAATATCGAAACAATCCAGCAGCCCGATTCCGACGAGCCACAGACAGCCCCGGAATTCAGAGCGTTCGAGGAAATGATCGAGCTGGATTCTCAAGAAACAACCGTCACGTTGGAATTCATCACTCCGGAGAATGAAAGACCTGGCATGTTACGCGGACTGCGGGTTGCCTTTGTGCGCCTGGAGCTTTTGCTGGAGCCTTTGGAGCTCGATAGCGTGACCATCGATGGCATCGTATTGCCGCCCAATGAAAAACTGCGCTTGTGCCTGGGCGCGCAAGACCACGACGCCCATCAGGTTACCTTGCAACCGGTGGCCAATAGTATTTGGCGTGAAACAGATGTTTCGTTGAAGATTGAGGGGGTCGATACAGATCCGCAGAGCATTGTTACGGCTGAGCCACGGTGGGGGGTTGATCAATCCATTGATGGACTGTGGAAGATCGGCAGCGCCGGAATTGATGAAGATGCAGAGTTCCCACACGAACTGTCGGTACACAGCCAATACACCGCCGCCGCTTACCCGCGGGAAGCTGTCTCGGGGCATTTTCGACTCGATATCGTTGCGCTCCAGGAGGCTGCCTACTTCCCTGTGATCGACCTCAATCAAAGTGTGGAGTTGCGTGTGCGGGTTGAGTCCCATTACACACGAAGAGCCATGGCTAATCGTGAGGTCACCTGGACCCTCTTGGGCTCCAATCAAGAAGACGATATCGAGTTGTGCAAGGGGCTTTCGGACTCAAATGGTGAGTGCACCTATACCTATACCCCGGATAAAGCGGGTGTGATTGAAATCGTTGCTCGTGTTGACAGCTATTATCAAAGGGCAGAGTCCAAGCATACATTCTTGTTTCTAGCCCTACAGAAAGATCCGTGGCTCGACGCAATTCTTTCATTTGATTCACTGAATCCGTTTATCTGGGGAGGCCAGGACGCCTATCCCTGCCGTGGCGACACTCATACGGTGACGCTGGCGTTCCCGGGTGATCACGCCTTCGCCGGTACCGACCTGATGCTGCTTTGGTCGGGGGACGACGCGCCTGAAGAACTAGGTGTGGAGTTCAGCCCCAAGCGCGATACGTGGGAGGGCATTGAGGGGGCGGGCGTAACGTGGAACATGTCGTGTGAGAATCGAAGAAACAGCGAATTCAGGTTCCGCGTCAGTTGTTCGAAATTGTTGGAGGCTTCGCCTTTCCAGGTGCTGAAACTGGCGCATAACAAACTGGCCGTTGGGGGTACGAGGGAGTCTTCGAGATTCCCTGTGGTGGACGGTCTAGCCACTCTGCTGGAAATTCAGATCATGTCGACGGTTCCCGGTGTGGGTGGTGTGTCGGACATTGAGGTCGATTGGTTGTATGACCGGGGAAAAAAGACACTGCCCACTGGGTTGGAAGGTTGGTGTGAATACCCGTTTAAGCCTGTCATGGAAGGACCTTTCGAAGTCAACGTTAAAGCGTATAGCCATTACGACAGAAAGGAGGTCGGTCATCGCTTCACAGGCACCGTGTTGGGTGAAGATCCCTGGAACGCATTGGCCACTGTGACCTTGAATGGCAGGCCGTCCGGACAAACCGGACTGGTCTGCATTCGCGGCGCAGACCCGGTAGAACTGCGGATTAAACCGATTGGCGAGACGCTGGTGGGCGAGAAAGTGTTCCTGAATCTGGTTGGCGAGGTGGAGGATCTCAACATTCATGTCGACCCTCCGATGGAGTGCGAGCAGGTATTACCTGAGGCAGGGATGGTCTGGGACGTTTATTCAACCTCCGCGATCAGCGCTCGTTTTGATTTGCACGTGCGTCATGATCAGCTCCCTGATTATGTAGTGCCTGGGCTGCTTCTTTCACCGTCGCTCGAGGGGGAGGGAACACTCACCCTTGATGAGAACACGTTGAATCCTAAAAACATGGTCTATCCCTGCGTGGGTGCTTTTCACAGGTTAAAGTTTGTTCCAAAGCCTCGCAGCCCGTTGACCAGTCTTTTAGTTGCCGCGAAGTGGGATGATCCGACAGGCATTGGGCTGGATTTGACGCTGGCCCCACCAGCAGGGGAAGGGCGAGACCTGGTGTCGGCGGGCCGTGAGTGGTCGCTGGATGCCTCTCTCAGCACCAAGCCTGGACAATTGGGTCTCTCACTGGATTTCCCTCAGGTCGCCTTGACTTATCCTCCGATGCTTTTGTCTCTGGGGGATAACCGAGTCGGTATTGAAGGAGTTCGTGAGGCCAGTTTCGATCCTGAAGTGGGCCAAACCGTCTCTTTGGAGCTCCAGGTCAAGTCCTATTACACCAAGGTGGCCGTGCAAAGTCTCGCCGTAAGCTTTGAGCATGGGGGCACTCAAGAGGTGGTTCCAACGGACGCGAACGGTTGGGCACACTTTGACTTCACCGCCACAGAAGCGGGCAATGCAGAGGTGATTGCTACAGTGCCAAGCCCATTCGATGGCGATAAAACACACACATTCCACATCAAGGTACTGCCGCTGCAGTCCGCAGCATTTGTACATCACTGACCGTCTTTAACAAATGCTGGCCCAAGAGGGATTAATCATGCTGGACGATATGGATTCGACACACAGCGGTATGGTGATTGAGGGGCGTGAGGTAAGTAGTGATCTGGAGGTAGGTCAAAGCATCCGGTTGGAACTTATCGTTTTTTTTGATGGCCCGTCCGACCCTCGACTGGCTGCTTCCGATATAACCGTGATCTTTAACGCTGGGGAAACGCCCACACGGGTGGTGACGGACAGCCATGGCAAGGCGGGCTTTTTCTATACCGCCACACAGCCAGGGCCGGTTGCGGTGACCGCCATCCTGGATATCGAAAACAAGGGCGATGCGGCTCCCTCCCATACCTTTCATTTCGTGGTGCTTACCGCAGGTGTCTGGGACGATGCGTACAGTGAACTTCTGAACGGCGGCGAGCCAAGAGGGTGGGGCGGCCCGCCCCTGTTTCCTCCGATCGGGCAGACGTTTTTCCTTAAGTTATCGGTCGCCAATGTGGATAGCGCTTTGATCGGCCGTGACATCTGTCTTGGACAGAAAGGCGATATTTCGGTCAGTGAGCTGGGATTAACGGTGGAGCCTGCATTGGGTGTTTCACGAAAAATGCTCCTAAGCGGTTTGACTTGGCAGTGCCGCGGCACCGCTGGAGGTGCTTTTGGATTCCAGCTGGCGGCGTCCCGCCTACTCAATCTATCGCCGATCCATCGGATGTCTTTGGGCTCCGCGTCGCCTGACAGTAATCTCAAAAGCGACATAGAGGTGCAAGTCCCTGGTTGAAGGGGCGCTTGACTAATTTTAGGGTTAGAAGACCCCAGCCTTCTTCCACCCCAAATACCGCGTCACCAACTCGGCCCCCAGCTCCTGGGGCCGAGCATCCACCACCAGCACTCCATGAGCCTTCAACCGCTCATGGAGCTGCGCCCGGTCATTTAAATAGTCCACCGTCCCGCAATAGGTCAGCGCCTCCGGCAAAGTCTCCACTGGCGTGTGCCGTAGATTGTCGAGCAAATCTTCACGCAAACTCGCCACCAACACCCGATGCAGTTTGCTTAGGCGTTTGACCGCAGTAAGCAATTCTTCATCGTCTTCATCCCGCAGGTTGGTGACCAGCACTACCAGAGCCCGGCGTTTTTGTCGGGCCAGTAGCTGTGTGGCGGCAGCCTGATAGTCGGCGGGGCGTTGTGTGCTGTCGAGGTCGTAGACGGTGTTGAGCAACACGTTGAGCTGGCCCGTGCCTTTGACCGGGGCGAGGTAGTGTGGTCGGTCGCTGGCGAAGGTGCTCAGGCCGACGGCATCACCTTGGCGCAGGGCGATGTAACTGAGCAACAGGCAGGCGTTGAGTGCGTGATCGAAATGGGCGAGTTCGCCATCCTGGCTGCGCATGCGCCGGCCGCAATCGAGCATGAAGATGATTTGCTGATCGCGCTCGTCCTGGTACTCGCGGGCGATGGGGGTGCGTTGGCGTGCGGTGGCTTTCCAGTCGATCTGGCGCAGGCTGTCGCCTTCGCGGAATTCGCGCAGTTGATGGAATTCCAGACCCAGGCCGCGACGTTGTCGTTGGCGCACCCCGAGCTGGTTGAGCCAGTTGTCCACCGCCAGCAGTTCGCCGCCATAGAGGCGGGCGAAGTCGGGGTAGACGCGGGTGTGGTCGAGCAGGTTGAGCAGGCGTTTGTCGCACCACAGGCCCATGGGGCTTGGCAGGTTGATTTCGCAGTGTTCGAAGCTGAAGTGGCCGCGCTTGAGCGGACGCAGGCGATAGCCGATCTGGCTCTGTAGACCGGGTTGCAATTCGGCCGACAGGGGAAGGTGTTCGAAGCTCAGGCCGTCAGGGACGTGGTCGAATATCTGAATGTTCAGTGAGTGGGCAAAGTCATGCGCGACTTCCAGGCGCACTTCGCTCCATCGACCCAGTGCGAGGCTGCCGGGCATTTGTCGCTGGATGCGCGGTGACGGCAGGCGCTTGAGGCGCACGGCGTCGAGAACGGCCAGTGCCAGCAATGCCAGGAGCAGTCCCCAGTTGATCGACAGCAGGGTGGAAGGCACGTCGAATTCCAGCGCCCGCAAGGTGCCAAGCGCGATGCCGATGCCCAGCAGGATCGCGAGCCAGATCAACAGCAGGCGTGACGGTTTCACAAACGCGGCGCCGACACTTGGTCGAGCAGTTGCTTGAGCACCTGATCGACGTCCAGCCCTTCGATGTCCAGCTCCGGGGCAATCCGCACCCGGTGGCGCAGCACCGCGAGGGCGCAGCCTTTGATGTCATCGGGAATCACGAAGTCGCCACCGCGCAGCAGCGCACGGGCGCGGGCGCAACGCACCAGGGCGATGGACGCCCGTGGCCCGGCGCCAAGGGTCAAGCCCGGCCAGGTGCGGGTGGTGCGGGCCAGGCGCACGGCGTAATCGAGCACCTGATCGTCCAGCGGCAGATCGCTGGCGATGCGCTGCAAGGCCAGCACGTCCTTGGCTTGCAACACGGTGCGTAGCGGTTGCACGTCGAGCATGTCGGCGCGGGTCGAGCGGCTGACCTGACGGACCATGTCCAGTTCTTGCTCGGTGTCGGGGTAATCCATGCGGACCTTGAGCATGAAGCGGTCGAGCTCGGCTTCCGGTAACGGGTAAGTGCCTTCTTGTTCGATGGGGTTCTGCGTGGCCAGGACCATGAACGGTTGCGCGATGGGCAGGGCGCGGCCTTCGAGGGTGACCTGGCGTTCCTGCATGGCTTCGAGCAACGCGGCCTGGGTTTTCGCCGGGGCTCGGTTGATTTCGTCGGCCAGCAGCAGGTTGGTGAACAGCGGGCCTTTGCGCAGCTTGAACTGCTCGGTGTTCAGGTCGTAGACCGCATGCCCGGTGACGTCGCTGGGCATCAGGTCGGGGGTGAACTGGATGCGCGCGAACTCGCCACCGAAGCAGCGGGCCAGCGCCCGCACCAGCAATGTCTTGCCCAGCCCCGGCACGCCTTCGAGCAGCACATGGCCGCCGGCGATCAGCGCGGTGAGGACGTCATCGATCACGGTATTCTGGCCGATCACCGCTTTGCGCAATTCAGTTCTGACCGCTTGGGCCAACTGACTGGCGCGCTGGCGTTGCTGGGCGGCGTGGGTCGCGCTGCCAGGCTCGATCTGTTGACTCATAGCGTGTTCCTCAAGGTTTGCAGGTGGGCGACCTGACGGCTGAATTCAGCGCTGGACAGCCGCTGCTTCGGTCGCGGGCTCATGGCCTGGCTGATGGCGCGTGTGGGTTGGCCGGTCAGGCGTGCGAGCACCAGCCATTGTTCGGCGACGCCGAGTTGTTCAAAGCCGGGATGACGGCGGCGAACCCGGCGCAGGATGTCTTGCTGCAAGGCTTGCAACAGGGTGTGCTGACCGCTGCGGCGCAGGATGAAATCGGCGCTGGCGCGCAGGTGCTCCTGAAGTTGTCGGCGGGCTTTGGGGGCCGGTTCCAGCAGCGGACCATGACGGACCCCGACGCGCCAGATCGCGAGACCGATCAGGGCAATGAGCGCCACCAGTGCCTGGGGGAAGTTGCGCAACAACAAGGTCGGCAAGCTGTCGTGATCGGTATTGAACAGCAGCGTCACGCTCGTGTCGGCGGTCAGGTACCAGAGCAGCCAGGCGTTGTCGTACTGTTCGATGGCCGGGTTTTTCCACAGTTCGGCATCGGTTACCACGGTGATCGAGCCGAGGCCGTGGTTGAGCTGCATCATGTGCGTGGCCTTGGCACTGTTGGCCCAGGCTTGCGCGAGGTTTTTCGGGTCTTCGAGATGGAACGCGGTGTCGAAGCTGGCGTAGGCCGGTGCTGTTTCATCTTCCAGATACAGCTTGGTCAGTTTTGGGTAGGGGTCGTCGAGGACGTCCGGCGGTGGCGCCTTGAGGTCTTTACTCAGCAACTGGTGCAACTGCACGCGATCGAGCAGCAGGTCGTTGCTCTGACCGGTCTTTTCATCCCACACGGATTGGGCCACAAACAAAAGTCGTCCGCCGGCCCGGGTCCAGTTCAATACCTGATCAATCTGTCGCGGCGACATGTTTGCGCGATCACCGAGCAACAGCAGGCTGTGTTGACGTGGATCGAGGATCGGCAAGATGTCGAGGCTGTTGGCGTGGCTGACGGTCAAGCCCTGTTTGCGCAGGAAATACTCGGCGGCCAGATACGGATTTGCCTGGGCTTCGGGGGATGGGCCGTGATCGATTTCTACCTGATAGGGCATGGCCTTGAAATACAGATAGAGGCTCAGCGCGCCAAGCAGCAGGGCGATGAGCGCGCCGCCACCGAACCACAAACGCCGGCTCAACGGGCTGCTCCCGGGCCGAACAATGCACGCCAGCCATCACACAGTTCCTGCTGCAAATGCGCGGGTGGCAGTCGATGCCCGTAGGCCATGTTTTGCCAGTGCAAGGTCAGGGTTTTGCTGAAAGCGAGCAAGGCCGGTTGGTGCAGTTGTGCGACGCGCTGGAGCACTTCGCCTTCGGTGTCAGCCGCTTTTAGCGCCATGTGGTGCTCATGCAACAGGTGGCTGAGCAGAGCGCGATACAGCAATCCGAGGGCGGCGCGCGGGTTGTCCGGCCAGAGACTTTCGGCGCTAGCTGCAATGTCGGCGGGCAGGGTTTCGCGATCCAGCTCCAGGCCGAAAGCGCGTTGCGGCACGGCACGCGCAACCCGGCGGTTTATCCGTGGTCGACGGCTGACGAACGCCTGCAACCAGTCGCGGTAACGCCAGATCAGCAAGCCGATGGCCCCGATCACGGCGCCCCACAGCAGCACCTCGATCAAGTTGGCGAGAAAACCGAAACGCTGGCTGTCGAACAGGCTGGCCAGCGCTTTCAGCCAGCCAGGTGTCTTGCCGTCGTTCGGGTTGTGGCGGGCGGGTTCGTCTTCGCCAAATCGATAGCGGGTGACCGTTTCCTCATTCTTGAACGGGGGCTGGGCGAGGAGGGTTTTGATGCTGTCTTTGGAGGCCTGGCTGGTCAGCGGTTGCTCCAGCAGACGCGGGCTGTCCGGCGTAATGGCCGGCTCGTCGGCCCAGACGTTTTGTGCCGCCGGCACCATCAGCATGGCGGCCAGCAGCAGTGTGACCGCCGTGCTCATGAGGCGTTGGCGCAGTCGTCGGAACACCAGCTCGATATCCCAGGCTTCCAACACGGTGCGTCGATTCAGGTAAAGGCTGAAACCACAGGCCACATAAACCGGCTCCCAGACAATCAGCACCAGTACGTAAAAGGTATTGGTCAGGTGCTCCAGCCATCGCCACTCCTGCACGGCGGCGGTAATCAGGGTTTGCCATCCCCAGTCCAGTTCCACCTGTTGTGGCAGGAGCATGTAGAACAGCACCAGCAAACCAATCCACAGCGCACTTTCCAGATGCACGCCAATAATCGTCAACCATTGCGCGGCGCCAGCGTTGCGCTGCAGCAGCACGGTTAAACGTTGTTGGCGTGCTTCGCCCCCAAGGCCTTCGAGTTGCACCACCGGCATCAGAAAACTGCGGCTCAGGCTTAGGCGTCGCCAGGTCAGGCTGGCGAGCAATTGTGGTTTGAGCAGGCGCGGCCACTGGCGCAGCGCCTGTTTCAAGGTCGGCGTTTCACCGAACATTGCGCTCGACAGGATGTACAGCGGCAGTCGTTCGAAGGCCGGTTTGAGCCACCAGAAGATGAACAGCGCGAGGGACGGTGAATCCCACAGAAACAAGGTGAGCAGAGCGAAGACCGGCAAGGTGACGATGGCCCAACTGGTCATCAGCAAGCGTCGATGGCGCTGGCTCATGAGGACGCCCAGGTCCATGGCTTCCCATGTCGAGCGGGGGCGGATCACGACCGTGGCGTCACTCAGGCGCATGGCGAGTCCGTCCGGCAAACAGCAGATAAGTCGCCATCATCACCCATAGCGCCGCGCCGACCAGGTATTTGGTCATGGGGGCCGGGGCGGTCATTGATGACCAGTACGCTTCGATAAATGCCGCAATCAGTAGAAACAGCATGACGCCGCAGATCAGTAACACGCTTTTGCGCGCCGCCAGTCGCAATGCTTCGGCACGGGGCAGGCGTCCCGGTGCGATCAAGGCCCAGCCCAGTTGCAGGCCGGCGGCACCGGCCAGGGCAATGGCGCTCAGTTCGAAGGCACCGTGCCCGATGACAAAGGACCAGAAGGTTTGCCCGTAGCCGATGTGCGTCAAATGCCCGGCCACGGCCCCGATCATCAGCCCATTGAAGAACAGGAAAAACACGCTGCCCAGGCCAAAGAACAATCCGCTGGCAAACGTCTGAAAGGCGATGCCGATGTTGTGCATGATGTAGTAACCGAACATCACCCAGTCTTCACTGGCCGCACGCTGCGCCGAACGGCCCAGATGGCCGGCGACGGGGTCGTACATGCTTTGCATCTCACTGATCTGCTCGGCCGGAATCAGGTTGTAGACGAGGTCCGGGAACAGGTACACCAGCAGCGCGAAGCCGATCAGGCTGCCAAAAAATATCAGGCCGGCGGCGAGCACGAAGCGCCATTGCTCGCGCACCAGTCGCGGGAAATCGGCCAGGATGAAGCCCAGGACATTGGCGCCCAGCCGACTGCGATGCCGATACAATTGCTGATGCCCGCGCAGCACCTGTTGCTGCAACGAGTCGATCAGGAAACTGCTGTAGCCGCGTTCCTGAGCCAGCGCCAACTGGTGGCAAAGGCGTCGATAGTCTTTGGGGAAACTTGCGATTCGGGTGGTTCCCTTGCCCCGTTCCAATTGCTCGAGCATCAGCGAAAACTGCGCCCATTCGGCCTGGTGACGATTTTCGAAAAGACTTTGCTTCATGCCGGACCCAACAAACCACGGGCAATGCCATTGAGTTCGGCCACGGCCCGTGGCTCTGATACCTGCAACGGCTGGGCGAGGATGGACGCCAGTTCATTGACCCGCGCCGCCGAGAGTTCACCCTGGCGCTCGGCGAAACCGAGGATGGCGCGCTGTTCGGTCAGCGTCAGCGCAAAGGCCGGGCGCTGGGGAGGCGCATCCGGTAATTGCGGACGGGCAAGCGGTTGCTCGCGGTAAATCACCAGCGTGCCGGCGGCCAGGTCTCCGAGTCGTTTGAAGGAGGGGTGTTGCAGGCAGCAGATGGCCCCGAGGAAATAGCCGAAGGGCAACAGGTCAACGAATCGCAACAGGTTGCGCAGCAGCGAAGCGGACCAGCCGACCGGCGTGCCGTCGTCGTGCACCACGCGCAATCCCATCCATTGTTTGCCCGGTGAGCGGCCCTGGTTGAGCACCTCGAACAGCACCATGTACCACCAGCTCACCGCGAACAACAGAATCGAGCCAAGCCCTGCGCCGAGTTTTCCCAGAAACGCCAACACGATAAAGAGGACGCCGAGGATCAGTCCGCGTAGCCCCAGGTCGATGGCAAAGGCCAGCGCACGGACCATCAACCCGGCCGGGCGCAGTGGCAAGTCGATGCCTTCGGGCGTTTCGACTTGATACCGCGTGTCCAGTGGCGGGGACAGCGTCGCTTTCCTTTGCAGTGCTGTGGTCTCGAGCATGGGCAACCTTATGTGACCTGTTCGGGATTCGATGTTCGTCCGATGCTAGCAGCCTCTCGGGGGGAAACGACATAACTATGTATTGCACGGTGAGTAGGCATAGGTGATTGAATGACAAGATTACTGGCCGGGGCGGGATGTGAACGCCTAGACTTCGCCGATCTTCAGTTCAGGAACAGCCCGTGACCTCGATCTTCTGGTACGACTACGAAACCACTGGCATCAATCCGCGATGCGACCGCCCGCTGCAGGTGGCGGGGATTCGCACCGACTTCGATCTCAATGAAATAGACGAACCGGTCAACCTCTTTTGCCAGCCCAGTGAAGACATCCTGCCGCATCCGGCCGCCTGCGCGATCACTGGCATTACCCCAGGCCAGTTGGCCGAACAGGGTTTGCGCGAAGCCGACTTCATGACCCGGGTGCATGCCCAGCTCGCTGCACCGGGGACGTGCGGAGCGGGGTACAACACGCTGCGCTTCGACGACGAGATGACGCGTTACAGCCTGTATCGAAATTTTTTCGATCCGTATGCCCGTGAGTGGCAGGGCGGTAACAGTCGCTGGGACCTGATCGACGTGGTGAGGGCGGCGTATGCGTTGCGTCCCGACGGCATCGTCTGGCCAACCGATGAGGAAGGGCGGGTCACGCTCAAGCTCGAACGGCTGACCGCAGCCAATGGCATTGACCACGGCAGTGCCCACGAGGCGTTATCGGACGTTCGCGCCACCATCGCGTTGGCGCGCCTGATTCGTGAAAAGCAGCCGAAGTTGTATGACTGGCTGTTTCAGTTGCGCGGCAAACAAAAGGTCATGGACCAGATTCGCCTGTTGCAGCCGATGGTGCATATCTCCGGGCGTTTCTCGGCCGCGCGAAGTTACGTCGGTGTGGTGTTGCCTTTGGCCTGGCATCCGCGCAACAAAAACGCATTGATTGTCTGTGACCTGCACCTCGATCCCCAGGGTTTGCTCGATCTGGATGCCGACACCTTGCGCCAGCGGCTGTATACCCGTCGCGATGACCTGGCGGAAGGTGAACTGCCGGTGCCGCTCAAGCTCATCCATATCAACAAGTGCCCGGTCGTGGCGCCGTTGTCGGTGCTGCGTCCAGACGATCAGCAGCGACTGGGGCTGGACATGGCGCTTTATCAGGAACGCGTGCTGCGGCTAAGTGACGCACAACAGGTTTGGCGGGATAAGGTACTGGCGGTTTATGCCGGCGAAGACTTCACTCAGAGCCAGGACCCCGAACAACAGTTATACGATGGTTTTATCGGTGATCGGGATCGGCGTCTATGCGAGCAAGTCCGAGCGGCCGACCCTGTCCAATTATCACAAGAGCAATGGCCTTTCGATGACGAACGTTTGCCTGAATTATTGTTTCGTTATCGCGCACGTAACTTCCCTGATACGTTGAATTTCGAGGAGCAAGAGCGCTGGCGAATATTCTGTCAGCAACGTTTGTCAGATCCAGAGTGGGGGGCGCCAAATACGCTGCAAACTTTCATGGAGGCTGCTGCCCAATTGGCAATTACCGCTACATCGTTTCAGCGGGAGGTGCTCAATGAATGGCAGAATTATGTCCAGGGAATACGCAAACGTTTAAATCTTTGAAAACGAAAATACCGCAGCCTGAATTGCAGGCATAAAAAAACGCCAGCATCTGCTGGCGTTATTTTTTGTCGCGGATAAGTCTTTGACAAACTCTGCGGCTTAGCCCAGCAGAGTAGCCCAGCCTTCCACCACGTCACCGCCCCACTTGGCTTTCCACTCTTTCAGAGTCTTGTGGTTGCCACCTTTGGTTTCGATGACTTCGCCGTTGTGCGGGTTTTTGTATTGCTTAACTTTACGGGCGCGTTTGGTGCCAGTAGTTTTTACTGCGCCACCGCGTGGAGCTTTGGTTTTGGATTCTGGATCCAACAGCGCGATGATGTCACGCAGGGACTTGGAGTATTCGCCCATCAGGGTGCGCAGTTTGCCTTCGAATTCCAGCTCGGTTTGCAGTTTGTCGTCTTGGGACAGATTCTTCAAACGGGCTTGCAGCTCTTTGATAGCTTCTTCGGTGGCGCGGTATTCGTTGATCAAGGACATGGGGACTACCTTATGTTTAGCGCTGGATGGCAGGTGACAGTGCCGCAATAATAGTCAGGGTGTTTCATCAAGTAAACATTTAACCGGTGTTTTACTTAAATTAGTTGCTGGGATTAGGACGCGAGTTTCAGGTGCAGTTGAAAGTGTGATGCAGTCATCACAGATATTCACAATTGTGCTCTTGAAGAGTGCGTGCAAGAACACCATCGCGCGGGCAGGCGAGGTGCTGATTGAACCTACTCCGCTGGCCTGCGTGCGCGAACGTGTCATCAATACTGCAGTTTTGCTGCGCAATCGCTAGAATAGCCGCCTTTGCGAAGTTCTGGAGTTTTACCCTCATGCGCACTTTTCGGCTGGTGATTGCTTGCCCGGACCGCGTCGGCATCGTTGCTAAAGTCAGTAACTTTCTGGCGTCACATAACGGCTGGATCACGGAAGCGAGCCATCACTCTGACAATCTGAGTGGCTGGTTCTTCATGCGTCACGAGATTCGTGCCGATTCGTTGCCTTTCGGTATCGTAGCCTTTCGCGAAGCGTTTGCACCGATTGCCCAAGAGTTCTCGATGAACTGGCGCATCACCGATACCGCGCAGAAGAAGCGTGTGGTGTTGATGGCCAGCCGTGAGTCCCACTGCCTGGCCGACTTGCTGCACCGCTGGCACAGCGATGAACTGGACTGCGAGATCTCCTGCGTCATTTCCAACCACGACGACTTGCGAAGCATGGTCGAGTGGCACGGCATTCCTTATTACCATGTACCGGTCAATCCGCAGGACAAAGAACCGGCCTTCGCCGAAGTCTCGCGCCTGGTTAAACAGCATGACGCTGAAGTGGTGGTACTTGCCCGTTACATGCAAATCCTGCCGCCTGAGTTGTGCCGTGAATATGCCCACCAGGTCATCAATATTCACCACAGCTTCCTGCCGTCGTTCGTTGGGGCCAAGCCGTATCACCAGGCTTCCATGCGTGGCGTGAAGTTGATCGGCGCGACGTGCCACTACGTGACCGAAGAGCTGGACGCCGGTCCGATCATCGAGCAGGACGTGGTACGTGTCAGCCACAGTGACAGCATCGAAGACATGGTGCGTTTCGGCCGTGACGTCGAGAAAATGGTACTGGCGCGCGGTCTGCGTTATCACCTGGAAGACCGGGTGTTGGTTCACGGCAACAAAACCGTGGTCTTCTGATCGCTACACAATACGGTTGAAATTCGAAGGGCCTGGGCGTTCAATCGCTTCAGGCCCTTCGCCGTTTCTGCATTGAGGACATGACCATGGCCGATCCACTCGACAAAGCCACTTCAAAGGCCCCCGCCACAGTGGGAGAAGGTTGTTTGAGTCGTTACGACCCGGATGACATGAGCTCCGAAGACGGCACGGAGTTTCCCGGTGCCGCCGAGTTGTGGGAGCAATTGCAGCAAGAAGCCGAGGACACGCCTAAGCCTGCTTGAGACTCATCAACTTCTTCAGCAGCGGTCGGCCCAGCATCAGCAAAAACACCGGGCCACCCACCACCAGGTAAAAGTAATAGGTCACCGCACGCCAGATCAGAATGGCCGCCGCCGCGGTGGATTTGCCCACCATCGGCGCCAGCAGCGCCGCCGACGTTAATTCCGCCGCGCCGGCACCGCCCGGCAGCAGGCTGAATTGCCCGGCACTCAGCGACAGCATCTGGATCAGAAAGCACCAGGCCCACTGCAAATCCGCGCCGAGGCCGCGCAGCGCCAGATACAACACGCTGTAACGCAGGAGCCAATGCACGCAGGTGAGCGCAAACACCTTGATCAGTGTCTGCCACGGCAACTTCAATGTGTCAGTGAACGCCGCCAGGAAGTGCAGGAGTTTTCGCGCCCAGCGCAGGCGTGTGGTGCCTTTGACATTCAGGCGGGCGAGCAACCGGCCGCTCAGACGAATCAGTCGTCGATGGTAGCGGGCGACCACCAGGCAAGTGATCAGTCCGCCGAACATCGAGATGGCGCTGACGGTCAGCAGCCACTCCAGGCGTTCGCTGAGGTGCTGGAACAGCGCGTAAATCAGAATCGCGCTCAATGCGCAGAGGAAAAACAGCAGATCGCTCAGTTGGTCCATGGCGAACACGGCGCTACCCCTTGCCGGCCGCACGCCGTTACGCGCCAGCAACGCCATGATGGTCAGCGGTCCGCCGCTGCCACCGGGGGTGGCGCAATAGGCAAACTCCGCCGCCATAACCACGCCCAGGCTTTTGACCTTTCCGACCTTGTCGCATTGATCGCCCAGCAACAGGCGCAAGCGCAGAGTGTTGACTCCCCAGCACAGAAAGATCATGCCGAACATGATCAGCAATTCATTCAGCGGAAAGTTTTGCAGCCGCGACCATGTCTGATTGCCGCCGAGCAGCAATGGAATCAGCACCGCGGCAAGCAGGGCGAGAAACAGCAGAATCCCGCGACTCATGCGACGCGACCGATACGGTCACTTTGCAACGAGAGCCATTGGGCCTTGGTCATTGGCACACGCCCCTCATCCAGCAGGCGCTTGAGGGTCTGCAGCCAATAATTGCGTGAAAACCCGTGGCGCATGTCCACCGGATGCACGCCGAGTCGAATCACTGGAGCTTGCCGCCAGTGCTGTGCGCGTTGGTCGCTGAGAACTTTTGACAAGCCTCGACGCCAGGCGCTGCGCGCACTCCAGACCAGGCCGGGGGCATCGATGGCAGTGAAGTCCGGCAGGCGATAGAGGTGCTGGGGATCGCTGGTGTACTTGAGCGGTAACTGGCGCAGCGCCTGACGAGTGCCGTCGCTCATCAGCCACGCCGGGGCAACAAAGCCCTCCAGCGGCCACTGATAGCGATGGAATACCTCGATTCCAGCACGCAGACGGGCGAGAGCGGCGGCTTGCGACAAGCTGTAAAACTCGCCTTCGTGGGTGTAGATCCTGCGCATGAACCAGTCTCTGGGATTGTGGGGGGATGGGCCTTCGTCGCAATGAAAGTAACCGTGCAACGCCAGTTCGTCACCTCGGGCGACTCGACGGGTGAGCAAACGCCTGAAGTCTGGATGGGCGTCGAGATCGTTGTGCCTGTGAAAGTCGGGCACCACAAGCCAGGTCATCGGCACCTCGCCCAAGGCATCGACGGCTTCGACAAAAGGTTGGTAATCGGTCCAGGTTTGCGGCGCAACATCGTGCAGCACGAGTAACAGGCTGGGCGGGTTCATGGATTCAACCATTGGCGGTCAGCGGCCATTGGCTGCCGAGAACTGCGTGATAGTGGCCCAGCAGACTGTTGACCACGGTGTCCCAGGCATAGTGCTGTTCGACATGACTGCGGGCGCTTTTGCCTAGCGCGGCGCTGCCCATGCTGAACAGTTCACGCACAGCGTTGGCCATCGCCATGGGATTGTTGGGCGTGCACAGCAAGCCGCAAGACTCCGTAACGATTTCCCGAAAGGCCCCGGCGGCGACCGCTATGACCGGAATGCCGCTGGCCATGGCTTCGAGAATCACCAGGCCGAACGTTTCCTGATCGCCGGCATGCAGCAGCGCATCGGCGCTGGCCATCAAGCGTGCGACTTGCGTGGCCGGGCAGAACTCGTCGACGACGGTCACGTTGTCCGGCACCACGGCGGGCATCGAGGAGCCGACCAGGAGCAGGTGATAACGAGGCCCCAGACGCTTCATGCAAGCCAGCAGGACCGGCAGGTTTTTTTCCTTTGAGCCACGGCCGGCGAAGATCAGCAGATGGGTGTTTTCATCGATGCCCAGTTCGGCACGCAGGCCGGGGTCCCTGGCGCCGGGATTAAAGGTCTGCAGGTCGACGCCCAACGGCTGTACGAACACATTCTTCACGCCCAGGCCGATCAACTTGTCGGCCATGACCTGGCTCGGTGCCAGGACCCGATCAAAGTTGCCATACAGTTTGCTGACGTAGGCTTCGACATTGGGGGTCACCCAATTGCCCATTCGATTTCTGGCCAGTAACGGCAGGTCCGAGTGGTAGAAGCCGATTACCGGCACGTCCAGTTGCCGACGGGCATCCAGCGCAGCCCACGCGGTGAGGTACGGATCGCCAACTTCGATCAGATCGGGCTGCAAGACTTGCAGGACATTTCGCCATGGGGCCAGGCGGAGGGGGAAGCGATAACCCTTGCCGAAAGGCAGGGCAGGGGCCGGAACCTTGTAAACGCCATCCTGTTCACTCAAATGAGCGCCCGGGATCAGCAGACTGTGGCGAATGCCTGGCTTGATGCTCAGGCGCCGGTGCTTGGCATCCAGATACGTGCGCACGCCGCCGCTGGCCGGGGCGTAGAACATGGTTATGTCCGCGATATGCACAATGAGCATCCCTCCGGTCCGTTGTTCTCCCTTGATTGACCTTAATGAAGGATAGATGTTCGTTTGGGGTTTTGTGGCGCGGGGATCGGCGAGGTTTTTTGCGGTGTGTTTCAGACCGCTATCGTCGGAACGCCGCCCGGAGCAAGCTCGCTCCCACATTTGATCTCCAGTGCGACAAAGATCCGTGTGGGAGCGGGCTTGCCCGCGATGAGGCCGGTGAGAGCGCCTTAAATTCGGAAACTGCCTACCAACTGCTTAAGACGCGCCGCCTGCTGCTCCAGGTCCGAACACGCCCGCAAGGTCGCCTGCAGGTTTTCTACGCCTTCCTGGTTCAGCGTGTTGATCTCGGTGATGTCGACGTTGATCGACTCCACTACAGCGGTCTGTTCTTCAGTTGCAGTGGCCACCGACTGGTTCATCCCGTCGATCTCGCCAATGCGCTGAGTCACGCTATTCAAGCGCTCGCCCGCCAGGTTGGCGATTTCCACGCTGTCCTGGCTGTGGCGCTGGCTGTCGCTCATGGTGCTAACCGATTCCCGGGCGCCGACTTGCAGCTCCTCGATCATGGTTTGCACCTGTTGGGCCGACTCCTGCGTGCGGTGGGCGAGGTTGCGCACTTCATCCGCCACTACCGCAAAACCGCGTCCTGCCTCACCGGCACGGGCCGCTTCAATGGCGGCGTTGAGCGCCAGCAGGTTGGTTTGCTGGGAGATGCTGGTGATCACTTCGAGAATCTGCCCGATGTTCACGGTCTTGCTGTTCAGCGATTCGATGTTGGTGCTTGAAGCACTGAGCATGCTCGACAGCTGATTCATCGCTTTGATGCTGCGATCCACCACTTGCTGGCCGTCTTCGGCCAGGCTGCGGGCATCGCTGGCCTGGCTGGAAGCCTGGGCGGCGTTGCGGGCGATTTCCTGCGCCGCAGCGCCCAGTTCGTTGATGGCGGCGGCAACACTGCTGGTGCGCGAAGCTTGCTGGTCGGAGTTGAACATCGACGAGTTCGACGCAGCCACCACGCGCAGCGCGACTTCGTTGACCTGGCCGGTGGCCGAGGACACTTCGCGAATCGAGCTGTGAATACGCTCTACAAAACGGTTGAACGCGGTTCCGAGAACGCCGAATTCATCGTTGCTCTGTATGGTCAGGCGCTTGGTCAAATCGCCTTCACCGTCGGCGATGTCTTCCATGGCTCGGGTCATGACGTGCAATGGCTGAATCAGGATGCGGATCAGCATGCCGAGCAAGGCGAGAATAATGGCCACGGCAATGACCGTCGCGATAATGGCCGAGGTGCGGAACTCGCTGAGCATGGAGAAGGCTTTGCCCTTGTCCACGGAAAGGCCGATGTACCAGTTGACCGAGGACAGCCCCTTGATCGGGGTGAAGGTCACGATGCGGGTTTTGCCGTCGACCTCGATTTCGCTCGGTTGACTGCCGATTGTCGGGGTGTCTTGCGGGTAGGCCTCCTTCAAGGTCTTCATCACCAGCGCTTTGTCTGGATGGACAAGGATCTTACCGTCGGCGCTGACGAGGAACGCATAGCCCATGCCGTCGAAGTCCAGGGCGTTGAGGCTGTCGGCGATCACTTGCAGGCTCAGGTCGCCACCGACCACACCAATGTTCTGGCCATCCTTGAGGACGCTGTTAACGATGGAAATCACCAACTGGCCGGACGCCAGATCGATATACGGTTCGGTCAGGGCAGAACCGCTGGCGCTCTGGGCACTCTTGTACCAAGGGCGGGCGCGCGGGTCATAGCCGTCGGGCATCTTGCTGTCCGGGCGGATGATGAACGAACCATCCTTGTTACCCAGGTAGGCGCCCATGAAGGTCGACGTCACGGCCTTTTGTTCAAGCAGCTTGGCGACGTTGCCCGTTTCGGGGTTCAGCGCAACGGTTTGCGCCATGTTTTCGATCAGCAGGCTGCGACCGGCCAGCCAGGTTTGAATGTTGTTGGCGGTGACACCACCCATCTCTTGTAGATAGTTGTCCAGATCCCTTCGGATTGCATTGCGTTGTAAATAGTCGTTGTAGAGGGTGAATGAGGCAAAGGCGGCAATAACGATGAGGGCGGCGGCAAGCAAGATTTTGTGGCTGAAGCGCAGGTTTTTGTTCATGGCTTGGGGGTTCCGCTAAGGTCTTTATGTCCTGAGCGTGCTTTTATAAAAACACGCAAACTGGGCAATGTTGAAAAAGCTGATATTTCCGTCCTCTCCTTAGGGAATTACCGACGCTTGTTTCGCATGGGTCTCACAACTATTTGTATCGGCCGTGCAGGATCAAAGATTAACCATGGGTGACAAAATGCCTGACTCATCGCAACTCGTTATCGGCGCCGACCTTGCCGGCCAGCCTGTCGCCCAGGCCATGCGCCTGACCAATCGTCACGGTCTGATCGCGGGGGCGACCGGGACCGGTAAAACCGTCACGTTGCAACGCCTCGCCGAAGCCTTCAGCGATGCGGGCGTGGCAGTGTTTGCCGCAGATATCAAGGGCGACCTGTGTGGCCTGGGGGCTGCCGGCAACCCTCAAGGCAAAATCGCCGAGCGAATCGCCGGGATGCCGTGGCTGAACCATAAGCCGGCGGCCTATCCGGTCACTCTGTGGGACATTCATGGTCAGTCCGGTCATCCATTGCGCACGACCTTGAGCGAAATGGGCCCGCTGCTGATCGGCAGTCTGCTGGAACTGACCGACAGCCAGCAGTCGGCGTTGTACGCGGCCTTCAAGGTCGCGGACCGCGAAGGGCTGTTGCTGCTCGACCTCAAGGATTTGAAGGCGCTGCTCAATCACCTGCGCGACCACCCCGAATTGCTGGGGGACGATGCGGCGTTGATGACCACCGGTTCCAGCCAGGCGCTGTTGCGGCGTCTGGCGACGCTGGAACAACAGGGCGCCGAAGCGCTGTTCGGCGAACCGGCACTGCAACTGGAAGACATTCTGCAACCAACGGTCGACGGGCGCGGGCGCATTCACCTGCTGGATGCCAGTCGTCTGGTTCACGAGGCGCCGAAGGTGTATGCGACGTTCCTGCTGTGGTTGCTGGCTGAACTGTTCGAGCAACTGCCCGAACGCGGCGACGCGGATAAACCCCTGCTGGCGCTGTTTTTCGACGAAGCCCATTTATTATTCGCGGGCACGCCCAAGGCATTGCAGGATCGTCTGGAACAAGTGGTGCGGCTGATTCGCTCCAAAGGAGTGGGCGTGTATTTCGTCACTCAATCGCCGGGCGATTTGCCGGACGACGTGCTGGCCCAACTCGGCCTGCGTATCCAGCATGGTCTGCGCGCCTTCACGGCCAAAGAACAGAAGTCCTTGCGGGCGGTGGCCGATGGCTTCCGGCCGAATCCTGCGTTTGACGCCTTGTCGGTGCTGACTGAGCTGGGAATCGGCGAGGCGCTGGTCGGCACGTTGCAGGACAAGGGCACGCCGGAGATGGTCCAGCGTGTATTGGTTGCGCCGCCGCAATCGCGGATCGGGCCGTTGACTGAAACCGAGCGCACGATGCTGATCGCCGGGTCACCGTTCAAGGGGCGGTATGACAAGCCGATTGATCGGGAGTCGGCGTATGAAATATTGATGGGCCGCAAAGGACTGGCGCCGGAGCCCGAGGCCGTGCCGGGCAAACCTGCGCCAGAGGAACCTAGTTTTACCGATAAGGCCGGGGAATTCCTCGGGACGGCGGCGGGGCAAGCGCTGAAATCGGCGATGCGCCAGGCGGCCAATCAATTGGGCCGACAGCTGGTACGCGGTTTGATGGGTTCGCTGCTCGGAGGCAGCAAACGCCGCTAAACAGATCGTTCCCACGCAGAGCGTGGGAACGATCAGGATCAGTCCTTGGGTTTGGCGTGCGCCGCCAGTCGTTCCAGTGCCGCCCGCAGATTCGGATCGCTGATCCCGTCGGCCGTGGCCTGAATGGTCGCGCCGGCATCGGTCGACAAGCTTATGGTATGGCCTGCCGCGCCTTGCTGAACGGTCGGCGGCTGCACCTTGAACAAAATCCGCGTCAGGCTGGCGAACTCATCAAACATCTGTAGCTGCCGTTGCAGACGTTTTTGCTGGTAGCGCAGGCGGGTCGCCCAATGGCCGTCGGTGACGATCAGCAATAAACTGCCTTCGCGCCACGACGCCACATGGCAGTGCTCGCGGGCGGCAGGCTGCAATTGGCTTTCGAGCAGACGTTGTAAATGACCCAGGCGTTGAGCGTGGCCGAAGATGGCTTTCAGCGGTTTGGCTTCGCGAAGCAGAACGGCGGGTGCTCTGGCCGTAAGAGGGCGAAATGCCATGATCAGACACCTGAAGTAACAGAGCCGCCATGGTAGCAGAAAGCGCTGCATGCACCCGACCCATTGCTTTGCGCGCGCTTTACCCATTAAATCAACAAGTAACTTCTGCCTTGAATGGCTTGAAGTTGCGCAAAAAGCCCTTATTTTAAGTGAGCCCCGTCATAGCGCAGTGCATGCATCGTGGAACAACGCCACTTTCCTCACCATCGTTTCCGGGTAGAATGCTCGTTCGCATGCGGCCATGAGGGCTGCACGGGCGACTCACGGGGCCGCCCTCCATCCCTTTAGTGTGGAAGATCCTGCCGATATGTTTGCGCCTTTGTTAAAGAAACTTTTTGGAAGCAAGAACGAGCGTGAAGTCAAACGCATGCTCAAGACGGTGCAACTCGTCAATGCCTTCGAAGAGCAAATGGTAGCCCTTTCGGACGATCAATTGCGTGCCAAGACAGATGAGTTCAAGGCCCGCATCGCCAAAGGGGAAACCCTCGACAAGCTGCTGCCAGAAGCCTTTGCGGTCGCCCGCGAAGCCGGTAAGCGTGTCATGGGTATGCGTCACTTCGATGTCCAGCTGATCGGCGGCATGACCTTGCATGAAGGCATGATCGCGGAAATGCGTACCGGTGAAGGCAAGACCCTGGTGGCAACACTGGGTGTTTACCTCAACGCGCTGTCCGGCAAAGGCGTGCACGTTGTGACGGTGAACGACTACCTGGCCCGACGCGACGCCAACTGGATGCGTCCGCTCTACGAATTCCTCGGCATGACGGTCGGCGTGGTTACGCCATTCCAGCCGCCGGAAGAGAAACGTCTGGCTTACGCCGCCGATATCACCTACGGCACCAACAACGAATTCGGGTTTGACTACCTGCGCGACAACATGGCGTTCAGCATGGAAGAAAAATTCCAGCGCGAACTCAATTTTGCCGTGATCGACGAAGTCGACTCCATCCTCATCGACGAAGCCCGTACCCCGCTGATCATTTCCGGTCAGGCCGAGGACAGCTCCAAGCTGTACATCGAGATCAACAAACTGATCCCGCAGCTGGAATTGCACGTCGAAGAAGTGGAAGGCGTCGTCACCAAGGCCGGCCATTACACCGTCGACGAGAAGACCCGCCAGGTCGAACTCAACGAAGCCGGTCACCAGTACGTCGAAGAAATGCTCACCCGTATCGGTCTGCTGGCCGAGGGCGAGAGCCTGTACTCGGCGCACAACCTGGGCCTGCTGACCCACGTTTATGCCGGTCTGCGTGCGCACAAGCTGTTCCATCGCAACATCGAATACATCGTGCAGGACGGTCAGGTTGTCCTGGTCGACGAACATACCGGTCGTACCATGCCGGGTCGCCGTCTGTCCGAAGGCCTGCACCAGGCGATCGAGGCGAAGGAAAACCTGAACATCCAGGCCGAAAGCCAGACCCTGGCGTCGACCACGTTCCAGAACTACTTCCGTCTGTACAACAAGCTGTCCGGCATGACCGGTACCGCTGACACCGAAGCGTTCGAATTCCACCAGATCTACGGTCTGTCGGTGATGGTTATCCCGCCGAACAAGCCGCTGGCGCGTAAAGACTACAACGACCTGGTGTTCCTGACCGCCGAAGAGAAATACGCGGCGATCATCAATGACATCAAGGAATGCATGACCCTGGGCCGTCCGGTGCTGGTGGGTACTGCAACCATCGAAACGTCCGAGCACATGTCTGCGCTGCTGCAGAAAGAAGGCATCGAACACAAGGTCCTGAACGCCAAGTTCCACGAAAAAGAAGCCGAGATCATTGCTCAGGCCGGTCGTCCGGGCGCATTGACCATCGCAACCAACATGGCCGGTCGTGGTACCGACATCCTGTTGGGCGGTAACTGGGAAGTTGAAGTTGCGTCGCTTGAAGACCCGACCCCTGAGCAGATTGCCCAGATCAAGGCCGATTGGCAGAAACGTCACCAGCAAGTACTGGAGTCGGGCGGCTTGCAGGTGATCGCTTCCGAGCGTCACGAATCGCGCCGTATCGACAACCAGCTGCGTGGTCGTGCCGGTCGTCAGGGTGACGCCGGTTCCAGCCGTTTCTACCTGTCGCTGGAAGACAGCCTGATGCGCATCTTCGCCTCTGACCGGGTGAAGAACTTCATGAAAGCGTTGGGCATGCAGTCCGGTGAAGCGATCGAGCACCGCATGGTGACCAACGCCATCGAGAAGGCGCAGCGCAAGGTTGAAGGCCGTAACTTCGATATCCGCAAGCAATTGCTCGAGTTCGATGACGTCAACAACGAACAGCGTAAAGTGATCTATCACATGCGTAACACGTTGCTGGCCGCCGACAACATCGGTGAAACCATCGCTGACTTCCGTCAGGACGTGCTCAACGCTACCGTCAGCGCACACATTCCACCGCAATCGCTGCCTGAGCAGTGGGACGTGGCCGGTCTGGAAGCTGCGTTGCAGAGCGACTTCGGTGTGGCGCTGCCGATCCAGAAATGGCTCGACGAAGACGATCACCTGTACGAAGAAACCCTGCGCGAGAAGCTCATGACCGAGCTGCTGGCGGCGTACAACGAGAAAGAAGAGCAGGCGAGCGCCGAAGCGCTGCGCACCTTCGAGAAACAAATCGTTCTGCGTGTGCTGGATGACTTGTGGAAAGACCACCTGTCGACCATGGATCACCTGCGTCACGGCATCCACTTGCGTGGTTATGCGCAGAAGAACCCGAAGCAAGAGTACAAGCGCGAGTCGTACACGCTGTTCTCCGAGTTGCTGGATTCGATCAAGCGCGACTCGATCCGTGTGCTGTCGCACGTTCAGGTTCGCCGCGAAGATCCGGAAGCCGAAGAGCAACGCCTGCGTCAGGAAGCCGAAGCACTGGCCGCCCGCATGCAGTTCGAACACGCCGAAGCTCCTGGCCTGGAAATGCAACCGGAACTGGTCGGTGAAGAGATTGATGTAGCCCTTGCCACCGCCCCTGTCCGCAACGAACAGAAGCTGGGCCGTAACGAACTGTGCTACTGCGGTTCGGGCAAGAAATTCAAGCATTGCCACGGGCAGATCCAGTAAAACCCGTTTCAATCGCTGAAATACCCGCGCCGCGACCGGCATTAGCCGTCGCGGCGTTTTGCCATTTAAACCACCGTTCTTCCTGAAAGCGGTGCTGACATCATTTATTAAGGAGCGCATTCATGGCTGTTGGTCTTGGTCCTTTGCCAACGTTGCACCCGGTTGCCGGTTTTGAACTCGGTATTGCCTCGGCCGGCATCAAGCGCCCTGGGCGCAAGGATGTCGTGGTCATGCGCTGCGCCGAGGGTTCCACGGTCGCGGGCGTGTTCACCCTGAACGCCTTTTGTGCCGCTCCGGTGATTCTGGCCAAGCAGCGCGTGCAAGGCCCGGTGCGTTACCTGCTGACCAACACCGGCAATGCCAACGCAGGTACTGGCGAGCCAGGCCTGGCTGCCGCCGAGCGTACGTGCGCCAAACTGGCTGAACTGACTGGCGTCGATGCAAGTCTGGTGCTGCCGTACTCCACCGGTGTCATCGGCGAGCCGCTGCCGGTAGAGAAAATCGAAGGCGCCCTGCAGGCAGCCCTGGATGATCTGTCGGTCAACAACTGGGAAGCAGCCGCCACCGGCATCATGACCACTGACACGTTGCCAAAAGGCGCGAGCCGTCAGTTCCAGCATGACGGCGTGACCATCACCGTCACCGGTATCAGCAAAGGCGCGGGCATGATTCGCCCGAACATGGCGACCATGCTCGGCTACATCGCCACTGACGCCAAAGTCTCCCGCGATGTGCTGCAGAACCTGTTGCTGGATGGCGCCAACAAGTCATTCAACCGCATCACCATCGACGGCGACACGTCGACCAACGATTGCTGCATGCTGATCGCCACCGGTCAGGCGGCGCTGCCGGAAATCACTTCGTCCAACGGTGAGTTGTTCGCCAAGCTCAAGCAGGCTGTGTTTGAAGTGTGCATGGACGTGGCCCAGGCCATCGTTCGCGACGGCGAAGGCGCGACCAAGTTCGTCACCGTTGAAGTCAACGGCGGCGGCAATCATCAAGAGTGCCTGGACGTTGCTTACACCGTGGCCCACTCGCCGCTGATCAAGACCGCACTGTTTGCTTCCGACCCGAACTGGGGCCGCATTCTGGCCGCTGTCGGTCGTGCCGGCGTGCCGAATCTGGACGTGAGCAAGATCGACGTGTTCCTCGGCGAAGTGTGCATCGCCAGCCGTGGCGCCCGTGCCGCGACCTACACCGAAGCCCAGGGCGCGGCGGTGATGCAGCAGGAAGAAATCACCATCCGGATCGAGTTGGGTCGCGGCGATTGCAGCGAAACCATCTGGACCACCGACCTGTCCCACGAATACGTGAAGATCAACGCCGAGTACCGTACTTGATTATTCGTTAGACCGAGTCGCTGCCATCGCGAGCAGGCTCGCTCCCACAGGAGATCTCCAGTGAATACAGCATTTGTGTTCGGCGGGATCAAATGTGGGAGCGGGCTTGCCCGCGATGACGGACTGCCAGTCACCACAAGACTGGCCTGCTTCCCTCATTAAAAGGTCCCGAACATGAGCCTCCACCTGATCATCGGCGACAAACTGCATTCCTCCTGGTCCCTTCGCGGCGCGCTGGCACTTGACCTCACCGGCGCTCCCTACACCGAAGAACTGATCAAACTGGGCAAGCCGGACACCCGCGAGCGGCTGCTCAAGCACTCGCCGACCGGCAAGGTTCCGTTGTTGAAAACCGAACACGGCACCATCGCTGACTCCCTGGCGATTGCCGAATACCTGGCCGAGCAATTTCCCGACGCCGGCCTCTGGCCCAAAGACACCGCGGCCCGTGCCCAGGCACGTTCAGCCTGTGCGCAGATGCATGCCGGGTTCTTCGCCATGCGCGGCAACATGCCGTTCGACCTGAGCCACGATGCTCCTTTATCGCCGACCCCCGCTGACGTTCAAGCAGACATCGAGCGCATGCTGGCGTTGTGGGCCGAATGCCGAGCGGCGTCGACTGAAACCGGTCCGTTCCTGTTTGGTGACGCGACCCTGGCAGATGCATTCTTCGCACCGATTGCCGTGCGCCTGCGCACCTACCAGGTGAAGTTGCCTGCCGTGGACGAGGCCTACGTCGAAACCCTTTACCAATGGCCAGCGTTCAAGGCCTGGCAGAAGGCAGGCCTGGAGGAGGTTGGACAGTGAAACGAGTACACGTAGCCGCCGCCGTTATCCGTGACAGAAGTGGCAAAGTCCTGATCGCACGCCGCGCCGACACCCAGCACCAGGGCGGTTTGTGGGAATTCCCTGGCGGCAAGGTCGAAGACGACGAATCCGTCGAAACCGCTCTGGCTCGCGAGCTTCAAGAAGAACTGGGCATTGTGGTCAGCACCGCGCGACCGTTGATCAAGGTTCGCCACGATTACCCGGACAAGCAGGTGTTGCTGGACGTCTGGGAAGTCTCGGCCTTTACCGGCGAACCCCACGGCGCCGAAGGCCAGCCTCTGGAATGGGTGTCCCAGCGCGATCTGCTGAGTTACGAATTCCCGGCGGCCAACCGGCCGATCGTTGCGGCGGCACGCTTGCCAGCCGAATATCTGATTACCCCGGAAGATCTGGAAACCCCGGCGTTGCTGCGCGGTATTCAGAAAGCCATCGCCAACGGTATCAAGCTGATCCAGTTGCGCGCGCCTAACGGCTACGACCCGAAATACCGCGATCTGGCCGTGGATGCAGCGGGGCTGTGTGCCGGCAAGGCGCAGTTGATGATCAAAGGGCCGTTCGAATGGTTGGGCGACTTCCCGTCCGCCGGTTGGCACATCACCGCCGCGCAATTGCGCAAATACGCAGCAGCGGGGCGTCCGTTGCCGGCGTCGCGCTGGTTGGCGGCGTCTTGCCACAATGCCGAAGAGTTGGCGCTGGCCGAAGAGATGGGGGTGGACTTTGTGACCTTGTCGCCGGTGCAGCCGACCCAGACGCATCCTGATGCGCAGCCGTTGGGTTGGGAGCAGGCTTCGGCGTTGATCGAGGGTTTCAGCAAACCGGTGTTCCTGCTCGGCGGCGTTGGCCCGGCCGAACGGCAGAAGGCCTGGGAAGCTGGAGCACAGGGCGTGGCGGGGATTCGGGCGTTCTGGCCGGATTCTTTGGTGTAGCCGCTGGCCTCATCGCGGGCAAGCCCGCTCCCACAGTGATCGGTGCTGAACACAAAGTTTGTGCACACCACTGAACCTGTGGGAGCGGGCTTGCCCGCGATGGCGTCCTTGAATACGCAAACTAATCCAGGGGTTTAGCCGCCGGCTGCCACAAAATCTCGGCAATCCCCTGCCGCTTGGCGATCACCCTGGCCATCACAAACAGCAAATCCGACAACCGATTGATGTACGCCAGACCTACCCCGGCCAACGGCTCAATCGCATTCAACTGCTGACACCGTCGCTCCGCACTGCGCGCCAGGCTTCGGCACACATGGGCCTGGGCAATCAGCGCCGAGCCGCCTGGCAGAATGAAATTCTCCAGCGGTCCCAACTCCTCATTCCACAGATCTATCGCCGCTTCCAGCCGTTCGATTTCCGCAGTGTTCAATGCCTGATACACCGGCATCGCCAGTTCACCCCCCAGGTCGAACAAACGATGCTGGCAAGGCGCCAAGACTTCGATGACTTCGTTCAACCCCGGATACGTCGCACTTTCAGTCGTCAGCCCGGCCAACAGCACGCCCACCTGACTGTTCAGTGTATCGACTTCGCCAATGGCTTCGATCCGCGGATGGTCCTTGGGCACGCGGCGGCCATCGCCCAGTCCGGTTTCGCCCTTGTCGCCGGTGCGGGTGTAAATTTTCGACAAGCGAAAGCCCATGGTTACCTCGATAGCTGATTGAGTTCTTGTGAGATCACTGGGGTGCCCGCCAGCGGCAGGCGCAATGTGAAGCAGGTGCCTTGACCCAGTGTCGATTGCACCTCCATCTGTCCCTTGTGGTTGTTGGTGATGATGAAATACGAGACCGACAAGCCAAGGCCGGTGCCCTGGCCGATTTCCTTGGTGGTGAAGAATGGCTCGAAGGTGCGTTTGCGCACGTTCTCGCTCATGCCTATGCCGTTATCCTCGACCTGGATCTCGGCCCACGGCGGATTCAGTTTGGTGCGCAGGATGATCCGCCCGGGTTCGCTGTCGTCTTCACGCTGGTGAATGGCCTGGGCGGCGTTTTTGAGCAGGTTGAGCAGCACCTGTTCCAGTTCGTTGGCGGTGCCGGGCACCGGTCCCAGCGCCGGGTCGAACTGGCGAATGATTGCCTGGCCCTTGAAGTCGAAGCCGATGGCCAGGTCGAAGTCGTTGCCAGCGATTTCCACCGCTTGATCGATCAACGCCGGCAGGTCGCACGGGGCCATTTGCCGGGTGCTGCGGCGGCTGAAGCTGAGCATGTGGGTGACGATCTTTGCCGCGCGGGCACCGGCCTGTTGAATGCCGTCGAGCAACTGTGGCACTTCCCGCGCTTGCAGGTATTTGTTGACCGTTTCGAGTGGGATACCGATTTGCTCGGCTTGTTCCAGGTTTTTCGGCAGATCAGGTGACAGGCGTCGGCGGATGTTCTGCACGTTGTGCAGGATCGCGCCCAACGGGTTGTTAATCTCGTGGGCCATGCCGGCGGCGAGACCACCGACCGAGAGCATTTTTTCCGACTGCACCATCATTTCTTCCAGGGACAGGCGCTGGGTGATGTCGTCGATACGGATTACCACACCACGTCCGGCACCGCCCATCAGGGGGTAGAACGTTAGGGCGTAATGCTTGGGTTCGTCGTCCTTGAACCAGGTCACGCGCTCGATCTTGGCCACGGTGTGTTGTTCAACGGTTTGCTTGAGCTGCGGCAGAAACGGTTTCAGTGGCTCGAAGGCGAGGAAGATCGGCTGGTTCAACGCTTCGTCCAGGCGCGTGCCGGACAGGGCGCTGGCCTCCTGATTCCACTGGGTCACGTAAAGCTGCTCGTCGAGGGCGATCAAGGCCGACGGCATGGAGTCGATGATGCTGTTGAGGTAGTTCTGGAAGCCCGTGAGCTTTTTCTCGATCTTGCTCCGCACCTGGACTTCGAGTTCCAGTTTGCGATTGGTGTGGCGGGTTTCTTCAGCCAGTCCTTGGGCCTGATCGTAAGCTGCCTGGGAGTCATCCCGAGCACGCTTGAGCTGCTGCTCCCGGGCCTCGATGCGCGAGAGCATGGTGTTGAACGCCTCGGCGAGGCTGCCGATTTCGTCGTGGTTGCCGCGGGAGGCGCGCAGGGCGTAGTTCTCTTCACGGGTCACTTGCCGTGACAACTCTTCCAACTGATGGATCGGTCGTGTAATCAGGCGTTTGATCTGGCGGGCGATCACCAGCCACAACAGCACACTGAAAATCAGGATGCCGAGACTGGCGGTCAGGGTTCCGGTGTAGAACGCCACCGGCAATTCGCTGCTGGCCACCAACAAAAGGTGCCCTGGCGCGGTGCCGGGGCGGGGCAGGGTGATCACCTGATTGCTGCGAAATTCGGTGGCTTGCCAGGCTTCGATGTGCCGGTAGCGGTCCGGAAGGTTCAGCCTGTCGCCATGCTGCAGCTGTGCCAGCCGCTCACCCTTGCCGTCATAAAGGGCGGCGGCACGCAGCGGTGAATAGCTGTTGAGTTCGTTGAGCAAGCGTTCGGCGTTGTCCGGCGACTTCAAGGCATCGGCCACCAGACTCGGGTTGGACACCAGTCGGCCGATGGTTTGCAGCGCCTGGGGGGCCATGCTTTCTTGGGAGATGTAGTACGCGGCACTGATAAAGGTCAGGTTGGCGACCAGCAGGATGGTGATCAACAACACCAGCAGGGCGGCCAACAGTTTCTGGCCGACGGGAAGGTTTTCGAGACGCTGGCGCAGTGGCATCAGGTTCATCGCTGAAAAGGAACAAGTGGCCAGCGTAGCCGCTGCTCAGTCGCTGGGCAATCCAAGGCTGCGCAGATGCGCAATCAGCCGCTGCTGTAATTGATTGAGGTGGGGCAGGTTCAACTGGTGGCGCGCCGCTAATTTGCAGACATAGCCCAACAGATAACTGATTTCGGTTCGGCGCTGATTGGCGACGTCCTGGTGCATCGAGGAGTAATTGGCCGCTGTGGCGTGGATCACTCGCTCAACTTCCTGTTGAAGGTCTTGCGCCGCTGCGGGCTGACCGCAACGCTCCAGCAAATCAGTCAGTTCGCTGCACAGGGTGGCGACTTCGCAGTGATGTTCCTGCAAGCCACCATTGCGACAGTCGTGCAGCACAGTCAGGGGATTGATCGCACAGTTGAGCGCCAGCTTTCGCCACAGCCGGGTCAGGATATCGGTGCTCCACTCATGTGGAATACCGGCGACGGTCAGGTCATCCAGCCAGATTGGCGCCACCGGATGGCCGGCATCGCCGAGCCAGGTGTAACCATGACCGGCGAACACCACACGCCAATCGCCGTCGCGAAACGCGCCTTCGGTGCTCGATGCGAACACGCAGCGCGCCTGCGGGACCTGCGCGGCAACGGCATCCTGACTGCCGAGGCCGTTTTGCAACAGGATCAACTCGGCATCAGGCGTCAGGCGCGGCGCCAGTTGGGCGATGGCGCTCTCGGCGTCGTAAGCTTTACAGGCCACCAGCAAGCGGCTGATCGGTTCCTTGCTGTGTGCCGTTTCACCGGGGATTTCATAGGTGCGGGCTTCGCCGTGCTCCACCAGCGTCAGCCCGCCGGCTGCCTGATAGGCCTGCAGTCGCTGCTCGTCACGCACGATCAATCTGACCGGTATCCCGGCCCGGGCCAGACGCGTGGCCCACAAGGTGCCGAGACTGCCGGCGCCCAGAACATGCCAGGTGGTAGACATCAGCTTTTTGCTCGGTTTGGCGCAGGCATGTGAGGCTCGCAGTATCGGTTGGAAAAGACCCGTTATAATGAGCCCGATTTTAACCGCAAGCCAAGCGCGCGCCATCGCTATCGAGCGCGCCTTTTTACTGGAGAGATTACATGCCGTCGTTCGACGTGGTATCCGAACTGGACAAACACGAAGTCACCAACGCGGTCGAGAACGCCGTCAAGGAACTCGATCGCCGTTATGACCTGAAAGGCAAAGGCACCTTCGAGTTCAAGGAAAAGGAGCTGACCGTCAACCTGACCGCTGAAGCGGACTTCCAGCTCGAAGCAATGATCGAGATCCTCAAGCTGGCCCTGGTCAAGCGCAAGATCGATGTGCAATGCCTTGAAGTCAAAGACGCCTATGCCTCGGGCAAGCTGATGAAGCAGGAAGCGGTCCTCAAGGAAGGTATCGACAAAGAGCTGGCGAAGAAAATCGTCGCTCACGTCAAGGACGCCAAGCTCAAGGTTCAGGCAGCCATTCAGGGTGAGCAAGTGCGCATCACCGGCAAGAAACGTGACGACTTGCAGGAAGCCATCGCGGCCCTGCGCGCCAAAACCTTCGACATGCCGCTGCAGTTCAACAACTTCCGCGACTGACCTTAGAGACAGAACCTGTGGGAGCGGGCTTGCCCGCGAAGAGGGCGTATCAGTCAACTTCACTGTTGAATGACACGCCGCGTTCGCGAGCAAGTCGTAATTGCCGCAGTTCATTTTTTCGCGTGCCGGGAAGCCGGAAATCAGGAGAAAGAAGATGGATTTGAATACTGAAGTAGACAACCTGGTCAAGGCATCCCAAGCCTGGATTCCGATGATCATGGAATACGGCAGCCGCGTGTTGCTGGCGGTAATCACCCTGGCCATCGGCTGGTGGTTGATCAACAAAGTGGCGCAAAAGCTCGGTGGCCTGCTGGCACTGCGCAACGCCGACCTCGCGCTGCAGGGTTTCATCAGCAGCCTGGCGAACATCATTCTCAAGGTGTTATTGATTGTCAGCGTGGCATCGATGATTGGCGTCGAAACCACGTCGTTCGTTGCGGCCATCGGTGCGGCCGGTCTGGCCATCGGTCTGGCCTTGCAGGGCAGCCTGGCGAACTTCGCCGGCGGCGTGCTGATTCTGTTGTTTCGTCCGTTTCGTATTGGTGACTGGATCGAAGCCCAAGGCGTTGCCGGTACAGTCGACAGCATCCAGATCTTCCACACCGTATTGCGCACTGGCGACAACAAAACCATCATCGTGCCGAACGGCAACTTGTCGAACGGTATCATTACCAATACAAATCGCCAGCCGACCCGCAAAGTTGTTTTTGATGTGGGCGTGGACTACGAAGCGGACTTGCAAAAGGCCCGTGAAGTGTTGCTGGAACTGGCCAACGATCCTCGTGTACTGACTGACCCGGCTCCACAAGCAGTCATTTCTACCTTGGGCGACAGTTCGATTACTGTTTCTCTGCGCGTGTGGGTGAAGACAGCGGATTATTGGGATGTGATGTTCATGTTCAACGAACAGTCCCGGGATCGGTTGAAAACGGCGGGTATTGATATTCCATTTCCACAGCGGGTGATTCGTGTGGTGCAGGAATCTGCAGTGCAGTGATTGTTTTTTGATCAACGTCTGACTTTTTGGTCAGGCATGTTTCTCACGGATCTGATCGTTTAAACACATTGTTTCTAGCCAACGAAAAAGGCCCATCCGAAGATGGGCATTTTTTTTTTATGCTTACTAACTAACCAACTGCGATTACAAGATCGACAGTGGGTAGTCAACGATCAGGCGGAACTCGTCAACGCTACCTTCAAACGCGTCGTCATGGTTGGCGCGATGCCATGCTTGACGAATACGGAAGGACAGATCTTTGGCCGGGCCAGTTTGAACGACGTACTTGGCTTCAACGTTGGTTTCGTGGTGTTTGCCATCTGCACCGTAGAAGCCGGTATAAGCGCTGCCCGCTGGAGTGTTGGTACCGTCGATGTCCCAACCTTTCACGTAACGGGTCATGAAGCTCAGACCAGGTACGCCGTATTCGGCCATTTTCAGGTCGTAACGGGCTTGTACCGATTTCTCGCCAGGGGCGTTGAAGTCGGAGTACTGGATGGAGTTGGCGAGGAAAATCGAGTCGCCACCGCGGTTGTTTTTACCCACACCGATGTAGTCGAACGGGGTATCGCCGTTCACTTTCTGGAAGCCCAGGGTGAAGGTGTGCGCTTTCAGGAACGAGAAAGCAGCAGCGAGCGAGTAGGCGGTGTTGTTGATTTCGCCTGCTTTAGCGCTACCAGTGTCGCGGGTGTTGTAGATGTTACCGTCGAAGTTGATCGACTGATCGCCACCCAGTGCGAGGGTGTAGTTCGCATTGGCGTAGTACTGGTTCCAGATGTCTTCGAGCTTGGCACCGTACAGCGACACGCTCAGGTCTGGGGTAATGCCGTACTTGCCGCCGACGTAGTCGATGGAGTTGGCTTTCACTGCAGCGTAAGTAGCCCACAGATCGCCATCACGGGCGTTGCTGTCCTGGCTGGTAGCCGAAGTGAAGTGACCGCCTTCGAGGTCAAGGTCTTTGACTTCGCTGCTCTGCAGCTGGATACCGGTGGCAGTTTGGTGAAGGATGCGGGAACCGCCTACAGCGAACACCGGAGCGGTGCTTGGCTGCATGTCGCCGATTTTAAGTTCGGTCTTGGAGATGCGGAACTTGGCGGCAGCGCCGGCTTTGCCCTGGCTGTTGTTGACTTCGCCATCAGAGCCCACGGTCATGTTGCCGGTACCGGAATATTTGTCGGAACCGTCCAGCTTAATAGCCAGTTGACCCCAAGCTTCAACGCCAACACCGATCAGACCTTGGGTGTAACCCGAGCTGTACATGCCCTGGATGCCCTGGGTCCAGTCTTTGTCGTCAGTAGCGCCGTCTTTCTTGTTACGGTTGTAGTAGTAGTTGCGAACCAGCAAGTCGAGTTTGCTGTCTTCAACAAAACCTTTGGCTTCTGCCTGGTCGCTTACGAAAGGTGCGGCTACTGCCAACTGAGTACTGGCTGCTGCTGCAACTGCCAGTGCGATCATGCTCCACTTCATCACGCGCATCGTGATTTGCTCCTTTGGTTTTAGAAGAGTACTGCCGTCCCACCTGATTTATTATCTGGGCGGCTCTTTCTTTTTGTGTCGGCGCAAACTTATATCACGCCGACCATGTTGGCGATACTTGCGTATCTAACCTTTCAGCTTCTTTACGACCCTGTCGCAAACAGCTTGGTAGATGTCGCAAATTTACAGCCTCGATGCAAGCGGAATGACAACTTCAGCGTTGTTTTCCAAGACTCGGACATCGGTAAAAAGAGTCCCTGGTGAAACGTTTGAATCTCCATCGGGCAACCCTGCCGCTGTTTTTATTTGCCTTGAGGCTTCCACTTCCAGCGGAGGCCTCCAAGGCGATATGGGTGTGAATGCAACAAGCGTGCACAAATCAGAATTCTGTTGCTATTTTTTTCTGAAGGCCTGCCTGGTGCGGTAAAAACCTCATAAAACCGGGGGGTTCAAGCACCTGTTGGTCAAGCTTGACGCCTCGGTTTACATCGTGTTGCACCCTCCCGTTCAACGGCGTGACAACCAGAAACGTTACCGGTTCACCCCGCCAGTGAGTAATTGGCGGATGCCTGACGCACTCAGCGTAGACGCACTGTACGATTTTGGTGCAAAAAATTTCAATTGCTGTACTGAATTCACACAGTGGGGGTGCGGCTCGTCTGGAAACTCTTCATTGTTTATCAGTCATTTCCGTGCTGATTCTGACGTAACAGGTGCTGTGATGGTGCGTCGTGTTAGAAAATGTCTCACGACAGGGCGTTCGCATGGCAAATGTCGTTTCAGTGGCCTGACGTTGGCAGTGGTTGGTCGTGAAGCAGGCCGCTTTCACAGGTATGCTGGCGTCCTGTCGCTTGGTGCGCAGCCTCTCTGGAGGCGGACTAAGCTGAAAAATGATGACCAGGCGGGAGTGCGCGCGGTGTTCGCTTTAGATCCACGACTTCAACAAGACACACTACCGATCGGGGATTTCCCGCTTTGCCGGCTGCTGTTATCCAATGATTCCAATTACCCCTGGTTCATCCTGGTGCCGCGTCGCGACGATATCAGTGAGATATTTCAGTTGGATGTCGCTGATCAGCAGCGGTTGTGGCAGGAAACGACGGCGCTGGCGGAACTGCTCAAGGACGCGTTCGACGCCGATAAGTTGAATGTCGCAGCCCTGGGCAATGTCGTCAGTCAGTTGCATATGCATGTGATTGTGCGCAAGCGAGAAGATGCCGCCTGGCCCGCGCCGGTCTGGGGTAAACACCCGTCGGTGCCTTACAGCGCAGAGCAGATCGCAACGATTCGCGAGCGGTTGCGCCTGTTGTTAACCGAAGACTTCACGTTTCTGGAGGGGTGAATCATGAACCTGGAAGAGCGCGTTAACGATCTGGAGAGCCAATTGGCCTTTCAGGACGATACCATCCAGTCATTGAGTGATGTGCTGGCGACGCAGCAGCGTGCGGTGGAGCGTCTGCAAATGCAGATGGCCGCGCTGCTCAAGCGGCAAGAAGAAATGGCCGGCCAGTTCGAGTCCTTCGAGGAAGAGGCGCCACCGCCGCATTACTAAGCAGCAGGCAATAAAAAACCGCGAACAGCCTGAGCTGTTCGCGGTTTTTTTTGGGCCCTGGAATCAGCGGCGCGGCAGTGCGGCGATCACATCTTCGGCTTGCAGGCCTTTGTCACGGTTCATGACGGAGAATTCCACGCGCTGGCCTTCGACCAGAACACGGTGACCTTCGCCACGAATCGCCCGGAAATGCACGAAAATATCATCGCCGGAATCACGGGAAATAAAGCCGAAGCCTTTAGAGGTATTGAACCACTTGACGGTGCCGGTATCGCGGTTGCTCATGTCATAGCTTGGCGAGGCGGCGGCCGGTGAAGATTTGTAGAAGCTGATGGCCAGGTGCAGGAGAACGGCGATCAGCGCGGCCAGCAGACTGAACAGAACGGCAGGTTGGCCAGCGATGTCCGGCATTTTCGCGATCAGCGAAACGGTTTGCAGGACGACGGCCAGGACCAGCAGGGCGCTGACCAGGTTTTGCAGTTGATGACGTGGACCTTTGTTCCAGTAAGGAATCACCGGAGCAAGGGTAAGGTTGAGCAGGCCGAAAAAGGCCAGGTACAGCGCAGCGGGTTGTTGCAGGTAAGGAGCAGCTTCGGGTTGCAGACTGGGTATGAAGGACAGCAGCAAAGCTGCTGCGCCCGTTAGCAGGTGAACGATTTTCAACATTTTGATTAACTCACGTTAAGACGGATCACAAGGAAGAGCTGATGGAGCACGGTTCGCTTCAGAACAATAAGAGGCGTTGGACACGTACCCGGTACCAGCCTATGCGCGGCCCCCGGAAAATAGGCGGTAGCGACACACTGCCTATTTAACAGCAAAGCCTGCAGCTACTCAAATCAGGCAGTCCGACGGTGTCCTGAAGCGGGAAGTGGCTCAGGTAGCGATATCTGTGGGGTGACACTGGGTTTGTTGAGTTGTTCTGCGCCGGCTGGATGTCGGGAGGAAGAAAATCGAAAATTTGGTTCGAGTGCTCCCTTCCACTTCGCAAAGTCTGTTTTGCCCACCTCAAAACTCGCCTGACCTTGTAGGAAAATGGCCGGCCTAGGACGGTCTCCATGATCGCCCTTCACCTGTTGGCTTATCCTACGTCGATGGTCATAAAGTCATCTGGATATACCTTTGCGCCTGCGCTTTTATAAGGCGACCGATAGTGCTCTTACAGAAGGCAACGATGGCAAAGGAGTGTCAACGATATGGTGTACGAAGACAGGCTAGGCGAAGGGAAGGGAGGCCCGATCAAGGAAATAAGGGTTGATCCGTTTGTCAGCGAATTTGATATGGGGCTGGCCCAGCCGTTATCCCGCTCGGTGCGCTTGAATGGTTTTGCCACCTGTTTGCGGCTTGAACAGGTGTACTGGGATATTTTGGGTGACATGGCCAAGGTCAATTGCTGCTCGGTCAGTGCCTTGTTGTCGCATGTGGACCGCGAAGTGCATCTGCGTCACGGTGGCGTCAGGAACTTCACCGGGCTGGTGCGGGTTGTCTGCGTGGTGCGCAGCCTGAAGGAGGGTGGCTGCGTCGCAATGCCTTAGCCACTGCGGTGTATCGGGCAGAGTGTCGGTCTGTGCAGTCTTACGGCTGCACAGGCTGCATTTAATGGATATAATCCCGCGCTTTGCCGCAAAACCCAGCGTGCGCGGTAGCAACCTGATCGCCGAGACAACCCCCATGCCGATGTACGACTATCAATGTGCTTCCTGTGGTCATCAGTTGGAAGCCATTCAAAAGATCAGCGCAGCACCGCTGGTCGACTGCCCTGCCTGCCAGGCGCCAGAGCTTAAAAAGATGCTGTCCATGCCGGGCTTCCGCCTTAGCGGCACCGGTTGGTACGAAACCGATTTCAAGACCGGTTCGAAGAAGAACCTGGCCGGCGGCGACAAAGCTGACTAGGGTCTAGGGCCTGAGTTGAACGACACGTGCGAGTTCTTGGCATATCGGGCGCCTTATTCAAGTGCCGGGTATGAACAAGGTCTCCAACCGAATTTCGAATTACGAGAAGTGAAACCACTACCATGATGCGCAGCCATTATTGCGGCCAACTGAACGAAAGCCTGGAAGGCCAGGAAATTACCCTTTGCGGATGGGTTCACCGTCGCCGTGACCACGGTGGGGTGATTTTCCTCGATATCCGTGATCGTGATGGTCTGGCCCAGGTGGTGTTCGATCCGGACCGCGCCGAAAGCTTCGCCGCCGCCGATCGTGTGCGCAGCGAATACGTCGTGAAGATCACCGGCAAGGTACGCCTGCGTCCGGCCGGTGCAACCAACGCCAACATGGCGTCGGGCATGATCGAAGTCCTGGGCTACGAGCTGGAAGTGCTGAACGAGTCGGAAACCCCGCCGTTCCCGCTGAACGAGTACTCGGACGTGGGTGAAGAAACCCGTCTGCGTTATCGCTTCCTCGACCTGCGTCGCCCGGAAATGGCCGAGAAGCTGCGTCTGCGTTCGCGCATGACCACCAGCATCCGTCGCTACCTGGACGAGAACGGCTTCCTCGATGTCGAGACGCCGATCCTGACCCGTGCGACCCCTGAAGGTGCGCGTGACTATCTGGTGCCGAGCCGTACTCACGCCGGTTCGTTCTTCGCCTTGCCGCAATCGCCGCAGCTGTTCAAGCAACTGTTGATGGTGGCCGGCTTCGACCGCTACTACCAGATCGCCAAGTGCTTCCGTGACGAAGACCTTCGCGCTGACCGCCAGCCGGAATTCACCCAGATCGACATCGAGACCAGCTTCCTCGATGAAAAAGACATCATGGGCCTGACCGAAGGCATGATCCGCAACCTGTTCAAGGAAGTGCTGGATCTGGAATTCGGCGAATTCCCGCACATGACTTTCGAAGAAGCCATGCGCCGCTACGGTTCCGACAAGCCAGACCTGCGTAACCCGCTGGAACTGGTGGATGTTGCCGATCAGCTCAAAGAAGTCGACTTCAAGGTCTTCAGCGGTCCTGCCAACGATCCGAAATGCCGTGTTGCCGCCTTGCGCGTGCCCGGTGCAGCGAGCATGCCGCGCAAGCAGATCGACGACTACACCAAGTTCGTCGGCATCTACGGTGCCAAGGGCCTGGCGTACATCAAGGTCAACGAACGCGCGAAGGGCGTCGAAGGCCTGCAGTCGCCAATCGTCAAGAACATCCCTGAAGCCAACCTCAATGTGATCCTCGATCGCGTTGGCGCGGTTGACGGTGACATCGTGTTCTTCGGTGCCGACAAGGCCAAGATCGTCAGCGAAGCCTTGGGCGCGCTGCGTATCAAGGTCGGTAACGACCTGGACCTGCTGACCTGCAAGTGGGCGCCAATGTGGGTCGTCGACTTCCCGATGTTCGAAGAGAACGACGACGGCAGCTTCACCGCCTTGCACCACCCGTTCACCGCGCCGAAATGCACACCGGAAGAACTGGAAGCCAATCCGGCGACCGCTCTGTCCCGTGCCTACGACATGGTCCTGAACGGCACCGAGCTGGGTGGCGGTTCGATCCGTATCCACCGCAAGGAAATGCAGCAGACGGTATTCCGCCTGTTGGGTATCAATGAAGCAGAACAGGAAGAGAAATTCGGCTTCCTGCTCGATGCCTTGAAGTACGGCGCGCCGCCGCACGGTGGCCTGGCCTTCGGTCTGGACCGTCTGGTTATGCTGATGACTGGTGCCCAGTCGATCCGTGAAGTGATCGCTTTCCCGAAAACCCAGAGCGCGGCTGACGTCATGACTCAGGCTCCGGGTGCTGTAGATGCCAAGGCATTGCGCGAATTGCACATTCGTCTGCGCGAAACGCCAAAAGCAGAGTAAGACTGACCCTGAAGGCGCATCCTTATGGGATGCGCCTTTTTTACAGGTCGAGATTTTTTTCTTGCTGGCCTGCGTTAATACGCGGCGGGCAATGTTTCAAAGAGAATTCGGAGCGAGTTATGGCGGGTCATTCCAAGTGGGCGAACATCAAGCACCGCAAAGAACGTCAGGATGCCAAGAAGGGCAAGATTTTTACCAAGTGGATTCGTGAACTGACCGTTGCTGCCCGTCAGGGCGGTGGTGATCCGGGTTCCAATCCGCGTCTGCGTCTGGCGCTGGACAAGGCCCTGGGCGCGAACATGAGTCGCGACATCATCGATCGCGCGGTGGCCCGCGGTGCTGGCGCTGCCGACACCGACGACATGGTCGAACTCTCCTACGAAGGCTACGGTCCGGGCGGCGTTGCGGTGATGGTCGAGTGCATGACCGATAACCGCAATCGCACCGCAGCTGCCGTGCGCCATGCCTTCAGCAAGTGCGGCGGCAACCTGGGGACTGACGGGTCGGTGGCGTATCTGTTCGAGCGCAAGGGGCAGATCTCCTTCGCGCCGGGTGTCGATGAAGATGCCCTGATGGAAGCGGCCATGGAAGCCGACGCTGATGACGTGGTGACCCATGAAGACGGCTCGATCGACGTGTTCACCTCGTTCGCCGGTTTCTACTCCGTGCGCAACGCGCTGGAAGCGGCCGGTTTCAAAGGTGATGACGCGGAAATCGTGATGCTGCCGACCACCAGCGCCGGACTGGACCTGGAGGGCGCCGAGAAGGTGCTCAAGCTGATCGACATGCTCGAAGACCTGGATGACGTACAGAACGTCTACTCCAACGCGGACATTCCGGAATCGGTCGCCGCGCAGCTGGGTTAAGGGCGGCTAAGATCTAATGTGGGAGCTGGCTTGCCTGCGATGCCATCACCTCGGTGTATAAGACAGACCGAAGTGATGCCATCGCAGGCAAGCCAGCTCCCACAATTGTTATTTGGTGTATTGGATATTTTGCTTTTACTCAACCCGCAGGCGTTATGACTTTAATTCTTGGTATCGACCCTGGTTCGCGCATTACCGGGTATGGCGTGGTTCGCGATACCGGGCGGGGTTGCGTGTACGTGGCGTCGGGCTGCATTCGCACCGGTTCCGGCGAATTGCATGAGCGTCTGCAAATCGTCTATCGCGGTGTCCGGGAAGTCATTCAGACCTACGGTCCTGTGACCATGGGGATCGAAAAGGTCTTCATGGCGCGCAATGCCGATTCTGCGTTGAAACTCGGACAGGCGCGGGGGGCGGCGATTGTTGCCGGTGCCGAAGAAAGCCTGGAAATCGCCGAGTACACCGCGACCCAGGTCAAGCAGGCGGTGACCGGCACGGGGGCGGCGAATAAAGAGCAAGTGCAGATGATGGTCATGCACATGCTGAAATTGACCAGCAAGCCGCAAATCGATGCCTCGGACGCCCTGGCCATTGCCATTTGCCATGCCCACACCCGATCGAGCCTGTTGCCGCACGGTCTGGGAGCGGCACGCAGTCGTGGCGGGCGCCTGCGTCTCTGATAGCATCAGCAGTCGTTTTTAGGGAATGAGGGTTTTGCGCCTGTGTTGCCGGCGAAAAACCCTTGTTCTGTCAGTCGCCAGTCATTGATCTGGCCAACGCTCAAGGATCTGAAACGTGATTGGACGCTTGCGCGGCACACTGGCTGAGAAACAGCCGCCGCACCTGATTCTGGATGTAAACGGTCTGGGGTATGAGCTGGAAGTGCCCATGACTACGCTTTATCGCTTGCCGTCGGTCGGTGAACCGCTGACCTTGCACACCCATTTGGTCGTACGCGAAGACGCGCAGTTACTCTATGGTTTCTATGGCAAACGTGAGCGAGACTTTTTTCGCGAGTTGATCCGTCTCAATGGTGTAGGGCCCAAATTGGCCCTGGCGCTGATGTCGAGCCTGGAAGTCGACGAGTTGGTCCGTTGCGTTCAGTCCCAGGACACTTCGGCATTGACCAAGGTACCGGGCGTGGGCAAGAAGACCGCCGAGCGTTTGCTGGTTGAGCTCAAGGACCGCTTCAAGGCCTGGGAAACTGTACCGGCGATGTTTGCGTTGGTGCCGAACCAGCCGGGCGGGCCTGATGCGCCAGCGCCGGTCGCCACCGCCGAAAATGATGCAGTCAGCGCGCTGATTTCCCTGGGCTACAAGCCGCAGGAAGCCAGCAAGGCGATTTCTGCGATCAAGGAGAAAGGCTTGAGCAGTGAAGACATGATTCGTCGTGCCCTGAAGGGAATGATTTAAGTGATTGAAGCTGATCGTCTGATTACCGCCACGCCTGGCCCTCGCGACCGCGAGGAAGTCCAGGACCGGGCGATTCGCCCTGTCAGCCTGGCCGAGTACATTGGCCAGCCGACCGTACGCGAGCAGATGGAGTTGTTCATCCAGGCGGCTCGCGGGCGTAACGAGTCCCTGGACCACACGCTGATTTTCGGCCCGCCGGGCCTGGGCAAGACCACCCTGGCCAACATCATCGCCCAGGAAATGGGCGTGTCGATCAAAAGTACCTCGGGACCGGTGCTCGAGCGCCCGGGCGATCTGGCCGCGCTGTTGACCAACCTTGAGCCGCATGACGTGCTGTTCATCGACGAAATCCATCGGCTGTCGCCAATCGTCGAGGAAGTGCTGTACCCGGCGATGGAAGATTTCCAGCTCGACATCATGATCGGCGAAGGACCGGCCGCGCGCTCGATCAAGCTTGATCTGCCGCCCTTCACCCTGGTTGGCGCGACCACCCGCGCCGGCATGCTGACCAACCCGTTGCGCGACCGTTTCGGGATCGTCCAGCGCCTGGAGTTCTACAGCACGGCTGACCTGGCGACGATTGTCAGTCGTTCGGCGGCCATTCTCGGTTTGCCACTGGACCCGGAAGGCGCTTTCGAAATCGCCCGCCGTGCTCGCGGCACTCCGCGGATCGCCAATCGTCTGCTGCGTCGGGTGCGCGATTTTGCCGAAGTTCGTGCCAAGGGCCACATCACCAAACCGATTGCCGACCTGGCGTTGAACCTGCTGGATGTCGACGAGCGTGGCTTCGACCACCAGGACCGGCGTCTGCTGTTGACCATGATCGAGAAGTTCGACGGTGGGCCGGTCGGTGTCGACAGTCTGGCGGCCGCCATCAGTGAAGAACGCCACACCATTGAAGACGTGCTGGAGCCGTACCTGATCCAGCAGGGCTACATCATGCGTACGCCGCGGGGACGAGTCGTTACCCGGCATGCGTATCTGCACTTCGGTTTAAACATTCCGTCACGATTGGGCGAGATGCCCGTGGTAGACGAGTTCCTCGATGCCGTGGACGATTAATCACCTTTGCGCGCTGATTTATTCGGAGTTTGTGCGGTCTCAGGACCGTGCTTTCGCCAGAAAGCCGCGAATCAATGAAAAACAGTTGCCTGGCTGGATTGGCAACCTGAGGAGTAAGCACTAGAGTATGCGCGCGCAAAACGGGCTTGAGCCTTTCGCAATTCGTTGTCGCGTTTATTACGAGGACACCGATGCGGGCGGCATCGTGTATTACGTCAATTACCTCAAGTTTATGGAACGGGCTCGAACCGAGCGGCTCCGGGATCTGGGCTTTGCCCAATCGGCGCTGGCAGGGGAGGACCTGTTGTTTGTCGTGCATTCCAGCGAAGCGCGTTACCACGCGCCGGCGCGACTGGACGACGAGCTTTTGGTAAGCGCTGAAGTAATCGAATTGAACCGTGTCAGCCTGCGCTTTAAACAGCAGGTCAGGCGGGCAACGGATAATGTGCTGCTCTGCGAAGGGCAGTTTTTGGTGGCCTGTGTGCGCACTGACAGTTTGAAACCCCGGGCCATTCCCGAAGCTCTACGTGCGGCCTTTGCCGACGTGAGCGGCGCGGGTACACACTCAAAGCAGGAGATAAAGCGTGGAAGCTAACGTCGTCGACCATTCCTCCATGTGGAGCCTGGTCAGCAATGCCAGTATCGTGGTGCAACTGGTAATGCTGATCCTGGTAGCCGCATCGGTGACCTCATGGATCATGATCTTTCAGCGCAGTAACCTGCTGCGCGCCGGTCGACGTGCCCTGGAGAGCTTTGAAGAGCGCTTCTGGTCGGGTATCGACCTGTCCAAACTCTACCGTCAGGCCGGCAGTAACCCTGATCCGGATTCGGGCGTCGAGCAGATCTTCCGTGCCGGTTTCAAGGAATTCTCCCGTCTGCGTCAGCAGCCTGGCGTAGATCCGGAGGCGGTCATGGAAGGTGTGGCCCGTGCCATGCGTGTTGCCATCTCTCGTGAAGAAGAAAAACTCGAGCAGAGCCTGCCGTTCCTCGCCACCGTGGGTTCCGTCAGCCCGTACATCGGTCTGTTCGGTACTGTCTGGGGGATCATGAACTCCTTCCGTGGCCTGGCCACTGCCCAGCAAGCGACCCTGGCCACTGTGGCTCCCGGTATCGCCGAAGCACTGATCGCCACCGCGATCGGTCTGTTCGCCGCTATTCCGGCCGTTATCGCTTACAACCGTTTTGCTGCTCGCAGCGAAACCCTGCTGGGCCGTTACTACACCTTCGCCGATGAATTCCAGGCGATCCTGCACCGCAAAGTGCACACCAGCGAAGAATAAGCAGGTAATTTCCAATGGCTTTAATCGCTCGAGCTCGCAAAAAGCGCAAGCCGGTTGCCGAGATGAACGTGGTGCCCTACATCGACGTGATGCTGGTGCTGCTGGTCATCTTCATGGTGACCGCGCCAATGCTCAATCAGGGCGTGAAGGTTGATCTGCCCAAGGTTTCCAGCGAAGCCTTGCCGCAGGACAACAACACCCAGGTCCTGACCATTTCGATCAAGGCTGACAAGACCTACTACTGGAACCTTGGCAGCGAAGTCGACACCGAAAAGCAGCAGGACAAGGCCATGACCTTGCCGCAGATGACCGAGGCGGTGACCAAGATCATTCGTGCCGGGACCGAAGGCGGCAAGCGTACCCAGGTGTTCATCCGTGGCGACAAGACCGTCGATTACGGCTCCGTGATGGGCGCCATGGGCGGATTGCAGAAAGCCGGGGTCGGTAATGTTGGCTTGATTACCGAGGCACCCTGATGCAGCAAATGCGAGAGCCGTCCGCCTCGGAAAGCTACTTCTGGCCTAGTGTCTGGGCGATTGTCTTGCACGTGCTGGTGTTCGGCATGCTGTTCGTCAGTTTTGCCTTCACACCGGAGCTGCCGCCGGCCAAGCCGATTGTCCAGGCGACCTTGTACCAGCTGAAATCGAAAAGTCGGGCGACCACCCAGACCAATCAGAAGATTGCGGGTGAAGCGCAGAAATCCGCTGCGCGTCAGACCGAAGTCGAACAGATGGAACAGAAAAAGATCGAGCAGGAAGCGATCAAAGCCGCGGAACAAAAGAAGGAAGACGCGGCTCAAAAAGCCGAAGAATCCAAGAAGGCCGACGAGACGAAGAAAGCCGAAGAGGCCAAAAAGGCTGATGAAGCCAAGAAAGCCGATGAAGCCAAGAAGACCGCCGAAGCCAAAAAGGCCGAAGACAAAAAATTGGCTGATATAGCCAAGAAGAAATCTGAAGAAGAAGCCAAGAAAGCAGCTGAAGAAGAGGCCAAGAAAGCGGCCGCTGAAGAAGCCAAGAAAAAGATCGTCGAAGACGCGAAGAAGAAAGCCGCCGAAGAGGCCAAGAAGAAATCTGAAGCTGAAGAGGCGAAGAAGAAAGTCGCCGAAGACGCGAAGAAGAAAGCTGCCGCCGATGCTGCGAAGAAAAAATCGCAGGAAGCGTCACGTAAATCCGCTGAAGAGAAAAAGGCCCAGGCCTTGGCAGATTTGCTTTCCGACACGCCTCAGCGTCAACAAGCCTTGGCGGATGAGCAAGGTGACGAAGTCGCCGGCAGTTTCGATGATTTGATTCGTGCTCGTGCAGCGGAAGGCTGGGCTCGTCCACCTTCGGCACGCAAAGGCATGACGGTCGTGTTGCAAATCGGCATGTTGCCGGACGGTACAGTGACTTCGGTCAGTGTGGCCAAGTCCAGTGGCGATGGTCCGTTCGACGCGTCGGCAGTTGCGGCGGTCAAGAATATTGGACGTTTGACAGAAATGCAGGGAATGAAGCCGAGCGATTTCGCTCCGTATCGTTCATTCAAGATGACATTCACACCTGAGGATCTAGCCTTGTGAGAAACCTTCTTCGAGGAATGCTTGTCGTTATCTGCTGCCTGGCAGGGATAGCGGCGGCCGATGAAAAAAACATTCTGGTCACCAGCGGCAGTGATCGGGCAACCCCGATCGCGGTAGTGCCGTTCGGCTTCCAGGGCGGCACCGTGCTGCCAGACGACATGGCTGAAATCATCGGTAACGACCTGCGTAACTCGGGTTATTACTCGCCGATTCCAAAGCAGAACATGATCAGCCAGCCGAGCCAGGCCAGCGAAATCATTTTCCGTGACTGGAAGGCCATCAGCGCCCAGTACATTATGGTCGGCAGTATCGTTCCAGCGGGCGGTCGCCTGCAGGTTCAATACGCGCTGTTCAACGTCGCCACCGAGCAGCAAGTGCTGACCGGCAGCGTATCGGGTAGCGTCGATCAACTGCGCGACATGGCGCACTACATCGCCGACCAGTCGTTCGAAAAACTCACCGGTATCAAGGGTGCGTTCTCGACACGCCTGCTGTACGTAACGGCCGAGCGTTTCTCCGAGAAGAACACGCGCTACACGCTGCAACGTTCGGACTATGACGGTGCCCGCGCCGTGACCCTGCTGCAATCGCGTGAGCCGATCCTGTCGCCGCGTTTCGCACCGGATGGCAAGCGCATCGCTTATGTCTCTTTCGAGCAGAAGCGTCCGCGTATTTTCATGCAGAACATCGACACCGGTCGCCGTGAGCAGATCACCAACTTCGAAGGCCTCAATGGCGCGCCAGCCTGGTCGCCGGATGGCAATCGCCTGGCATTCGTACTGTCCAAGGACGGCAACCCGGACATCTACGTGATGAACCTGGGTTCGCGTCAGATCAGTCGTGTCACCAACGGTCCTGGCATCAACACCGAACCGTTCTGGGGCAAGGATGGTTCGACCATCTACTTCACTTCCGACCGTGGCGGCAAACCACAGATCTATAAAACCAGCGTCGGTGGCGGTGGTGCGGAGCGTGTGACCTTTATTGGTAACTACAACGCCAACCCTAAACTGTCGGCTGATGAAAAGACTCTGGTAATGATTCACCGCCAGGATGGTTTCACTAATTTCAAGGTCGCGGCCCAGGATTTGCAGCGCGGTAGTGTAAAGATCCTCACTGATAGCACTCTGGACGAGTCGCCTACTGTTGCGCCCAACGGCACCATGGTAATCTACGCCACCCGCCAGCAGGGCCGGGGAGTCTTGATGCTCGTGTCCATTAATGGACGCGTAAGGCTCCCGCTTCCTACCGCACAAGGCGAAGTCAGAGAACCTTCCTGGTCCCCTTACCTGAACTGACGCGGCGCTACACGTTTTACTTAACACACTGGGGTTCATTAGGAGTTTCACGATGGAAATGCTGAAGTTTGGTAAATTTGCTGCGCTGGCTCTGGCCATGGCTGTAGCTGTAGGTTGCTCGTCCAAAGGCGGCGACAATGCCGGTCAAGGCGCTGTCGATCCAAACGCTGGTTACGGCGCAAACACTGGTGCCGTTGACGGTTCCCTGAGCGAAGAAGCTGCTCTGCGCGCAATCACCACCTTCTACTTCGAATACGACAGCTCGGACCTGAAGCCAGAAGCCATGCGCGCTCTGGACGTTCACGCCAAAGACCTGAAAGCAAACGGCGCTCGCGTTGTTCTGGAAGGCAACACCGACGAACGTGGTACTCGTGAGTACAACATGGCACTGGGCGAGCGTCGTGCGAAAGCCGTTCAGCGTTACCTGGTACTGCAAGGTGTTTCCCCAGCTCAGCTGGAACTGGTTTCCTACGGCGAAGAGCGTCCAGTTGCTACCGGCAACGACGAGCAGTCCTGGGCTCAAAACCGTCGCGTCGAACTGCGTAAGTAATTCGTCATGCGAACGTGCCGTCGTGCTGTAACTGTTTTGGCTCTCAGTCTCACATCGCTTGCGGTGTGGGCTGCGGTTCCTGTGGTCGATAACAACTCCGGTTATAACAATAGCGGGAGCAGTTATCCGCCTGCGGGTTACGGTACGAACGGCGCCTATGCCGGGGGAGGGGTTTCGGCCCCTGTCTCGGCACAGGGCGAGCTGTTCAACCAACTGCAATCGATGCAGGAGCAGATTTCACGTCAACAGGGCGTGATCGAAGTTCTGCAAAATGATGTAGCGCGCATGAAGCAAGAAAACCTGGAGCGATACCAGGATCTTGATCGGCGCATAGGATCCGGCGTAGCACCAGCCGCAACTCCTGATAATTCTTCCACCGGTGGCAATTTGAATGCCCCCGGTGCTGCAGTCGGCGCAAGTGCAGGAGCGGCAGCCTCAGCTGCAGCCGCGCAGGCACCCGCTGCGGGTAGCGAACCGGCCGATCCGGCGAAGGAAAAGCTGTACTACGACGCAGCCTTCGACCTGATCAAAGCCAAGGATTTCGACAAGGCCAGCCAGGCTTTTGCCGCATTTCTGCGCAAATACCCGAACAGCCAATACGCGGGCAATGCCCAGTACTGGTTGGGCGAAGTGAATTTGGCCAAAGGTGATCTGCAAGGCGCGGGTCAGGCTTTTGCCAAGGTTTCGCAGCTGTATCCAAAGCATCCAAAAGTGCCTGATTCGCTGTACAAGCTGGCTGATGTAGAACGCCGCCTCGGTCATACCGACAAGGTAAAAGGCATTTTGCAGCAGGTGGTGTCGCAATACCCGGGCACTTCCGCTGCTCAACTGGCCCAGCGTGATCTGCAAAAAATGTAGGCCTGTGAAACTCGTTTTGAAGAAACCCGCGCTTGTCGCGGGTTTTTTCGTTAGAATTCACACCCTTTTTTGAAACACGCTTCTTGGGATCTGCGCGATGGCGGGGTTCCTTGAAGTGCCTGACGGAGGCGGACAGCCTGTTTAGCTGTCATGCCCGTGGCGACTATGCAAGACACATTGAGAATCACCGAAGTTTTCTACTCGTTGCAGGGGGAAACGCGGACTGCCGGGCTGCCCACTGTTTTTGTGCGCCTGACCGGTTGCCCATTGCGTTGCCAATACTGCGACAGCGCTTATGCGTTCACTGGCGGCACCGTGCGCACGCTCGACGACATCCTCGAGCAAGTGGCCGGTTTTCGTCCGCGTTATGTCTGTGTCACCGGCGGCGAGCCGTTGGCCCAGCCGAATGCCATCCCATTGCTCAAGCAGTTGTGTGATGCCGGTTACGAAGTGTCACTGGAAACCAGTGGTGCTCTCGACATCTCGGCGGTAGATTCCCGGGTCAGTCGTGTTGTCGACTTGAAAACCCCGGGTTCAAAAGAAGCGCACCGCAACCGCTACGAGAACATCGAACTGCTCACGCCCAACGACCAGGTGAAGTTTGTCATCTGCTCGCGGGAAGACTACGACTGGGCGGTGTCCAAACTCATCCAGTACGGTCTCGACCAGCGAGCAGGCGAAGTCCTGTTCTCGCCAAGTCATCACGACCTGAATGCGCGGGACCTGGCTGACTGGGTGGTGGCGGACAACCTGCCAGTGCGTCTGCAATTGCAGCTGCATAAATATCTTTGGAATGACGAGCCGGGGCGCTGAGATGACTGAACAACTGAACACTACTGAAAAGCGTGCGGTCATCCTGCTGTCCGGCGGCCTGGATTCGGCGACTGTCGTGGCCATGGCCCGTGCCGAAGGCTACAGCTGCTACACCATGAGCTTTGACTACGGTCAGCGTTCCCACGCCGAATTGCACGCGGCTGAGCGTGTTGCCCGCGACCTTGGTGTGGTCGAGCACAAGGTGATCGGCCTGAACCTGAACGGTATCGGCGGTTCGGCGTTGACCGATAGCAGCATCGACGTGCCGGAGGTGCCGGGCGAAGGTATTCCGGTGACTTACGTGCCTGCGCGCAACACGGTGTTTCTGTCCCTCGCGCTGGGTTGGGCTGAGGTGCTGGGCGCACGTGACATCTTTATTGGTGTGAACGCCGTGGATTACTCCGGTTATCCAGACTGCCGGCCTGAGTTCATCGAGTCCTTCGAGCGCATGGCCAATCTGGCGACCAAGGCGGGTGTAGAAGGCAATGGCTTCCGTATTCAGGCGCCACTGCAGAACCTCAGCAAGGCGCAGATCGTGCAGGCAGGCGTGAAGCTGGGTGTCGATTACGGGCTGACCGTTTCTTGCTATCAGGCCGACGACAATGGCCGTGCGTGCGGCAAATGCGACAGCTGCCGACTGCGTGCGGAAGGCTTTGCAGCAGCCGGCGTAAGCGACCCAACACCTTATTTTTGATTTATTTTAAATTAGGTGTTGAATAGTCCTTAAAAATCAGTATTATACGCGCCACCACACAGCGGGTCGTTAGCTCAGTTGGTAGAGCAGTTGGCTTTTAACCAATTGGTCGTAGGTTCGAATCCCACACGACCCACCATTTTTGTAGCAGTTTTAAAAGTCTGGAAGGCCCACGCAAGTGAGGATTTCCGGATTTTTTTTTGTCCGCGATTTGTGCTGGCCTCCTGGCGGGGCTGCACCACATGGCACAGGTCAGAATCATCTTTTGCATCCAGCCGATATTCTGTAGCCTTGCGCCTCTTCACCGCTGTCCGTGCCTGATGAATACTCACTCTCCGGCGGTACCCTGAAGGGTCCGGAGCCGGGTGTATACTCGACTTTCGCGCGAATGCGCCTGCAGGTCTTGCAAACATGACGCAGATTTCCGAACGCCTTCTGGTTCAAGCTCACCTCGACGCCAAGCAGCCCAAGCCGCTGACCGCCGAGGAGGAAGCTTTCTATCGTGCCGCCATCGCTGCCGAGCTCAAGGCTCAGGACGCGGTGCTGGTTGCTCACTTCTATTGCGATCCGGTGATTCAGGCCCTGGCCGAAGAAACCGGTGGTTGCGTCTCCGACTCACTGGAGATGGCTCGTTTCGGCAGCGCTCACCCGGCCAAGACCGTGGTCGTTGCCGGTGTGAAGTTCATGGGCGAAACCGCTAAGATCCTCAATCCTGAAAAACGCATACTGATGCCGACCCTCGAAGCGACGTGCTCGCTGGACCTGGGTTGCCCGGTGGACGAGTTTTCGGCGTTCTGCGATCAACACCCGGAACGTACTGTGGTGGTCTATGCCAACACCTCAGCGGCGGTCAAAGCGCGTGCGGACTGGGTAGTGACGTCCAGCTGCGCGCTGGAAATCGTCGAAAGCCTGATGGATAACGGCGAGACCATCATCTGGGGCCCGGACAAACACCTGGGCACCTACATCCAGCGTCAGACCGGTGCGGACATGCTGCTGTGGGACGGTGCCTGCATCGTTCACGAAGAGTTCAAGTCCGAGCAGCTCGAAGACATGAAGGCGCTATACCCGGACGCCGCGATTCTGGTGCACCCGGAGTCGCCGACATCAGTGATCGAGCTGGCAGACGCCGTGGGTTCCACCAGTCAGTTGATTGCGGCGGCGAAGAGCCTGCCGAACAAGACCCTGATCGTCGCCACCGATCGCGGCATCTTCTACAAGATGCAGCAGCTGTGCCCGGACAAGGTCTTCATCGAGGCGCCAACGGCCGGTAACGGCGCGGCCTGCCGCAGTTGCGCGCACTGCCCTTGGATGGCGATGAATACCCTTGAGCGCTTGCTCAAGAGCTTGAAGGAAGGGGCGAACGAGATCTTTGTTGACCCGGCGTTGATTCCGCAAGCGATTCGACCGTTGAAGCGGATGCTCGACTTCACCCAGGCTGCGCGGATGAAGCTGGCTGGTAACGCTTAAAATCACGCAAAAAACTGTGGGAGCGATCCTGCTCGCGATTGCGGTCTATCAGTCGACATCAATGTTCGCTGTCAGTCCGCATCGCGAGCAGGCTCGCTCCCACAGTGGTTTCTGCATGGCTGAATTACTTGGTCTTTTTCGGGACGCGCACAATCCGGGTGTTGGAGTAGATGTCATGCCAGCTGCGTTTCTGTTTATCGAACAGCGACCAGATGAAGCCCAGGCCAACGCACAGCAACGACGCGATCGACACCACAAACCGCAACAGCGCCTGCCACAGGCTGATGGACGAGCCGTCGGCGTTCTGCACGCGGATGCACCACACCTGCATGCCCAGCGTCTGACCGGACCAGGTCCAGAACTTGGCAAAGAAGCCAAACAACACGAACAACAGCACCGTCGACAGCAACGGATCGCCGTCCAGCGCGCCGGCTTCGGTGAGGGCGCGCATCTTGTCTTCGCCGATGATTGCCATCTGGATCATCTTGTAGATGCCGCTGGTGACGATCAGCAGCGCGGTACACAACAGAAAGTCATAGAACATGGCTGCCAGGCGCCGACCCAAGGTGGCGGCGGGGAAGTCGCCCTGGGGAGTGAGCAGGTGTTTGGACATCGCAGCCTCTGGACACAAAAGAAGCCATTTTACGGATTTACGCGCACAAAAAAGCCCCTGATGTCAGCATCAGGGGCTTTTTCGTTACAGAAGATTAAGCTTCTGCTTGTACTTCGTCAGCCTGCATGCCTTTCTGGCCTTGCACAGCAACGAAAGTCACTTTCTGGCCTTCTTTCAGGCTCTTGAAGCCGTTGCCCTGGATGGCGCGGAAATGCACGAACAGATCCGGACCGCTTTCAGGAGTGATAAAACCAAAACCTTTCTCGTCGTTAAACCACTTGACGGTACCGCTCTGACGTTGGGACATTTCTTATTTCCTTTGACGCAAAAATTAATGACAGTCTCTTTCTCATGAAAGAGTACTGGGGCTGGTTGCAGGAGAGTAAGAAGACGTCGAACGGGATGTAGCTAACTTGTAGGCTACTGCCCAGGTCACGATTCCAAGCGACCCATGCAAACACAGTGAACAAACTCTACGCCAACTACGAGAGAAAAAACAAGCCCTGTGAGAGGCCCGGTTTTGCTGAGGTTGCGGGATTAGCGTGTTCACTAGTGCGGGCTTATTCGATAAGGAGGTTCAATTGTTTTCGGACGTTATAAGCAAAGTTCATAAACGAAGCTTAGAGCCAACGACATGCACTATTTTATGGCGGTTGCGTTACACATTAGTGCACTGTTAACGCAACCGCGTTACTTATAGAAACAGTCAATCAGCCGCGATAGTAGCGTTGTGCAACAAATGGCATTTTGCTTACAAGCAAAGGCACCTTTTTCCCACGAACAATCGCCCAAACGGGTGTGTCGATGGCGATGTACTTGCTGTCGAGGTAACCCATCGCCAAAGGACCGCCCAAGGTGGGGCCAAAACCGCCGCTGCACACGGTGCCGATGATGTCGCCTGCTTCATTGACGATTTCAGCGCCTTCGCGCACCGGAGTGCGTTCCTGGGGCAGCAAGCCGACGCGTTTGCGGCTGACGCCGTTTTGCTGTTGCGCGAATACGGTTTCAGCGCCAGGGAAGCCGCCAGCCCGTGCGCCATCGGCGCGACGTGGCTTGGAGATGGCCCACAACAGGCTGGCTTCGATTGGGGTGGTGTCGGTGTTCATGTCGTGGCCGTAGAGGCACAGGCCGGCTTCCAGGCGCAGCGAATCGCGGGCGCCAAGGCCGATGGCTGCCACTTCAGGCTCGGCCAGCAGGGCGCGAGCCAGGGCTTCGGCGTTGGCCGCCGGCACGGAGATTTCGAAACCGTCTTCACCGGTGTAGCCCGAACGGCTGACAAAGCAGTCCACGCCCAGCAGTTTCACACGGGTGAACTGCATGAAGGTCATCTTCGCCACTTCAGGCGCCAGGCGCGCGAGCACAGTGACTGCCGCCGGACCTTGCAACGCCAGCAACGCGCGTTCTTCGAAGAGTGGCTCGATGGTGCACTGATCGCCGATGTGTTGGCGCAGGTGCGCCAGGTCCTGATCCTTGCAAGCGGCGTTAACCACCAGGAACAGCTCGTCGTTACCCAGATTGGCGACCATCAGGTCGTCGAGGATGCCACCGGTTTCGTTGGTGAACATCGCGTAGCGTTGCATGCCCACCGGCAAGTCGATGATGTCTACCGGCACCAGGGTTTCCAGGGCCTTGGCGGCATTGGCGCTGGTCAGGCGGATCTGCCCCATGTGCGAGACATCGAACAGCCCGGCCTGATCACGGGTGTGCTGGTGTTCTTTCATCACGCCCAGCGGGTATTGCACGGGCATGTCGTAGCCGGCGAACGGCACCATGCGGGCGCCAAGTTCGATGTGCAGAGCGTGCAACGGGGTTTTCAACAGGTGTTCGGTGGACATATTCAGCTCCTGAAAAAGTAGGCCGATGCGCGGGCGCATCAGCACTCGATAATGTTGACCGCCAAACCGCCGCGGGCGGTTTCCTTGTATTTGCTTTTCATGTCGGCGCCGGTCTGGCGCATGGTGCGGATGACCTTGTCGAGCGAGACAAAGTGCTGACCGTCGCCGCGCAGGGCCATGCGTACCGCGTTGATCGCCTTGACGGAGCCCATGGCGTTACGTTCGATGCAAGGCACTTGCACCAGTCCGCCAATTGGGTCACAGGTCAGGCCGAGGTTGTGTTCCATGCCGATTTCCGCAGCGTTTTCCACTTGCTGTACCGTGCCGCCCAGCACCTCGCACAAGGCGCCCGCCGCCATGGAACAGGCCACGCCGACCTCACCCTGGCAGCCGACTTCGGCGCCGGAGATCGAGGCGTTTTCCTTGTAGAGAATGCCGATCGCAGCAGCGGTCAGCAGAAAGCGCACGACGCCGTCTTCATTGGCTCCGGGAATGAAGCGCATGTAGTAGTGCAAAACGGCGGGGACGATTCCTGCTGCACCGTTTGTGGGCGCGGTAACGACACGTCCGCCGTTGGCGTTTTCTTCGTTGACCGCCAAGGCATACAGGTTGACCCAGTCCAGCACCGACAGCGGATCGCGCAATGAGGATTCCGGGTTCTTGCACAGTTGCCGATGCAATGCGGCGGCGCGGCGTTTGACCTTCAATCCACCGGGCAGGATTCCTTCGTTGCGGCAACCGGCGGCGACGCAATCCTGCATCACTTGCCAGATATGCAGCAGCCCGGCGCGGGTTTCCGCCTCGGGGCGCCAGGCGCTTTCGTTGGTCAGCATCACCTGGCTGATGGATAAGCCGTAGGTGGTGCAATGAGTCAGCAGGTCCTTGGCGCTTTTGAACGGAAAGGTCAACGGCGTGGCGTCTTCGACGATGCGGTCGGCACCGGCCGCGTCTTCATCGACGACAAAACCACCGCCGACCGAGTAATACTCGCGGCTGCGGACCTGCAAGCCGGCAGCATCGAACGCGCGAAAAATCATGCCATTGGGGTGATACGGCAATGGTTTGCGAATCATCGCCAGGTGTTCTTTCTCGTTGAACGCAATGCTGTGTTCACCGAGCAGGTTCAAGCGACCGTTGCCGCGGATTTCTTGCAGGCGGGCGGCGACGGTTTCGGTATTCACGGTGTCCGGGTGTTCGCCTTCCAGGCCGAGCAACACAGCCTTGTCGCTGCCGTGGCCTTTGCCGGTGGCGCCGAGCGAGCCGTAGAGCTCGACTTTGACGCAGGTGGTTGCCGTCAGCAGCCCTTCACGGCGCAAGCCTTCGGCAAAACGCGCGGCTGCGCGCATCGGGCCGACGGTGTGGGAGCTGGAGGGGCCGATGCCAATCTTGAACAGGTCGAACACGCTTAACGACATGGGGGGCTCCTGCGGCGCAGTTGTAAGCTGCAAGCTCCAAGCTGCAAGTAAAAGCAGTTAGCTTTTGACTTGTCGTTTGAAGCTTGCAGCTTGAGGCTCGAAGCTTATTGCTGCTTCTTTTAAGCGTAGCTTTCGATCGACGGGCAGGCGCAAACCAGGTTGCGATCGCCAAACACGTTGTCGACGCGGCCGACCGGTGGCCAGTACTTGCCTTCGATCAGCGACGCAACCGGGTACACCGCTTGCTCACGGCTGTACGGGTGCGTCCACTCGCCGACGATTTCCGCGGCGGTGTGCGGAGCGTTTTTCAGCGGGTTGTCTTCCTTGTCCAGGGTGCCGTTTTCCACGGCGCGGATTTCTTCGCGGATGCGGATCATGGCGTCGCAGAAACGGTCCAGTTCCTCCTTGGATTCGCTTTCGGTCGGCTCGATCATCAGCGTGCCGGCGACCGGGAACGACATGGTCGGGGCGTGGAAGCCGAAGTCGATCAGGCGCTTGGCGACGTCATCGACGCTGATGCCGCTGCTGTCTTTCAGCGGGCGCAGGTCGAGGATGCATTCGTGCGCCACCAGGCCGTTGCTGCCGGTGTACAGCACCGGGTAGTGCTCTTCGAGGCGGCGGGAAATGTAGTTGGCGTTGAGAATCGCCAGTTGCGAAGCACGCTTGAGACCCGCGCCACCCATCATCCGAATGTACATCCAGGTGATCGGCAGAATGCTCGCGCTGCCGAACGGTGCCGCGCAGACCGCGCCTTCCTTGCGTTCCATGGTGCCGTGACCCGGCAGGAACGGCGTCAGGTGCGACTTCACGCCAATCGGGCCAACGCCCGGGCCGCCACCGCCGTGCGGAATGCAGAAGGTCTTGTGCAGGTTCAGGTGCGACACGTCGCCGCCGAACTTGCCCGGCGCACACAGGCCGACCATTGCGTTCATGTTGGCGCCGTCGATGTACACCTGGCCGCCGTGGTCATGAATGATGCCGCAGATTTCGCGGATGCCTTCTTCGAACACACCGTGGGTCGACGGATAAGTGATCATCAGCGCAGCGAGGTGTTCGCGGTGCTCGATGGCCTTGGCGCGCAGGTCTTCGATGTCGACGTTGCCACGGGCATCGCACGCGGTGACGACTACGCGCATACCGGCCATGTTGGCGGTCGCCGGGTTGGTGCCGTGGGCCGAGGACGGGATCAGGCAGATGTCGCGACGGTCTTCGCCACGGCTCTGGTGATAGGCACGAATCGCCAGCAGGCCGGCGTATTCACCTTGGGAGCCGGCGTTCGGTTGCAGCGAGATCGCGTCATAGCCAGTCGCGGCGCAGAGCATCGCTTCCAGTTCGTCGGTCAGTTGCTGGTAACCAGCGCTTTGCTCGGCCGGAGCGAACGGGTGCAGGGCACCGAATTCAGCCCAGGTGACCGGGATCATTTCGCTGGCAGCGTTGAGTTTCATCGTGCACGAACCCAGCGGGATCATGGTGCGATCCAGCGCCAGGTCCTTGTCGGCGAGCTTGCGCAGGTAGCGCATCAGCTCGGTTTCCGAATGATAACGGTTGAACACAGGGTGGCTGAGGATCGGCGATTGGCGGACCAGTGCGGCCGGGAAGGTGCTGACCACGGACGCGGCGAGGGCGGCGAAGTCCGGCAGGGTTTTGCCGTCGGCGAGCAGGGCCCACAGGGTTTCCACGTCGGCTTGCGAGGTGGTTTCGTCGAGGGACAGGCCCAGACGCTCAGCATCGACCACACGCAGGTTGATCTGCTGGGTGCGCGCCTTGTCGTGCAATGCGGCGGTGTTGGCGCCGGTCTTGATCGTCAGGGTGTCGAAGAAGGTTTCCTGCTCGACGTTCAGGCCGATGGTGCTCAAGCCTTTGGCCAGAATCGCGGTCAGGTGATGCACGCGGTTGGCAATCTGCGTCAGGCCTTTCGGACCGTGGTACACGGCGTACATGCTGGCGATGTTGGCCAGCAGCACTTGTGCGGTGCAGATGTTCGACGTGGCTTTCTCGCGGCGGATATGTTGCTCGCGGGTTTGCATCGCCAGGCGCAGGGCCGGCTTGCCGAAGCGGTCCACGGAGACACCGACCAGACGGCCCGGCATGTCGCGCTTGAACGCATCTTTGGTCGAGAAGTAAGCGGCGTGCGGACCACCGAAGCCCAGCGGCACGCCGAAGCGTTGCGCGCTGCCGATGGCCACGTCGGCGCCGAATTCGCCCGGCGGGGTCAGTACGGTCAGGGCCAGCAGGTCAGCCGCGACGGCGACCAGCGCGTTGGCGGCGTGGAAGCGTTCGGTCAGTTCGCGGTAGTCGAAGACATCACCGTTGCTCGCCGGGTATTGCAGCAGCGCGCCGAAGAATGGCGTCACGTCGCTCAGTTCACGCTCGTCGCCGACCACCACGTCGATGCCCAATGGCTCGGCACGGGTGCGCAGTACGTCGAGGGTTTGCGGGTGGCAATGCACGGACGCGAAGAACGCGTGGCTGCCCTTGTTCTTGCTCAGGCGTTTGCAGAAGGTCATCGCTTCAGCGGCGGCGGTGGCTTCGTCGAGCAGCGAGGCGTTAGCGATCGGCAGGCCGGTGAGGTCGCTGATCAGGGTCTGGAAGTTCAGCAGCGCTTCGAGACGGCCTTGGGAAATTTCTGGCTGGTACGGGGTGTAGGCGGTGTACCAGGCCGGGTTTTCCAACAGGTTGCGCAGGATCGGCGACGGCGTGTGCGTGCCGTAGTAGCCCTGGCCGATGAAGGTCTTGAACAGCTGGTTTTTACCGGCGATGGATTTGATCAAGGCCAGGGCATCGGCCTCGCTCAGACCGTCTTCGAGGCCGAGGACGCTGGTGCCTTTGATGCTGTCGGGAATGACGCTGGCGCTCAGGGCTTCCAGGGAGTCAAAACCGAGGCTGTTGAGCATTGCTTGCTCGTCGCCAGCACGCGGACCGATGTGGCGGGCGATGAATTCGTTGGCGGTCGAAAGGTTTACTTGAGTCATGTCTGCGCTCCTCAGGCTTCGGCGTTGGCTTTGATCAGGCGGTCGTAGGCGTCCTGATCCAGCAGGTTGGCGACAGCCGAAGCGTCGGCTGGCTTGAAGCGGAAAAACCAGCCTTCGCCCAGCGGATCTTCGTTGACCAGTTCCGGGCTGCTGTCGAGCGCCGGGTTCACTTCCAACACTTCACCGTCGAGTGGCATGTACACGCCGCTGGCGGCTTTTACCGATTCCACTGTGGCGGCTTCAGCGCCTTTGTCGTAGGACTGCAGCTCAGGCAGTTGTACGAAAACCACGTCGCCCAAGGCGTTCTGTGCGAAGGCGGTGATACCGACTGTGACGCTGCCGTCAGCTTCGGTGCGCAGCCATTCGTGATCTTCAGTAAAACGCAATTCGCTCATGGAAACTCCTAAGGGGGCCAGACTCGTCTGGTGGACGCGATGGAATGCTGGGGCTAAAGCCCTGCTTTATAGATGGTTACTAAGCAAAATCGCGGCCAATGTTGTTAAACCCTTATGAATCAATGGTTTGTGAATAAACCTGGTCCGAGCGAATTAAATGACTGTAGCGAAATCGCTACAGCTGGAAGCAAAGAAAAAAGCGTAGTGGGATCAAAGCCTTGCACAGCGGTGATCAGGAGAGGATGTATCGATATCGTTCCGCTGTAGCGCTTTCAGTACAGATGGAGGTCGTTTTTGAGCTCGGTGCCAAGGCGGCGCAGAACTTTGTGGGAGCCGGGCTTGCCCGCGATGAGGCCATCACACCCAACAAAGATGTCGAATGTCAGATCGCTATCGCGGGCAAGCCCGCTCCCACAGGGTTTATGGTGTCGGGGGAATTATCTTTCGGCCACAAGCTACGGCTTGTTGGGAATCCCGTACTTGCGCAACCGATGGGCAATCGCGGTGTGGGAGGTTTGCAGACGACTGGCCAGTTGCCGGGTCGAGGGGTAGCTGACGTAGAGTTTTTCCAGCAGGGTTTTTTCGAACTCTTCCATCGCTTGCTCAAGGCTGTCGACATCGCTGTCGCTCTGGCGCGCCACCGAGGTGCCGGCGATATCGAGATCGCCGATGTCCACCAGGCTGCTTTCGCAGATCGCCGCGGCGCGGAAGATGACGTTCTGCAATTGCCGGACGTTGCCCGGCCAGCGATTACCCAGCAGCGCCGGATAAGTGCCTGGCGCCAGGCGGCAGACCGGGCGCTGGATCTGCGCGCAGGCCTGCTGCATGAAGTAGCGGGCCAGTAGCAGGATGTCCTGACCGCGTTCGCGCAGGGGCGGGACTTCGACGTTGAGGACATTGAGGCGGTAGAACAGGTCTTCGCGGAACGAGCCTTCGCTGACCATTTTTTCCAGGTCGCGATGGGTCGCGCTGAGGATCCGCACGTTGACCTTTACCTCACGGTCACCACCCACTCGACGGAAGCTGCCGTCATTGAGGAAACGCAGCAGTTTCGCCTGCAAGTACGGCGACATCTCACCGATCTCATCGAGAAACACCGTGCCCTGGTTGGCCAGTTCCATCAGCCCCGGTTTGCCGCCCCGTTGCGCACCGGTGAAGGCGCCGGGGGCATAGCCGAACAGTTCACTTTCAGCGAGGTTCTCCGGCAGTGCCGCGCAGTTCAGCGCCAGGAAAGGTGAGCTGTGCCGAGCGCTGATAGCGTGGCAGGCCCGCGCCACCAATTCTTTGCCGGTGCCGGTTTCACCTTGGATCAACAGCGGTGCATCGAGTGCCGCCACGCGTTGGGCGCGCGCCTTGAGCGTACGAATTGCCGGGGACTCGCCCAACAGCGCGTCGAAACCTTCGGCGTGATCATGGTGCAGCGCCGACAGGCGTTCGCCGATGCGGTTGGGTTGGTACAAGGTCAGCAGGGCGCCCGCGTCGGTGATCGGCGTGGCGTCCAGCAATAGGGTCTGACCGTTGACGGTGATCTCGCGCAGCGGCAGGCGAAAGCCGTTTTCCAGCAGCGCGTCGAGCAATGCCGGATCGGCAAACAGGTCGGCGACGCTTTCACCGGCCGGTTCGCGACCATACAAGGCGATCAATGCCGGGTTGGCCAGCAACACCTTGCCGGCGCTGTCCAGCGCCAGCACCGGGTCGGTCATGGCGGCGAGCAACGCATCGAGTTGCAAGTGCCGACGCTGGCCGGGAAGGATGTCGACCACCGTCATCGTTTGCACGCCGCGCACGCTGAGCAGCGCGTCGCGCAGTTCGTCGAGCACCTCTGGACTCAAGGTCGGGGCGTCGATGTAGACGTTCGGCGGCACCATCTCCACCGCATCCAGATTGAGATTGCGCCCACCGAGCAGAGCCAGGACTTCCTGGGTAATGCCGACGCGGTCGATGAAGCTGACGTGGATACGCATGGGGCGATTTTTGGTTCTGGAGTGCGGAGGGTGGCAAGTATGCCTTGGGGCGGGCCAATGGTGAAATCCCGTGCAGGACTTCAGTGCAGAGATGTGCACCTGTGGGAGCAAGCCCGCTCCCACAGGGTCAGCGGGTTAGTCCAGGTGCTCGGGATTGACTGGGTCGCCCGACTTCATGTTGAGTTGCACCCGCACATCCTCAAACATCAGGTCGTAATGTTTGTGCGCCGAGCCGATGCTGCTATGCGTCTTGGGAATCCCGTACTTCTCGGCGATTTTCGTCACGTTGCTGGCGAAGTTGTACGCCTGATCCTTTGGCAGGAAAAATTCTTCGTTGAAATCCTTACCCTGAATGCTGCCGTGCATGGTGAACAGCATCCCTTTTTCTTTTCCGTCCTTGGGATCCTGAGCAACTTTGTAGTCGATGCACACGTTGTAGTTGACATCGTCATCGGTCAGCGCATGGCGCTCAATGTGTAAGTGACCGGGCTCGAACTGTGCCATTGACGGTTCTCCTTATAAATAAGTAATGCCAGGTTTGGCCGTGCTGATGCGGGTACCGGCTTTGCCCAGGACGATGGCTTCGATGTCCGAGAGTGAACCGATCACTGCAGTTTTTCCAGTATGGCGGGCAAACTCGCAGGCGGCCTGTACCTTCGGTCCCATGGAGCCGGCGGCGAAGCCGAGTTTTTCCATTTCGTCCGGGTGCGCCTCGGCGATGGATTTCTGGGTTGGTTTGCCGAAGTCGATGAACGCCGCGTTGACATCGGTGGCGATCACCAGCAGATCGCTTTCAAGCTGTTCGGCCAGCAGCGCCGAACACAGGTCCTTGTCGATCACCGCTTCCACGCCTTGCAGCTTGCCGTGGGGCCCGTACATCGTCGGGATACCACCACCGCCGGCACAGATCACGATGCTGCCTTTTTCCAGCAGCCACTTGATCGGGCGGATTTCGAAGATGCGCTTGGGTCTCGGGCTGGCCACCACGCGACGGAATTTGTCGCCATCGGGAGCAATCGCCCAGCCTTTCTCGGCGGCGAGTTTTTCAGCTTCAGCCTTGGTGTAGACCGGGCCGATGGGTTTGCTGGGGTGCTGGAACGCCGGGTCGTTGGCGTCGACTTCGACCTGGGTCAGCAGGGTTGCGAACGGTACTTCGAAGTCCAGCAGGTTGCCCAGTTCCTGTTCGATGATATAGCCGATCATGCCTTCGGTTTCGGCGCCGAGCACGTCCAGCGGGTAAGGGGAAACCGAGGTGTAGGCGGCGGCTTGCAGCGACAGCAGACCCACCTGCGGACCATTACCGTGGGCGATGACCAGTTCATTGCCAGCATGGATCTTGGCGATTTGTTCCGTGGCGATCCGGATGTTGGCGCGCTGGTTGTCCGCGGTCATGGGTTCACCCCGGCGGAGCAGGGCGTTACCGCCCAGAGCAACGACGATACGCATAATGCAATCCTTCTGAATGAGGTGACTCGGTCTTCCTGTCGAAACCCGGTCAATGTGGGAGCTGGCTTGCCTGCGATGGCATCACCTCGGTGTATCTGACAGATCGAGGCGATGCCATCGCAGGCAAGCCAGCTCCCACAGGGTTTGTGTTCCTCCAGGAGGAGCCGCGTGAGCCGTTAGATATCCGCCAACGCCGACACCAGGATCGCCTTGATGGTGTGCATGCGGTTTTCCGCTTGCTCGAAGGCGATGTTGGCCGGCGATTCGAAGACTTCTTCAGTCACCTCCACGCCGTTGGCCAGGTGCGGATACCGCGCGGCAATGTCTTTGCCGACTTTGGTTTCGCTGTTGTGGAAGGCCGGCAGGCAGTGCATGAACTTCACGCGCGGGTTGCCCGAGGCCTTCATCATGTCGGCATTGACCTGGTACGGCAGCAGTTGCTCGATGCGTTCGTCCCACGCTTCAACGGGCTCACCCATCGACACCCAGATGTCGGTGTGGATGAAGTCCACGCCCTTGACCGCAGCTTTCGGGTCTTCGGTGATGGTGATGCGGGCGCCACTTTCTTCGGCGAAGGCTTTGCACTGGGCAATGAAATCGGCGTGTGGCCACAAGGCTTTCGGTGCGGCGATGCGCACGTCCATGCCCAGTTTGGCGCCGATCATCAGCAATGAATTACCCATGTTGTAGCGGGCGTCGCCCAGGTAGGCATAGCTGATGTCATGCAGCGGCTTGTCGCTGTGTTCACGCATGGTCAGTGTGTCGGCGATCATCTGCGTCGGGTGGAATTCAGCGGTCAGGCCGTTGAACACCGGCACGCCGGCGAACTTGGCCAGTTCTTCGACGATTTCCTGTGCGAAGCCACGGTACTCGATCGCATCGAACATCCGCCCCAGCACCCGGGCGGTGTCCTTCATGCTTTCCTTGTGGCCGATCTGCGACGACACCGGGTCGATGTAGGTGACGTGGGCGCCTTGGTCATGGGCCGCCACTTCGAAAGCGCATCGGGTACGGGTCGAGGTTTTTTCGAAGATCAGCGCGATGTTTTTGCCTTTCAGGTGCGCCCGTTCGGTGCCGGTGTACTTGGCGCGCTTGAGGTCCCGGGAAAGGTCCAGCAGGTAATTGAGCTCACGCGTCGTGTGGTGCATCAGCGAGAGCAGGCTGCGGTTGCGCATGTTGAAAGCCATGATGGGATCTCCTTGGGTTTCGGTTATCCGCCTGCTTCACGCTTTATGAGCGTGAAGCAGGGCATAAAATTAATAGTCGATTGGGTCGCGAATGATCGGGCAGGTCATGCAGTGGCCGCCGCCACGTCCGCGTCCGAGTTCGCCGGCACTGATGGTGATGACTTCCACACCGGCCTTGCGCAGTAGGGTGTTGGTGTAGGTGTTGCGGTCATAACCGATCACCACGCCCGGCTCCAAGGCCACCACGTTGTTGCCGTCGTCCCATTGTTCGCGCTCGGCGGCGAAGCTGTTGCCGCCGGTTTCCACCACGCGCAGGGTCTTGAGGTTGAGGGCCTTGGCCACGGTGTCGAGGAAGTTGGTTTCTTCGCGACGGATGTCGATACCGCCCGGTTTGCTTTCGTCAGGGCGCAGGGTGAAGGCGACGATCTGGTTCACCACTTCCGGGAATATCGTCACCAGGTCGCGGTCGCAGAAGCTGAACACGGTGTCCAGGTGCATGGCCGCGCGGGATTTTGGCAGGCCGGCGACGATGACTTTCTCGACGGCTTTGTTCTTGAACAGGTTGACCGCCAGTTGGCCAATGGCTTGACGGGACGAGCGCTCGCCCATGCCGATCAACACCACACCATTGCCGATCGGCATCACATCGCCGCCTTCAAGAGTGGAGCTGCCGTGCTCCTGGTCGGGGTCGCCGTACCAGATCTGGAAGTCGGCGTTGGTGAACTGCGGATGGAATTTGTAGATGGCAGTGGCCAGCAGGGTTTCCTGACGACGCGCCGGCCAATACATCGGGTTGAGGGTCACACCGCCGTAGATCCAGCAAGTGGTGTCGCGGGTGAACTGGGTGTTAGGCAGCGGCGGCAGAATGAAGCTGGAGTGACCCAGGAAATCGCGGAACATCTGAATGGTCTTGCCGCCAAAGCTGTCCGGCAAGTCATCGGCGGAAACGCCGCCGATCAGGAACTCGGCAATGTGGCGAGGCTCAAGGCTACGTAACCACGAACCCACTTCGTTGATCAGACCGAGGCCGACGGAGTTGGCAGTGACCTTGCGTTCCAGAATCCAGTCGAGGGCTTCAGGGATGGCAACGATGTCGGTCAGCAGATTGTGCATTTCCAGCACGTCGACATTGCGCTCGCGCATCTTGGTGACGAAGTCGAAATGGTCACGTTTAGCCTGTGCGACCCACAGCACATCATCAAACAGTAACTCGTCGCAGTTGTTCGGGGTCAGCCGCTGGTGGGCCAGACCGGGGGAGCAAACCATGACTTTACGCAGTTTGCCGGCTTCGGAATGTACGCCGTACTTAACTTTTTCCGTGGTCATTACAGTGATCCTCCAGATGACAAATAAGTCGGGTGTTACAGAGTCAGGAAGCCGTCATACAGCCCGTAAGCCGCCACCAGGGCGCCCACGACGACGGCTGCAAAAATCAGCTTCTCGACGTTGGTGAAAACGGTTTTGTTGACTTCAAGCTTGGCCTTGGCGAACAGGATCGCGCCGGGCGCATAGAGCAGGGCGGACAGCAGCAGGTATTTGACGCCGCCGGCATAGATCAGCCAGATCGCGTAGATCAGGGCGACGGCGCCGATGAACAGGTCTTTGCTGCGTTCGCTCGCTGCGTTTTCATAGGTCTCGCCGCGCACCGCCAGCAGAAAGGCGTAAGCCGCCGACCACAGATAGGGCACCAGAATCATTGAAGTCGCGAGGTAGATCAGCGACAGGTAGGTGCTGGCCGAGAACAGCGTGATGATCAGGAACAGCTGCACCATCGCGTTGGTCAGCCACAGCGCATTGACCGGCACTTGCTTGGCGTTTTCCTTGCGCAGGAACGCAGGCATGGTGTGGTCCTTGGCCGCGGCGAACATGATTTCGGCACACAACAGCACCCACGACAGCAGTGCCCCGAGCAGTGAGATCACCAGGCCGACGCTGATCAGCACCGCGCCCCAAGGACCGACTACGTGTTCCAGCACCGCCGCCATCGACGGGTTCTGCAGTTTGGCCAGTTCCGGTTGGGTCATGATGCCCAGCGACAGCACGTTCACCAGCACCAGGAACAGCAGCACGGTGATGAACCCGATCACGGTGGCTTTACCCACATCGGTGCGTTTTTCTGCCCGGGCCGAGAAGATGCTTGCACCTTCGATGCCGATGAACACCCACACGGTGACCAGCATCATTTTGCGTACCTGGTTCATCACGCTGCCCAGGTCCGGGTTTTTCAGGCCCCAGATGTCAGCGGTGAAGATGTCCAGTTTGAACGCGAAAATCGCGATCAGGATAAACAGCCCCAGCGGCACAACTTTGGCGACGGTGGTCACCAGGTTGATGAACGCCGCTTCCTTGATGCCCTGCAGTACCAGGAAATGCACACCCCAAAGCAACACTGAGGCGCCGATCACGGCCGCGACGGTGTTGCCTTCGCCGAAGATCGGAAAAAAGTAACCGAGGGTACTGAACAACAGAACGAAGTAACCGACGTTGCCCAGCCAGGCGCTGATCCAGTATCCCCAGGCGGAAGAGAAACCCATGTAGTCGCCGAATCCGGCTTTGGCGTAGGCGTAAACCCCGGCATCCAGATCAGGTTTGCGGTTGGCGAGTGTTTGGAAGACGAAGGCCAGGGTCAGCATGCCGACTGCCGTAATGGCCCAGCCGATGAGCACGGCACCGACGTCGGCACTGGCGGCCATGTTCTGGGGCAAGGAAAAAATCCCGCCGCCAATCATTGAGCCGACAACCAACGCAACGAGTGCGCCGAGTTTCAGTTTTCCGGGGGATTCAGACATTGCATGACTCCAGTGCAGGAGGAGAAGAAGGCCAGTTTAATTTTATGGGCTGTTCAATCATCTGACTTAGATCAAGTTATTCTCATGTTTTCATTGCTGATTAATGACTTACGCCAACTATAGGGGCATAAGTCTGTTGTCTGGGAAGCCCGTTCCAGAGGCCCTTGGTCAAGGTTTAATAAATAAAGCGTAGCAATTGAGGTTTAGACGCTAGTCCGTTTTTCTGCTTTGGCAAGGGTTAGTTTTTGATAGTCGGGTGATATTGATTAATTAGGATCTACTATTCATTCGCTATTTTCAGCGTGGCCTCATAGAGTGATCGGTTATAAATAGACTGGTTGGCGTTAATTGATAAACGTCATTACGCTTTATCCATTTAGTTAAAACCGATTATGTGACGTTCGCGTGGCGATGGTCGCGATGGGAAATGGAGACGCAGGAATGTCGCAACCGATGCAAAAGCTCGGCTTGAGCGCGCTGATCGCTTTGGTGGTGGGGTCGATGATTGGCGGCGGGATTTTTTCCTTGCCGCAAAACATGGCGGCGCGCGCCGATGCCGGGGCCATATTGATTGGTTGGGCAATTACCGCCGTGGGCATGTTGGCGCTGGCCTTCGTATTCCAGACGCTTGCCAATCGCAAACCTGAACTGGACTCCGGGGTGTACGCCTACGCCAAGGCCGGTTTTGGCGATTACATGGGGTTTTCATCGGCCTGGGGATACTGGATCAGCGCCTGGCTGGGCAACGTCGGTTATTTCGTTCTGCTGTTCAGCACGCTCGGTTATTTCTTTCCGGTGTTCGGCCACGGCAACACACCAGTTGCCATCGGCTGCGCCTCGGTGCTGTTGTGGGCGGTACATTTTCTGGTGATGCGCGGGATCAAGGAAGCGGCGTTCATCAACCAATTGACCACCGTGGCCAAGATCGTGCCGCTGATCATGTTCATCGTCATTGCCGCCGTGGCGTTCAAGGCCGACATCTTCACCCGTGACATCTGGGGCCGCAGCAACCCCCATTTCGGCGGTGTGATGGAGCAGGTGCGCAGCATGATGCTGGTGACCGTGTTCGTCTTCATCGGCATTGAAGGCGCCAGTGTGTATTCGGCCCGCGCGCAGAAACGTTCTGACGTGGGCCGGGCGACGGTCATCGGTTTTGTCGGTGTGTTGGCGCTGCTGGTGCTGGTGAATGTGTTGTCACTGGGGATCATGAGCCAACCCGAATTGGCCACCCTGCAGAACCCTTCGCTGGCGGCGGTGCTGGAACACATTGTCGGCCCCTGGGGCGCTTTGCTGATCAGCATTGGCCTGGCGATTTCGCTGCTCGGTGCGTTGTTGTCCTGGGCACTGTTGTGCGCCGAGATCCTCTTCGCCACGGCCAACGACAAGACCATGCCAGCCTTCCTGAAGAAGGAAAACGCCAACCACGTGCCGGTCAATGCGCTGTGGCTGACCAATGTGATGATTCAGATTTTCCTGCTGATCACGCTGTTTTCGGCCGGGACATACACCAGCCTGATCTACCTCGCATCTTCGATGATTCTGGTGCCGTACCTGTGGTCGGCAGCGTATGCAGTGCTGTTGAGCGGGCGTGGCGAAACCTACGAACACGCCTCGGGCGAACGCACCAAGGACCTGATGGTTGGCGGCATCGCGCTGTGTTACGCAATGTGGTTGCTGTATGCGGGCGGGGTGAAGTACTTGCTGCTGTCGGCGCTGCTGTATGCGCCGGGCGTGATTCTGTTCGCCAAGGCCAAACATGAGCAGGGCGAACCATTGTTCACCCATGTCGAGAAGGGGATTTTTACCTGCGTGAGCATCGGCGCGGGGCTGGGTGCGTACGGGTTGTACAGCGGCTTGCTGTCGTTGTGAGGTTGTTGCTGGCGTATCAAGCGGTCGATGGCGTTTACTCACGCAGCATCGACCTGCTCGCGATAGTTGTCTGAAAGTCACCGCCACTTCGGAAGATGAGAACCCAATTCAGCCGCTGGAAGCGCCCACTGCAGCGGCGTCCCGATGATTTTCAGTGGCACATGAAGCCGATGCGCCGGCCCCCAAGGCGTCTGCTCAATTAACAACCCTTGATCGTTTTCATCTTCTGCCCGCAACGCTTCATCTGTGCCCGGGCCATTTTCAATCAGCAGTTTTGCGGTGCGTGCCAGCGACAATCTGGCCGACCCGCCACGGCCCAACAATGTAATCGCTGTTGCCGCCATCAAATATCCGGTCGCATGATCCAGCGCCTGCACCGGCAATGGCGTCGGCTTGTCTGCGTTCTTCCACCGCATACCCGCTTCAGCGATCCCGCTGCTCATCTGCACCAGGCTGTCGAACCCTCGACGGTTCTGCCACGGGCCGCTCCAGCCGTAGGCGTTGAGGCAGACATCAATCAGCCCCGGTGCCAGTCGTTGTCGCTCGGCGACGCCGTAGCCCAAGCGTTCCAGTGCATCGGCGCGGTAGCCGTGGAGCACGATATCGGCGTCCTTGAGCAGGCTGTCGAACACCGCTCGATCGCTTGTGTCGTGCAGGTCCAGGCGCGCGCAGCGTTTGCCCAGCGTGACTTCCGGCACCACGCCCGGTTCGTTCCAGGTTGGAGGGTCGATGCGCAAGACTTCGGCACCTAGACCGGCGAGGAAACGGCTGGCGATGGGGCCGGCCAGCACACGGGTCAGATCCAGCACCTTGATGCCCGCCAGCGGTTGCGCCACCGAACCTTGCCAAGGTTTTGCGGCTGGGCTGTTGCCGGCACTGAATTGAATCAGCGGTTCGGCGTTCACTGCCATACCTTGGGGATGCGTCTGCCATTGCGCCCAGGTGCGCATTTCGGCGGCGCAGCCACCGGCGTCGACCACGGCCTGCTCCAGATCGGATTTCGCCCATTGCGCAACCTGGGCTGCCATCGCGGCGCGGTCGGCACAAGCGCCGAGCACCCGTTCGGCGGCGGCACGATGATGCGGGGCATTGGTGTGCAAGCGGATCCAGCCGTCCTGGGCCGCGTAGTCACCGGCCACCGGGTCCCACGGCGGTGGAACGCTCCAGCCAACAGGACGGATCGAGGTTGCAAACCAGAAAGACGCCAGACGGCGATCGACTTCAAGTGTGGGTAAACGGCCGGTGTGTTGTTGCAGCAGTTCACTGACCGCCTGGCCGGCCGCGGCAATGCTGGCGCACGCCAGGTCAGTGATGGCAAACGCCGAGGGCAGGGCGCCGCTCGACGTGAATGGAATCGGCGTATGGGGCAAGCCGAGTGCGGCTTGAATGGACGTGAGTAAACCAGTCATTGAAGGCCCTCCGGAAGAGGGCTTCATGATAGATCGTTCCCACGCTCTGCGTGGGAATGCCTCAAGGGACGCTCCGCGTCCGCTTCTGAGACGCAGAGCGTCTCGGGCTGCATTCCCACGCAGAGCGTGGGAACGATCAGGTTACACGCGGAACTGATCCATCAATTTCATCTGCTGGTTGGTCAGGGAGTTGAGCTGGTTGCTGATCTGCGCCGATTGGGTGGCTTGGCCCGTCAGGGTTTCGGTGACGGTACGGATCGCCGAGACGTTGCGATTGACCTCTTCGGCCACGGCGCTTTGCTGTTCGGCGGCGCTGGCGATTTGCAGGTTCATGTCGCTGATCACGGTGACCGCGTCGCTGATTTTGCTCAAGGCCTGGACCGCTTGTTGAATCTGCCCGGCGTTGCTGTGGGCCTGGGTCTGGCTCGAATGCATGGTGGCGACCACGCCGCGGGTGCCGGACTGGATGCGCTCGATGACGATGCGAATTTCTTCCACCGAATCCTGGGTCCGTTTGGCCAGGTTGCGCACTTCATCGGCCACCACCGCAAAACCACGACCGCTCTCACCGGCACGGGCCGCTTCAATGGCCGCGTTGAGGGCCAGCAGGTTGGTCTGCTCGGCGATGCTGCGGATCACTTCCAGTACCGAACCGATCTGTTCGCTGTTGACTGCCAGCGCTTCGACTTCGGTCACCGCTTTGCTGACTTCGTCGGCCAGTTGATTGATGTCACGGGTGCTGCGCTCGATGATCGACATGCCGTCGCGGGCCGATTGATCGGCGCCTTTGGCGGCATTGGCTGCGTTCGACGCGCTGTTGGCGACGTCGTGGGCAGTGGCGCTCATCTCGTTGGACGCGGTGGCGACTTGGTCGATTTCGCGGAACTGCACCTGCATGCCTTCGCTGGTCTGGCGGGCGATCTCCGAAGACTGGTCGGCGGTGCCTCGGGCGTCGTTGATGCTTTGTTTGATCTGCGCGATGGTCGGTTGCAGCTTGTCGAGGAAGCGGTTGAACCAGCTCACCAGTTCGCCCAGTTCGTCTTTCTTGGTGTAATGCAGGCGCTGCGTCAGGTCACCGTCGCCGCTGGCAATCGCCTTGAGCATTTCGGCGACGCTGTTGATCGGCCGGGTCACGCCGGACGCGGTGAGCCAGATCAGCAACAGGCCAATCAGCCCGGCAACGACAGCCACCAGCACAGCTTTGATCGTGCCGCTTTGCTGGGCCTCATCGAGCACTGTTTGCAGCTTCACCGAGTCGGCCAGCAGTACTTGTTTGGGCAGATCGATGACCACGCCCCAAGCCTTGGAATCGTTGATCGGGCTGACCGGGTACACCGCGCGAATCAGGTCGCCCTGTTCGAGGATCTTCGGCGTGCCGCCATTGAGCAGTTGCAAGATATCCTTGCCGTCTGCGCCCAGGGTTTCGCCGATGTTTTTACCGACCTTGCTGGCGTCGACACTGTAACCGGCGAGCACGCCGCTGCCGGAAACAATCAGCATGTGCCCGGCGCCGTTGAACAGCTCACGCTGGGAGTCGATCGCGGCGGCTTGCAGTGCGTCCAGAGCAATGTCCACACCGACTACCCCGATGGATTTGCCGTCCACCAACAGCGGTACGGCAATCGTCGTCATCAGCATTTCCTTGCCACCGACGGTGTCCGCATACGGGTCGAGCAGGCAGGTGCGCTTGCTGTCGCGAGGGCAGGTGTACCAGCTGTTGTAGGGTGTGCCGCTGAGGCTCAAGGTGGTTTTGGTCATGTCGTCTTCGACCATGATCGTGTTCAGCCCGGTCCCACCGGCGCGGCTCCAGTAACTGGCGAAACGTCCGACTTCGTTGGACTGGCGGGCGGCATCGTTGGCGAACTCGCTGTCCTTGCCGTCCAGGCCGTTGGGCTCGAACGCCAGCCAGATCCCCAGCACCTTGCTGTTGCGCTCGAAGGCGGTTTTCAGGCTCTGGTTCAGCTCTTCACGCAGGGCGCCGGCTTCAATCGAACGCTTGGCGGCCATGTTGCGCATGTCTTTGATCTGGTCGGCGAGGGCGGTCACCACCAGCAGGTTTTCACCAAACGTCTTCTGCACCCGCACCGCTTGCTCGGCCGCTTTGGACTGCAGCAGGTTCTGCACGCTGTCCGTCAGCATCTTGCTGCTGGAGGCGCTGACCAGCTCATCGTTCTGATTGGTCTGGTAGAAGTTCATGCTGACGATCAGCGCGATCACACCCAGCAGGCACAGACCGGACAGCAGGACAATTTTCAGGCGGATGGAGAGTGAGTCGAACATAGGGCGAACTCGCAAATGGATGAGGTGTTGGCTGTGAGTCGAAGTCGACCCGATCGCCAAATCCATTCAGCGCCATTCAATGCACATCGGCGTGGGGCGAGGATGCATGATGGTGGCTCCGACGAGCGGTCATGGTTGAACGTTTGCGCAGGAAAATGCCCTGAAAATGGCAAAAAAATCAGGAGATTATGCAGAGTTGCAACAATTGAATCTGCTGGTGGCAAGCCATTGATTCGAGCGAATGACAACGGCTTGTCATCCGCTCGAGTGATCAATGATTGAGGGGGGAGGGGTTAGGCGCGACCCAGCAGATAGGTCGCGTAATCGGGGATGCGGTGCTGGTGCGCCTGATCCATCATCGGGCTGCTGAGCAGGTAGTCGGCGCTGCATTCGTTGCAGGCCACCGGAATGTTCCAGACTGCCGCGACCCGCAATAACGCCTTGATGTCCGGGTCGTGTGGCTGCGGTTCGAACGGGTCCCAGAAAAACACCAGCATGTCGACCCGCTGTTCGGCGATGCGCGCGCCGAGCTGCTGATCACCGCCCAGAGGGCCGCTGATCATGCTTTCCACCGGCAGATCCAGGCGTTGCTGCAATAACAACCCGGTGGTGCCGGTGGCGACCAGCTCATGTTGCGCGAGCCTGTCTTTGTGCCGTTCGGCCCAATCCAGCAAAAACACCTTGCAGTGGTCGTGGGCGACCAGGGCGATGCGCTTGCGCGCCGCCATGGTCTTTTGCGTGAAACTGATACCGATCATCGGTGCTGCTCCCAGACGTCATTCGACCTGTAGGAGCTGTCGAGTGAAACGAGGCTGCGATCTTTTGACTTTGATTTTTTAAGATCAAGATCAAAAGATCGCAGCCTCGTTTTACTCGACAGCTCCTACACACCTCCTACAGCTTTGCGTCAGCGCTTATTCGGCGTTGCACAGCGCCAGGCAGTTATCGAGCATGCGGTTGGAGAAGCCCCACTCGTTGTCGTACCAGGCCAGTACCTTGAGCAGCTTGCCGCTGGACTTGGTGTGGTTGGCGTCGAAGATCGACGACAGCGGGTTGTGATTGAAGTCGCTGGAGACCAGCGGCAGGGTGTTGTAGCCGAGAATCTTCGAGTGCTGGCTGGCTTCTTTTAGCAGCGCGTTGACTTCGTCAGCGCTCGCTTCGCGTTTGAGCTGCACGGTCAGGTCCACCAGCGAGACGTTGATCACTGGAACACGCACTGCCATGCCGGTCAGTTTGCCCGCCAGTTCCGGCAGCACCAGGCCGACCGCTTCAGCGGCGCCGGTCTTGCTCGGGATCATGTTCTGGGTGGCCGAACGGGCACGGTACGGGTCAGTGTGGTAGACGTCGGTGAGGTTCTGGTCGTTGGTGTAGGCGTGGATCGTGGTCATCAGGCCGCTTTCGATGCCCAACTCGCGGTGCAGCACCTGAGCCACAGGCGCCAGGCAGTTGGTGGTGCACGAGGCGTTGGAAATAATCTGGTGCGATTGGCGCAGAATGTCGTGGTTGACCCCGTAGACCACGGTGGCGTCGGCGCCTTTGGCCGGTGCCGATATGATCACTTTGCGTGCGCCGGCCGTAATATGCGCGGCGGCTTTGGCCCGGTCGGTGAACAGACCGGTGCATTCGAGCACCACATCAATTTTTTCCGCGGCCCAGGGCAGGTCGGCCGGGTTACGAATGGCGCTGACAGAAATTCGGTCGCCATTGACGGTCAGGCTTTCCTGATCGTGCTGGACATCGGCGTCGAATGTGCCGTGAACAGTGTCGTACTTGAGCAGATGGGCATTGATCGAGCTGTCGCCCAAGTCATTGATGGCAACGATCTGCAGATCCTGGCGATAGCCTTGGGTATACAGTGCGCGCAGGACGTTGCGGCCAATTCGGCCAAAACCATTGATTGCGATTCGAAGAGTCATTTAACAGGGCCGCCGTCGTTTTGTTGTTGGAATTACAAGATTATTCGCATAAAAATAGAAAACAAGCCTTTTTAATGGCAATATTTTGTTCAATCTACAACGAGTGACCTGAATCAACTGGTCCGACCGAACAAGCAAACCGTCTGTCATCCCACACACAACGGTCCTTGTTCAGCATAGACAATCAGGTCGCCACATCCGTTAGCCTGGAGTTCTACACATGCATCCCCGCGTCCTTGAGGTCACCGAACGGCTTATCGCCCGCAGTCGCGCAACTCGCGAGGCTTACCTTGCACTCATTCGCGGTGCAGCCAGCGACGGCCCGATGCGCGGCAAGCTGCAATGCGCCAACTTCGCCCACGGCGTGGCCGGTTGCGGCACCGAGGACAAGAACAGCTTGCGGATGATGAACTCCGCGAACATCGCGATTGTTTCGTCATATAACGACATGCTCTCGGCGCATCAGCCGTATGAAGTCTTTCCTGAACAGATCAAAAAGGCCCTGCGCGAAATCGGCTCCGTCGGCCAGTTCGCTGGCGGCACCCCGGCCATGTGCGATGGTGTGACCCAGGGCGAGCCGGGCATGGAACTGAGCCTGCCGAGCCGCGAAGTGATCGCGCTGTCCACCGCCGTGGCGTTGTCCCACAACATGTTCGATGGCGCGCTGATGCTCGGCATCTGCGACAAGATCGTGCCGGGCCTGATGATGGGCGCGCTGCGTTTCGGTCATCTGCCGATGATCTTCGTGCCGGGCGGGCCGATGGTTTCGGGCATTTCCAACAAGCAGAAAGCCGACGTGCGCCAGCGCTACGCCGAAGGCAAGGCCAGCCGCGAAGAGCTGCTGGAATCGGAAATGAATTCCTATCACAGTCCCGGCACCTGCACCTTCTACGGCACCGCCAACACCAACCAGTTGCTGATGGAAGTCATGGGCTTGCACTTGCCGGGTGCTTCCTTCGTCAATCCGAACACGCCGCTGCGCGATGCCCTGACCCGCGAAGCGGCGCATCAGGTGACGCGCATTACCAAACAGAATGGCAATTACCTGCCGATCGGCGAAATCGTCGACGAGCGCTCGCTGGTCAACTCCATCGTCGCCCTGCACGCCACCGGCGGTTCGACCAACCACACGCTGCACATGCCGGCCATCGCCATGGCGGCGGGCATCCAGTTGACCTGGCAGGACATGGCCGACCTCTCCGAGGTGGTGCCGACCCTGAGCCACGTCTATCCGAACGGTAAAGCCGACATCAACCACTTCCAGGCAGCGGGCGGCATGTCGTTCCTGATCCGCGAACTGCTGGAAGCCGGGCTGCTTCACGAAAACGTCAACACGGTGCTGGGCCACGGCCTGAGCCGCTACACCAAGGAACCGTTCCTCGACAACGGCGAACTGGTCTGGCGCGAAGGCATCACCGAAAGCCTCGACGAAAGCATCCTGCGTCCCGTGGCTCGTGCGTTCTCGCCAGAAGGCGGCCTGCGGGTGATGGAAGGCAATCTCGGTCGTGGTGTGATGAAGGTTTCGGCCGTTGCGCTGGAGAACCAGATCGTCGAAGCGCCGGCCATGGTGTTCCAGGATCAGCAGGACCTGGCCGATGCGTTCAAGGCCGGTTTGCTGGAGAAGGATTTCGTTGCAGTGATGCGCTTCCAGGGCCCGCGCTCCAACGGCATGCCGGAACTGCACAAGATGACGCCGTTCCTCGGCGTGCTGCAGGATCGCGGCTTCAAAGTGGCCTTGGTAACCGACGGGCGCATGTCCGGCGCGTCGGGGAAAATCCCGGCGGCGATTCACGTCAGTCCTGAAGCCTATGTGGGCGGCGCACTTGCGCGGGTGCAAGAGGGCGATATCATCCGCGTCGATGGCGTCAAAGGCACCCTGGAGCTTAAGGTGGACGCCGAAGAATTCGCAGCGCGCACGCCGGCCAAGGGCCTGTTGGGCAACAACATCGGCACCGGTCGCGAACTGTTTGGTTTCATGCGCATGGCTTTCAGCTCCGCAGAGCAGGGCGCCAGCGCCTTTACTTCTGCCCTGGAGACGCTTAATTGAAACTGGCTTTGGTCGGTGACATCGGTGGGACCAACGCACGTTTCGCGTTGTGGAAAAACCAGCAACTGGAATCGATCCAGGTGCTGGCGACGGCAGATTACGCCAGCCCTGAGGAAGCCATTGGTGTCTACCTCAGTGGCTTGGGGCTTAAGGCGGGCGACATTGGTTCGGTGTGCCTGTCGGTCGCCGGTCCGGTGAGCGGTGATGAATTCAAGTTCACCAACAATCACTGGCGCCTGAGCCGCAAGGGTTTCTGCAAGACTTTGCAGGTCGATCAACTGCTGCTGATCAACGATTTCTCGGCGATGGCCCTGGGCATGACCCGTTTACAGCCCGGCGAGTTTCGCGTGGTGTGCGAAGGCACGCCGGAACCGTTGCGTCCCGCTGTGGTGATCGGGCCGGGCACGGGGCTGGGTGTCGGCACCTTGCTCGACCTTGGCGAAGGTCGCTTTGCGGCATTGCCGGGCGAGGGCGGTCACGTTGATTTGCCCCTGAGCAGCCCGCGGGAAACTCAGCTGTGGCAGCACATCTTCAATGAGATCGGTCATGTCAGCGCGGAAACCGCGTTGAGCGGCAGCGGCTTGCCACGGGTTTACCGGGCGATCTGTGCGGTGGACGGTCATACGCCGGTGCTCGAAACACCGGAAGCGATCACCGCTGCCGGGTTGGCAGGCGATCCGGTGGCACTGGAAGTGCTGGAGCAATTCTGCTGCTGGCTCGGTCGCGTGGCCGGTAACAACGTGTTGACCACGGGCGCGCGCGGCGGTGTGTACATCGTCGGTGGGGTGATTCCACGGTTTGCCGATTTCTTTGTCGAAAGCGGTTTCGCCCGGTGCTTCGCCGACAAGGGTTGCATGAGCGATTACTTCAAAGGCATTCCGGTGTGGCTGGTGACGGCGCCGTATTCCGGCCTTGTCGGTGCGGGTGTCGCGCTCGACCAGGCCTGAAACCGAGTCGACTTCATCGCGGGCAAGCCCGCTCCCACAGGATCACCTAAATCCCTGTGGGAGCGGGCTTGCCCGCGATGGGGCCAGAACAGACAACAAATATTCAAGGTCCATCAGGCATAATCCGCACAACTCAAACAACAAGGACGCCGCCCCGTGAGCTCAGTCAACAAGTCGATTTTGTTGGTCGATGACGATCAAGAGATACGCGAGTTGCTGGACACCTACCTGACCCGCGCCGGTTTCCAGGTCCGCACCACGCCCGATGGCGCAGGCTTTCGCCAAGCCATGAACGAGGCCCCGAGCGATCTTGTGATCCTTGACGTGATGCTGCCGGACGAAGACGGTTTCAGCCTGTGTCGCTGGATCCGCCAGCACCCGCGTCAGGCTCAGGTGCCGATCATCATGCTCACAGCCAGTTCCGACGAGGCCGACCGCGTCATCGGCCTGGAGCTGGGTGCCGACGACTACCTTGGAAAACCCTTCAGTCCTCGTGAATTACAGGCACGGATCAAGGCCTTGTTGCGCCGTGCGCAATTCGGCCAGGAGCGCTCCGGCGGCGAAGTGCTGGCCTTCGACGACTGGCGCCTGGACATGGTCAGTCATCGACTGTTCCACACCGACGGTGAAGAAGTGATTCTCTCCGGCGCCGACTTCGCGTTACTGAAACTGTTCCTCGATCACCCTCAGCAAATCCTTGACCGCGACACCATCGGCAACGCCACCCGTGGCCGTGATCTGATGCCGCTGGATCGCATTGTCGACATGGCCGTCAGCCGTCTGCGTCAACGCCTGCGCGACACCGAAAAGCCACCGAGGCTGATCCGAACCGTACGCGGCAGCGGCTACCAACTGGCCGCCAATGTGGTTGCCAGCAATGGTCACTGAGTTTTTCCGCAAGCTCGCTGCCCGGGTGCCGGTGCCGCGTTCGCTGCTTGGGCGCATGTTGCTGCTGACCTTGCTGGCGGTGCTGTTCGCGCAGACGTTGTCGAGCGTGATCTGGGTTTCGCAACTGCGCGCCACCCAGCTCGAGGGCCTGGTCACCAGCGCCCGCAGCCTCGCCCATTCGATGACCGCCAGCGTCAGTTACTTTCGCTCGCTGCCGGTGGCGTTTCGTCCGTTGGTGCTCGACCAGTTGCGCAGCATGGGCGGCACCCGGTTCGTGGTGACCCTCAATGACAAGCCCCTGGGCATGGAAGTGCTGCCGATCACCCCGCGTAAAGCGGCGGTCCTCAAAGCGGTGGACGAAGTGTTGCGCGATTCCCTGGGTCACGACACGGATATCTCCGTGACCTTCGTCAGTCCCGCCGACCTGCGGATCTTCAATAGCGGGTTGAAACTTGATGAATTGCCACGCTCCTGGGCGCACTACGCGCTGACCCTGGAACCGATCAACCCGCCGGTGCTGGTCACGCAGATCCAGATGGCGCCGGGGGAATGGCTGTACATCGCGTCGTTGCTGCCCGAGCCCTACACCAGTCTTGAAGAGCAGGGCCTGCCGGCGCAACAGGTGTGGTTCATCGTCCTCACCAGCGGCTTCTTGCTGTTGTTCATCGGCCTGTTGGTGCATTGGCAGAGCCGGCCGCTCAAGCGCCTGGCGCGGGCGGCGCGGGACATGTCCCTGGGCGCCGAAGTCGAGCCGGTGGCTGAGGGTGGCGGCAGTGAAGTGGTTGAAGTGGGGCGCGCCTTCAATGCCATGCGCGAGCGCATCAGCCGTTACCTGACTGAGCGCAGCCAGTTGTTCAGTGCGATCTCCCACGACTTGCGCACGCCCATCACCCGTTTGCGGTTGCGCGTGGAGTTGCTTGAAGACGAAAAGCTGCAAGCCAAGTTCGGTCGCGATCTGGATGAGCTGGAGTTGTTGGTCAAAGGCGCGCTGCAATGCGTGAAAGACACCGACATCCACGAAAATATCGAACCGGTGGATCTCAATCACGTGCTGGATTGCCTGGTGGAGCCGTACCTGGCGCCCAATGGCAATGGTCGCGTGACCCAGCAGGGGCGGGCGATGGCGGCTTATCCGGGGAAACCGCTGGCGCTCAAGCGCTGCATCGGCAACCTGATCGACAACGCGTTGAAGTATGGGCAAAACGCGCACCTGCACATCGATGACGATGAAAGCGCGTTCATCCTGCACGTCGACGACGAAGGACCTGGCGTGCCGGAGCAGCGGCTGGAGCAGGTGTTCGAACCGCACTTCCGCCTCGCCGGGCAGCAGCAGGGTTATGGCCTGGGGTTGGGGATTGCACGCAATATTGCCCATAGTCATGGCGGGGAAGTCAGCCTGCAGAATCTGCGTGAGGGCGGGCTGCGGGTGACGTTGCAGTTGCCGCGCAGTGTTGATTAGCGAGACCGCGTCATCGTTCATCGCGAGCAGGCTCGCTCCCACAGGAATACCTGCATTTTGAAAATGTGCACATAACCTGTGGGAGCGGGCTTGCCCGCGATGGCGTCAGCCCAATCAACACAATTCCTCAAAGAAATGTCACAGGGCGGTGACATAACTCGCCCCCTTCGTTACAAGCCCGCCACCCGCCGTTGTTTAGACTGCGACCAGTCATAACAACAAAAAAGGCACCCCATGGACACCTTCCAACCGGCTTTCAGCAGTTGGCTGAACGCACCTGCCCATCAACACTGGCTCGCCGCCGAAGGCCTGCGCCTGTTGGCGTTCGCCAAGGCTTCAAAGCTCCCGGAAGGCTTTGGCAACCTCGATGAAAAGGGCCGCCTCCCGGCCGATGCCCAAGCCGAAACCATGAACACCGCGCGCATGACCCACAGCTTCGCCATGGCGCATATCCAGGGGCTGCCGGGTTTTGCCGAGCTGGTGGATCATGGCGTCCGGGCCCTCAGCGGTCCGTTGAAAGATGCCGAGCACGGCGGCTGGTTCGCCAGCGCCCATCCTGTTCACGACAACACCGGTAAGGCCGCTTATCTGCATGCCTTCGTTGCGCTGGCTGCCAGTTCCGCAGTGGTCGCTCAACGCCCCGGTGCGCAGGCCTTGCTCGATGACGCGATCAACATCATCGACACGCATTTCTGGAGCGAGGAGGAGGGCGCGATGCGCGAATCCTTCAATCGCGACTGGAGCGAGGAGGAGGCCTACCGCGGCGCCAACAGCAACATGCACACCACCGAAGCCTTTCTCGCACTGGCCGATGTCACTGACGACAACCGCTGGTTAAGCCGCGCCCAGCGCATTGTCGAGCGGGTGATCCATGGTCACGCCGCGGCCAACGATTACTTGGTGGTCGAGCATTTCGACCGCAACTGGCAACCGCTGCGCGACTACAACCACGACAATCCGGCCGACGGTTTTCGTCCCTACGGCACCACCCCGGGTCACGGTTTCGAGTGGGCGCGTTTGTTACTGCACCTCGAGGCCGCGCGGGTCCAGGCCGGGATGCTCACGCCGGGCTGGCTGGCGACCGATGCGCAAAAACTCTTCGATAACAATTGCCGCCATGGCTGGAATGTCGACGGGTTGCCCGGGATTGTCTACACGCTGGACTGGAGCAATCGCGCCGTGGTCAGCCATCGCCTGCACTGGACCCATTGCGAAGCGAGCGCCGCTGCCAGTGCACTGCTCAAACGCACCGGCGATGAGCAATACGAAGCCTGGTACCGACTGTTCTGGGAATTCTGTGACAGTCATTTCATCGACCGTGAAGGTGGCAGTTGGCACCATGAACTGGACCCGCAAAACCGCCCAAGCGCTGATATCTGGGGTGGCAAACCGGATCTGTATCACGCCTGGCAAGCCGTTTTGATCCCGCGCCTGCCATTGGCGCCGAGCATGGCCACGGCCTTGGGGCAGGTGTCCCAGAGCGCTCCTGTGTAACCATGCGGTGACATTCCAGCGTCCCTTCGTTACCTGCGAGGGGATGACTCCTGTTTAAAATCCTATGCAGCGCAAGCACCAGACTTGCATGCATAACAACAAGAAAGGTACTACTAGATGAATGCGATTTCTCGCCTCGCTACTGTCATTTCTCTCGCTTCACTGCTTCCTCTGTCTGCATTCCCCCTGAGTACGCTTGCCGCCGATTCCAAAGGTTCGGTAGAAGTCGTTCACTGGTGGACGTCCGGTGGTGAAAAAGCTGCTGTCGATGTCCTCAAGGCCCAAGTCGAAAAAGACGGTTTCACCTGGAAGGACGGTGCTGTCGCCGGTGGTGGCGGTGCTACGGCCATGACCGTACTGAAAAGCCGCGCCGTTGCCGGTAACCCGCCAGGCGTAGCGCAAATCAAAGGTCCGGACATCCAGGAATGGGCGTCTACCGGTCTGCTCGACACCGACGTCTTGAAAGACGCTGCCAAAACAGAAAAATGGGACAGCCTGCTCGACAAGAAAGTCTCCGATACTGTGAAGTACGACGGTGATTACGTGGCCGTGCCGGTGAACATTCACCGCGTCAACTGGTTGTGGATCAACCCGGAAGTCTTCAAGAAAGCCGGCATCGAAAAAGCGCCAACCACCCTTCAGGAATTCTACGCAGCCGGTGACAAGCTCAAGGCTGCAGGCTTCATTGCGCTTGCCCACGGTGGCCAGCCTTGGCAGGACAGCACTGTGTTCGAAGCGGTGGTCCTTTCGGTCATGGGCGTCGACGGCTACAAGAAAGCCCTGGTCGACCTCGATAACGCTGCACTGACCGGTCCTGAGATGGTCAAGGCGCTGACCGAGCTGAAGAAAGTCGCGACCTACATGGACGCCGACGGCAAAGGCCAGGACTGGAACCTGGAAGCGGCCAAGGTCATCAACGGCAAGGCCGGTATGCAGATCATGGGCGACTGGGCCAAGAGCGAGTGGACAGCGGCCAAGAAAGTCGCCGGCAAAGACTACGAGTGCGTAGCCTTCCCGGGCACCGACAAGGCTTTCACTTACAACATCGATTCCCTGGCCGTCTTCAAACAGAAAGACAAGGGCACTGCTGCCGCTCAGCAGGACATTGCCAAGATCGTGCTGGGTGAGAACTTCCAGAAAGTCTTCAGCATCAACAAAGGCTCGATCCCGGTTCGGATCGACATGCTGAACGACATGGGCAAGTACGGTTTCGACTCCTGCGCCCAGACCGCTGCCAAGGACTTCCTGGCGGACGCCAAGTCCGGCGGCTTGCAGCCAAGCATGGCGCACAACATGGCGACCACGCTGGCGGTACAAGGCGCGTTCTTTGATGTCGTGACCAACTTCATCAACGACCCGAAAGCCGATCCGGCCACTGCGGCCAAGCAACTTGGCACAGCGATCAAAGCGGCCAAGTAACCGTTAGCGTCGCAGTTCCTGGTGGGAGCGGGTTTGCTCGCTCCCACCAAGGAATACGCTTGTAATCCTTATTTCTACGTACTGGATCTTCCCATGAGTTCTGTTGCTGTGTTCAGCAAGGCCTCGCCGTTCGATGCATTGCAGCGCTGGCTCCCCAAACTGGTGCTGGCGCCCAGCATGTTCATCGTCCTGGTGGGGTTCTATGGCTATATCCTGTGGACCTTCGTCCTGTCGTTCACCACGTCGACTTTCCTGCCGACTTACAAATGGGCAGGTCTGGCGCAATACCAACGGCTGTTCGACAACGATCGTTGGTGGGTAGCGAGCAAGAACCTGGCGCTGTTCGGCGGCATGTTCATCGGTATCACCCTGGTGATCGGTGTGCTGCTGGCGGTGTTTCTTGACCAGCGCATTCGTCGTGAAGGTTTCATTCGCACCATTTACCTGTACCCGATGGCGCTCTCGATGATCGTCACCGGTACGGCGTGGAAGTGGCTGCTCAACCCGGGCATGGGCCTGGACAAATTGCTGCGTGACTGGGGCTGGGAAGGCTTTCGCCTGGACTGGCTGATCGACCCGGATCGCGTCGTGTATTGCCTGGTGATCGCTGCGGTCTGGCAAGCCTCGGGCTTTATCATGGCGATGTTCCTCGCCGGTCTGCGTGGCGTCGATCAATCGATCATCCGTGCAGCCCAGATCGATGGCGCGAGCATGCCGCGCATTTACCTGAAAGTGGTGTTGCCGAGCCTGCGCCCGGTGTTCTTCAGCGCAGTGATGATCCTGGCCCACATCGCGATCAAGAGTTTCGACCTGGTGGCGGCAATGACGGCCGGTGGCCCGGGTTATTCGTCCGACCTGCCGGCGATGTTCATGTATTCCTTCACCTTCAGTCGCGGCCAGATGGGCATGGGTTCGGCCAGTGCGATTCTGATGCTCGGTGCGATTCTCGCAATCATCGTGCCTTACCTGTACTCCGAGCTGAGGACCAAGCGTCATGACTAGTTTCGCTGCCAAACCTTCTATCAGCCTGAGTCGCATCGCGATCTATGGCGTCCTGATCCTTGCCGTATTTCTGTACCTGATACCGCTGGTGGTCATGCTGTTGACCAGTTTCAAGACGCCCGAAGACATCAACTCCGGCAACCTGCTGAGCTGGCCGACCGTGGTCAGCGGCATTGGCTGGGTCAAGGCCTGGGGCACGGTTGACGGGTATTTCTGGAACTCGATCAAGATCACCGTTCCGGCGGTGCTGATCTCCACCGCCATCGGTGCGCTGAACGGCTATGTGCTGTCGATGTGGCGCTTTCGCGGCTCGCAATTGTTCTTCGGCCTGCTGCTGTTCGGTTGCTTCCTGCCGTTCCAGACCGTGCTGCTGCCGGCCTCGTTCACCCTCGGCAAGATGGGCCTGGCCAGCACGACCACGGGCCTGGTGTTCGTGCACGTGGTGTATGGCCTGGCGTTTACCACGCTGTTCTTCCGCAACTACTACGTCAGCGTGCCCGATGCGCTGGTGAAGGCGGCGCGGCTCGATGGCGCGGGCTTCTTCACCATCTTCCGCTTGATCATCCTGCCGATGTCCACCCCGATCATCATGGTCTGCCTGATCTGGCAGTTCACCCAGATCTGGAACGACTTCCTGTTCGGCGTGGTGTTCTCCAGCGGTGACTCGCAACCCATTACGGTGGCGTTGAATAACTTGGTCAACACCAGTACCGGGGCCAAGGAATACAACGTTGATATGGCGGCGGCGATGATCGCCGGGCTGCCGACCCTGCTGGTCTATGTGGTCGCAGGCAAGTATTTCGTGCGCGGGCTGACGGCCGGCGCAGTCAAGGGGTAATCATGGCAACGCTCGAACTTCGCAATGTAAACAAGACCTATGGCCCTGGCCTGCCGGACACCCTCAAGAACATCGAACTGTCGATCAAGGACGGTGAGTTCCTGATCCTGGTCGGACCTTCGGGTTGTGGCAAATCGACCCTGATGAATTGCATCGCCGGCCTGGAAACCATCACTGGCGGCGCGATCATGATCGGTGATCAGGACGTCAGCGGCATGAGCCCCAAGGATCGCGACATCGCCATGGTGTTCCAGTCCTACGCGCTGTACCCGACCATGAGCGTGCGCGAGAACATCGCCTTCGGCTTGAAGATCCGCAAAATGCCCGCCGCCGACATCGAAGCGGAAGTGGCGCGGGTGTCCAAGCTGCTGCAGATCGAACACTTGCTCAACCGTAAACCCGGCCAGCTCTCCGGTGGTCAGCAACAGCGCGTGGCGATGGGCCGTGCCCTGGCGCGTCGGCCGAAGATCTACCTGTTCGACGAACCGCTGTCCAACCTCGACGCCAAGCTGCGCGTCGAGATGCGCACCGAAATGAAACTGATGCACCAGCGCCTGAAAACCACCACGGTCTACGTGACCCACGACCAGATCGAAGCGATGACGCTGGGCGACAAGGTGGCGGTGATGAAGGACGGGATCATTCAGCAGTTCGGCACGCCGAAAGAGATCTACAACAACCCGGCCAACCTGTTCGTGGCGAGCTTCATCGGTTCGCCGCCGATGAACTTCATCCCGCTGCGTTTGCAGCGCAAGGAAGGTCGTCTGCTGGCGTTGCTCGACAGCGGCCAGGCGCGTTGCGAATTGCCAATGGGCATGCAGGACGCCGGTCTGGAGGATCGCGAAGTGATCCTCGGCCTGCGCCCGGAACAGATCGTGCTGGCTGGCAGCGAGCCTAATGGTTTGCCGACCATTCGCGCCGAAGTCCAGGTCACCGAGCCAACCGGTCCCGACACCCTGGTGTTCGTCAATCTCAATGAAACCAAAGTCTGCTGCCGTCTGGCGCCGGACGTTGCACCGGCCGTGGGCGAGACCCTGACCCTGCAATTCGATCCATCGAAGGTGCTGTTGTTCGATGCCAAGACGGGTGAGCGCCTGGGCGTGGCAGGTCAACCAAAAGCCGAGAGCCATAGCGCCAACGTCGCTCAGTTCAAAGGCCGCTGATGATGAAGAAATGTGGGAGCAAACCTGCTCTCACAGGGGGATATGCGCAGAACGGCCTGTCGCTCTGCGCAAAAGATGTAACCGCGTTAAATAAAAACAGTTAATAACAATAAAACGAGGATGTAGGGATGAAGAAGAAGAACAACGCTCAGCTTATCTGCCAATTGTCAGCTGTTGCGGCAATGATGATGGTCGGTAGTGTGCATGCGGCTGACGCGTTCAGCGCCGATTCCAAGTGGATGACCGGTGATTGGGGTGGCGAGCGGACCAAGCTGCTTGAGCAAGGTATCGACATCAAGGCCGACTACGTCGGTGAAGTCGGCGGCAACCTGCATGGCGGCTACAACGACGACAAGACTGCCCGTTACGCTGACCAGTTTGGTCTGGGCGTGGCGCTGGACCTGCAAAAGCTCTGGGGCTGGGATAACACCCAGGCCAAGATCCAATTCACCAACCGTAACGGTCAGAACATCTCCAATGACCGCGTTGGTGACCCGCGTGCCGGGACCTTGAGTTCCTCTCAGGAAGTCTACGGCCGTGGTCACATGGTCCGTCTGACCCAGCTGTGGGTTCAACACCAGTTCCTCGACGGCAAACTGGACGTCAAGGCCGGTTACTTCGGCGAAGGCGAAGACTTCAACACCTTCCCGTGCGAATTCCAGAACCTGGCGTTCTGCGGTTCCCAGGTGGGTAACTGGGCCACCAACATCTGGTACAACTGGCCGATCAGCCAGGCGGCGTTGCGCGTGAAGTACAACATCACGCCTGAGTTGTATGCGCAGATTGGTGCCTACAACCAGAACCCGTCGCAGCTGGAGCACGGTAACGGCTTCAAGCTCAGCGGCAGCGGTACCCAGGGCACCGTGTTGCCAGTGGAATTGGTCTGGTCGCCGAAGGTCAACGGCCTGCCGGGCGAATACCGTGTGGGTTACTACAAGAGCACGGCTGACGCTAATGACGTTCTCAAAGACGCCAACGGCAATGACGCAGCGACCACCGGTAACGGCTACCGCGTTCACGACAGTAAGCACGGCTACTGGGGTGTCGTGCAGCAGCAACTCACCACCCACAATGGCGACGCTTCCCGTGGTCTGAACGTTGCGGCGAACGCCACGTTCCACGACAAGGACACCAACGTTGTCGACAACTACCAGTCGCTGATGTTTGTGTACAAGGGCCCATTCGACGCACGTCCAAAAGATGACGTCGGGATCGGTTTTGCCCGTATCCATGTCAACGATGACGTGAAGAAAAACGCTGAGCTGGTCAACGCCAGCAACGGTGTCTCCGACTACAACGATCCGCTGTTCTCGCCGCTGCGTAGCACCGAGTACAACTACGAGATCAACTACGGCTTCCACGTGACCAACTGGCTGACCGTGCGTCCGAACCTGCAATACGTCACTCACCCAGGTGGTGTTGATGAGGTCGACAACGCGCTGGTCGCCGGCCTGAAAATTCAGTCGGTGTTCTAACGTTGTTGCGATAAGCTCCTCTCTATGTGCGCATTTTTGCGGACAGCCTTGGCTGTCCGCTTTTTTTTGGGGGCCGCGCACGCCCTGGTGACAGATGTTTTTCAGGACCGTGGCACATGCATGAGCATCCGCTACAACGCTTCTTCAAATCGTTGCGCGAACGACCGGTGTTTGCGTGGGAGCGCTATCAGAAGCGCGACGTGCTGGTGATCGACCATCCGCTGTGTCAGGCGGTGTTCAGTCGTCAGGGCGCGCAGTTGCTGCACTTCCAGCCCACAGGCCAGAAACCCTGGCTCTGGTGCGCGGCGAAGTGGCCGCAGGTCGGTGCAATTCGTGGCGGCGTGCCGGTGTGCTGGCCGTGGTATGGCCGTCATCCAAGCGAAAACGCCTGGCCTTCCCATGGCTGGGCACGATTGATCGACTGGAAGCTGCTCGACAGCCGCCATGACGACGATGGCGTGCACCTGCATTGGCAACTTCAGCTATGCGACTGGCAAGTGGACTTGCACGCACACCTTGGCGAACGAATGGATTTACGCCTGAGCACCGAGCATCAGGACAGCTTGCCGTGCCAATTGAGTCAGGCGTTGCACGCTTACTGGCGTATTGGTGACGTGGGTGAGGTAGCGCTGTCTGGGCTCGATGGCGCGCAGGGATACGACCAGTTGAACCGCCAGGTTTGCCAGCAGGAAGGTGAATTGCGGGTCGAGGGTGGTTGTCAGCGGGTGTTCCAGCATGACGGCGAATTGCACATCAAGGACCACGCCTGGCAGCGCGAGTTGTGCATCGACACCGGCGATCATGCGGACACGGTGGTTTGGCATCCGGGCACACGGCCGTTGCTGGGGGTGAGCTGGAACGAGATTTCCGAGTTTGTGTGCGTTGAAGCCGCGAGTGGAGGAACCGATAGCCTAAGTCTGGCGCCGGGGCAGAGGGCCCATTTGAGTTTGCAGGCGCGGGTCGGGGCGTAAGATCAAAAGATCGCAGCCTCGTTTCACTCGACAGCTCCTACAAGAGCTCGTGTAAACCTGTAGGAGCTGTCGAGTGAAACGAGGCTGCGATCTGTCAAGCGTAACGCTTAGTTGAACTCATCCCCAATCGGATACCGGCTGGCATTCAGGCTCTCTTTGATCTTGCGCAAATGCGGCTGGAAATCCACGCCTCGGCGCAAGGTCATGCCGGTGGCCAGGACATCCAGCACTGTCAGCTGAATAATCCGCGAGGTCATCGGCATATAGATGTCTGTGTCTTCGGGCAACGGAATGTTCAGGCTCAACGTACTGGCCTTGGCCAATGGCGAACCTTCGGCGGTCAACCCCAGCACCGAGGCGCCGTTCTCCCGGGCGATACGCGCCACTTCCACCAGTTCGCGGGTGCGGCCGGTGTAGGAAATGATCACGAACAACTCGCCGGTGTGTGCCACCGACGCAATCATGCGCTGCATCAGCACGTCGGCGTGGGCGGTGACGGCCAGGTTGAAGCGGAAGAACTTGTGCTGCGCATCGAGCGCCACTGGGGCCGAAGCGCCGAGGCCGAAGAAATGGATCTGCCGGGCCTGGATCAACAGGTCGACGGCGCGGCTGATCAGGTTCGGGTCCAGTGCCTGCAACGCGCTGTCCAGGGACGCGATGGCGCTGCCGAAAATCTTCTTGGTGTACGCTTCGGGATTGTCATCGGCCTCGACCGCGCGGCTGACGTACGCGGCGCCACTGGCCAGGCTCTGGGCCAATTGAAGCTTGAGTTCCGGGTAGCCGCTGACGCCGAACGAACGGCAAAAACGGTTGACCGTCGGCTCGCTGACTTTAGAGGCCTGGGCGAGCGCGGCGATGCTGAACCGGGTGGCCTGCTCTGGGTTGAGCAGGATGACTTCGGCGACTTTGCGTTCTGCCTTGTTCAGGTCTTCAAGGCGATTCTGGATCTGTTCCAGTAAATTTCGCACGCGGTCCATATATGTTCCTTAGCTCCGCAAACATGAGAGCAATGCAAATAAGAGCCCCGGCTATGCAAATTGGGACTTTGATCGGGCCCGTAACGGTGGCCTATCCTACTGATGGCTCCGACCGTCCACCACTCGGAATCTGTATTTTGCGAAAATGTTGTGGTTATTACTACATTTTCCCTTGAGTGATGCCTTGAAAAAAGGTATTTGTAGCTTAACTTGATAAAAGAACAAACATCATGCCTTCGATTACGGTTGAACCGTGCACCTTTGCCTTGTTCGGCGCCCTCGGCGACCTGGCCTTGCGCAAGCTGTTTCCTGCCCTTTATCAACTCGATGGCGCAGGCCTGTTGCACGAGGATACGCGCATTATCGCGCTGGCCCGTGAGCCTGGCAGCGAGCAGGAGCACCTGGCGTTCATCGCCTCCGAGCTGCGCCGCTACGTCGGTGCCAAAGAGCTGGACGAAGCTGTGGTCGAACGCTTCCTGGCCCGTTTGAGCTACCTGCATGTGGATTTCCTCAAGGCCGACGATTACGTCGCCCTGGCTGAAATGGCTGGTAGCGCTCAGCGCGTGATTGCCTACTTCGCCACCCCGGCGGCCGTTTACGGCGCGATCTGCGAGAACCTCTCTAAAGTCGGCCTCGCGGAAAACACCCGTGTGGTGCTGGAAAAACCCATCGGTTCGGATCTGGAATCCTCGCGCAAGGTCAACGATGCCGTGGCGCAGTTCTTCCCGGAGAATCGCACCTACCGCATCGACCACTACCTGGGCAAAGAGACCGTCCAGAACCTGATCGCCCTGCGGTTCGCCAACAGCCTGTTCGAAACCCAGTGGAACCAGAACTACATCTCCCACGTGGAAATCACCGTGGCCGAGAAGGTCGGGATCGAAGGCCGTTGGGGCTATTTCGACAAGGCCGGCCAGCTGCGGGACATGATCCAGAATCACTTGCTCCAGCTGCTGTGCCTGATCGCCATGGACCCGCCGGCTGACCTGTCCGCCGACAGTATTCGTGACGAGAAAGTCAAAGTACTCAAGGCGCTGGCGCCGATCAGTCCGGAAGGCCTGACCACGCAAGTGGTGCGCGGCCAGTACATCGCCGGCTACAGCGAAGGCAAACCGGTGCCGGGTTACCTGGAAGAGCCGAATTCGAACACCCAGAGCGACACCGAAACCTTCGTCGCCCTGCGAGCTGACATCCGCAACTGGCGCTGGGCTGGCGTGCCGTTCTACCTGCGTACCGGCAAGCGCATGCCGCAGAAGCTGTCGCAGATCGTCATCCACTTCAAGGAACCGTCGCACTACATCTTCGCCCCCGAGCAGCGTCTGCAAATCAGCAACAAGCTGATTATCCGCCTGCAACCGGACGAAGGTATTTCCTTGCGCGTGATGACCAAAGAACAAGGCCTGGACAAGGGCATGCAGCTGCGTAGCGGCCCGTTGCAGCTGAATTTTTCCGACACCTGGCGTAGCGCGCGGATTCCCGATGCCTACGAACGGTTACTGCTGGAAGTGATGCGCGGCAATCAGAACCTGTTTGTCCGTAAAGATGAAATCGAAGCCGCGTGGAAGTGGTGTGACCAGTTGATCGCCGGGTGGAAAAAATCCGGTGATGCGCCCAAGCCGTACGCGGCCGGGTCCTGGGGACCGATGAGTTCCATTGCACTGATCACGCGGGACGGGAGGTCGTGGTATGGCGATATCTAATTTGAAACTGCTTCAGGGTGTCAGCGCCCATGAGTTCAAGAGCCCGGTGCTGTTGGCTGAGGGCTTGGCGCTGAATGTGGCCAAGCAACTGAGCGAGGCAATCGATGCACGCGGCACGGCGACCCTGGTGGTTTCCGGTGGTCGCAGCCCGGTGGCGTTTTTCCAGCACCTGGCCAAGCAAACGCTGGACTGGTCCAAGGTTGTCGTGACCCTGGCCGATGAGCGTTGGGTGCCGGTCGAGCACGCCGACAGCAATGCCGGTCTGCTCAAGCGCTATCTGCTGCAAGGCCCGGCGGCCAAGGCCCAGTTTCTGAGCCTGTACAGCGCCACCGCGAACCTTGAGCTGGCGGCCGAGCAGGCTGACCGTTTGCTCGCCGAATTGCCTCCGATCGACGTGTTGATCCTCGGCATGGGCGATGACGGTCACACCGCGTCGCTGTTTCCGAACAGCCCGAACCTGGCCGATGCCTTGAAAGTCGACGGCACGCGTCGTTGCTACCCAATGCTGGCGCCTACCGTGCCGCATCAACGCCTGACGATGAGTCGTGCGCTATTGGCCTCGGCCAAGACCACCGTTCTATCGATTTCCGGTCAGTCCAAGCTGACCACTTTGAGTGCCGCATTGGCCGGTGACGATGTCGCCGCCATGCCGATTCGCGCGTTTCTGCAACCTACGTTAGAGATTTACTGGTGCCCATGAGCCAAGGAACAGCCGCTATGAAAAACACATCCCCGACCGTTTCCATGGCGGACAAAGTTGCCCTGATCGACAGCCTCTGCGCCAAGGCGCGGATTCTGCCGGTGATCACCATCGCTCGCGAACAGGACGTCCTGCCACTGGCCGACGCCCTGGCTGCCGGCGGCCTGACAGCCCTGGAAGTGACACTGCGTTCGCAGTTCGGCCTCAAGGCTATCCAGATCCTGCGTGAGCAGCGTCCGGAACTGGTGACCGGTGCCGGTACGGTGCTGGATCGCACCATGCTCGCCGCTGCCGAAGCGGCGGGTTCGCAATTCATCGTCACGCCGGGCATCACCCGTGACCTGCTTGAAGCCAGCGTCGACAGCCCGATTCCGCTGTTGCCAGGCATCAGCAACGCCTCCGGCATCATGGAAGGCTATGGCCTGGGTTATCGCCGCTTCAAGCTGTTCCCGGCGGAAGTCAGCGGTGGCGTCGCGGCCATCAAGGCGCTCGGCGGCCCTTTCGGCGAAGTGAAATTCTGCCCGACTGGCGGCGTCAGCCCGGCCAATATCAAGAGCTACATGGCGTTGAAAAACGTGATGTGCGTGGGCGGTAGCTGGATGCTTGATCCGGAGTGGATCAAGAACGGCGACTGGGCCCGCATTCAGGAATGCACCGCCGAGGCCCTGGCGCTGTTGGACTGATCGGCTTTTACCTGACACCTCGTTGTGTGTTCTACGGCTTTTCGGTGCGCTTGGTCGGTGCACCGTTTTTTTTTGCCCGCAAAAAAAACGTGTGGGAGCGTGGCTTGCCCGCGATGAACGATGACGCGGTATGTCTGTCGGACCGCGGTGTCTGAATCGCGGGCAAGCCACGCTCCCACAGGGGACATCAGGCGATACATAGTTACCGCCTCACGCCCTTCGGTCAGCGTTAACCTGCGTTCATCTTATGGAAGAGAGAACGTCATGGACGACAACACTTCAGTTGCACCTTCACACCCGGTCTACCTGCTGTCTCCCGAGCAAATCGCCGGTCCGTATTTTCGCAATCCCCAATTGATCAGACGCAACATCAGCGAAAGCGCCGACGGCATTCCGTTGGTGCTTCGGCTGGCAATCGTCGATGCCATGACGGGCCAGCCAGTGACCGGGGCCTTGGTCGATATTTGGCATTGCAATGCGCGCGGGGCGTATTCGGGATGGAGCAAGATCAATCCGGACAAGGAAGTCGACGACGGGGACATCGGCTCGGTCCTGCGCACTGACGACGACACCTACCTGCGTGGCGGGCAATTCACCGACAAGAAAGGCATCGTGCGTTTTACCTCGATCTATCCGGGGTTCTACGCCGGTCGTGCCGTGCACATCCATGTCGCCGTTCGCATTACCTCCGGCAACAATTTTCTGCAGGAACGGCACGTTGCCTGGGTCGGTCAGCTCTACTTTCCCGAGGTCGCCTCACGCTCGGTGCTCAACGCCCGTGAGTACAGCGGTCGATCCGCTTCACCGCTGACCAACGATCAAGACTTTCACTATCGCCACCAGGGCGGCGAGGCGTCGACGTTGACCGTTCACACCCTCGGTCGGGACTCGAACGAGGATGGCTATTTCGGCCACATGACCATCGGTATCGACACGTTCGCTTCCTCGACACACATCAGGCCGGAGGACTTCGACAAGTACACGGTATGACGTCAGCGCAGTTCGCTCAGCGCCCGGGCCAGTAAATTCATGTCGGCAGCGGTGTTGGTGAGCCCCGGCGTAATGCGGATGCACGGCCCGCTCGCGGCCCCGGTGCGCACAACGGTGAACAGGTTGTAGTCGCTGAGCAGGCGCTCGACCATCGCCTGTTGATCGGCATGGCGGGTAAACCGCATTGACGTGATTGCGCAATACAGGCGTGGGTCGTCCGGGGTCATTACATCGATGCCCGGCAGTGACCGGACTGCGTTCACCCACAGGTTGCGCAGGTAGTTGAGCCGTGCGCTCTTGGCCGCGGCGCCGCCCATGGCCAGGTGTTCCTCGAACACCAGTGGCAGGGTCAGCAGCGCCGGGATGTTCGGCGTGCTGTAGGGCGTGCGGCCGCGAATATCGGTGATCGGGAAATGCATCTCGCCCATGTCCGGATCGATATCCGCCAGGCGTTCGGGGGCGATGTAGATAAAGCCCAGCGTCAGGGGCGCGCCGATCCATTTGTGCAGGTTGAAGCCGGCAAACGAAATGCCCAGTTCTTCCAGATTGAATTCAAGCTGACCCAGGGCGTGCGCACCGTCGAGGATCACGTCGATGCCTCGTTCCTTGGCGGCAGCGGCGATGGCCTGAACGGGCATGACCAGTCCGGTGCGGTGGGTGACGTGGGTCAGGGCCATCAATTTGAGCTTTGGATAGCGCTCGAAAGCATCGCGATAGGTGTCCAGCAAGCTGTCGAAACTGGCGGGGTGCTGGTGGTCGATTTCGATCACTTCCACGCCACGATGCTTGGCCAGCCAGCGCATTGCACCTTTGACCGTGTCGTATTCCAGATCGCAGATCAGCACCTGATCGCCCGGCTGCAGGCGGTTGTAGTTGCGGATCAATGACTGCAAGCCGTCCGAGGCGCTGCGGGTGAGGGCAACGGTGTCGGTGGGAACCCCAAGCAGCCCGGCAAGCTGTGCGAGGACCTGCAGGCTTTCGCTTTGTTCGAATCGCTGACGCACATACACCGAGTTGCTGCGGTTGATCAGCTCGATGTTGCGTTGGTATTCCTCGACCACGGTGCGCGACATACGCCCGAAGTAGCCGTTTTCCAGGTTGATGGGCCCGGGTTCGACCGCATAGCGGTCGGCGAAGGTCTTCCAGAATTGTTCATCACGGGCGCGGCGGGTGTTATCGGGCATGGGCTATTCGGTCCGGTTTTACACGATCAGTCAGTGGCGCGGGGCAGGTTTGCCGTGTTTGGCGCGCAACGGTTCGAGCAGTTCGGCCAGTCCGTTGTGATCAATTTCCTGCATCAGGGCCAGCAAGCCACCGAGTTCGCCATGGGGGAAACCTTCCCGGGCAAACCAGTTCAGGTATTGGCCGGGAAGATCGGCAATGATTCTGCCCTTGTACTTGCCGAAGGGCATTTCGCGGGTGATCAGCAGTTCGAGTTTCTCTGGGTTCATCATCGGTCGTCTGGATTCATTTGAGCTGGAAAATACAGGCATTCTGCATGCAGGCCAATTGACAGTTCATGCAAATAAAGCGGATACAGATTTTGTCGTTAAATATAACTTGTTGAAAAATAAAGGATAAATGTTCAGTTCGAAGCTGGCATGCGGGGTGCAATGGTTATTACATCTTTCATCAACCCGTGAGGAATTGAAAATGACCGACATTAATAAAGAAGCGATCTCTGTACTCAACGACCTGATCGAAACCAGCAAAGACGGTCAGGAAGGGTTCAAGACCTGCGCTGAAGATATCAAGCACCCTGAACTCAAAACCCTGTTCGTGCAACGCTCGGCTGATTGCGCAACCGCTGCGGCGGAGCTGCAAAGCGCCGTACGTTCGATGGGTGGCGATCCGGAAACTTCCACCAGCGTCAGCGCCGACTTGCACCGTCGTTGGGTCGACGTGAAAGCGATGTTCACCGGCAAGGATGAAGAGGCTGTGCTGAACGAAGCTGAACGCGGTGAAGACCATGCGCTGAAGGCTTACAAAGAAGCCATGGAAAAAATCAACAAACACAACCTGGTGGGCATTCGTGACCTGGTTGAACGTCAGTATCACGGCGTGCAACGCAATCACGACCAGGTAAAAGCCCTGCGCAACCAGGCTCGCGCTCGCTCTTAAGCGTTCGTAACCTGTCAAAAACGCCAGCCAGTCTGGCGTTTTTTTGTGCCTTTGAATTAGTTCTGGACGGGATATAGATAGCTAGCTAATAATTTGTTTTTCAAGTGTCTGACTCATGGTTCGGTCGAACCCGGCTATCGTTAAATCGTCCTTCCAAGAGTGCTTTACGTGCCTATCACTTTGCAGGCTTTGTTTGCGCCTGACCGCCGCGCCCTTCAATTCGCAATCAAGACCCTGCTCGGCGGTGGTCTGGCGCTGTGGCTGGCGTTGCGATGGGGCCTGGAGCAACCGGCCTGGGCGCTGATGACGGCGTTTATCGTCGCCCAGCCATTGTCCGGGATGGTGGTGCAAAAGGGACTGGCGCGACTGTTGGGAACGCTGATCGGGACGATCATGTCGGTGGTGTTCATGAGTGTGTTTGCTCAGACGCCGTGGCTTTTTCTGCTGGCATTGGCGTTGTGGCTCGGGCTGTGTACGGCGAGTTCGACGTTGTTGCGCAGTGCCTGGTCCTATTCATTTGTGCTGGCCGGTTACACGGTGGCGATTATCGCGCTGCCGGCTATCGCGCATCCGCTGACCGTGTTCGACCAAGCAGTGGCGCGCTGCACGGAAATCTGTCTCGGAATCCTTTGCGCCACGGCAGCCAGCGCGCTGCTCTGGCCGATGCGGGTCGAACGGCAACTGGCGGATCAAGCGCAGGCGGCTTGGCAAAGTGGGATGAATGCGGCGCGTGCGACCTTGGCCGGCGACGCTCAGGCGCGCAAAGGCCTGTTGGAAATTCTCGGGCGCATTGTCGCCGTCGATGCCCAGCGCGAACATGCCTGGTTTGAAGGTGGCCTGGGTCGGCAGCGCGCACGGGCGATCAGTGGTTTGAGTCAAAAGCTGCTGATGCTGCTGCGCATCGCCCGTTCGGTGCGCCGGCAATGGAAGCAACTGGACGCACCTGAAGCCGAGCAGCTGCAGCCGTGGATGACCGAGGTTCAGGATGCGCTGACCAGCGCCGATACCGCGACGCTGCAAGCGTTGCGGCCAAGATTGCTCGACGCCTGCCATGACCCGCAGATCAGTTCCGCGCAGAGTTATTGCCTGGCCCGTTTCACCCTGCTGCTCGACACCGCGATGGCGGCGACGACGGCATTGAGTGCGGTGGAGGAGGGGCGTGAAACGGTCGATCCGCCGCGCACCCTGACGCCACATCGCGACCTGTCATTGGCATTGGTTTTCGGTGCGCGCAGTGCCTTGGCATTCCTGGTGGTCTCGAGTTTCTGGCTCGCCACCGCCTGGCCCGCGGCGGCGGGTGCGCTGGTGCTGACCTGCGTGGTGTGCAGCCTGTTTGCCAGTCGTGAGAATGGCGCGCAGATCGGCATGAGCTTTATGCGAGGGATTTTTCTGGCGATACCAACGGCGTTTTTCGTCGGGCAAATATTGCTGCCGCAGTGGAGCGGGTTTGCGTTGCTCTGCCTGGGCATGGGCGTGCCGTTGTTTTTCGGTGCGCTGGGCATGGCCAAGCCACAGATTGGCGCCACGGCCACCTCGTTCTGTTTACATTTTATCGTCTTGGTGTCGCCGCTGAACGCGATGAAATTCGATGTCGCCACGTTCTTCAACAGCGCCCAAGCGATGGTGGTCGGTGTCGGCGCGGCGGTGCTGGCGTTTCATTTGCTGATCCTGCGTAACCCGGCGTGGCACGGCCGCCGCTTGTTGGCGGCGACGCTCGACGATCTGGTCCGGCTGACCCGACGCAATCTGCGCGGTGCCGAAAGCTGGTTCGGCGGGCGCATGGCCGATCGCTTGCTGCAACTGGCGCGGCATTATCCGGAGTTGCCGGAACCGGCGCGCAGCCGCTGGGACGATGGTCTGCTCGGCCTGGACATCGGCGACGAATTGCTCCATCTGCGTTTGAGCCTCGCGGTAGCGCAGGCTCCGGTCAGCGCACCTCAGCAGCGTTATCTCGAGCAGCTGGAAAAAATTTTGGCGCAAGGCCCGGCAGGCGATAGCGCTGATGCGCTGGAACACCCCAGCGAAGAATTCTTGAAGACCTTGTACGCGTTGCCCCCCAGCGACGCGGTGAAACTGGCACAGGGTGCGGTGCTGCAACTGCAAAGCAGCTGGCGCGCCTGGTGCCGCCAACAGGAGCAAAGCCATGGGCTTGCGTGAGTGGTCGGTGGGCGGGGTGCTGCTCAGTCCGTTTCTGATTTATGTGTTGCTGGCGCTGCTCGTCACCGGGGCCTTGCGCATGCTGTTGCGCCTGACCCCGGTGGGCCGCTGGATCTGGCATGAAGCGCTATTCGATTGCGCCTTGTACGTCTGTGTATTGACCTTGATCACCGTCGTCCTCGGACCTTTATAAGGAGTTGAACATGCGTACCCCCGTACGTGTCGCGGTAACCCTGTGCCTGGTGGCGGTGGCGATATTTGCCGGTTTCCATTTGTGGCAGTACTACATGCTCACGCCCTGGACCCGGGATGCGCGGATTCGCGCCGACGTGGTGGTCATCGCCCCGGATGTGTCGGGATGGGTGCGTGAACTCAAGGCGTCCGATAACCAGCAGGTCAAGGCCGGCGATCTGTTGTTGAGCATTGATCGTGACCGTTTCGAAGCGGCACTCGAGAAAGCCCAGGCGGTGGTGCAGACGCGCCAGCAGCAACTCAATCTGCGTGAGCGTGAAGCCAGTCGCCGCGCGAGCCTGGGGCCACAAGCGATCAGTGCCGAGTTGCGCGAGAACGCACAGATCAATGCCGGCATCGCCCGCGGCGAACTGCGTGAGGCTCAGGCTGAGGCCAAAGTCGCCGAACTCAATCTAGCCCGCAGCCAGGTTCATGCGCCGCGCAACGGGCACATTACCAACCTGCGTCTGGCTGAAGGCAATTACGTGAATGCCGGGCAATCGGTGATGGCCTTGATCGATGATTCGACCTTTTATGTGCAGGCCTATTTCGAGGAAACCAAGCTGCCACGGATTCGTGTCGGCGATCCGGTGAAGGTCTGGTTGATGAGCGCGGGGGAGGCGCTGGACGGGCACGTGGAAAGCATCAGTCGCGGGATTACCGACCGCAACACCACGCCGGACGGGCAGTTGTTGGCGGAGGTGGAACCGACGTTTAACTGGGTAAGGCTGGCGCAGCGGATTCCGGTGCGGATCAAGATCGACAACTTGCCGCCGGAGATGAATTTGAGTTCAGGGATGACGGCGAGCGTGCAGGTGCAGGAAGGGCCTTGAGATCACAAGATCGCAGCCTCGTTTTACTCGACAGCTCCTACAGGGTTTTGCGTAGACCTGTAGGAGCTGTCGAGTAAAACGAGGCTGCGATCTTGTGAGGAAAATCAGCCGATGCTGATGGCCGGCAAGGTCGGCAACGTCACGGTCTGCTGCTTGCGCGGCGCCAGAATCTCTGCCTCGCCATCGACTACCAATTCGTCACGCTGGTTAAACACGCGAGTGGCAATCCGAACACGAAATTTTGGCATCTTTTGCAGGATTTCGAGACGCACCGTCAAGGTGTCGCCGATCTTCACCGGCTTCTGAAAGCTCATCTGCTGACCGATGTAAATCGTCCCCGGCCCAGGCAATTCGCAGGCAACGGCCGCACTGATCAACGCACCACTGAACATGCCGTGAGCGATACGCTCCTTGAACATGGTGCCAGCGGCGAATTCGGCGTCCAGGTGCACCGGATTGTGGTCGCCGGACATGGCGGCGAACAACTGAATGTCGCGCTCTTCGACCGTCTTGCTATAGCTGGCGGTCTGCCCGACTTCGAGGGCTTCGTAAGGGGTGTTGGTAACCTGGGTCATCTGTTTCAATTCCTGTCACGAATAAATAAATTCACAAAAAAACTATTCCGATCTGGGCGGCCGGGGGTGGCTCAGCGTCTGCGCAATCCAGTTCAACACGTCATTGATCACTTCATCGCGGTTGCTCTCGTTAAACAGTTCATGCCTGGCCTGAGGGTAAATAGTCAGTTGCAGGTCGCGGCTGCCAGCCTCGCGAAGCGCGTGGGCCAGGTCTTTCAGACGTTTGCCTTCGCTGACCGGATCACATTCACCGCCAATCACCAGCAACGGCAGGCCCGGATCGATCTGCGCGAGATTGGACGCTTTGCTGATTTGCTGCAAGCCGCCGAGCAAATCGATCCACAGTTGATTGGTGCAGCGAAAGCCGCAAAGCGGGTCGTTGGCGTACAGGTCGACCTGCGCCGGATCGCGGCTGAGCCAGTCGAACCGCGTGCGCGCCGGTTTGAATTTCTTGTTGAACGAGCCGAACGACAGCCACTCGATCAGCGCGCTGCGACCCTTCGGGCCCTGGCGCAATCGTTCGAGCCGGGCAATCTGGCGGGCAGCGCGATACAGCGCCACCGGTTGAAAATTCGAACCGCTGAGCACCGCGCCATGCAGGCTGGCGCTGTGGTGCAGCAGATAAGCCTGGGCGATGTAGCTGCCCATGCTGTGGCCTAGCAGCACGATTGACACGCCGGGGTGCTGCTGGCCGATGTGCTGGTTGAGGCTGGCCAGGTCGCCGACGACTTTGCACCAGCCATCGTCATCGGCGAAATGGCCGAGCGTCCCGTTTTCGGCAGTTTTGCCATGTCCACGCAGGTCCGGCGCGTAGACGCCATAACCCTGATCGCAGAATTTTTCCGCCAGACGGGCGTAGCGTCCGCTGTGCTCGGCCATGCCATGCGCCAACAGAATCACCGCTTTCAGAGGTGCGGCGGGCAGCCACTGGTTGACGAAGAGGCGGCTGCGGTCACTCGCGGTCAGCCAGAAAGTGTCGTGGATCATGGCGATTCCTTTGCATGGGGCTGCATTGCATGGGCGTCGCTGCATTGTATAGCGCATCCCGCGGTTGCCGTCTGATCAGGCCACGCCACGGCTGGAAGATTCACATAATCAATGACGGTGCCTGTCGTATTTGCCTGATTCGTCATAGCTGCTAGTGTCCGTGGAGCTCCGCCTTTCGTTTTTTGTTTTTGAAAGGACAGAAACGCGGCCCCGGATAGGTTCAGGTAAAGAGGACAAGAACAATGCAACCTGATTTCTGGAATGACAAACGCCCGGCCGGCGTGCCCCTGGATATTGACCTTGGGGCCTACAAGTCGGTGCTTGAGGTGTTCGAGCGTTCCTGCAAGAAATTCGCTGATCGTCCCGCGTTCAGCAGCATGGGCGTGACCCTGACCTACGCCGAACTGGAACGCCACAGCCTGGCGTTCGCCGGCTACCTGCAAGCCCACACCGACCTGGTGCCGGGGGATCGCATTGCGGTGCAGATGCCCAACGTCCTGCATTATCCGATTGCCGTGTTCGGCGCCTTGCGCGCCGGGCTGATCGTAGTCAACACCAACCCGCTGTACACCGCGCGGGAGATGCGCCATCAATTCAAGGACTCCGGTGCCCGGGCGCTGGTGTATCTGAACGTGTTCGGGAAGAAGGTCCAGGAAGTGCTGCCCGACACCGACATCCAGTACCTGATTGAAGCGAAGATGGGTGACCTGATGCCCGGCGCCAAGGGCTGGCTGGTCAATACGATGGTGAGCAAGGTCAAGAAGATGGTCCCGGCGTATTCATTGCCGCAGGCCATTTCTTTCAAGAGCGCGTTGCGTCTGGGCCGGGGCTTGGGCATCAAGCCGCTGAAAGTCGGCCTCGACGACATCGCGGTGCTGCAATACACCGGCGGCACCACCGGTCTGGCCAAGGGGGCGATGCTGAGCCACGGCAACCTGGTCGCTAACATGCAGCAGGCACGGGCTTGTCTTGGGCAATTCGGCACCGACGGTCAGCCGCTGCTGCGTGAAGGGCAGGAAGTGATGATCGCGCCGTTGCCGCTGTACCACATCTATGCTTTCACGGCGAACTGCATGTGCATGATGGTCACCGGCAACCACAACGTGCTGATTACTAATCCACGGGACATCGGCGCGTTCATCAAGGAGCTGAAGAACTGGCGGTTCTCGGCATTGCTGGGGCTCAACACGCTGTTCGTCGCGCTGATGGACCATCCGGACTTCAAGTCCCTGGATTTCTCCAGCCTCAAACTCACCAATTCCGGCGGGACTGCACTGGTCAAGGCCACCGCCGAGCGCTGGGAAAAGCTCACCGGTTGCCGCATCACCGAAGGTTACGGCCTGACCGAAACCTCACCGGTGGCGTGCACCAACCCGTATGGCGACAAGTCGCGGATCGGCACGGTCGGCCTGCCGGTGCCGGGCACCACGCTGAAAGTGATCAACGACGAAGGCGTCGAGCAGGCCTTGGGCGAGCGCGGCGAACTGTGCATCAAAGGCCCGCAGGTCATGAAGGGTTACTGGAACAAGCCCGAAGCCACCGCCGAAGTGCTGGATGCCGAGGGCTGGTTCAAATCCGGTGATGTTGCTGTGATTGACCCGGACGGTTTCGTGCGCATCGTCGATCGCAAGAAAGACATGATCATCGTTTCGGGTTTCAACGTGTATCCGAACGAGATCGAAGACGTGGTAATGGCTCACCCCAAGGTCGCCAACTGCGCGGTGATCGGCGTGCCGGACGAGCGTTCGGGGGAGGCGGTGAAGTTGTTTGTGGTGGCCCGCGAGTCGGGGGTCAGCCTCGAAGAGCTGAAGGCCTACTGCAAGGAAAACTTCACGGCGTACAAAGTGCCCAAGCACATTGTCTTGCGTGAGTCGTTGCCGATGACGCCGGTGGGCAAGATTCTGCGGCGGGAGTTGCGCGATATCGCTTGATCGATGAATGGCCGCGCTTCGCGCGGATCGCGGGCAAGCCCGCTCCCACAAGTTTCGCGCCGTTCACTTATTTTGTGACCGGTACTGAACGTAGGAGCGGGCTTGCCCGCGATGCTTTTAGGGACTAAAGCCCCAATTTACGGGGCTTCCAAGGAGCTATAGAATTTTTGCTCTAAAATGACCGCTTGCTATTCTTGAGTCATTAAAGTGACTGTAGAGGCCGCTTTTGGCTCTGGTCGACCCTTGGCAAAGCTGCTACTCTCGGCGCGCTTTGTGACCTCTCGGCCTAGTAAAAAGCCAGACTCACCAACAAAAGACACTATAAAAAACACACACCAATAATAATCGCATCAAATGCGGTGAAGAATTCGCGTTGCTGAGGAGTGGGCTTCCATGAACGAAGACTTTTGGAAGGATAAGTACCCTGCTGGGATTGCTGCCGAAATCAATCCAGACGAGTATCCGAATATTCAGGCAGTGTTGAAACGATCCTGCCAACGCTTCGCTGACAAGCCGGCTTTCAGCAACCTGGGCAAGACAATCACCTACGGTGAGCTGTATGAATTGTCCGGTGCCTTTGCCGCTTACCTGCAACAGCATACCGACTTGCAGCCGGGCGATCGAATCGCCGTGCAATTGCCCAACGTATTGCAGTACCCGGTCGCTGTGTTCGGTGCCATTCGCGCCGGGCTGATCGTGGTCAACACCAACCCGCTGTACACCGCGCGGGAAATGGAACACCAATTCAACGATTCCGGTGCCAAAGCCCTGGTCTGCCTGGCCAACATGGCGCACCTGGCTGAAATCGTCGTGCCCAAAACCGGCGTCAAGCACGTGATCGTGACCGAAGTGGCGGACTTGCTGCCACCGCTCAAGCGCCTGCTGGTCAACAGTGTCATCAAGTATGTGAAGAAGATGGTCCCGGCGTATCACTTGCCCAAGGCCGTCAAGTTCAACCATGTACTGAGCAAGGGCCACGGCCAGCCCGTGGCTGAAGCCAATCCGGCCAGCAGCGACGTCGCCGTGCTGCAATACACCGGCGGCACCACCGGCGTGGCCAAGGGCGCGATGCTGACCCACCGCAACCTGGTGGCGAACATGTTGCAGTGCAAGGCGCTGATGGGCTCCAACCTCAACGAAGGCTGCGAGATCCTGATCACGCCGCTGCCGCTTTACCATATCTATGCCTTCACCTTTCATTGCATGGCAATGATGCTGATCGGCAACCACAACATCCTGATCAGCAACCCGCGCGACTTGCCGGCGATGGTCAAGGAACTGTCGAAGTGGAAATTCAGCGGCTTCGTCGGGCTCAATACGTTGTTTGTGGCCCTGTGCAACAACGAAGGCTTCCGCAAGCTGGACTTCTCGGCACTGAAAGTCACCCTGTCCGGCGGCATGGCTCTGCAACTGGCTGCGGCCGAACGCTGGAAAGCGGTCACCGGTTGCGCCATCTGCGAAGGTTACGGCATGACCGAAACCAGCCCTGTGGCCACGGTCAACCCGATCCAGCACATCCAGATCGGCACCATCGGTATTCCGGTGCCATCGACCGTGTGCAAAGTCATCGACGATGCCGGCGTTGAACAGCCGCTGGGCAGTATCGGCGAACTGTGCGTGAAGGGGCCGCAGGTCATGAAAGGCTACTGGCAACGCCAGGATGCCACCGATGAAATCCTCGACAGCGAAGGCTGGCTGAAGACCGGTGACATCGCGCTGATCCAGCCGGACGGCTACATGCGCATCGTCGATCGCAAGAAAGACATGATCCTGGTCTCCGGTTTCAACGTTTACCCGAACGAGCTCGAAGACGTGCTGGCAACCCTGCCGGGCGTGCTGCAATGCGCGGCCATCGGTGTGCCGGACGAGAAGTCGGGCGAGGCGATCAAGATTTTCGTCGTCGCCAAGCCGGGCGTGACATTGACCAAGGAACAGGTGATGGAGCACATGCGTGCGAACGTGACCGGCTACAAGGTTCCGCGCTCCGTGGAGTTCCGCGATGCGCTGCCGACCACCAACGTCGGCAAGATCCTGCGCCGCGAGTTGCGTGACGAAGAGTTGAAGAAGTTGGGCGTGAAGAAAGTCGGCGCCTGATCAAACAAAAAGCCCCGCAGATGCGGGGCTTTTTGTTACCAGACCGATCGTTCCCACGCTCTAATCAGAGGCGGAAAGGCGCGAAATTGACGTTGGTGCCCGCCGGACGCATGTCCTGCAGGAACGAGTCCTTGTCGGCGCTCAGTTCCAGGCTTAAAGCGGCTTTGCGCTTGCCTTCATTGCGCACCACCAGGCCTTCGAGCTTTTCACGCAGAAACACCGTCGGCACTTTCAGGTGCAACAGTTCGTCGGTGTCCGGCGTGTGCATCAGCAGGTGAACCCATTCGTACTGACCAATGGCCAGGCGCGCGACCGGTATATCGAACCACCAGATGTTGCGATTGCGGTTCAATTCGGTGAAATGGCAGTTGTTGACGCCAAGCACAGCACCGCCAAGTTCCTGGTTTCTGCGGGCAATGGCCTGCTTTTTATCGAGTTTCATAACATTCCTACGGGATTGGATCTTCAGCGCCATGGCCTGAATACGTTGCGCATTCTCGGGGGTTGGTCGACAAACATAAAGCCTAACCTGCACTGAACGATGAAATGTACGACCGAAAATAAATGAAACTCCGTGCAAAAGCCTCCGGTCAATCCTTATGTAACGACTTTTCTCATTGAATTGTTCACAGGAGAAACACCATGAGCAGCACTGGCGATAAAGTAAAAGGCATGGCCAACGAAGCAGCTGGCAACGTCAAGCAAGGTGTCGGCAAAGCGACCGACAACACCAAGTTGCAAGTCGAAGGCAAAATTCAGGAAAAGAAAGGCGAGGCCCAGCAAGCGGTCGGTAAAGCCAAGGACGCCATCAAAAAGGGCGTCGACAAGGCTTGATCCGGCCTTTGATGAGCAACACGAACGGCCATCCAAGGATGGCCGTTTTTGTGTCACCCTGAACTTGCACAAGGAAATTGTTTCAAAGACGCCAAGTAGGCTAATTTGATCTGGAAAACGGCCCCTGAGTCGCCACTACTCCAACCCATCATATTGCGGCGAAAGGAGACGCTAATGTTTTTCCCTCACATGAAAGGCCTGCGCCTGCACCGTGTCATGGTGCGCACGGTCACCGAGTTCATCGACGACGAGATGTCGACCTACGCCTCGGCGCTCGCCTATCAAATGCTGTTCTCGCTGTTTCCCTTCATCCTGTTTTTGATCGCCCTGATCGGTTTCCTGCACTTACCTGACTTCTTTTCCTGGCTGCGCCTGCAATCGGAACTGGTCCTGCCGCCCCAGGCGCTGGAACAGGTGAACCCGGTCATTGACCAGTTGCAGCAGTCCAAGGGTGGTTTGCTGTCGATTGGTATCGTGATTGCGCTGTGGACGGCGTCGGCCGGTGTGCGGTTGATGATGAGCGCGATGAACGCCGCCTACGACGTGGTCGAAGGCCGGCCCGCGTGGAAGCGTATCCCGCTGTCGATTATCTACACGGTCGGTATCGCCGGCATGCTGCTGATCGCCGCCGCGTTGATGGTGCTCGGGCCGCAAGTGATGGGCTGGATCGCCGCGCAAGTCGGTCTCGAAGACTTCATTGTGACGCTCTGGACCATCGTGCGCTGGCCGGTGGTCGTGGTTCTGCTGATGGTGGCGGTGGCGCTGATCTATTACGTCATGCCCGACGTTAAACAGGAATTTCGCTTTATCACCCCCGGCTCGGTGCTGGCGGTGGTGGTGTGGATATGCGCCTCCGTGGGATTTGGTTTGTACGTCAAGGAGTTCGCCAACTACAACGCCATGTATGGCAGTATCGGCGCGATCATTGTGCTGTTGCTGTACTTCTACATTTCCGCGGCGGTGCTGTTGCTGGGTGCGGAGATGAATGCAGTGATCGAACACATGTCGACCGAGGGCAAGAATGATGGCGAAAAAGTCCCCGGCGAACTCGATCACGAACCCAAACAACACGTTTCGGGACTGGCTCGGGATCACTCGCTCCAGCCGAAAACTGATGAAGTCATAAAATGATCCGTGAAATCCTGAAAATGGGCGATGAACGCCTGCTGCGCATTGCTCCGCCGGTCCCCGCCGAAATGTTCGACAGCCCTGAGCTGTGGCAACTGATCGATGACATGTTCCAGACCATGGAGGCCGTCGGTGGCGTCGGCCTGGCCGCGCCGCAGATCGGCGTCGATCTGCAACTGGTGATCTTCGGCTTCGAGCACAGCGAACGCTACCCGGACGCTGAAGCGGTGCCGCAGACCATCCTGATCAATCCTTTGATCACACCGTTGAGCCCGGTGATGGAAGAGGGCTTCGAAGGTTGCCTGTCAGTGCCTGGCCTGCGCGGCGCGGTGGATCGTTATCAGCAGATTCGCTACGAAGGTTTCGACCCCAAGGGCCAGCCGATTGTGCGGATCGCCGAGGGATTCCATGCGCGGGTTGTTCAGCATGAATGCGATCACCTGATCGGTCGGTTGTACCCGTCACGGATTACCGATTTCAGCAAATTTGGCTTCACGGAAGTCATGTTTCCTGACCTCGATCCGAACGCCGACGACTGATCCGAAAACACCTTAAGCTCGCTCCCACATTTGTTATTCATATGGCTTTAGCGCGTTATCTGGCCAGTTCCATACCCATGGCGATCATCGGTTTGCTGCGCGCATAACGGCTCAAACGTTCGGCCATCGAGTAGGGCAACGCGGGGTCGAAGGTGAACCCGTGACGTTCATAAAAGCCACGCAGGTCCGGGTGACAAAAGAGCCACACCGGGCCTTCGACATCCTTGACCGCCTCGGCGATCAACGCCCCAGCGATGCCTTGTCCGCGACACGCCGGATCGACGAACAGCCCCGTCAGCCAATGCCCGTCCGCCACTGGCCGCAAACACAGCGCGCCAATGATCCCCTCGCGCCTTGCGACCCACAATTGAGCGTCGCGCACGGCTTTCATCGACGATTGGTGGACGCGATAAAATTTGTTCATCAAGGGCCACAAAGGCTCGTCGAGCAAGGTGTACTGGGTGTCGGGCATGGTCGTGGACTGTCAGTGCGCAAAGCGGGCGATTATAAAAGAACACGAGCGCTGTGATAGGTGTATACCTGATCTCACATCCCGTATGAGTGGAGTAGGTATCATGGCCAAAGGCATGGATTCAAAGAAAGCAGCAAAGAAAAAACCGGCGAAAACCGCTGATGAGAAGCGCGCGGACAAGAAGGCCAAGAAGGTGGATGTGTTCGGCCATTGATCCCGTGTTGATTGGTTGATCGTTCCCACGCTCTGCGTGGGAATGCAGCCCGTGACGCTCCGCGTCACTGGACGCAGAGCGTCCCTAGAGGCATTCCCACGCAGAGCGTGGGAACGATCGTCAAAATAATCTGCAAGATTTCCCTGCGCCATTGCACAGAAGGGGACTGGTCCCCCGATCTGAGCAACGCCATGTCCCATTACTTCGATATTGCCCATCGAGAAGAAATCGAAACCCTGCGCCAACGCCTGACCGCTCGCACCGAGTGGCCGACCTGGCTGTTGCTGATCGGCGTGTATGGCGGCTGGTTCAGCCTGGTCCTGGCGAGTGATCGGTTGGGGGTGTGGTTGAGCACATTGCTGCTCATTCCGCTGGTGGTGCTGTGGTTGTCGGTGCAGCACGAATTGCTGCACGGGCATCCGACCCGTTGGCCATTGCTCAATAAAATCCTCGGCTATGCGCCATTCGCCGTCTGGTATCCCTACACCCTTTACCGTGACAGCCATTTGCTGCATCACCGCGACGAAGATTTGACCATTCCCGGTCGCGATCCGGAAAGTCGTTACCTCACGGCCGAGCGGTGGCAGGGCAGTTCGCTTTTTGAACAAAGCCTGCACTGGCTGAACAAAACCGTACTCGGACGCTTCCTGCTGGGCGCGCCACTGGCCTTGCTGGCGCTGGCGCGCGAAGAACTGCAACGTCTGAAAAAGGCTGAACGACAGGCCTGGTTCATGTGGCTGACCCACGGTGCATTGACGTTGCTGATGCTGATCTTCATCGCGCGCTACAGCGTCCTGCCGGTGTGGCATTACCTGTTGCTGATCAGTGTGCCGGCGCTATCGATTGCCATGATTCGCTCCTACTATGAACACCGTCCGCATGCACAACCCGAGCAGCGCACTGTCCTCAATGAAGCTGCCTGGCCATGGCGCTGGCTGTTCCTGAACCTCAATCTTCACCTGGTGCACCACGACTTGCCGGGTTTGCCTTGGTACGACTTGCCCCGGGCCTACCGCGCACGTCGCGAGCAGTGGCAGGCGCGCAGCGGCGGATTTGTGCTGCAGGGTTATGGGCAGTTGTGGCGACAGCATGGAGTGAGGGCCATCGATAGCCCGAGGCACCCATTCCACTGATTGCGAATACGCCCGCTCCCACAGGGGAAGTGATTGTATGGAAAATCCGATATGACCCACCATTACGCTGAACTACTGATGTACGTCGCCCCCGAGCCGCTCCGCCAGGCCAACGAGCGGTGGCTGACGCAGATCATCGAGCAGCTGGGCACCACCCGACTCAACGCCGAAGGCCTGTCGCTGATGGAGCTCTGGCTGTCCCCGCAATTGCTGCTGACCCAGACCTGCGGCTATCCGCTGATGACCGCGTTGCGCGGCAAAGTCCGGATCATTGGTCGCCCTCGTTACGAACTCCCCGACAGCACCGGCGGCAATCATTGCAGCCTGCTCCTGAGCCGCGCCGATGATCCACGGCGGACTTTGTCCGACTGGCGCGACAGTCGGGGCGTGATCAATGGCGAAGACTCCAACAGCGGCATGAACCTGTTGCGGCATCGCCTGGCGCCGCTGCATCGCGATGGACAGTTTTTTTCCAGTGTCGCCATCAGCGGCAGCCATCGCGAGAGCCTGCGCTGGCTGCGCGAAGATCGGGCGGACCTGGCAGCCATCGACAGTGTGACCTTCGCCTATCTGGCGCGACATGCCGAGCAAGAAGTTGCCGGATTACGTGTCGTTGCCCGAAGCGCGTTCAGCCCGACCTTGCCATACATCACGGCGTTCGGCGTTACCGATGAGCAAGCAGGGCAGCTGCGTCAGGCGATGAATCAGGCCTTGGAAGAGTTGCCTGATGTCGTTGAGATCCTGGGGCTGCAAGAAGTGCTGCCGGCCACTGAAAGCGACTATCAGGTGGTACTCGACTATCAACAAGAGGCTGAAGCAGTGGGTTATGGGCTTTTGCGCTAGGTCGAAAGATCGCAGCCTCGTTTCACTCGACAGCTCCTACAGGCAAACCATGATCCGTGTAGGAGCTGTCGAGTAAAACGAGGCTGCGATCTTTTGTTCTAAAATAGAATATAAAAATGCATTTTAAGTATTATTAAAGAATAAGGCTCCTTGCTAGGATCGCGCCACCGGATCACCGGACATTCAGCGACCCCTAACCTTTGGAGCCTCTATGTCCGGCACCGACGTATCCCATCGTAACCACATCGACGGCTTGTTCCGCGCCCATTATTCCTGGCTGTGCGCACACTTGCGTCGGCATCTGGGCGCCAGCCCCAGCGTCGAAGACATCGCCGCTGAAACCTTCGTGCAACTGCTGCAAGCCCCAGGCCTGACACCGATTCGCGAGCCTCGTGCCTTGCTCACCACCATCGCCCGCCGGTTGATCTATCAGCTCTGGCGCCGCCGGAACCTGGAACACCAGCACCTCGATCAGTTGCAACACGACGACCCCCAATCCGTGAAATCGCCAGAGGAACTGGCGCAACTCAGCCAGGCATTGCAGAGCCTCGATCAGACGCTGGGACGCTTGCCGGGCAAAGTCAGGGCGACCTTCCTGTTGTCACGCGTCGACGGCCTGACGTACCCGCAAATCGCCGCCGAGCTGGGCATCTCCCAACGCTCTGTCAGCGTCTACATGACCCGCTCCCAGGCACTGTGCGACCGGCACAGCGCCAACCAACCCTTGAATGCCCTGACCCGGAGGTCCGCATGAGATCGATCAAAACCCTGCTTGGCAGTTCGCTGTTGGCGCTGAGCCTCGTCGCAACCCACGTGCCGGCCGCTGAAAAAGCCGCGCCGATTCACTTTGGCGATATCACTTGGGAAAGCGGCAGCCTGATCACTGAAATCCTGCGTCTGATCGTCGAGAAAGGCTATGGCTACCCGACAGACACGTTACCGGGCAGCACCGTCAGCCTCGAAGCCGCGCTGGCCAAGAACGACATCCAGGTGATCGGCGAAGAGTGGGCCGGGCGCAGTCCGGCGTGGGTCAAGGCGTCCGCCGAGGGCAAAGTGTTTGGTTTGGGTGACACGGTCAAAGGCGCCACAGAGGGTTGGTGGGTGCCGGAATACGTGATCAAGGGCGACCCGGAGCGCGGCATCAAACCCCTGGCCCCGGAACTGAAATCCGTCGCCGACCTGGCCCGCTACAAGGACGTGTTCCGCGATCCCGAAGACCCTAGCCGCGGACGCTTCCTCAACAGCCCGACCGGTTGGACCTCGGAGATCGTCAACAGCCAGAAACTCAAGGCCTACGACCTGACCGCCAGTTACGTCAACTTCCGTACAGGCTCTGGCGCGGCGCTGGACGCCGAGGTCGCATCATCGATCCGCCGTGGCAAACCGGTGTTGTTCTACTACTGGTCGCCGACGCCGCTGCTGGGGCGCTTCAAACTGGTGAAACTCGAAGAGCCGGCCTTTGACGCCAAGGCGTGGAAGACCCTGGCCGATGCCAACAACCCCAACCCCAAGGGCACCCGTTCCATGCCGGCGAGCCTGGCCATTGGTGTGTCCGCACCGTTCAAGGCGCAGTACCCGGACCTGGTGGCGTTCTTCGAAAAAGTCGACTTTCCGATCGAGTTGCTCAACCAGACGCTGGGCCAGATGAGCGAAAAACGCCAGCAACCGCGTCAAGTCGCCGAGGCGTTTTTGCGTGATCAGCCGCAGATCTGGAAGGGCTGGGTGCCGGGGGACGTGGCGAGCAAGGTGAGTGCGAGTCTGTAGTTTTTCCTGATGTTCTTGCGCGGCATGAGCGACTGTATTCGCGAGCAGGTTCGCTCCCACATTGGATCTGCTGAGCGCACAAAATGTGTGTAAGCCTCAGATCCCGTGTGGGAGCGGCGGTGCGGCGGCCTACACCAACTCCGCAGCCAACGCCGCTTTCACTGCCGGCCGCTGCTCAATGCTGGCCTGAAACCGCACCAACGCCGGCCACTGATTCATATCAATCGCAAACAGTGGTGCCCAGCGCAGCACCGTAAACAGATACGCATCGGCGATGCCGAACCCACCTGCCAGCAAATAATCTTGCCGCTCCAGCGTTTCGTTCAACACTGTCAATCGCTTGAACAGCTTCTCTTTGATCAGCGCTTTTACCGCCTCCGGAAACTGCGAATTGAACAGCCAGCCCAGCCCGCCATGAATCTCTGTCGAGACGAAGTTCAAGCATTCTTGTAATCGCACCCGCTGGAACGTCCCGTTCGCCGGCGCCAGGTTCGCGTCCGGTCGCAGGTCTGCCAGGTATTGCAGGATCGCCGGACCTTCGGTCAGCACGTCGCCGTTATCCAGCTGCAACGCCGCGACGTAACCCTTTGGATTGATCGCGAGGAAGTCATCGCCCTCAACCGTCTTTTTGGTGCGGTTATCAACGCGGATCAGTTGGAATGGCAGATCCAGTTCACGCAGCACAATGTGCGGCGCCAGCGAGCAGGCTTTGGGGGCGTAATACAACTTCATCGGGAGGACTCTGGTTGGGGATTTACGCCAGTGTCATAGTGCGCGGTGCCCTCGGTAAAATTACTCTTTCAGAACACTGCCATAAGGAAAGCTACTGCCATGATGAATCTGACGCATTGGCGAATGGTGGTGGCGGTGGCCGATACCGGCAACATTACTCGGGCCGCCGAGCGCGTTGGCATGACCCAGTCAGGAGCGAGCCAGGCGTTGGCCTTGATTGAAGAAACATTGGGCGTTCAACTGTTCAATCGGGAGAATCGCCAAACGTTGCCGACAGCCATCGGCTTGCCTGTGATCGAACACGCGCGAACCATGCTTGGCGCCCTGGAAAATATTCGCAGCAGCGTCGATGCCGCCAAAGGCATTCAACGCGGCACGATTCGCCTGGCCAGTTTCCCGATGGTGCTGGCCACGTTCCTGCCGCCACTGTTGCGCCAGTTCAAACGGCTCTATCCCGGCATTGAAGTGGTGGCACTTGAGGTCAGCGACGATGAAGTCGAAGCACTGCTCGACGCCGGGCTGGTGGATGTCGGCGTGGTGTTGAACCCGCCCCCCGAGCGTAACGCCAGTCATTTGGGACGTGATGCCTGGATGGCCGTCGTGCCGGGCGGTCATCCTTTGGCGCGCCGTTCGAATGAGGCCGGCATTACCCTCGCGGAGTTGGCGCAGGAACCTTTCGTATTGGCCACGGGCGGTTGTTCAACCAATGCTCGCAGCCTGGCCGCAGATGCCGGATTGCAGCTACGTGACGTTCGGGTCGAAGTTCGGGATTGGAGCAGCGCGTTCACGCTGGTGCGGGAAAACATCGGCGTGACGCTGGTGCCCGAGTTAACGCTGCCGACGCATCGCCAGGGCCTGCGTGTGTTGCCAGTTCATCCGCGTATCGAGCGCGAGTTTGCCTTGGTGATCACGCCGACCCGGGAACCTTCCGCCGCCGTCCAGGCATTGCTGAACATGCTGGCTGAACCGATTTTGTCCTCAACACTGGCTGACTAGTGGCCTTGCGCCTTCTCTGCGCCTGTCTAAGCTGACTTGTAACTGACTATGTCGCTGTCGACAGCTAAAAACTCCGCAAACGTGCGCAACCCACGGCACCACACAGAACAACTAGGAGCGGTGCGCTAAAGGGAATTACCGATGAAACCGTTAGGGCTGGCCTGGTCCCGGGCTATCAAGAGAAGGATGTCTTGATGAGAGCGCTGCTGCATGGACTCTCCGATTGAACATCATTGATCACCTGACTTTTCCTCCCGTGGAGGAACGCGTGTGCCTGTTCCAAAGAACGATTTGGTAGATCCGCTGAAAGACCGAAGGACTTTCATCAATCAAAAGAACGCGCAGAAGGTGATACGACCATGTTTAACCTACATCACAAAGCTGACCTGCAGGAAATCCAGCGATTCAGTTGCGCGCTGAGCGAAGCCAATGCGAAGTTGGCAGCGGTCAGCCGCTCGATGGCCATGATTGAGTTCACCCCGGAGGGCATCGTGCTCGATGCCAACGATAACTTTTGCCGGGCCATGGGTTACAGCGCCGAAGAAGTTCGTGGCAAACATCACCGTATCTTTTGCGAAGAAGCGTTTTACCGCAGTGAGGAATACGCAAAGTTGTGGCGAGACCTGGCCCGTGGCGAACCCGTCGGCGGTACGTTTTTACGGTTGAACAAGAAAGGCAAGGAAGTTTGGCTTGAGGCCAGTTACATGCCGGTGTTCGGCGCCGATCGCCAGGTTAAAAGCGTGATCAAAGTCGCTACGGATATTTCCGACAGGGTTTACAAGGAACACGAAGAAGAAAGCATGCTCGCCGCGATTGGCCGTTCCATGGCGGTGATCGAGTTCACCCCCGAAGGCAAAGTCATTACCGCCAACGACAACTTCCTGAAGACGATGCATTACTCGCTCAACGAAGTGATCGGCCAGCATCACAGCCTGTTTTGCCACCGCGCAGAATCCGAGTCGCAGGCGTACAAGGCGTTTTGGGCTTCTCTCAATCGCGGTGAATATCACTCGCACCGTTTCGAGCGTAAAGACAAGCACGGGCATACGGTGTTCCTCGAGGCCTCTTACAACCCGTTGTTCGATGCCAAGGGCCGTCTGTACAAAGTGGTGAAGTTTGCCAGCGACATCACCCAGCAAGTGACGACGTTGCAAACCGCGGCGGAGTCGGCCCACAGCACCTCGGTGCAAAACGACGCCTGCGCGCAGAAGGGGTCTCAAGTGGTGCAGCAAACCGTGCAGATCATCCAGGACATTTCCCGGGACTTGAATGAAGCGGCGCAGAGCATCGATGCAGTCAGCAAGCAGTCCGACATCATCGGCACCATCGTCCAGACCATTCGCGGCATTGCCGACCAAACTAACTTGCTGGCTCTCAATGCGGCCATCGAAGCCGCGCGGGCTGGCGACCACGGACGCGGGTTTGCCGTGGTGGCCGACGAAGTTCGCAGCCTTGCTGCACGAACGAGTCAGGCAACGGTGGAGATTGTCGACGTGGTGCGCAAGAACCACGATTTATCGATGAGCGCCGTGACGAGCATGCAATCGAGCTTGAGCCGAACCGGTCTGGGGGTGGAACTGGCGAACGAGGCGGGCGAGGTGATTCTAGAAATTCAGCAGGGCTCGCGGCATGTGGTGGATGCGATCAGTCAGTTTAATTCGACGTTGCAGATCAACTGAGTCGCGGCAATGCCTTCGTAGGAGCCGAGCGGCCGGCTCCTACAAAAAGTCCCTGTGTCTTCAAAGTGAAGCAAGGAATTTGTCGACCACCTGGGGCGTGTCTTTTGCGGTGCTGCTGTCGCCAGCTTTCGCGGTCGACGCCAGTTTCATCTTGTCTTCCATGCGCTGGGCGATTTCCTTGCCAATGGCCAGTTGTTTTTCTGGCGGCATGGCTTTGAGGTCTTCTTCGGTGATGCCCATCTCTTTCAGGATGCTGTCGTGTATACGCTGTTCCGGCGACTTGCTCATGTAGTCCTTGAAGTCGGCCATGGCCGTGCTGTCAGTGACCTTCGATTGAGCATCGGCTGGCAGCTTGGCAGAGTCGGCGGCTTGCAGTGCTACTCGGGTTTTGGCGAACGCTTCATTGACGTTGTCGCTGATTTTGCCGGCCTCGCTGACTTGCTGGGTGGCCTGTCCGGTGGCGGACGACTGAACCTGCGCCTGCACATTGTTTTGAAAGGCCTGAAACATCGAGTTCTGAACGCCGCTCTGCAACCCGGCCGCAACGTCGGCCGCCGGGTCTTTGCCGAGCTGCTTGGACAGGGGAATGATCTGCGTTTGTTTTGTACTGACAAACATGATGGATAAACCTGCAGGTAATGACTGACCTGTGGACGGGAGCAATTAGCATGCCGTTATCCCGGGCCCGTGTTTACGGGGCTTGGAGGGACAGGGTGCGCGGTGAGGGCGGTCAACGTTTGCCGCTGGGCGGCAGCCATCGACCGCCGACGTCTCAGCGGTGCGCGATGTTTTCCAGCGCCAGGTTGCGGGTGCGCGGGCCAAACCAGCCGATGGTCAACATCACGATCAGCATGCTGGCGACAATGAAGGCCAACACGCCCGGCGTGCCGAAGTGCTCGAGGAAAATCCCGATCAGCAAACTGCTGAACACCGTCGACAATCGGCTGAACGAATAACAGAACCCCACGGCACGGGCGCGGATGTTGGTGGGGAACAATTCACTTTGATAAGAGTGATAACTGAAGCTCAGCCAGGCGTTGCAGAAGGTGATCATCACCCCGCAGAAGATCAGGCCGAAGGCACTGGTTTGCATCGCGAACAGCGTACCGAAGGTCATTGCACCGAGCGCCGAACCGACGATCTGCCACTTGTTCTCGAAACGGTTGGCAAACTTCACAAACAGCAGCGGCCCGAGCGGGTAGGCGAGGGTGATGATGAAGGCGTACATCAAGCTGTGCGTGACACTCACGCCCTGACCGGAAAGCAGCGCCGGCAGCCAGTTGCCGAAGCCGAAGAAACCGATGGCCTGGAACACGTGGAAGACAATCAGCATCAGTGCCCGACGACGATAGGGTGGCTGCCAGATGTCAGCGAAACGGCCAGGGCCTTGAATGTCCACGGCGGCCAGTTCCGGCTCGTCCAGTGGCTTGCCCTGATCTTTCACACAGCGCGCTTCGATGCCATCGACAATGGCGCTGGCCTCGTCGAACCGGCCATGCTGCGCCAGCCAGCGCGGCGACTCCGGCAACCGTGAACGCAGCCACCAGATGAACAGCGCAAACACCGCACTCGCCAACACCACCCAGCGCCAGCCAGACACACCGAACGGCGCCTGCGGCACCAGCCACCACGACATCAACGCCACCGCCGGCACCGACAGAAACTGTACGAAAAAGGCGAAGGCAAACGCCGAGCTGCGCATGCGTTTTGGCACCAGTTCCGAGAGGTAAGCATCGATGGTTACCAGCTCGATACCCAGCCCGATGCCCACCAGAAATCGCATGCAGATAATGCCCAGCGCCGAACTCTGAACGCCCATCGCCACCGTCGCGACGGTGTACCAGATCAGCGCGAAGGTGAAAATCGCGCGACGTCCAAAACGGTCGGCCAGCGGGCTCAGCAAACTCGCGCCAAGGAACAGCCCGAGAAACGTCGCCGAGGCGAAGGCTGCCTGATCAGAGAAACCGAACACGCCCTGACTGCCAGTGGCGAAGATGCCGTCGCGGATCAGGCCTGGGCTGATGTAGGCCGTCTGGAACAGGTCGTAGAGTTCGAAAAAACCACCGATCGAAAGCAGCGCCACCAGGCGCCAGAGGGTCGCGACGGCGGGAAGCCGGTCGATGCGAGCAGAAATCTGCGCGGCGCGAACGGGGTCGATGCCGTCTGTTTGAGCGACGGCTGGGGTATGCGCAGTCATGGGCTTGTCCATTTCTTGTTGATGGAGAAGCTTAGCCTGCTATCGGAATCAATGGTTGTGAATCTCGGCGACTTTGCACCGAGATTCGCCCGGTTATTGCAGAGGATGTTTGGTTTTTAGCGATTTGTAGCGCAGGAGCCGCTCAAGGCAAGCCGTTGCAGCCGTATTTCAGGAAACCGGGACGTTGGGCCAATCGTTGAAAATACTCATCGATGGCCGGGTAGTCGGGGCGCTCCATCGGCGTCATCAGCCAGCGGTTGACGGACAAGCCGATGACGATGTCGGCGAGGGTGAAGCGTGGTCCGGCGACATAGGCTTTGGTGGTCGCGAGCTGATGCTCGAGGATGCCCATCTTCTGGTTCCAGCCGCGTACGCCGGCGGCGATGTGGTGCGGGTCCTGGAACTCAGGGTCTTTGCGAACCAGTGCCGTGAACGCATAGCTCCAGGAACTGTTGAGTTCAGTGGCTTGCCAATCCATCCACTGCTCAACCCGAGCGCGTGCCGCCGGTTCGTGCGGCAGCAAGTCGGTGTTGTGGTGTTTGCCGGCCAGATAGCGGCAGATGGTATTCGACTCCCACAGCACACCCGCCTCATCGATGATCACCGGGACCTGGGCATTGGGATTGAGCCTGAGAAACTCCGCCGTATGGGTCGACGCATAACCGCCGCCCCAGTCTTCTCGTTCGTAGGGAACGCCCAGTTCCTCACACGTCCACAGAACTTTTCTGACGTTGATGGAGGAGGCTTTACCCAGAATTTTCAGTGCATGTTCCATTGAGCTACTCCGTTAGCGATTCGACGCTTCAGGAATCTAACAGACATTTTCAAGCAGGATTGTATTGCGCCGATGCGCGCTGAGCACAGATGCACGGGAGCACTATCAAGATTAGTTGAAATCCCGCTGCTCGAACGATGGGCCGTTCAAGCATGCGGCAATTCACAGTGGGAGCAAGCTCGCTCCCATTGGTCAGGTGCTCTCGCGCACCTTCAACTCAAACCCCATGTCCTGCACCGGTTTTGCCACCGAATTGCCGGCCAGCAGCGTCAACATCAACTCCGCCGAACGGCGGCCAATGGCCTCGCGCGGCGTGCTGATACTGCTCAGGCGCGGGACCATGTGCGCCGAGGCGGGCAGGTCGTTGAAACCGAGGATGGCCACTTGCTCGGGGATTTTGATCCCGCAGCGCATGGCTTCCAGGAGCGCGCCCTGCGCCAGGTCGTCGTTGCCGAAGAAGATCGCATCGACATCCGGATGACTGGCGATCAGTTGCAGGAACAGTTCGCCACCCAGACCGACGGAGGAGGCGCGCGGTGTCAGTATTTCCAGATCCGGGTCATACAAGCCGGCCTTTTGCAGCGCCTTGCGGAAACCTTCGCCACGCAACAACGTGCGTTGGTCCAGCTGCGCGCCGATGTAGGCCAGGCGTTTGCGCCCACGGGACAGCAAATGCTCGGCTGCCGTTTCGCCGGCGGCGAGTTGCGAAAAGCCCACACAGTTCACGCCTGCCGCACTGTCCAGTTCCATCATGTACACGCACGGGATGTTGCTCGCCTCGATCATCCGCCGAGAACTTTCAGTGCGGTCGAAACCGGTCAGCAGCAAACCGCGCGGCTGATACGCCATGTAATTGCGCAGCAGGTTTTCTTCTTCATCGCGCGAGTAATGGAAGTTGCCGATCAGCACTTCGAAGCCCTTGGGGCGCAAAACCTGATGAATGGCTTCCAGCGTATCAATGAACAGCAAGTTGGACAGCGACGGCACCAGAACCACCACCGAATGGCTCTGGGCCGAGGCTAACGCCCGGGCCGCAGGGTTGACCACGTAGTTGAGTTCAAGCGCCGCTTTCTGCACTTTTTCCACCAGTTCGGTGGCCACCGTGCTGACACCGCGCAAGGCGCGGGAGGCGGTGATCGGGCTGACACCGGCCAGGCGTGCGACTTCGTTCAAGGTCGGGCGGCCAGTGGTGCGCGTATTTTTATCGTTTTTAGGAGAGATCATCGGACGGCTTGCCAAACAAAATTCGAGGCACTAAGGTAGCGCTGTCTCGATGCAGCTGCAAATGCGTGAGCGGGGTTTGCCTGATCCCCGCTTTTTGGCATTGGGAACGAAAACGCTGCAACCCACAAAAATGACAAGAAGGCGTCGGCAACTTCTGCTTTTGATCGAGTGTCACAACTGTCAAAGGTAGCGCTGTCTGCGCGCTGAGGTGTTACATGAATCATCCCATCACCGCCCTGGTCATCATGGGCGTTGCCGGTTGCGGCAAGACTTGCGTCAGCGAGGCCTTGTGCCAACTCAGCGGCGCGACCGCCATTGAAGGCGACACTTTCCACCCTGCCGCCAATATCGAAAAGATGAGCGCGGGTATCCCCCTGGACGACGAAGACCGTGCCGGCTGGCTCGACAGCCTGTGCGATGAGCTGCGCCGCGTCGACGCCAAGGGCGAGCGCCCGGTGCTGACCTGTTCGGCCCTCAAACACAGTTATCGCGAACGACTGCGCAGCGCCTTGCCTGGCCTGGGCTTCGTTTTTCTTGAGCTGACCCCGGAAGTCGCCGCCGATCGTGTGTCTCATCGGCCTGGTCACTTCATGCCATCGACCCTGATCGACAGCCAGTTCGCCACGCTTGAATCGCCCGTTGGCGAGCCCCTGACCCTGGCTCTGGACGCGTCGAACCACAGCGTCGAGCAATTGGCGAAGCAGGCGCATGTCTGGTGGCTGGAACACGGCCTGAAACTCGCCGTATGAGTCTGGCCAGAAAAGATAGCGCTGTCCTTATGGCGTGCGAATTACCCGCTTTAATAACAACAACAACCAGGAGACACCCCTAATGTTTGGCATGTCCCACGAGACGTTCCTGCTGCTCGATGCAGTGGTCACGGTGATCGGGCTTATCGTCCTGATCACCAAGTTCAAGCTCCACCCGTTCATTGCCCTGATCATTGCTGCCGCGTTCCTCGGGCTGACTTCCGGCATGCCGATCGGCACCATCATCAAGGCGTTCCAGGACGGCTTCGGTGGGGTGCTCGGTTTCGTCGGGATCATCCTCGCGCTGGGCACGATGCTCGGCAAGATGATGGCCGAGTCGGGCGGGGCGGATCAGATTGCCCAGACCCTGATCCGGGCGTTCGGCAAGGACAAGGTGCAGTGGGCCATGATGTTCGCCGCGTTCCTGGTCGGCATTCCGCTGTTCTTCGAAATCGGTTTCGTGCTGCTGATCCCGCTGGTGTTCATCGTCGCCCGGCGTACCGGCGTGTCGATCATCAAGATCGGTATCCCGCTGCTGGCCGGTCTGTCCGCCGTTCACGGTCTGGTTCCGCCGCACCCGGGTCCGTTGCTGGCCATCGGCGTGTTCGGTGCCGACATCGGTAAAACCATTCTCTACGGTCTGATCGTTGCGCTGCCGACGGCCATTATCGCCGGCCCGATCTACGGCACGTTCATTTCCAAATACATCCCCGGCCATCCTAACCAGGAACTGGTGGATCAACTGGCTCGCGAGCCGGAAGCGGCCGAGCTGCCAAGCTTCGGCATCACCCTGGTCACCGTGCTGCTGCCGGTGTTCCTGATGTTGCTCAAGACCTTTGCCGATGTGGTGCTGCCGGAAGGCAACTTCGTGCGCTCCTTCATGGACCTGGTCGGTCACCCGATCTCGGCGTTGCTGTTGGCGTTGCTGCTGTCGCTGTACACCTTCGGTCACAAGCAGGGCATGGGTTCGAGCAAGATTCTGAAGTTGCTCGACGCCAGCCTCGCGCCGACGGCTGCAATCATTCTGATCATCGGTGCCGGTGGTGGCTTCAAGCAGATGCTGGTGACCAGCGGCGTGGGTGACGTGATCGGCCACATGGCCGTGAATGCCCAGATCTCACCGATCCTGCTGGCCTGGCTGGTGGCGGCGGTGATTCGTGTGGCGACCGGTTCTGCGACCGTGGCGACCATTACCGGCGCAGGCATCGTGGTGCCGGTGGTTGGGATGATTCCAGGTGTGAACCGTGAGCTGCTGGTGCTGGCCACTGGTGCCGGTTCGTTAATTCTGTCTCACGTCAACGACGCGGGTTTCTGGCTGGTGAAGCAATACTTCAACATGACCGTAGCGGAAACCTTCAAGACCTGGACCGCGATGGAAACCATCCTCTCCATCGTTGCGCTGGGCTTTATCCTGCTGCTGTCGATGTTCGTCTGACACGATCGCCAGGCACAAAAAAACCGCAGCGATGCGGTTTTTTTGTGCCTGAATCAACCTCCTGTAGGAGCTGTCGAGTGAAACGAGGCTGCGATCTTTTGATCTTGATCTTGAAACGTCAAAAGATCGCAGCCTCGTTTCACTCGTCAGCTCCTACAGGGCTAGTGTCAGGTGTTGGTTTTTGCGATTAATCCATCCGCCCGGAACATCGCGCGAATCCCGCGCACGGCCTGACGAATCCGGTCCTGGTTTTCGATCAGCGCAAAGCGCACATGATCATCCCCGTATTCCCCGAAGCCCACACCCGGCGAAACGCAGACCTTGGCCTCGGCGAGCATCTTCTTGGCGAATTCCAGCGAGCCCAGGTGTGCATACGCCTCGGGAATCTTTGCCCAGACGTACATCGAGGCTTTCGGATTCTCGACCATCCAGCCCAGTTCATGCAGGCCCTTGACCAGCACGTTGCGCCGCTGCCGGTACTGCTCGGCGATGTCCTTGACGCACTGCTGATCGCCTTCCAGCGCAGCAATGGCCGCGACCTGCAACGGGGTGAACGTGCCGTAGTCGTGATAACTCTTGATCCGCGCGAGGGCGTTGACCAGTTCGGCGTTGCCGACCATGAAACCGATGCGCCAGCCCGCCATGTTGTAGCTCTTGGACAGGGTGAAAAACTCCACCGCGATGTCCTTGGCGCCCGGCACCTGCATGATCGACGGGGCTTTCCAGCCGTCGTAGACGATGTCGGCGTAAGCCAGGTCGTGCACCACCAAAACGTCGTACTGTTTGGCGAGGGCGATCACGCGTTCGAAGAAGTCCAGCTCCACACATTGGGCCGTGGGGTTGGACGGGAAGCCGAGGATCATCATTTTCGGTTTCGGGATCGAGCCACGAATGGCGCTTTCCAGTTCGGCGAAGAAGTCCACGCCAGGAATCAGCGGCACCGAACGCACCTGGGCGCCGGCAATCACGGCACCGTAGATGTGAATCGGATAGCTCGGGTTCGGCACCAGGACCGTGTCGCCCTGGTCGAGGGTGGCCAGCATCAAATGCGCCAGGCCTTCCTTGGAACCGATGGTCACGATGGCTTCGGTTTCCGGGTCGATATCGACCTGGTAGCGATCCTTGTACCAGTTGGAAATCGCCCGGCGCAGACGCGGAATACCTTTGGACGTCGAATAACCGTGGGTGTCTTCGCGCTGGGCGACGGTCACCAGTTTTTCGACGATGTGCGGCGGGGTAGGGCCATCAGGGTTGCCCATGCTGAAATCGATGATGTCTTCGCCACGACGACGGGCGGCCATCTTCAGCTCGGCAGTGATGTTGAATACGTAAGGGGGGAGTCGATCTATGCGCGCAAAGCGGCGCGGCGAACCTGGGTTGGCCATTGTTGCCTCGGATAACGTGAGCGCCCGGAACCGTCCGAGCGACGCTGGCCACTGCGGTGGCCTGTTGCGGAAGATAAGGGCTGGTATGGCACACTGTCCAGCGACTCTGTGAACAATTTTGTCCGAAGGAAATCGGTTGATGGAATTTACCAGCGGCTTCTTGCTGAGCCTTTCGCTGTGCCTGGATATCGGCGTGGCCAACATCGCGATGATCACCCTGGCCATGCAGCGCGGCTATTTTCAAGGCTTTGCGCTGGGGTTGGGGACCTGTGTCGGCGACCTGATCTACGCGGTCCTGGCGCTGGCGGGCATGACGGTTTTGCTGCAGTACGAAACCGTGCGCTGGGTGCTGTGGATCGGTGGCTCGGCGTTGCTGGTGTATTTCGCGGCGAAGATGATCTATTCGGCGATTCACCATGAGGCGGTGCTGGCGCAGTCTGCGGAGGTGGGGCAGAACTCCCATCGCAAGGAGTTTTTCCGCGGCATTTTCCTCGCCATGTCTTCCCCCAGCGCCATTCTGTGGTTCGCGGCGGTGGGCGGCACCTTGATCGCGCGCTCCGGCGGCAGTGGCGCGCTCAGTTCGGCGTTATTTCTGGGCGGGTTTCTCTGCGCTGGGGTGCTCTGGTGCGTCGCGTTGTGTTTCGCCGCGAGTCATGGCGGCAAGTTGCTGGGCGACAAACTGCTGCGCTACTCGTATATGGCATCGGCGGCGATCTTCTGCTATTTCGCGGTCTACGTGATTCTATCGGGCTACAACGAGTTTATTGGCTCGGGTGCCGTCGGGCAGGTTCAGGCCCTGTAAGTGGGCGAATCGGCTCGGGCTTCTATACTCCCAGCCGAACCCACTTTTTTCGTCTCAGGAGTTGAGTCATGGATGAGCAAGAAGTCGTAAAACCGGCCGAGCCACGTTTCGAACATGGGCACTTTTTGCTCATTGCCGGTTTTGGCGGGCGATTTACCCAGGAAACCTCCAAGAAAATCCCCGACCTCTGGGAAAAATTCATCCCCGAGATCGGCAAGATTCCCGGTCAAAAAGGCGAAGTAACCTACGGCATCTGCTGCAATCCGGATGGCCAGGGAGGTTTCGAATACATCGCCGGGGTCGAGATCGACAAACTCGACGATTTGCCCGACAAGTACCGTTGGGTCGAGGTCCAGCCCCAGCATTACGCGGTGTTCGAGCACAAGGGTTCACTGGATACCTTGCCCCTGACTTTTCAATACATCTGGAAGACCTGGTTGCCGCAGTCCGGTCGTCAGGCGGCGGATGCGCCGGAATTCGAACGCTACAGCGAAGACTTCAATCCGAAACTCAACACCGGAAAGCTGGAAATCTGGCTGCCAGTCAAAGAGCAATGAGCGCTTCGAGAGGCGGACCGACCGTCCGCCTCTCGATGTTACTTGCCTCGCTTCATCCGCCGCGCCCGCAGCAGGTCAATCGACAACGTAGCAAAACCAAACGTACTGATGCCCAACAGCATAAGAAGACCGATCTGAACGCTGCTCATGGTGTGTTCCCCCTATTGATGTCCAGAGACAGGACACATCAATAATCCACACCAACGAGCAATGACAGCGCCTATACGCAGGCTTTACGGCGGCTGCGGTGATCGATATGAACACCTTATTAATTTATGATCCCAAGCCTTCTCATTCGCTGATTCCGAGCTGCCATGAACACCGTCATCCGCCACGTCATTCCTGCTGACCTGGACCGCTGCTACGCCATCGAAACCGTTGCCTACGAAGGTGACGAAGCCGCCACCCGGGAAAAAATCGCCACCCGCATCGCCACCTGGCCCGAAGGGTTCATCGTCGCCGAAGTCGACGGCGTGGTCGCCGGTTTCATCAATTCCGGTGCGGCGTTTGAGGTGCAAATGTCAGATGAAGCCTTCAAGGAACTGATCGGCCACGACCCGGCGGGTCCGCAGGTGGTGATCATGTCGGTGGTGGTGCACCCGGATTATCAGGGGCAGGGTTTGGCCAAACGGTTGATGGGCGAATTCATCGAGCGGATGCGAGGACTGAAAAAGACCCATATCCATTTGATGTGCAAGGAGCGGCATATTCCGCTCTATGCCGGATTCGGATTTGCCTACATCAAGCCTTCGGATTCCGACCACGGCGGCATGGCGTGGCACGAGATGGTGTTGGCGCTGTAACCACGATCCCCCGTAGGAGCTGTCGAGTGAAACGAGGCTGCGATCTTTTGATCTTAAAAAATCAAGATCAAAAGATCGCAGCCTCGTTTCACTCGACAGCTCCTACGGGGGGCTTTGTGTCAGTAAAGGTTGTCGCTTCTTCAGAAAACCAGACTCATGCGCCGTTCATAGCCGATCCGGCCCTTGTACGCTTCGCCACTGTCGACCCAGCCGAATTTCACATAGAGCGCGATGGCCGCTTCGTTGTCTGCATCGACCGATAATTCCAGTGCTTTTATCTCTGGAAACGCCTGGCGCGCCACGTCGGGCAAGGCTTGCAGGCATGCCTTTCCATAGCCTTTGCCCTGGGCCCGCTGATCGACTTGCAAGGCATGCAGGGTGGCGCTGTGTTCGTCGGCCCATGCGGGCAGCACCGGCGGACGCTTGAGCAGCAGGAAGGCAACGGGTGTCTCCTCGGCCAGCAAGGCAAATCCCTTAACCCCGGGGCCGGGTTTGGACAGCAGCGAGTGCAGGGCACCGTGGATGTCGCCCGAGAACCTGATTTGTTCTTTGTGAACTTCGATGGCCTCGATCTGCTGGCGCTGAAGCGCGTTCAGGCTTTCATAAGGCACGAGTCGGGTTGTCACTGGAGTGTCCTTTTTCCATCACAAAATAGGTCTCGGATTCTAGCGAGTTTGCGTTCGTGGATTATTTTTATTTCAACGGTCGATTTGGCGTCAGGCCAGACGACTAAGGGTGTCTTCATTCTAAAAACCACGGAGAACCACCATGAACGCTACCCACGAAATCGAGGCCCTGATCGAAAACTATCGTCAGGCCGTCATCGCCAAGGACATCGACAAGCTCATGCCCCTGTACGCCGAGGACATCGTCTCCTACGACGCGGTCAAGGCCCTGCAGTTTCGGGGTAAAGCTGCCTATCGCGCGCACTGGGAGGAGTGCATGGAAATGTGCCAGGGCGCGCATAAGTTTGATTTTGACCACATGAACGTCGTGGCGGACGAGCACATCGCCTTCGCCCATTGGCTGGCCCATTGCGGCGGCACCAATGAAAAGGGTGAAACCCAGGCCTGCTGGATGCGCGTCACCGCCTGCTACCGCCGCGACGCCGGGCAATGGCGCATTGTCCACGAACATTGGTCGGCCCCGTTCGACATGACGAGCGGCACCGTACTGTTCAACCTTGAACCCTGATCGTCGGGTTGTTTATCGGGAAGCCGCGCGAAAACACCCATCTGCGGCCATAGTTGATCAGTTCGATCCGGGAGAGTCCAAATGAAGTATCTGTGCCTGGTCTACAGCAACGAACAGACGTTGCACTCCTTGCCCGACAGCCCCGAGGACGCCGAGTGCCTGGCCTACGCCGAGTCAATCCAGGGCAGTGGCCGGATGATCGCGGCCGAGGCGCTGGAATCGGTGCAGACCGCGACCACCGTGCGTATGCGCAACGGCAAGCTGTCGATCACCGACGGTCCGTTCGCCGAAACCAAGGAGCAATTGGCCGGCTTTTACCTGATCGATGCCAAGGACCTCAATGAAGCGATCCAGGTCGCCGGCAACATTCCGGCGGCCCGGGTTGGCAGTGTCGAGGTGCGTCCCGTTCGACAGTTGAATCCCTGAATAACAATCAAAAGAACCAGGAGAGCCCATGAGTCTGCAAACCGTTGACCGCAAACCTGCCCCGTATGAGTTGTCCATCAGCCGACTGATTGACGCGCCGCGCCGCAAGATCTTTCGCGCATGGACTGAGCCCGCCTTGCTCGCCCAGTGGTGGGGACCGCACGGAATGACCACGCCCGAATGCGAAATGGACCTGTGGGTCGGCGGCCAGTTTCGCACCCTGATGCGCGCCCCGGATGGGGCCGAGTACCCGACCATGGGCGTGTTCCTGGAAATCGTCGCGCCTGAGCGGCTGGTGTTCACCGATGCGTTTATTCCCGGCTGGATTCCGTCGGGCAAGCCGTTCATGTCGGCAGAGGTAACGCTTGAAGATCGGGGTGGCCAAACCCTCTACACCGCCCGCGCCATGCATTGGTCCGATGAAGATCGCCAGGCTCACGAGGCCATGGGTTTTCATGATGGTTGGGGGCAAAGCCTTGATCGACTGGTGACGTTGGTGACTGACGGCATGCCGGACTGATGCCTGACATTTCGGTCACGGCTCGGGTTGAGCAGGTCTACCGCGAAGACTCGCGGCGAATTCTGGCGACCCTGATCCGTTTGCTCGGCGATTTCGACCTCGCTGAAGAGGCTATGCACGAGGCCTTTTTTGTCGCGGTCGAGCGCTGGCAGCGCGATGGTGTGCCGGACAATCCGCGCGCGTGGCTGGTATCGACCGGGCGCTTCAAAGGTATTGATGTGTTGCGTCGGCGCGCGCGGTTTGCCGCCTCGAAACCGCTGTTGATCGCTCAACTGGAGGCGCTGGAACAGGCCGACTGGAGTGATGAAGACGTGGAAGATGATCGCTTGCGGCTGATCTTCACCTGTTGCCACCCGGCATTGGCGGCAGACGCCCAGGTGCCGCTGACCCTGCGCGAAGTCTGCGACCTGACCACGGAAGAAATCGCCCGGGCCTTTCTCTCGGCCCCGGCGACCATCGCCCAGCGCATCGTGCGGGCGAAAGCGAAGATCCGTGACGCGAAAATCCCTTATCAAGTGCCCACGCTGGCGGAATTACCCGAGCGCCTGGACAGTGTGCTGCGGGTGATTTACCTGGTGTTCAACGAAGGCTACTCGGCATCGGTCGGCGCTGAAGTGACGCGAGAAGAGCTGACGCGCGAGGCGATTCGGCTCGGGCGTCTGTTGCTGCAATTGCTCCCGGAATCGGAGGTGATGGGGCTGCTGGCCTTGATGCTGCTGCACGCGTCGCGACGTCGGGCCCGGACATCGGCAGACGGTGAGTTGATTGTGCTGGATGAACAGGATCGCTCGTTGTGGGATGCCCAAATGATTGCCGAAGGCTGCGCGCTGGTGGAAGCGGCGCTGAGCACCGGGCGCTTCGGGCCTTATTGCCTGCAAGCGGCGATTGCGGCGGTGCACGCCGAGGCGCCCACGGCGGGGGAGACTGACTGGCAGCAAATTGTCGGCTTGTATGACGTGCTGTTGGCGGCGGTGCCTTCGCCGGTCATTGAGTTGAACCGCGCGGCAGCGATCTCCAGGCGCGACGGCCCGCAGGCGGGGCTGGTGTTGGTCAAGGGAATTCTGGATCGGGGCGATTTGCAGGACTACCACTTGGCGCATTCGGCGCGGGCGGATTTTTGCCGGCAATTGGGGCGGGTCGAGGAGGCGCGGGCGGCTTATGAGCGGGCGCTGGAATTGACGCAGCAGATGCCGGAGCGGCGGTTTATCGAGGCCCGGATCAGGGCTTTGAAATGACGAGATCACAAGATCGCAGCCTCGTTTCACTCGACAGCTCCTACAAGGGATCGCATTTCAATGTAGGAGCTGTCGAGTGAAACGAGGCTGCGATCTTGTGATCTTATTCCAGCATCTTGCCCAGCAACCAACTCCCCGCCGGCCCCGGCGGATGCAACCGCGACCACAGCGCATCGACAAACACCGGTTTCGGCCAGCCGCGCACGTTCAACTCCTGCAACGTCCCAGGGCCAAACCGCTCCACGAGCCAGCGCGGCAGGGGCGCCCAGCCAAATCCACCCTGGGCCATTTCCAACAGCATCAGGTAACTCGGCGCTGACCAGACACGTCCCTTCGCACGGCTTTCATACGGATTGACGATGGTTGCCAGCCGTAACTCCCGGTGCTGTTGCAACACGTCCTGATCAATGCCGCTCAGCATCGCCAGCGGATGCTCTGGGGAGACAAACAGTGCAATTTCGGTCTTTTCCTCAACCGTCGAGCTGACCAGGTCCGGCGGGTAACTGTCCTGTTTCTCCGCAAAGGCGACATGCGCCCGACCGCGTTGCACCAGCGCCACCAGGTCATCGCATTCAGCGATCAGGCATTCAAGCTCCAGGTCCGGATAACGCTGGTCGAACGCGCTGAGCGCCGCTTCGAACCGGTCGGACTGATAGGTGTCGGAAATCGCCACCGTCAGTTTCGGCTCAACCCCTTGCGAGAGTTGGCTGGCGGTCATTTCCAGGCGGCTGGTAGCGGCCAGGATTTCCTCGGCCCGCTGCAGCATCACGTGCCCGGCCGGCGTCAGGCCGGGTTTGCGACTGCTGCGGTCGAAGAGGGTCAGGTTCAGATCGATTTCAAGACTGGCCACCGCTGCGCTGATGGTCGACTGACTGCGGCCCAGCTTGCGCGCCGCCGCCGAGAACGAGCCTTGCGTCGCCGCTTGCACAAACGCCTGCAACACTTCTTGAGACGCCATGAACTATCGCCTTGATCGATGGTTATTGGTTATGAAGTATCGGTGCGGGGGCGGATCATGGCAACCACAGTCACTCAGGGAGTCCTGATCATGAACGTCAATAAATCCATCACCGAACGTATCTTGCAGGCCATCGGTTTCGAAGTGCTGGCCATCCTGATCTGTACGCCATTGCTGGCGTGGATCATGGATAAACCGATGCTTGAGATGGGCGTTGTCACCGTGGTCATTGCGGCATTGGCGTTGGCATGGAACGTGGTTTTCAACGGCCTGTTCGATCGCGTGCTCAAGCGCTTCGAGATCGCTCATACCGCGTGGGTGCGAGTCGTCCATGCGCTGCTGTTTGAAGGTGGACTTGTTGCAGTCGGGGTGCCGTTGATTGCCTGGTGGCTCAACGTCAGCCTGTGGCAGGCGTTCCTGCTGGACATCGGCGTGCTGCTGTTTTTCCTGCCCTACACCTACGTGTATCACTGGGTGTATGACGTGGTGCGGGAGCGCATGGTGACTGGCCGGGCTACGTTGCGCAAAGCTCACTGACAAACTCGAGAAACGCCCGCACCTTGGCCGCCGGCAAGTGCCGTGAAGGGTACAAGGCATACAGCGGGAAACGCTCATCGGGCCAGTCGGGAAACAACTCGACCAGACGGCCCGCCTTCAACGCCGGCGCCATCCCCAGGTCCAGCACCTGGGCGATGGCCTGGCCACTTTCACAAACGCTGTGTAGCGTGCCGACATCATTGACCAGCAAGCGGCAATGCGGCTGTACATGCAACACCGGCCGTCCCGGTCGATGGAATTCCCAGCCGAACGGGCGAGCGGTTTGCGGATCGCGGAACTGCATGCACACGTGCCGCTCGTCTTCCATGTCCGATGGCGTCAACGGCCGCCCATGTTTTTTCAGATAGGCCGGCGAGGCGACGGTCAGTACCCGCACCTCCAACAATTGGCGCGCGACCAGCGAGGAGGACGCCGGATGCCCAAACCGCACGGCCAGATCAAAACCGTCGGCCACCATGTCGCCCAATTGATCGCGGGTTTGCAGTTCCAGGTACAGCTCGGGATAGCGCTGCATGAACTGGCCGAGCGCCGGGCCGAGAATCAGTCGGGAAAAGTACGGGTCCATGTTGACTCGCAGGCGCCCCCGGACTTGGGTGGCGCTGCTGGACGCCGAGTTCGCCGCTTCTTCGAGATTGGCCAGCAGCGGCGCGATCTCGCCGTAGAAACGCCGGCCCTCATCGGTCAGGGTGACGGTGCGAGTGGTGCGGTCGAACAGGCGAATGCCCAAGCGTTTTTCCAGCCGGGCGATGGCGCGGCTCACGCCCGATGGCGTCAGTTCCAAGGCCTCGGCGGCGCGCACGAAGCTGCCACCATCGACCACCGCGCTGAATACGCCCATACCGCTGGCAAGACTGGCATCGAAGCTCATTGATGATTCTTAGTCACGTGTTCAATGACATTGATGCTATCGGAGAATCTCGCCATTGCGCGGAAAATTCTCCCCATCGCGACAGTCGTCGTTTTCTGGCAGGAGAGCAGTTCATGTACGCAGTGATGGGCATTACCGGGCAGGTAGGTGGCGAAGTCGCCCGAACCTTGTTGGCTGCCGGCCGTGCAGCACGCGCCGTGGTGCGCAACGCCGACAAAGGCGCGGAGTGGGCGCAGCGTGGTTGTGAAGTGGCGTTGGCCGATGTCGATGACTGGCAGGCCATGGCCCAGGCCTTTACCGGCGTGGACGGTGTATTTGTGATGATGCCGTCGAACTTCGACCCGTCCCCCGGTTTTCCGGAAACCCGGCAGTGGGTGGAAAACATCCGTCAGGCACTGGCAGCCGCACGCCCCGGTCACGTGGTGTGCCTGTCGACCATTGGTGCCCAGGCCTCTCAGCCGAACTTGCTCAACCAGTTGCAACTGCTGGAGCAGGCGTTAAACACGCTGGAACTTCCCGTCACTTTCCTGCGCCCGGCGTGGTTCATGGAAAACGCTCAGTGGGACGTCGAGCACGCGATGGGCTCGGGGATGATTCCGAGTTTCCTGCAACCGCTGGATAAACCGGTGCCGATGATCGCCACCGCCGACGTCGGTCGGGTGGCCGCCGAGCTGTTGCAGGAATCATGGCAGGGCAAACGCGTCGTTGAACTCGAAGGCCCGCAACGCATTACTCCGCTGCAATTGGGTGCCGGTTTCAGCGAACTGTTGGGCAAACCGGTGCGGATGCAAAGCGTGCCGCGCGAGACCTGGCAGGCGTTGTTCGAGCATCAGGGCATGCGCAATCCATTGCCGCGGATACAGATGATTGATGGCTTCAATGAAGGCTGGATCGAGTTCGAAGGCGAGTCGCGCAAGGGCAGGGTGGAACTGCTGACAGTGTTGAAGCGACTTGTTTCCCGGCGCTAAAAAAACGGGCTGATGATCAGCCCGTTTTTTCATGGCGCGGCACCCCATCTGGAACTTGAAATCAGCACCACGGATCGCCGTGTCGATGCGCTGCGCGAAGGCTTTGATTGCGTGTTGCAGGTGAGGGCATTCATGGACTGGCTGGCGAACCTTATCCAGTCCACAACCCAAGGCACCGCAGATAAACTTGTGGGAGCGGGCTTGCCCGCGATGAGGCCATAACATTCAACATCATCATTGAATGTAAGATTGCCATCGCGGGCAAGCCCGCTCCCACAGTGGGTGCATTTCAGGTCAGGACTTTTGTGTCAGACGTGGAAGTAGCCTACGCAGCTATCAAACGGCAAACGCTTGAGCTCGATCTTGTTCAGGTCCAGCACTTCGCGCAGGGCTTTGGTTTCGCCCGGGAAGTTGCGGTAAGCCACTTCGTCCAGCACCACGATCGCGCCTTTTGGCATGTATGGCAGGAAAGTTTCCAGCGCGACCTTGGTCGATTCGTACAGGTCGGTGTCGAGGATCAGCATGGCCACGACCAGGTCCGGGCGGGTCTTGACCCATTCCGGAACGGTTTTGACGATGTCGCCTTTGACCAGCTCGCAACGCGGGATGCGGTTGACCGGGCGCAGCAGGTCGTTGGCGTCGATCATGTCCTGGATCAGCGACTGGTCGGTGTCGGAGAACATGGTCTCGTTGACGTCCGCCGGGTCTTCTTTCTTGTCGATGCTCTGGAAGCCTTCGAACGTGTCGAAGCCAATGATCGAGCGGTTGATCGCGTACGGTTCGAGAATCATCGACAAGTGCATGTACAGCATCAGCGAGTTGCCCTTGTACACGCCGCACTCAATGATCGCGCCCGGTACTTCAGCGACTTTCTTGAACAGCTCCATGCGCGACAGCGCAGCGGTGACGCCGATGCGGTTGGCAAAGACGAACGGCGCGTCGGCCACGTACTCGGCATCGACCCGTTTCAGAACGTTGGCACGGGTTTCGTTGTACTGGGCCTCTGCGGGCGTGATGCGACGCTTGGTCATTGCTGGATTCCTTGGAAATTCGAAAAGTCGTGGGCGTGGAAATAGTCTTTGAAACCGGCACCGACATCAGGGCAGGCGCTGTCGACGTTGATCGCGCCGCGCTTGTGCTTGAGGTCGTCGAGGTGCATCAGGCGGAAATCCACGCTGAAGCGGGTTTGTTCGGTGTGGTTGGCGACCGTGCCATGCAGGTGCGAGCCTGAGAAAATCAGCATCTCACCAGTGTTGCCGGCAATGCGCACTTCGGACGCGGTGTTGATGTCTTCCAGCGGCACCGGGTGCACGCGGACTTCCTCCTTGAGGTTGTCCTTGGCCTTGTGGCGCTGGTTGTTGATCCAGTCGTTGAGGCTCCATTGGCTGGAGGTGTTCTTCACTGGCACGTCGAAGTAACCGGCGTTGATCATCATGGTCTGGTCGGGGCGAATGGTGTGCACCGGCATCCAGGTGTTGATCTGGCAATCGACGCTGCCGTACCACGTGTCGCGATGCGGTTTGTAGGCATAGCTGACACCGGCGTGCAGGTAGTCATAGTTGGGCACCACGCGAATGCGCGGCACGTCGAAAATGTATTCGCGCGGATCGACGCCGATCTCGTCGATAAACGCCAGGATCAGGTCCTTGGCACGCTGGCTGTTGGTGAACTGGCCTTTGAGGCGCGTCACCAGGACCACGAATTCTTCCACCGGCATCAGCGTGTGCAGCGCCTGGTGATTGGTCTCGCCGTCGAAAGCGGCGGTGATGCTTTCCTGAGCGAACGCACACAACTCTTTGGCCGCGCGCAGCTGGGTGTTCAGGAAGATGTCGCCGGCGTAGATGGCTTCTTTGAAGTCAGCTTTTTGCTGAAGCTGATTGATGTACAGATTCACGATTCCACTCCTGAATGCATCGAGTCTCTTAAGAGTCGGCCACACGTTAGCAAACTGAAGTGCAATCAGGCGGGCGGTGGATCAATAAAAGCGCAATCCCCTGAATTTACGACGAAATGACGCCTAAATCAGGACTGCCCCCTGTAGGAGCTGTCGAGTAAAACGAGGCTGCGATCTTTTGATTTTGATTTTTTAAGAACAAGATCAAAAGATCGCAGCCTCGTTTCTCTCGACAGCTCCTACGGAGGTGGGGGCGGTGTTAGAAGATCTGCGTGAACAACCAATACAGACTGCCCGACAACACAATCGCCGCCGGCAAGGTCAGCACCCAGGCCATCAGCAGGTTGCGGATGGTCTTCATCTGCAAGCCGCCACCGTTGGCGACCATGGTCCCGGCCACGCCTGAAGACAGCACATGGGTGGTCGACACCGGCAATCCGAACATGTCCGCCGCGCCGATGGTCAGCATCGCCACGGTTTCCGCCGAGGCGCCCTGAGCGTAGGTCAGGTGGGTCTTGCCGATCTTCTCGCCGACCGTCACCACGATGCGCTTCCAGCCGACCATGGTGCCCAGTCCCAGCGCAATCGCCACGGCGATCTTCACCCACAGCGGAATGAAGCGCGTCGAGTTGTCGATCTGTTGTTTGAACAGTTGCAGTTTGCCGCTGGTGTCGGCGTCGAAGTTGCCGACCTTGTTCTTGTCCATCAGGCGAATGGTTTCGCTGGTCAGGTACATGTCGTTACGCACGTTGCCCACGGCCTCTGCCGGTACTTTGGACAGCGAGCCATACCCCTTGACCTGTGCGCCGATGCTGCCCGTGAGGGCGGCGAGGGCCGGGACCAGTTGTGGCGTGGCTTCCTTGCTGCGCACGTATTCCGATAGCACCGGACGCGGATCGGCCGGGGGCGGCAGCGGGGTGTTTTTCACCAGTGCTTGCTGGGTGACTTCGGCGACGGCGGCGAACTGCAGCGCCTGGTCGGCGGGCATGGTGCGGTTCAACGCATAAGCCATCGGCAACGTGCCGACCAGAATCAACATGATCAGCCCCATGCCTTTCTGGCCGTCGTTTGAGCCGTGAGCGAACGAAACGCCGGTGCAGGTCACAATCAACATGCCGCGAATCCACCACGGTGGCGGCGTGTTGCCGACCGGTGCCTTGTACAGCGCGCGGTTTTTGACAAACGCACGCAGGGCCAGCAGCAACAGTGCGGCAAAGCCGAAACCGACCAGCGGCGACAACAGCAACGCGTAACCGATCTTGGTCGCCTGCGCCCAGTCCACGCCGCTGGTTCCGTCATGGCCGTGCATCAGGGCATTGGCGACGCCGACGCCGATGATCGAACCGATCAAGGTGTGCGACGAGGAGGCCGGCAAGCCCAGCCACCAGGTGCCGAGGTTCCACAGGATCGCCGCGATCAACAGGGCGAAGATCATCGCGAAACCGGCGGAAGAACCGACTTGCAGAATCAGCTCCACGGGCAACAGCGCGATGATGCCGAACGCCACCGCGCCACTCGAAAGCAGCACCCCCAGGAAGTTGAAAAAACCGGACCAGGCCACCGCCAGATTGGGTGGCATCGAATTGGTGTAAATCACCGTGGCGACGGCGTTGGCGGTGTCGTGGAAACCGTTGACGAACTCAAAGCCCAGGGCGATCAGGAGCGCTACACCCAACAGCAGAAACGGTGTCCAGGTGGTGACCACCGTGCCGAGTTCGCGCATGTCGTGCATCAGGCTGTAAGCGGTGAACAACAGTCCACTGGCCAACACTCCGAAAAAAATCACGAGGGTCAGCAGGCTGGGCTTTTTGTCGAATTGCGGCTTGGCGCTTCTTGCGGCCGCTTTCGTCTGGGCAGTGAGGGACGGCGTAGCCATGACGGACAGTCCTGGGGAGGGAAGGAGTGTCGCCCATGATCGTTGCTGAATGTTACAGAGGAGTTGCGTTAGGTCAGGTTTTGGTTTTTTAAGGGCAGAATCAACAGATCGCAGCCTCGTTTCACTCGACAGCTCCTACAGGGTTACGCATTCCAAATGTAGGAGCTGTCGAGTGAAACGAGGCTGCGATCTTTTAATCTCAATAATCCTGACGCTTGCGAAACGCCCAGCGCCCGGCGATCAGGGTAAACGTCGCCACCAGCGCCACCAGAATCCAGAACCCCTCAGGATCTCCCGCCAGTGGCACTCCGCCCACGTTCATCCCGAAGAAACCGGCAATGATGTTGATCGGCAGCGCCAGCACCGTGACCACCGTCAGGGTGAACAGCGTGCGGTTGCTTTGTTCATTGAGGTTGGCCGCAATCTCTTCCTGCAACAACTTGATCCGCTCGCCCAGCGCCGTGAGGTCGTTGATGATCAGCGCAAACTCCTCGGTGGACTTGCGCAGCTCCTTCACGTCCTCTTTCTGCAACCACTGCGGCGGCCGGTTGAGCAGGCGCAACAACGACCCCGGTTCCAGCGCCAACAACCGCTGCAAACGCACCAGCACCCGGCGATTGGCGCCCAGCTCGGCGCGGTTGGTCGACAAGCGCGAGGACAACAACTCATCTTCAATCTGATCGACGCTGAGGCTGGTCTTGCGCACGATCTGGGTCAGCACTTCACCCTGATCGCGCAGCAAATGCACCAGCAACTCCAGCGGCGAGCGAAAGCGCTCGCCGGCTTTCACCGAAGAACGCAGTTTGTCCACCGAGTGCAACGGTTGCAGGCGTGCACTGATGATCAACCGACTGCGGGCGCAGACCCACAGTGTCGAGACGTCCGACGACACCATGCTTGAGAGGTTGAATACCACGTCGTTGACCACCGCCAGCAACGCCGAATCGACATGTTCGATGCGCGTCGAGCGCGAGCCTTCATGCAGCGCTTCGAAAAACTCGTCCGGCAGTTCCAGGTGGCTTTTCATCCAGCGCTCGCAAGCGGCGTGCGCCAGGTTGAGGTGCAGCCAGAGGAATTCGTCGCTGTCGTCCGGTTGTTGCAAGCATTGCAGCGCCTTGGCCGAATCGATCTCGCGACCGCGTTCGCCCGGGCGAAAACTGAAACCGTAGAGCAGACCGAACAGGTCCGTGTCGCGATGGGTTTGGTCGATGCTGTGGTTCATGAGGGCTCGCAAGGGGAGGCGCCTGCCGCGGGTTTTACAGGTTCACTTGGGCCGCATCATCGCAAGGCTCGATGACATTTTTGTGACACAAAAATAGCGGCAAACGATTGCGTAACCGGTGGTCGGAATTGCCTCAAGAACCGCTCTGGTACGCCGATCACAACGTAAGCATCCATGGCCACGAGCCAACGTTGCAGACAGGGATGTCCGAAGACCTTTCACGCTTTGTTTCAGCGTGTTCCACCCCTGTCATGAGTATCACTCGATGCTGCAAAAATCCCTGAGAGCACAAATTCTCGCCCTGTTGAGCGGTAGTCTGTTGGCGATGTTGTTGATCGCTTTGGCCTGCTTCCATTTCCTGTCCAACGGTGTTCAGAGCTACGCGAATCTGATTGAAGGGCCGCTGCATACCTCGCAATTGATCGATGAGGCCAACCTGCAATTCAAGGTGCAGGTCCAGGAATGGAAAAACGTCCTGCTGCGCGGCAAGCAACCGGCGGATCTGGACAAATACTGGAAGCAATTCGAAGACCGCCAACGTGATGTGCAGGGCATCCTTGGCGAACTGGCCGGGCAGAAGGGCATCGACTCGCAACTCAAGACTCGTATCGAACGCCTGCGTGACGAACACCGTTCGTTGGGCGCCGCCTACCAGAAGGGCCGTGATGCCTACGTGGCGGCGGGTGCCGACCCAGTCGCTGGCGATACGGCGGTCAAAGGTGTCGACCGCGCAACCAGCGATCAGATGAGCGAACTGGTCAGTGAATTGCGCAAGCAGGGTGCCGAGCAATCGAAGCTGATCAGTGCCGGCGCCGATCGCACGGTGTTGCTGGGAATCATCGTGATGCTCGCCTCGGGTTTGCTGATTGGCCTGTTGAGCCTGTGGCTGGTCAACCGCAACCTGGTTGAACCGATTCGCAAGCTGATCGAATACGTCGCGCAACTCAGCCAGGGCAAATTTGCCGATCGCGTGGCCAGCACCCGTCAGGATGAGCTGGGCAAGTTGGCGACAGCCGCCAACACCCTGCGCGATTTCCTCGCCGAAACCTTCAGCCGCTTGCAGCGCAGCACCAAGGATCTGGACAGCGCCAGCGGTGAACTGAACGCCATCGCCAGCCTCATGGCGAGCGGCACCAACGATCAGTTCAACCGTACCGATCAGGTAGCCACGGCGATGAACGAAATGTCCGCCACCGCCCAGGAAGTCGCCCGTCATGCCGCCGATGCGGCACGTGCTGCCGACGATGCCGACCAGTCCGCCCAGCAAGGCGGAAAAGTCATGCAGGGCACCATTCACACCATCACCCGGATGCGTGGCGAAATCGCCAATACCGCCACGGTCATTCGCCAACTGGAAACCGACAGCGGGCGGATCGGCAAGGTGCTGGAAGTGATTCGTGGCATCGCCGAGCAAACCAACCTGCTGGCGCTCAACGCGGCGATCGAAGCGGCACGTGCCGGTGAAGCCGGGCGTGGTTTTGCGGTGGTCGCCGATGAAGTGCGCAGCCTGGCCCAGCGCACGGCGGCATCGATCATCGAGATCAATCAGATCATTCAGACCGTACAAACCGGCGCAGTCGATGCGGCCCAGGCCATTGAAAGCGGGCAGTCACGCAGTGAAGAAAGCGTCGAGCAAGTGACCCAGGCCGGCGCCATGCTGGAGCGAATCACCCATGCCGTGGAAGCCATTCGCGACATGAACCGCCAGATCGCCACCGCCGCCGAAGAGCAAACCTCGGTGGCCGAAGACATCTCACGCAACCTCACCGAAATCACCAGCATCGCCAGCACCAACCTGGACAGCGTGCGGCGCACTGAAGCCGCCAGCCACAATCTGCACGGCTTGTCGGGGCAGTTGAATGAAGTGACATCGCGACTGAGCGCCTAACGGCAATGGCTGTGTACCGGTTTGCTTACCGAGTCGGTACACAGTCGATCTCAAGTCCGCTAAACGGATGTCGATGACGGGATTACCAAGAACCCTTATTGGATCAATCCCATGGTCAGCATCAGCTCCGTCTCGATCAATCAAACCCTCTCCACGCCCACCAGCAAAACCACGATCAGTGACAAGACTGAGGACACTTCCGCCGCGGCAACCGGCACCACGTCTGCCGATACCACCAAGGTGTCTGCCGGTGGCGCGGCCGCGTCAAGTGGCAGCGGCTCCAGCAGCAGCGAAGAATCCGATTCGGTGAAAGCCCTGCGCAAGCAGATTGCCAAGCTGCAAAAGCAATTGCAGGAGGAACAGCAGCAACTCAAAGCCGCCCAGGCCAAGCAGGAAAGTGCTGACGCCAAAGCGGCCGACGTGGCGGCGGCTCAGTCGCAGATAGCGACCACTTCGGGTTCATTGCAGACAGCGACGGCGTCGCTATTGCAGGCCTTGCAGGAATCCAATTCCAGTACATCGGGTTCATTGGTCAGTACGACCGCTTAAGTCCGTATTGGCAGACTGAAGGTAAAGGTCGTGCCCTGTTGCGCGGTCGATACCACACCCAGTTCCCCACCATGGGCCTTTGCAATCTGACTGGCGATGTACAACCCCAACCCGAGGCCGGTCTGCGGTGTTCCACTGGCCGGTCGCGAGTAGGGGCGGAACAGATGCGGCAGCGCGTCGCTGGCAATCTGCCCCTGATTTTTCACGCTCAGCACGAACTGCCCAGCCTGGATCTGCGCGCTGACGTCAACTTCACCGTGGGGATCACCGTGGGCGACCGCATTCGCCACCAGATTGGAGAGCAGTTGTTCGACCCGTTCGCGATCGCATGCAATGCCGTTCAGGTCGCCAATGGATGCGCGCAGCGTGCGATTGGGGTGGATGCTCTGAATTTCAGAAATCACGTGCCGCAGCGCATTTTCCAGATCCGGACACCGCTCGATGTTCACCGGGATGCCCTGACCCAAGGCGCCGCGGGCGAAATCCAGGACATCATCGACCAGCTGGGTCGCACGTCGGGCGCTGGTGAGGATGTGTCGAGCGCGTTGCTGATTCGCTGGATCGGGGAGTTTGCGCAGGAGCATTTCGGCACCAGCGCTGATGGCGAACAAAGGGTTGCGCAGGTCATGGCCGAGTACGGCGATGAACTGTTCGCGCAGCGCCGCGGTTTCGCGTTCCTGTAGCAGGGCTGCTTCGGTTTTTTGCAGTTTTTCTTCGGCCTCGATCTGCAGCGCGAGCATCCGGGCGAAGGACTCCATGGTGCTCTGGATCGTGCTGGATTTGAGTGGGGCAGGATTAGGGTCGAGGGCGCAGATGGTGCCGAAAAAGCGACCGTCGGTACGGTAGATCGGGACGGAAATGTAGCTTTCGAATTGATAGAGGCGAGGCGTGTGGTGATCGCGGTAGAGCGGATCTTCACTGGCGTTGTCGATGACCACCGAGAGGTGAGACTGGCGAATTTCATGGCACAGGGTCGTGACCACCTCTAGCTCGCCGCCGACCTGCAGACCGAAGTCCAGTTGATCGAGTACGGCACACGCGATCCACGAGTCTTCGGTGACCCGCGCCACTGCCGCGAAGCGTAGCCCCGTCAATTCACGAATCACCTGAAGAATCGCTGGTACTGCGCTGATCCGACCGATGGTAGCAATGTCTGCTGCCGCTGGTTGCCCCATATCAATCTTCTCTGAGTGAACACCGTGGTCGGATTCTAACGGGCTGGCGCCGCATTGGCGCGCTCTTATTGTGTGAATCCGACATGCAAAAAAAGCCGCACGATCCGAAGATCGTGCGGCTTTGTTTTGTGTGCATCAGGTGTCTTGTTTGTTGCTCAGGACTTTGCCGGTGGCGGCGTCGAAGTCCACGTCGAATTCTTTGCCGTCAGCGGTTTTCAGTTCCACTTCGTACTCGTAGCCATTGAAGTGGTTGTCCAGATCGGTGTCGGTGATGGTCGCACCCGGGTGCAGTTTCAGCGCGGCCTGGTTCATGTCTTCCAGTGGCTTGATCTTGCCGTTCTTGACCAGTTCAGGGATCTGGTCGACGCGGACATCTGCATGGGCCAAGCCAGCGGTGAATGTCAGGGCCGCGGCAGTGAACAGGGCAGTCAGGGTTTTCATGAAGTTCTTTCCTTGGGTGATCCGTTTAAGTGGGATCAGGCTAACCAAGGCAACTTAATTCACCCTTAATTCCTCCGGTATTGCCTCCGAGCCGATTCCCACAGGGCCACATGGACCCTGTGGGAGCGTGGCTTGCCCGCGATGGGCGCACCTCGGTTCTGGATCAGTACCCGTTGTTCTGCAACAACTGCGCAACAGTCCCCGCCGCCGGACGTTTGTAAAACTTCAGCAGTTCACTGGCGCGGTTGGTGAAGATGCCATCGACACCGGCGTCCATGACTTTCTGGTAATCAACGGCATCGTCGATGGTGTAGACGTGCACCAACAGACCCTGATCGTGGGTGTATTGGTTCATCCACGGTTGCACCAGGTCGGAGTAGCTCTGATCGCCACCCTTGGTCAGCGCGGCAGAAGGGCCGGTGCCGATTGCGCCCTGGGCCTTGGCGTAATCGATCCATTGCTGGAACTCTGCTTTGTCCTTCGGTTGTTGCTTGGCGTAGTAGGTCGCTTTGTCCTTGTCGCCGGACTCGGCAAACGTCACCTTGGATTTTGGCTCGATACTGCCTTCGCCGACCCACAGCAACAGGATCTTGGGCACTTGCGGCATTTCTTTTTGCAGCAGTTCCAGGCTGCTCTTCTCAAAGGTTTGCAGCACGACCTTGCCTTTGCCCTGGCCGACGGCCAACTCGCTTTTGGCCAGTTTCGACCCCGCCGAACTCAACCAGCCACGGTCTTGGAGTTTTTCCTTGAGGTCACGCTCGATGCCGGGAAATTGCTTGGGCTCCTTGGTCTCGATGTACAGACCTGGCTTGTGCAGCGGATTGCCCTGGGCGATGTCGATGATTTCGTCGAGGGTCAGAATCTTCAGGCCGGCGTAGGAGGGACGGGCACGATCAGGGTAGGCGGCGTTGAACCAGCTGCCGGCATCCAGGGTTTTCAGTTCGGCGATGGTGAACGCATTGGCCGGGCTGTCCTTGCGCTCCGGGAATTTGCTCGCGACATCAGTGGTGCGTTGCAGGTTGTTGTCGTGCAGGGCAAACAGCACGCCGTCCTTGCTGCGTTGCAGGTCCATTTCCAGGTAGTCGGCACCCAGGTCACGGGCCAGTTTGTAGGACGCGGCGGTGGATTCCGGTGCATCGAACGACGCGCCGCGATGGGCAATGACGGCCGGGTGAGGGATGCCCATACGGGTCGCCAGCGCAGTCGGGCCTGGCTCGCTGGCGGCCTGTGCCTGGCCGAGGCCGAGCAACACACTCAGCAGCAGGGCGCTTTTAGTGAAGGTAACAGGCATGGTCGAGATCCTTTCGCGATGAATTTTCAAAGACGTACCTTTTAACAACTGAGCGCCGCTTACGCTATCGCCAGACCGACATAAACGTGTTTAAAGCAGATTTTTCCAGCGCTTTTGTGCGGTTCTTTGCAGTACCCTTGGCGTCGGCAGTTTCCCCGGCAGAGGGAAATCCGAGTGCTTGCCTTGCGTGTAAACCATCGATCACCGGTCGTTAACGACCTTTTTGTGAGGTTTATATGCGCATTACTTCCGAACTCATCTGTCAGGCCGCCGACCAACTCAAAGGCTTCGTCGGCCTCAATCGCAAGACCGGCCAGTACATTGTGCGTTTCAGCGAAGATTCCTTCGGGATGGACGTCGCCGATGACGGCATCATTCCTGTCAGCGAGTTTGTCTGGGCACCGGGACCGGAGCAGGCCATGACCCTCAAGCGTGAGCTGATCCAGTTATTGCTGGACCAGAATATCGATGACCGGATCAACATCACCGAGCCGTTGCGGGTGTACATTAGTCGGCGGGAAGTGCCGGAGATTGCGGCGGTGCGGAGTCTGGTGCGGGGCTGATGTTTTTGTGTTGAGTGTTCGGCCGCCATCGCAGGCAAGCCAGCTCCCACAGGGGTTATGTGTCGTTCACAAAACCAATGTGGGAGCTGGCTTGCCAGCGATGGCGGCCAGAAGGGCAGCGCAACTTTTAAAGCTGAAAGCGATAATCGCGCTCAACCTTGCACACCCGCGTATGACACGCCGAGTACCACGTCGAGCGCCCACGCTCGCGAATCTCGCTGTGCTCGGGATGATGCTTCCAAGCCAGGATCGCCGCTTCACTGGCCCAGTAGGACACCGTAATCCCCAAGCCATCCTCGCCCCGAGCCGATTCCACACCCAGAAACCCCGGTTGCTGACGAGCCAGTTCCACCATGCGCTCGGCAGCCTCGGCGTAACCTTGGTCACCCTCGGTGCGCAGTGAGGTAAAAATCACCGCGTAATAAGGCGTTGCCGGTGTCGGGGCGATCATGATTTCTGTCTCGCGCAGGCTTCGATCAACGCGCGCACCAGCGGCGGTTGCGTGCCCTTGAGCGCCGCGCGTTCAGGCTGGAACAGCGTGGCGACGAAAAACGGATGACCGTGGAGTTCCACCGCCCGCAAGTCACCGGCTGAATCATGGCCAACGGCGCGCAGCTTTTGGGTCAATAACTCACGCTCGAACTGCGGATTAACCCCGTAGCGGCAGTGATATCCCTCGCTGATCTCAGCGTTTTCGTACGCCTTGGCGATCAACGAGCCTTCAACCAGATGAATGCTGTCCACGGCCTCAACCAGTGAGCAGGTCAATGGCGTGAGCAACGCGCGCGCTGCGTCGGGGTGGGTTTCGCCGTGTTCGGCGTCTTTCCAGCCCAACACGTTTCGGGCGAACTCAAGCACCGCATGTTGAAAACCGCCGCAGGTGCCGAGGAACGGGCGCTGCTGTTCACGGGCAAAACGGATCGCTCGCAGAGCGCCATCCATGTCGCGATACGGGCTACCGGGCACGCACCAGAAACCGTCAAAGTGTTGTAAAGGGGTGTCGGCGTTGATGTGATCGGTGGCCAGCCACTGAAATTGCACATCCAGATTCAGCTGTTCGGCCGTCATGCCGAGCGCCACGGGAATGGCTTGATGGGCGGTGACCTGTGGGTCGTAGTCACCGATCAGGGCAATGCGGATTGCGGTGGTTTCCATGAGTGATCTCTGCGCTTGTTGATTCCTGGTACCCACTATAGATTGGCGTTCACGCATTCAATATTGGCGTTAACCCAAGTGATCAATGCAGCGACGCACTATCGGCTCGACTACCCAGACCTGGCGCTGATCCTCGCCTTGGTGCGCGGCGGCTCTCTGGCCCGGGCCTCGGCGTTGTTGAAGGTCGACGTGTCGACGGTGTTCCGCGCCGTTCGCCGACTGGAAGCCGCGTTGGGCCAGCAACTGTTCGAAAAAAGCCGTGCCGGATACCTGCCGACCACGTTGGCGCAATCCCTGGCCGAGCAAGCGGAACGCGCCGAACAAGCGCTGGACGCGGCGCGCATTGGCGTGGAGCAGGGCGGTGAAGTCATCAGCGGCACCGTGCGCCTGACCTGCACCGATTCGGTTCTGCAAGGTTTGCTGTTGCCGGCGCTGGCGCAGTTCATGCCGTCCTACCCGGCGCTGACCCTCGAACTGAGTACTTCCAACGACTTCGCCAACCTCAGCCGGCGCGATGCCGACATTGCCTTGCGCCTGACCCGCACGCCGCCCGAGCATCTGGTCGGTCGACGTCTGGCGGATATTTCCTACCGGGTTTGCGCCAGCGCGGCGTATCTGAGATCGGTCGATGCGCACGACCTGGCTGCGCTGACCTGGATCGCGCCGGATGACTTTCTGCCCGACCATCCCACCGTGGCGTGGCGGCGTCAGCAGTTCCCCGGCGTGACGCCCGGTTATCGCTGCAACAGCATGCTGTCGGTGACCGAACTGGTGCGCGCCGGACTGGGGGTCGCGGCGTTACCGGACTTTTTGATCGGTGACCAGCTGCAACCACTGACCGGCCCTTTGCACGGATACGACACCGCGCTCTGGTTGCTGACCCGTCCGGATTGCCGAGCGTTGCGCTCGGTGGTGACGTTGTTTGATGAATTGGGGCGGGCGCTTCGATTGCCTTGACCAGTTGTTAAGTCTTCGGCTGATCGTGGTTCAACACATGTTGATGCACTTCCGAGGTCAGGCTTTCGATGCGTTCGGTCAGGCTCTTGGTCATTTCCGTCAGCCGGGTGTTCTGCTCGAGCAACGCCAGCAGTTGCGCGGTGTTCTGCGCCGCTTGCGCCTGGCGTTCACTATTGGCCACCGCGAGGGATTCCCGGTGCAACGCGTCGGCGTCGGACTGGGCCTTGTCGCGCGCTGCCTGGCGGGTCTGGGCCAGCAGAATCAGGGGGGCGGCATACGCTGCTTGCAGGCTGAACGCCAGGTTGAGCAGGATGAATGGATAGACGTCGAAGTGGGTCACACCAATAACGTTGAGGCATATCCAGAGCGCCACAATCAACGTCTGGGCGCCCAGAAAGGTCGGGGTACCGAAGAACCGCGCAAACGCCTCGGCGCGCAAGGCAAACTTGTCATTGCCGAACGTCGGTTCCAGGTGCGCGTGAGGGCGGTGAAAACGCAGGTGATCGACGGGAGCCGCGGCAGTGGTTTCTTTAGGCTTGGTGGTCATGATGCTCTCTGCGTGATGCTGGAAATTAGCGTCACTATAGCCCTCACGCCAGTTTCATTCTGAAACACATTTCAGTGTTTATTTTCAGAGTGAGCGTTGGGGGATCACTCGGCAGAACGTGTCATTTATTGCACCTGGATTCAGCACTGGTAGCAGGCCAGGAACATGTCCAGCGCCGACTCCACCACGGTGTTCTGCATCTCCTCCGGCAGCGCCGGTAATCCCATGGAAATCTGCGGCCAGAACGCAAAGGACTTGAGCATTCCCTGGATCTGTTGCGCTGCAAATTGTGGGTCGACCTGTTTCAGGCGACCGTCGGCCTGAGCGGCGCGAATCCACACCGTCAGCCCTTCTTCACGCTCGCCCATTCGCTCGACCATGTTCTGTGCGCGCTCGGGGGAATGGATGGTGGCAGCAATGGCAACCCGCGCCAGGTCGAGAAAATTGTCATCGCCCAGCATCTGCAACTTTGCCTTCAACATCAGGCGCATTTGCTCGCGCAGTGGCTGATCGTGGTGGTAGGAGGTTTCCTGCTCGGCCGTCACCCGCGCCCACAATTGATTGAGGATTTCGGCGAACAACTCTTCCTTGCTCGGAAAGTGGTTGTACACCGTGCGCTTCGACACGCCGGCGGTGGCCGCGATCTTGTCCATGCTGGTGATGTCGAAACCGTTGGCACGGAATTCGGCAATGGCCGCCTGAATGATGGCTTCGCGTTTACGGTCGGTGAGTCGCTGTGGAGCTGTCATAAGTACGCTTCGGCAGGAGGCAATGGAGAATTACACTTGGTAGTTTACTTGTGAACAGGTTTGATGCAACCTAGAAACTACACTGTGCAGTGTAATGTTTTGTTAATCCTGCACCGTCAAGAATAGAGTCTCCGGCTGATGCGTGCGTGCCTTGGCCAATTATTGTCCCACCGTGGAAGCCGCCATTTGCGGTTTATCTGGAGTCACTCAGTTATGGCCACTTCAATGTCCTCAACGGAAAATGTTGCCCCCACACCTGAATCGTCCCGTCAGGTAGAAGGACTCTTTCGCAACCATTCACCCGTGCAGCGTGAAGGCTTTCGTAAGATGTTGCGCATCATGTGGAAGATGGTCTTCCACAAGCCGAGCGACACCCGCCCGACGGCACCCGTTCCGGTGCAAGCCTTGACCCAAGCCGCGTTGATCGCTGCTCCCAACCACAGCGTTTACCGACTCGGCCATTCCACCGTGCTGCTGAAGTTGCGAGACAAATTCTGGATCACCGACCCGGTCTTCGCCGAGCGCGCCTCTCCGGTGCAGTGGGCCGGCCCGAAGCGTTTCCACCAGCCGCCAATCAGCCTGGAACAATTGCCACCGATTGAAGCGGTGATCCTGTCCCACGATCACTACGACCACCTCGACTATGAAGCGGTGCTCAAACTGGCGGACAAGGCCAACTACTTCCTGACCCCGCTGGGCGTGGGCGACACGTTGATCAAGTGGGGCATCGACGCCAGCAAAGTGCGCCAACTGGATTGGTGGCAGGGCACCGAAGTCGATGGCATGCAGTTCATCGCCACGCCGTCGCAACACTTTTCCGGGCGGGGCCTGTTCGATGGCAACAGCACGCTCTGGGCCTCGTGGGTGATGATCGACGGCGACACGCGGATCTTCTTCAGCGGCGACAGTGGTTATTTCGATGGCTTCAAACGCATCGGCGAACAGCACGGCCCGTTCGACCTGACCCTCATGGAAACCGGTGCCTACAACGTCGAGTGGCCGCACGTGCACATGCAGCCCGAGCAAACCCTGCAAGCGCACATCGACCTCAAAGGCCGTTGGTTATTGCCGATTCACAACGGCACCTTCGACCTGTCGATGCACGCCTGGTATGAACCCTTCGACCGGATATTGGCGTTGGCCTGGGAGCGAAATGTGTCGATCACCACCCCGCAAATGGGCGAGGCGTTCAACGTCATGTACCCGCAGCGGGGGAACGCCTGGTGGTCGGGCGTGGAAGAAGAAAATGAGCAGACCGCGCCTCAGAGCGCTTGATCCTCTGCCGGCGGGCCGCCCGCTTTGGAGCGGCCCGCGATCTTCGCCAGCGTCAGATCGCGAACGTTGCCGTCGAGAATTTCATCCAGCTCCAACGACGACAGCCCAAGCCTCAGCGCCGCTTCAGCCTTACCCAACTGACCGGTGTCGAGAAGCATCCCGACCTTCATCAGAGTTTCGGCCTTGGCCCTCATCTCGCCCACATTGGCATCCCCCGACGACGGATGACCGCGGCGGTTGTATTCATCGAATCCATTCATCAGCTGACACCTCACTCGACCATCGCATAGTCCGCCCGACCCACCGGATCAGGCGTCGACCCTCGCACATTCATCCCTCGACCCGGCGCAAAACCGGGGAAGAACACCAGACCTTCCGATTCAAACCGATACGCCAACGCCAGCCGGGTGACATCCAGCACATCGCGCTCGGCCTCAAATCGTTGGATGGCGTCCACGGAGACACCGGATTCCTGCGAAAGCTCTTCCACACTCCAACCCAGCATCGCTCGGGCCTGGGCACAGTGGGACGGGGTGAATTGGAAAAGGGCGATACGTTCCAGGGTGATTTTCATCGCAAGAGAGGCCATGGTGTTCTCCGGGCTCGAGAGTGCTAATCCAAAAAGTACTGTGATTTTGTACAGTTGTTTTGCGCCCGGATCAAACTCAATTTTTGATTTTTGCTATTTCGCGGCATCCATCCAGACGGACGGTGCCTGTCCCAACACGCGGCGAAACATGGTCGAGAAAGCCCCCGGGCTGTCATAACCGAAGTCCAGGGCTATTCGCGTCACGGGGTCGCCCGCCGCTAACCGGGCCAGGGCCAGTATCACGCAGGCCCGTTGCCGCCATTGGCTGAAGCTCAGCTCCGTCTGTTGGCGAAACAGCCGATTGAACGTGCGCAGGCTGACGTGCAATTGATCGGCCCATTGCTGCGGCGATTGATGAGCATCGGGGCGCTGCAAGAAGCCTTGGCACAACTCCAGCAACCGCGCATCGACCGGTAGAGGAATATGCAGCGGCAAGTTAGTACTGCGCGCCAGCTCATGCAGCAACAAGTCGATCAGCACGCCATCGCGCCCGGTCTCGTCATACGCCAGCGGGATCTCCACCGCCTCCATCAATAAGTGCCGCATCAACGGCGACACACTGATGACCTGGCAACGAGCCCCCAGATCAACCACACCCGGTTCGATGTACACGCTGCGCGTGCTCACCCCCAGCATCGTTACCTCATGCGCCACACCTGCCGGAATCCACACCGCCCGTTGCGGCGGCACCACCCAATTGCCGTCGTGCGTGCTGACCTGCATCACACCCGTTGCGCCGTAGAGGAGTTGTGCCCGCCGATGTGTATGACGGGGCAACAAATGGCCGTGGGAATAGTCCGTGCCGATGGCCACAACGGGGCGGGGTGTTTCATCCAGCAGATCAATCGAAATGTTGCGCATCAAGCAGCTTCCGGCAGTTGGCGTAAACGCGAACATTATTGGCTGACCTGCTGAAGCCGGCCAAGGCACTTCGCTCTATTGTCGAGCGCTCTTAATCAATGGACGACGCGTGATGTTTTATCTATTGCTGGCATTTTTCGGCTGCATGACCGGTATCACCGCCGTGCTGTTCGGCTTCGGCGGCGGCTTCGTTGTGGTGCCATTGCTGTACCGCTTGTTAACCGCCAGCCACGGCAGCGATGACCCGATCGGACAATCGGCGATGCACATCGCCGTGGCGACTTCGACCTGCGTAATGATCGTCAACGCACTGATCGCCACCCGAAAACACCACCGCGCGGGTAATCTCATTCGCCATTACCTGTGGCCGTTGGGTGGCTTCATCGGCTTGGGCGCAACGGTCGGCGCCGTGGCCGCGACGTGGGTCAGTGGCGAACTGATTCGTTACGCCTTCATCACCTACCTGGCCGTGACCATTGTGGATTGCTTGTTCAGACGCGGATTTCTGACCGCACCCGACACTGCAATTCCACGGCGATTGGGGAGGGCAGAACAGTCTGGCGGCGGTGTAGGAATCGGCATGATTGCCACGTTTCTTGGCGTAGGCGGCAGCGTCATGACCGTGCCACTTTTGCGGCGATGTGGGTTGAGCATGAGTCACGCGACGTCCATGGCCAATCCGCTAAGCCTGCCGGTAGCGCTCGCCGGAACAGCGACTTACATGGCAATGGCGGCGTTCGCCGAGTTTGATCTGGGCACGTGGTTTGTGGGTTATGTGGATCTGCTGGCGTTTGCGGTTTTGACGATGGGGTCGTTGGCGGGGATTCGATTGGCTGCGCCGTGGATCGGGCGGATACCGGATCTGGTTCATGCGCGGGTTTATATTGGATTGCTGGTGTTGGTGATGGTCAGCATGATGCTGAGTTAAAGCGTGCAATGACCTCGATTCCCCTTCGCAACCCGGCCATAATCCGCGCCGCTAAGCTTGCGCCGCGTATCCTCTGTCCGGCGCTGCTCCGACTTATTCAGGGATTGATCGATGCTCAAAGGATTGCTACGCCTGGCGCCAGTGGCCGCGCTGCTAATTATGCTGGGTGCTACCGCCCACGCTGAGGACGGAAGACGCGTCTTCACCGGTACGCTGGGCAAGATGCCCATCGTTATGGAATTGGAAACTGCTAACGCTGAGAACATCAGCGGTCGCTACTTCTATCAAAAATATCGTAAGGATTTGACTCTCCACGGCATTAAGAATGGAGAGATGTTGGTACTCGATGAAGGTGAGCAGTCTTACGGAGACAAACTACCTCTGCCCAAAATTCAGCTGCATATCGAGCCCAATCGGTTATGGGGAGATTGGAGCAACGACGAAGGCAAGACGCTGAAGATAGAACTGGTGGAGGCCAAGCAGACTGTGATCCCCGCCAGTACTCTTCCATATTTGGTCAAGCTCCATGACTCTGAACCTTACGAATATCGACGTCTTCAAGGTGTGCAACTCAAACGAGGAAAGACGGAAACGTTCAATGGCTACTCACTGCAATGGTGGAGCGAGCCGCAAACAAAGTTGACGATTTTTGAGATTGTTTCTGGCTACACCCCCGAAGCGCGCGAACGTATCAATCAGTTGTTGATGGGGCGTTTGTGGCAGGAAGTGGTGGGATATTACGAATGTTTCGCCGGCAGTGGAGGGGCGTTCTATATCCAAACGATCAAACCGTTGTTGATTACACCTGCGGTCATCAGCGTGGACGTCAGTACTGAGGTCAACTGTGGTGGCCCGCACCCGGATAACAGTGAGGCTCCAATCAATCTGGATGCCAAAACCGGTAATTCTCTGACGCTTGAGGATGTGCTCTGGGTGGGCCGGGGCAGCCCTCTGCATTACGAAGAGGGAAATAACGAACAGTCCTCTGGCGCATTCAATGCGTATTTCGAGTACCGCAGCAAAGAATTTGCGCCTTGGCTTGTTGGGCAGTTACGTGAGCTTTATCCCGATCAGATGTTGCCCGGTAGCGATGAGAACTGCGCTTACAATGAAGAAGATCATTGGCAATTCCCCACTTGGTATTTCACAGAAAACGGAATCAAGCTAGGACCCAACTTCTCCCACGCGGAGGCCCCGTGCGCGTATGTTGACTGGAGCGTTCTGCCCTACAACGTCGTCAAGCAACACCCCGGCGGCGTGGCGTTGCAACTGCCCTAAGGCTGCATTTACCCAAGGATGATTTGATGTTCAATGGATTGTGTCGCCTGACCGGCGTTTTCGTATTGATGTGCTCAATATTTTCTAATGATCTCTGGGCCGATAACGTCATGCAGGTCTACACCGGAACCTTGGGCAAAGCGCCGATTGTGCTTGAAGTGAACCCCAGCTCCGGTGACGGCCGTTACTTCTACCAAAAGTATCGTCAGGACCTGATGCTCAGCGGTACGAAGGAGGGGGAGGAACTTGTCTTGGATGAGGGCGAAGACGAGGATGAACCTCGCCCGAGCATTCGCCTGCGACCCAAGGCAGAAGGTTTGTCTGGCGAATGGACCAGTCCCAAGGGCAAAGTCCTGAGGATAGAACTTCAGCAAGCCAGGCTTGTGCCGGTGCCTGCCGGAACCTTGCCTTTTCTCGCTCAACTTCACGACAAGTCGCCATACGAATACCTTCGCCTGCAAGGCATGAAACTCAAACAAGGCCAGACCCAAGACTTCATGGGCTACACGCTGCGATGGTGGAGCGAACCGCAATCCGGGATGTCGTTGTTTGAAGTGGTTTCGGGTTACAGCGCCGGAGAGCTTCAGCGCATCAATCAACAATTAATGGGGCGATTGTGGCAGCAAGTCGTCAGCTTTCACGACTGCCTCACCCAGCCCGGCATGTACGTCTACAGCCAAAAAGCCGATCCGCTATGGATGTCACCCTCGGTGATCAGCGTGAACATCACGGCCGAGTACAACTGTGGCGGGTCGTATTCGGATGAGAGGGACATGCCGTTCAATCTCGATACCAAGACCGGCAAGCCCCTGGCGCTGGAAGATGTGCTTTGGATAGGGCAGGGCGAACCTCAATATTTCGAACTAAGTCAGCTCGACGACAAGGCTTCCTATGATGCTGATCTCGCCTATTCCGAATATCGCACCAAAGAATTGGCACCGTGGCTGGTAGGCCAATTGCGTACGCTCTATCCCGAGGAAGTCACCACCACGACCGACCGTAATGATGGCTGCGTCTACGCTGAAGAGCAGCCGTGGATCTTCCCCGCCTGGTACTTCACCGACCAAGGCATCAAGTTGCTGCCTTCCTTTGCTCACAACCAAGCCATGTGCCGAAACGTGGAATGGAGCGTCCTGCCGTACAACGTGATCAAACAACACCCCGGCCACATAGCATTGAAGTTGCCCTGACGCTGGATTACTTATCCGCCAACCCCGGCGCCTCACGAATAATAAAGTGATCCAGATTCTCAATATTCGCACTGAACACCCCGAACGTCTGGTCGGGGTTTTTCTTGCTCGGCACCTGCTTCAACTCCGGCGTCACGCCATAGAAGAAGCAATACAACTCGGCCTCACTGTCGATGGCGTGCTTGATCTCTTCCAGGAAGGCTTTGCGCTTGCGGTAGTTCTCGATCAACTTCTTGCTCAAGTAAACGTTCACCGAATAAGGCTTCTTCTTCGCCTCATCCGCCTGCTTGAACCAGACCTTCTGTTCAAAATCGATGCGAAAGCTCTGGGTGTAATCCTTGATCTCCTTGATCTTGCCCCAGTAAATCAGCCCCTTGTTGTCCGTCAGGTACTCGATCTTCTTGAAGAACGACCCATAAGGCGCCGTGTGCTCGCCAATCTTCAGCGGCATGCGCTTGAGCAACTCCTTGTCCTCGAAGTTCGACACAAAACACTCCACCGGATGGGCGAAGACGCAGGTCTTGTCCGGCGCTGTTTCACGACTCGGTTGCTCCGTATGACTGTCCACCGAAGCGGCTTGCGGGGCGTCGCGCACCACATCCGCCGCCACCGCGGGGTTCGACGGCTTACGCACATACTCACGTCGAGTCAGCAACAACTCCGACGGGAAATGCTCCTCGCGACTGTCATCCGTTTCCGCTCCGTCCGCGTCCACACCTGACGCCGACGCCTTGAGACTGACATAAGGACAATCCGCCACATGCCGCGTGCTGGGTGTGTTCTTGAAGTGCGGGGTGCGAACGTAATTCACGTTCTTGGCGTTGAACGTTGTCAGCACATTTGCTGCATCGAAGGCCAAGCGGCATGAGTCATTGGGACATTGGAAGTGTTCCTTGGCGGAATCGAACTCCATCGTCTCGTCGAAATTCAAATCGCGCACGTCATAGATCGACAGCTTGTCGTCGAGACTGAGGCAGTAGGCGAGGTCGAATTTCATGGCGGGCTCGGGTCCTTGAGTGGGGAAGGGTATTAATAGCGGGAGGCGGGGCGGGTTGCACTGAGTGTTTTCCAGATAAAGTTTGATGTGCTGAACATCGGTCTAAACTCTGAGCCTCAATTGTGCTCCGCAGCGAGGCTAGCGTGCCATGCAGTCCACCATCAAACTGCTCGAACAGCCTACCAAATATATGTTCTTCACTGGCAAGGGCGGGGTTGGCAAAACGTCGGTTTCCACAGCGGTATCAATCGCCTTGGCTGATGCAGGCAAGAAGGTGCTGCTGGTTAGCACAGACGCGGCCTCTAACCTTGATGAGATGCTCGGTGTCGAGTTGAGCAATCAGCCTGTAGCAGTGCCGAACGAGCCAGGAATGTTCGTGCTCAACATCGACCCCGGGACTGCTGCCATCGACTACCGGGCTCGGGTGGTCGAGCAAATGGGCGCCCAGGCCAGCGATCAAGATATTGCTCTGGTGCGTGAGCAACTTTCGGGGGCATGCACGACTGAAATCGCAACGTTCGATGAGTTCGCCCACCTCCTGTCACAGGGTGGCGCGGCCTATGATCATGTGGTGTTCGATACCGCGCCCACGGGGCACACGCTCAGGCTATTGAGCCTGCCCAAAGCGTGGAGCGGATTTTTGGAAGGCAATGATCGTGGCGCGTCATGCCTGGGGCCGCACTCGGGGTTGAAAATGCAGGAGCAGCTTTTCAATCAGGCGTTGGCGGCGCTCAACAATCCGGCCCTGACCACCGTCGTGCTAGTGGCTCGTCCTGACAAAGGCGCACTGGGCGAGGCCGCGCGTTCCTCCGACGAGCTCCGAGAGTTGGGTCTGGAAAACCAGCGTTTAGTGGTGAACGCTGTGTTCAAACGCAGCGACTTGAATGACCCGATCGCAGCCGCCATCGAAGCGATCGGCCAGCAGGCGCTCGACGAGATGCCCACGTCGCTGCGCCAGCTTTCAGTCGACTACATTTCGCTCAAGGCTGTAGATTCCGTTGGCTTGCCCGCGCTCCGCAGTCTGCTTTCCCCGGAACTTGCCAGGCCAACAACGGCTGTAACACAAACGCGCTCACCCCTGGAACACCACACCCTCTCGGAACTGGTTGCCGAGCTTGCGAACGACGAACGCGGGTTGATCATGGTCATGGGCAAAGGGGGAGTAGGCAAAACCACCATTGCCGCCGCCATCGCCCTGGGCCTGGTGCAGCACGGCAAGTCCGTGCACCTGAGCACCACGGATCCTGCGGCGCATCTGGCGGTGACCCTCAACGCCGATGTGCAAGGGCTCGACGTTGGCCGCATCGACCCCAAGGTCGAGACCCAAAAATACGTGGACAAGATCGTCGCCTCCCGCGCGCCGACCCTGACGGACGATGAAATAGCCTTGCTCATCGAGGATCTACGATCCCCCTGCACCGAAGAGGTCGCGGTCTTCCACGCGTTCTCCCGCGTGGTTGCTCAAGCCAGAACGTCGTTCGTAGTGCTCGATACCGCCCCCACGGGTCACTCATTGCTACTGATGGATGCCACAGGCGCCTATCACCGCCAGATGGTTCGGGAATTCAAAGGCGACTCGGACCACATCGTCACGCCTTTGATGCGCCTGCAAGATGCGGATTACACCAAAATCATCCTGGTGACGCTGCCCGAAGCCACACCGGTGTCTCAGGCGGCAGCACTGCAGGATGATTTGCGCAGGGCCAAAATCGAACCGTTTGCTTGGGTGGTCAATAAGTCTCTATTGGCCACAGACACCGATGACCCGCTGCTGCGAGCGCGTCTGGACAGTGAGCGCAAGCAGATAGCGCGGGTTGCAGACCAAACCAGCCACGGTGTCATCGTCGTGCCCTGGACGGCGGAGCCACCTGTTGGGGTCTCAGCGCTGAAGCACCTGTTGGATTGACGCGCCAGCGTCGGCTCAACGCCCTCCATCATCGGAGAAAGACCGTGCTAAAAACCGCCATCGCCTCAATCGTTCTCTCGGTGCTTGCTGCGAACCTCCACGCTCAGACCACGGACCATTCGAACGACGACGCGCAACGGCAAGCCGAGGTTGCAGGTCGCGGCAAGGATGTCATGCCGTTCAGTCTCGCAGCGACGACCCATGTCTTCACCAAGACTGCTGAAGGCGGCATTCAGCAAGTGGTCGCCAAAAAGCCTGCGGATGCTGCCCAAGTGCAGTGGGTTCGCCAGCACCTTCAAGACATCCGCGAGCGGTTTCTCAAGGGCGACTTCTCAGGCCCGGCGCACATCCATGGCCAAGACATGCCTGGCCTGGCGGACCTGAAAGCGACCAAGCCTGGGCAAATTGCGATCACCTACAAAGACATCGAAGGTGGAGCCGAATTGGCCTTCAAGACCTCGGATCCAGCCTTGATAGCGGCGCTTCACCAGTGGTTTGATGCCCAACTTTCCGACCATGGCAAGGACGCGATGGAAGGAGACGCACATCACAGCGAGATGATGAACAAGTGAACGAGGGACCATGGGCAGCCATCGGCCGAGGCTGGGTAACAACGTTTTAGAGCCTTTTCAAACGGAGCGCGGATGCGTGCCTGTTTGAGCGAACGGAGTTGGTGTTCGGTGTAAAGCGAGCTGTCGCCCAGACTCGATGGTGTGACCAGCGCAACAAGGCCAACCAGCGTTGCGTCAATTTTGACTGGTGGTTAAAAAAAGAATGAGATCGGATGGAAACGAAACCGAGCAGGCCTGTTCAATGGCTGTAATTTGCTCCTTCGTCAATTGGTAGTCATACACGTAGTCCTCTTGATCCTTCCAGCCCATCAATACCGCGAGTTCCTCGCTTTTGATCGGAAGCACGTGCTCATAAGAAGCAAAGTCGTCTCCCTCATTGATACCCATCACCGTGTGCTTCATGGCTCTACCGTCCTCGTTGGGTCTGCTGGTTTTGTCTGATTGCCTGATGCGTGATCAAACTCGCCCAAGTGTTTTCCGCGTTTGTTGTATTTCTCCACTGCGCCGTGCTGGAAGTCCCATTCGTAAATTGTGCCTTTTTTATCCTTCCAACGAGGACGTAGGCCCCCGCCCTTCATGCGGGTTTTGCCTGGGGCCCATTTTGCATCCGGGAAGGCCGGCAAGGTATGTGGCTTCGGGTAGTAATGATGAGAAATACTGACAACGACATAGACCGGCCTTACCCCCGAATCAGCCGGAAACACAAGAATGAAATCCTTGTACTCCGGCGGATACACCGGATTCACAATGATGCTGTCAGCCGCTTTCGTCGGCGGGTAAACCCAAATTTGCGGCGCTTGCGGGGCAGCCTCCAGCGCCGGAATGCCCAGGATGTCGGAACCATCCACTGCCGGTGTCCAGATCAGTTCAATGCCGTCACCCAGGTCAGCCACCTGCTGGCTGCCACGCAAGGTGAACTGCGCGACATCAACCATTTCCCAATCGCGATTTTTGCCGGTGTAGAAAGCGTATCCCTTGAGGCCGCCGTCAGTCTGTTGCTCGACTCGCAGGCGAACGCGGGTGCGGGCCTGTTTGAGCGAACGGAGTTGGTCTTCGCTGTAAAGCGAGCTGTCGCCCAGACTCGATGGTGTGACCAGCGCAACAAGGCCAACCAGCGTTGCTGTTACGGCGCTCGCAGCGACCACGGGAGCAGCGGCGAATGCCGAGCCGGCCAAGGCGAGGGAGCCAAAACCGACGGGAATCGCTGTGCCACTGATCTTCTTCAGTGGTACAGCGCCTGATTCATTCGCTTCGCGAGCACCCAGCAGAATCACGTCACCGTAGTCTTTCAGGCTATCGGTCGGCACCATCCCTGAGGGATTCGAGTAATCAATGATGGCGTCCGGCAGCTTGCAGGACTTGGCGAAGACACATCCGGCTTGAGTGGGCCTTTGCTTTTCTGCGATGACCTGACGGCTACGTTCGAAAGCTTCTTGCCTTGCCAGCATGGCCTCATAGGCTTTTTGTCTGGCGTCCCGCTCGGCCAATTCGGTGGCGGTCATGAAGCGGTGAGTGACGTGATGCCCATCACCGGAGGGTGGGTTCTGAATCCGCGGAATGTCCTTGTTGCCAGCCACTGATCTTCCTTTCGTTCATCCATCGGCAACCCCGGAAAAGGGGCTGCGCGACGTTAACGAACGTGGCTAATCGTGGCTGTAGGACGAGTCCTGGATGACTCTAAGCGTTTTCTCTTTTTATCGGGATGGCAGCGCAATACTTACGGCTCGCTTTCTTTGTGTTCATGTGCCGATGAAGTTTTCCAGGCGATGTAAGCGACACGGAGAATTTTTCCTAGTCGCTTGAATGACGACAGCGACTGTTTCAACACTCCGACATCAGCGGCTACACACCAAACCTGTAGAGGTGAGCCTGCTCGCGATGGCGTCAGTGAATACGCCACTTAAACAAAATCCGCTACTTGAAATTCAAGCAGCGGATTTTTTATACGGCAATGAATAATCAGAAGCCTCGTAATACTCGCGACGCCTTCCGCTACCAGGATCTGCGTTGATTGAATGGATCATCCGTCAACACACAAGGCATGTCCCGCAACCGAATCCACGGTTCATCCTGCCAGTGCAGCATACAGAGCGACATCTTCGGCCAGTCCAGCACGCTCAACGTTGGCCGCTCAACGGATCGTGATGGACGCGCATCACGGAGCGCTGGGATCACCTGATGCGTCAGCCATTCGCGCAGCAACCGATACTCCGGGCAATAGTGATAAACCAGCAATGCGTAGACGCCAGACTCACTGATCATCAGGCGTTCTTCAGCAGTGCCGTGAGCATCCACGAGCATCATCTGTCGCTGGTCTGCGTCGAGCTTGCGTGACATGCGTTCGTCGAGGAATTTACCCATCAGCCGCCCGAGGTCATGAGCGCAGAACCAAGCCTGGTTCTCCACTAGAAGCGCGTGAAGGTAGATGTCGTGACGAGTGAAGAGGGTTGAAACAAGCGGTTCAGACATGGCGAGCCTCCTGAGACAGAAGCGCGCAATTGGGCGTATGGGTACGGCGATTCACCTTCATCATGAAGGTTGGGTAGTCAGGCATTTCCTTTACCTCTGGCTGCTTTCTTAGGGCATTCGTTATGGGTGTCGGGAGCTAAGAAACCCACCAGAGACGGGCCGGACATATTCCCCTTTCGGGTCTTGTATTCGCCCACTCCCGACATAACGGGGATTTTCTCGCAGGCGTAGAGAAACCGCAGACGAAAAAAAGCCGCATGACTGTCGGGTGCGGAGGACCGCTCTGGTTGAGGCGTTTCTTAGGCGCCGAATTGAGAGCCTAGGGGGTCAATGCCGGGCGGTCAACCCTCGAAAATTGTTAAGAAGTTCGCTAACCGTGATGTTTATACCTGAGAGCTTGCAGCGAGGGCCTCGTAGATTTTCTGGCGTAATAAATCGATTTTTTTTGTTTCACACTCCCAGATGATCACCACGTTCCATCCGAGTTCACGGAGGGCGCTCTGAGCTGCCAGGTCTCTCTCAACGTTTTTAGCGAATTTTGGCAACCAAAAATCGAGCCTGCTTTTCGGTGTGTAAGCATATCTGCAGTCTGGATGACGGTGCCAAAAGCATCCATGGACAAATATACAGGTACGAAGCTTCGGCATTACAATGTCCGGTTTTCCAGGTAGGTCTTTTCGATGTATACGAAATCGATAGCCGAGGGCATGCAGGTATCTCCGGACCACAATTTCGGGACCAGTATTTTTTCCACGAATGGCAGCCATCATCCTCGATCTGGTTGCGCTATCTACGATATCCACTCAGTTTACCTTTGGCAGAATTAGCATATGAATTTTGATCAACCTTTACAGGTCGTTGATCTCTTCGCTGGGCCAGGAGGGCTTGGTGAAGGTTTTTCCTCCCTGAATGAGGGGAAAAGCTTTGAAGTATTGGTCTCCGCAGAAATGGATCCGTTCGCTCGATCCACTTTACGACTTCGAGCTTTCTATCGCGCTCTGAAAAAAAACAATCGTGCTGCGTTGGACGACTATTACTATTTTTGCGAAACCGCGGGAGTCGAGCACCCGTGGACGTCACGCAGTTTGAAAGAGTGGGAAATTGCTGACAAAGAGGCGAGGCAGATCAAGCTAGGGAGCCCCGAGGGGAATGCTGAACTAGATCGTATACTTGAAGAAAGGCTGGATACAACTAAGCCGTGGGTTCTAATAGGCGGACCTCCTTGCCAAGCTTATTCAATTGTCGGAAGAGCGAGAAACAAAGGGAATCTGGAATACAAGGCCGAAGATGATCATCGACACTTTCTATACAGAGAGTACTTAAGGATAATTCAAAGTAAAAAACCAGCCGTTTTTGTAATGGAAAATGTTAAGGGGATTTTGTCGTCCAAAGTTGGAGGAGAGCAAATTTTCCCGCAGATTCTAAAAGATCTCGCTGATCCCGACCTTGCCTTGGGAGGACTCGCCGAATCTGAAAACAGATATAGAATATGTTCGTTGGTGACAGATGATGTATATGAAAGTGGCGATGACCCGCTCAAGTTAGATCTAAACAATTTTGTAATTCGAGCTGAAAATTACGGTGTGCCACAAAGTAGGCATCGAGTGATATTAGTTGGAGTATCTGAGCGTTATCTTAAAGGGCTGCATGAACACAAACTGAAGCCGTCCAAAGGCCCTACTGTGGAGCAGATGATCGGTACGCTACCGCCACTTCGGAGCACGTTGTCGAGAGGGCAGGACAGTGCTGATGCGTGGTGCAGCCAGGTTATTAGACACCTTGATGAGCTTCGATCTGATTTGATCTCTTCAGGAAAGAAGGATCCTAAACTAGAAATGAAATTGAAGATTTTTCGAGATTCATTTTCCGGTGGCAGACTAAATAATGGCGGACTACGAGTAAGAAAAAGCAATAGCTGGTCAGGCAGGGTCGACATACCGGATCTTGATAGTTGGTTATCAGATGAGCGGCTCGGTGTATGGCTTAATCACGAGGCGCGCGGCCATATGACTTCCGACCTTCGGCGATATGTATACGCGGCTGTATTCGGTGATGCGCATTTAACTTCCCCGAAGGGGCATCAAGAGTTTACTTTAGCGGGCTTGGCACCAGATCATAAGAACTGGGAGACGGGAAAATTTAGCGATAGATTTAGGGTTCAATTAAAAGGCCAAGTTGCTTCAACCATAACCAGTCATATATCCAAGGATGGTCATTATTTTATTCACTATGATCCAAATCAGTGCAGAAGTTTGACTGTGCGCGAAGCTGCCCGTATCCAAACATTTCCGGATAACTATTTTTTTCTAGGTAACCGTACTCAACAATATCATCAAGTCGGTAATGCTGTACCACCATTACTTGCGGGAAAAATTGCAAAGATCGTTGAGTCGATCATAAGGAGTGCATAGAACGACTGCAGCTAATCGTCCGGTTGGCCTCGCGTTTTTGTCAAAATGCGAGGCCTTTTTTTGTTTGATTTCATGAGAATTCCATGTGGTCGTTTGTCTTTACTTGCGTTGGAAACATTTTTGTGAAAAGAATGATGGCGAAGGCATGGCATTGAAGGCGTCTATCTGCTCCTGAAGATCCGGAGTATGGGGCTTTTCAGAAGAGTTTTTTGGACAAAATTTATTTTAAGTCTTTGATCTTAAAGAGCTAGGAGACAAGGAATGTTGGAAGGCGTAGTAGCATTGTCCAAGTCGAAGGCAACGGTAACAGTGTCATGAGAGAGATTCAGCATCCCCCGCATGCCGCTTCGCTCATGGAGTCGATGCGTTCAATCGGATACACGCTAGAATCTGCTCTAGCAGATCTGATTGATAACAGCATTTCGGCTTCAGCTAAAAAAATTAGAATCGAGTTTAGACCGTACGATGACCCGTACGTCGCAATAATAGATGATGGTTTCGGAATGTCTCCAGATATTCTGATAAATGCTATGCGGCACGGTAGTACAAACCCGCTTATTGAGCGTGCAGTTGATGATATGGGACGTTATGGACTTGGGCTGAAAACCTCATCGCTCTCACAATGTCGACGCATGACTGTTCTATCAAAAAAAGATAACCATATTAGTGCCTATTGTTGGGATTTGGATATAGTTGTAGAGCGTGGAGCGTGGGTGATGCTCGAGTTAAACGCCTGCGACTATGAGGAGATACCTCACTTTCGGGATTTAGAAGCACAGACCTCTGGTACGATAGTACTCTGGCAGAAACTCGATAAACTTGTTGCCGGAGAGGGCACAGCAGAAGCGGCAATTGGTCGCCAGATGTCGTATGCTCGTGAACATTTAGCTTTAGTGTTTCACAGATTTTTAACCAAGGAGGGTAATAAGCCAAAAATTTGTATTTATATAAATGGAGCTTCTCTTCCAATCTCAGATCCTTTTTTAAGTGATCATAAGTCTACGCAACCTTTGGATGAAGAAAGCTTCACTGTGGAAGGGCGAAAAGTTAAAGTAAAGCCTTTTATACTGCCACACTTTAGTAAGTTGTCTAATACGGAGTTGCAGCAAGCCGGTGGTGGTGAGGGTTTCAGAAACTCTCAAGGTTTTTATATTTATAGGAATCGAAGGTTAATAATTTGGGGGACGTGGTTTAGGTTGGCTCGGAAAGATGAGCTGAGCAAGTTGGCTAGGGTTAGGGTAGATATACCTAATTCATTAGATCACCTTTGGACTCTAGATATAAAGAAATCAGCGGCCCATCCTCCTGAAGCTGTAAGATTAAATTTAAAACGCACCATTGAACGTATTCGCTCCGTCAGTGGGCGGACTATTACATTTCGTGGAAAGAAGGTTGATAACTCCGATTTGTCACCAGGATGGAACGAGATAATCGATCGAGGTGGAGTTAGATTTGAAATAAATCGCGAACACTCCTTAATTAAAGAATATGCGAGTAATCTCCCTCCAAGTATGTTGTCGGAATTTAATCTTATTTTGAGCGTTGTTGAGAGCTCATTTCCGGCTGAAGCGTTGTACTCAAGAATGGCATCTGATGTGAAACCTGATTTTAATAGTGAGGCCGTGGCTGAGAAACTGAGATTGTTGGCGAGTTCATTGTTTACGAATATGCCCCAAGAATCGGTCGCACGAAGAAGCCTTCTAAACACACTTCATCTTCTCGAGCCATTTAACCTTCATCCCATTATTACAAAAAATATAGTTGAGGAGTTTTCCATTTGAATGCTCATTCGAAAAATGTTATATCGAGCAATGCAAGACGCCTCGAACTGGGTGTTATTACGACTTTGACTGTTGATGGTATTCCTACCGAGTCAGAAATACTAGATTTGGCGGGGATGTTGAGGAAAATACCTAACTACTCGGTAACCGATGCGGAGTTTCAAGAAGTTATAAAGCGCCTCCATTTATCTTTAACTTTAGATATGGGGGTGGGTAATTGCGTATATGATGAACACAATCCTTGGTTGAGAGCGCGAAAAGCGGAAATCGAACCTTTTTATTGGAGCAGGTATCAAACCGACCTTTTGAAACAGGGGTGGGGTCCTAAGGTTGTGAATTCGCTAGACAAAGTGACAGACGAAATATTAGACCTGATGGGCGATCCGCATGGTCGTTCGGGTTGGCCGAGGCGAGGTTTGGTCATGGGGGATGTTCAGTCAGGGAAGACGTCAAATTATACTGGACTCATCTGCAAGGCAGCAGACTCAGGATATAAGTTAGTAATATTGCTTACTGGAACACTAGAAAGTCTGCGTCGACAAACTCAGGAACGTCTTGATGCAGGATTTGTAGGATTGGACAGCTCAGGAGTTGTTAATAATCGTAAACGACATCGAAAAGAAATCGGTGTCGGCTTGATTGACGCTACTCGGTCTGCTGGAGTTTTCACCTCAACCGTGGGTGATTTTAAAGCTGACACAGTAAATCAGTTAGGGTTCAAATTAAAAGACTATAAAGAGCCAGTTCTACTAGTAGTTAAGAAAAATAAACGAATACTTGAGAATCTCGCTACATGGCTAATAAACTTTAACGCAGGTTCCGCTGATAGTATAGATATACCGCTTCTACTGATAGATGACGAGGCAGACAATGCCTCGATTAATACAAACCCCAAAAAAGCGACTGCGATCAACGCGGGGATTAGGGGGCTTCTTAAAGTTTTTCCTCGATCAAGTTATGTTGGATTCACCGCTACCCCCTTTGCAAACGTGTTCATAAATCCTGACACTACCAGTGACATGGAAGGTGATGATCTATTTCCACGGGACTTTATCTATGCTCTGGATGCTCCTACAAACTATGTGGGGGCGCGAAGGATTTTTGGTGAAGGTGCATCTTTAAATTGTCTTGAAGAGATAAATGATGCTGAAGAGTTTTTTCCAAAAGGGCAGAAGTCCGATAGTTTTATATCGGGACTGCCTAGTTCTATGCTTGATGCTCTTCGATGTTTTATAATTGTCAATGCTATAATGGATCTTCGGTCTCAGATGCCGAAGCACCGATCCATGCTTGTCAATGTCAGTCATTTTACATTAATTCAAAATCAAATTAGAGATGCACTAGACCACGAACTGCGAGTGATCCAAGGAGATATTCAAAATTATGCTTCTCTTTCGATCACGGATGCGATGCGGAATAACTCAATTCGCGAGTTATTTAATACCTTTGAAAAATTCTATTCGAACTTGGGCATTGAATGGTCGGAGTTGCAGTACGTGCTTGCGGCCGCGGCTCTTCCAATTCAAGTGTCTGCAGTAAACCAAAAGAGTGGACCTGCTAGTTTGGATTACACGGCCTATAAAGAGCACGGCCTTCGCGTTGTTGCTGTTGGGGGGAACAGCCTTGCGCGTGGGTTGACTTTGGAAGGCCTGTGCGTGAGTTATTTCTACCGTGGAACACAAATGTACGATGCCTTGCTTCAAATGGGGCGTTGGTTCGGTTATCGAGTCGGATATGAAGATCTTTGTAAAATATGGATGTCGAATGAAACCGCAGATTGGTATTCGCATATTTCAGCGGCTACTGACGAACTTCGGGATGAAGTTAGGCGTATGCAAGTATCGAGACTAAAGCCAATCGATTTCGGGTTGCGTGTTAGATCGCACCCGGAATCGTTAATGATTACTGCGCGAAATAAGATGCGGGATTCTGATGAGATTGTAGAAACTATTTCAATAACACAGGAGAGCCTCGAGTCCGCTAGATTGTTGAAAGATGCTCATGTCCTACTAGCTAATTATAAATCTGCGAAGGACTTGCTTCGTAAGCTGTTAGCGACTGATATAACTCGTAATCCCTCATATGGATTTCCAGTTTGGAATAAAGTCCCGAAAAAAATAATTATCGAATTTCTTAGGCTATTTGTGAGCCACCCGTTGAGCATCAAGCTGCAAACCTCTAGCTTGGCTGAGTTTATCGAGCGATCTTCAGATTCGAAGCTGGCTTATTGGGATGTTGGTGTTCCTAGTGGAAGGGGGGCAGCTTTAACGATAGCTCCAGGGTTAAGTGTGATCCAGCGCGAGCGTACTATATTACTAGAGGACGATACTCGTTCTCTATTGGTAAACGGGAGAAAACTGCGTGTTGGCTCGTCTGCCGATGAGACTATCGGGTTAACCGAAAACGAAATAAAAAGTGCCAAGGAAAAATTTTGGGCTAATGCTTCGAATGATAATAAGATAACTGTGCCGGGAAAATCCTATACAGAGATTAGACCCTCGCCACTTCTTCTGATTCACTTTATAGAGCCTTCTATTGCCGGAGATAAATATGAGCTTCCTTCCGAATGTGAGTCATTGGTCGCAATTGGATTAAGTTTTCCAGCTCTTAGTGGGGCTACTCACCGTATTTCTTATCGTATTAATTTGGTTGAACTTAGAAATATATTGTCCGGGCAGGCATCTGGCTCCGATGCTATCGATGAGGATGATGAAGATGTCGATTAAGATTGAGTCTCTGTGGGATTCTATAAAGTCAGATAAAGCGGGTGTTGGGTTTAGGCGATTCGACACTACGCATGTATTGGATTTTTATGTCGGCATTGATAGTGATGGGCGTAGAGCGCTCTTGTTGATTTGCCCGTCGGAGCCAGCAGTACAAAGTGATATGAGAGCTGTGTTAGTAAAGTCTTCTGAGCGGGAAGATGGCCGATGGTCATTATTTTTAATTCTTGACGACGTTAGGCTATTAGAACTGTTTTCTCTGTTTTGTGAAGACCTCATAGAGTCTTCACGGTCCAATTTAAATTTACTCGATTCATTTGTGTTTGTAATTAGCCGATTGGCAAGCTGGAGGCAGCTGTTTGAGTTAGGGGATTTGGGACTGCTCTCGGAGAACCAAATTCGTGGGTTGTGTGGAGAGTTGTTATATTTACGAACATTGGTTGAGTCAATTGGGGAGTTAGCTGCGGTAAGCGCGTGGGTCGGACCGAGTCGAGCTGATCAGGACTTCCAAGCCGAGAGTCATGCTTGGGAGATCAAGACCATAAGGCCTGGTTGTGACATTATAAAAATATCCTCAGAAACACAGTTGGATACTAAACTTCGTTCGGTCGATTTGGTTGTGATAGAACTTGGAAATTGCGCTGTTGATTCGCAAGGTGCATTTACCTTGAACTCTATGGTTGGGGGAATTCAGGATTTATTGAAAACTAATTATGCAGCAAGATTGCTGTTTGATAATTTATTGTTTAAGGCGGGTTATATTTTTAGACCTGAATATGATGCGTTGAATTTGGCCGTTCGTAACGTCGCTATTTTTGGTGTGCACGTAGGGTTTCCTTGTATTACTCCTAATTGTTTGCCAGTTGGTGTCAGTAGGGTCAAGTACGACCTGAATTTGGCAGAATGTGAGATTTTTAAAATTTCTTGATTACTGGTGAGGGGATGTAATGGAGCTGATCGATTATCACCGAGACTTAATTGAGACGGTTCGCGCACGAGCGGAGTCTTCTAGGGACTTTGTAAGGGCTAGCTTTGTTGAAGAATGTGGGGAACTGCTGACAGGTGCCGAAGAACTACTAGGTTTTGAAGTATGTCGCTTTGAAGGCCTCGCTAAAAGAAGGAAGCTTCTTGTAGATGGATATTCATTCGACGATGCTGATAATTCACTATCTTTAATGGTTTGCGAGTTTTTCAATGAAGACGAGATCTCGACATTTAACACGTCAGATGTTCAGAAAACATTTGGCATGCTTCGAGCCTTCTTGGAAGAGTCCCTTGATGGCACGTTGACAGATGGTAGTGTGGATGAAAGCCAACCTGGCTATGGCCTTGCCAGCGACTTGATGGATTGGCATTCAAAGATATCCAAGTATCGATTTTATTTAATTAGTGACGGTTTGCTAAAAACCAGAACTAAAGATTGGTTGGAGCAAGATATCAATGGCACCGCCGTAGAGTTGCACATCTGGGATATAGGTCGTTTCCATTCCGCTTATGTCTCTGCGACCGGACGTGATGAGTTAACTGTTGATTTTTCAGAGGTCGAGGGAAGGGGGTTACCTTGCCTCGCAGCAGCGCATTCTGAGGGAGAATACAAAGCTTATCTTTGCATGATACCAGGCGATTCTTTAGCTGATATTTATGAAAAGTATGGTAGCAGGCTTTTAGAGGGCAACGTTCGGACGTTTCTCAGTGCTAAAGGTAAAGTTAACTCCGCCATTCAAAACACCATTCGCACTCAACCAGAAATGTTCTTCGCTTTTAATAATGGTATAGCTGCAACGGCCGAAAACATTGTTTTGTGTTCAGATAGTGGAAGCTTGCGTATACAGAGTGCTACGAATTTGCAAATCGTAAACGGCGGTCAAACCACTGCTTCTCTAGCACTTGCGAAGCGGGGCGGTAGCGGTAAAAAAGATGTGGCTGATCTATCGAAAGTAATGGTTCAAATGAAGTTGTCTGTTCTGCCGCCGGAAAGAGCGGGAACATTAACACCTGAGATAGCTCGATTTGCCAACAGTCAAAATAAAGTTAGTGACGCAGATTTCTTTTCAAATCATCCCTTTCACGTTCGGCTGGAAGATTTTTCACGTAGGTTATTCACATCCCCAGTTGGTGGTGCACAACACGGTACTCATTGGTTTTACGAGCGTGCTCGAGGGCAGTATGTTAATGAGCAGGCTAAGCTTTCAGCTTCTCAGAAGACTCAGTTTCAATTGCAAAATCCGAGGAGTCAGTTATTTACCAAAACTGATGTCGCTAAATATGAGAATACATGGAAGGAACAGCCCCACAAAGTGAGCATGGGTGCACAGAAAAATTTCATGTTCTTTGCTGACACTATTTCAAAATCTTGGGCCACAGATGGAAGAATTTACACTGAGGAGTATTTTCGTTCTCTTGTAGCTTTGGCTATTATCTTTCGTAGCACTGAGTCAATTGTAACTCAGCAAGAGTGGTATCAAGGGGGGTATCGTGCCAACATCGTAACTTACTCGATAGCGAAACTGCACAATCTAATCGCCGAAGAGCAGCTTGGTAAGCAATTGAATTTGCGTAGCATTTGGGATCGGCAGCGTATTGATGAGGTTCTGTCGGACCAGATAGCGATCATTGCAAAGTATGTCTTCCAAGTGCTGACAGATCCTGATCGTCCTAAAGATAACGTCACTGAATGGGCGAAAATGCAGGCTTGTTGGGAGCAGGTTCGGGATTGTAAAGTGACGTTAAGTACTGGTTTTATCCAAACTTTACAAGATTTAAAAGGTGTTCATGAGGCATCCGAGAGTTCCAAGGTTACTCAAAAACTAGATGATGGTATAGAAATTCAGATGTTGGTAGTTGATGTGCCAGGCATTGAATGGAGCAGAATGCTTAACTGGGGTGTAAAAAAAGATAAGCTCAGCCCTAAGCAAATCAGCTTGTTGCGTGGTGCTACATTAATTCCTAAAAAATTACCTACTGAAAAGCAGTGTATCGAAATTTGGAAAGTTAGAAACAAGTTAATAGAGTTTGGATATTTAGCGCTGTAGCGCATATATTTTGGGGTGTGCTTATAAGTCTCCTGAAAAAACTTCTCCGGTTTTAAGTGCCGTAGAGTTGAAATGAAGATTATTTTTATAAATAAAAAGCCCTGTATCCAGGGCTTTTTATTTCAGCTTTGAATCAATCCCAGCTCAACGCCCCACCAGTCTGATACTCAATAACCCGAGTCTCAAAGAAATTCTTCTCTTTCTTCAAGTCCATAATCTCGCTCATCCAAGGGAACGGGTTAGTCGTCCCTGGATACTCTTCCTTCAAACCAATCTGCGACAAACGACGGTTAGCGATGAACTTCAGGTAGTCCTCCATCATCGCCGCGTTCATGCCCAACACGCCGCGAGGCATGGTGTCACGCGCGTATTCGATTTCCAGCTGAGTGCCTTGCAGAATCATCTGCGAAGCTTCTTCCTTCATCTCGGCATCCCACAGGTGTGGGTTTTCGATTTTGATCTGGTTGATCACATCGATGCCGAAGTTCAGGTGCATGGATTCGTCGCGCAGGATGTACTGGAACTGCTCGGCGACGCCGGTCATTTTGTTGCGGCGGCCCATGGAGAGGATCTGGGTGAAGCCGCAGTAGAAGAAGATGCCTTCCAGGACGCAGTAGTAGGCGATCAGGTTGCGCAGCAGCTCTTTATCGGTTTCGACGGTGCCGGTTTCGAACTTCGGATCGGAGATCGAACGGGTGTATTTGAGGCCCCAGGTGGCTTTTTTCGCGACCGATGGGATCTCGTGGTACATGTTGAAGATCTCGCCTTCATCCATGGCCAGCGATTCGATGCAGTACTGGTAGGCGTGGGTGTGGATCGCTTCCTCGAAAGCCTGGCGCAGGATGTACTGGCGGCATTCCGGGTTGGTGATCAGGCGGTACACGGCCAGGACCAGGTTGTTGGCAACCAGGGAGTCGGCGGTGGAGAAGAAGCCGAGGTTGCGCATGACGATGCGGCGCTCGTCGTCGGTCAGGCCTTCCGGGTCTTTCCAGAGGGCGATGTCGGCGGTCATGTTGACTTCTTGCGGCATCCAGTGGTTTGCGCAACCGTCCAGATACTTCTGCCAGGCCCAGTCGTACTTGAATGGCACGAGTTGGTTGAGGTCGGCGCGGCAGTTGATCATGCGCTTTTCGTCGACGGCAACACGGGCGGAGGCGCCTTCGAGTTCGGCGAGGCCTTCGGCGATGTCGAGGTTGTCCAGGGCAGCTTTGGCACGGGCGATAGCGGCAGAGTCGGTCGCGGTTACGGCGCGAGCTTCTTGAGCGGCGACACCACCAGCGGTGTCGAGTCGGTCCATGTTGGCTTCAGTCGCGTGGCCGGCGTTGGCGCCTTTTACCACGGTCTCGCCGCTGTCTTCTTTGTCGAATTCGTCCCAGCTCAGCATGACGTGTCGTCTCCTGCGTGAGGGCCAGATGCCCGTGTGAAAACTGAATGGTTGGTTTTTCACACGACCTTACTGGCCGCGTTGGATAGCGTTTTTTGCAGCGGTACACGCAGGCAAATAAACATAAATTTGTACGGGGTTCCGAGAGCCTCTGAGGGGCGCAGAAATCGGTGAGGACTTCGGCGTGGGCTTCAGACTGGCTGTTATCCCTGTAAGGGAATATTGCAGGCCCGTTTAAGGCGGCATTATAGGGAAATTTTTGCGGCCGTGGTGGGGCGAATCCGCGCATGGAGCGGTCGAGAAGGCGGGTTTTTCGGTCGGAGCGAGGGTTTACAGGGCTTTGGCTGGATATCGCGGGTGCAGATTTTTTTTCATAAATTTTGGTGAACAAATTTTTTGTTCAAAAAATAGCCAAAAAAAGCGGTTTTTCACTACATGTTGTGTTTTGAATCGGTTTTCGGTGGCTCCAGACACAACTAAGCCCGACCGAAGTCGGGCTGTAAGTCAGCTCGATGATCAGCTGAATCGAGCGGCACCAACACGGTCAGCGCCATCGGCAGCAACCTTGGCAGCGCCAGTGTGATCAAAACCATCGGCAGCGACTTTGGCGGCGCCAGTGTGATCAGAACCGTCAGCGGCAAGTTTGCCTGCACCGATGTGATCGGCGCCATCAGCGGCGAAGGAGGCCGAACCGGTATGGTCGTAGCCGTCAGCAGCGACAGCCGCTTCAGTGGTGAAAGCCGCCGAGCCGGTGCGGTCGTAACCGTCAGCAGCAAAGGTGTTGGCAGCCAGGACAGACAGGGTCAGGGCGAGGATCAGTTTGGTTTTCATGGTAGTGGCTCCAGGTTCGTGGGCGTTTTATGCCTTGGGTGTGGAATTCATACTACGCCGACAAATTTGATTAAAAAGCGCAAATAAACGCTTAAAACAATCGTATAAATCGATCTATACGGTTCGGCGCTTCATCTGCCTGAAACAGCGGGCGGATGGGTCGAACCGTTTAGGAAAGTGCCGGGTGATTAGCCGTTAGAGCAGCCGTTACCCATGATGCTGTAGCGAAGAATATGGCGTTGACCGTTGGAGTCGTCGTATTCCATTTTCATTGGAACGACGCCACACACATCCGGTACTTCACTCATGGAGATAACTTTGGCGATGTCCAGGTGAGTGGAGTAAGTGTATTCCTCGATGGCCGGTTTTTGCTGCGCAACATCAGTCGGAGCCTCGTCTGCCATGGCGGTTACGCACAGACTGCTGAGGGCCAGAACTAATAAAGCTTTCATTTCTTTTTTACCTTTTAGAGGTCGAGTGGGGTCACGCAACCTTTTTGGGGTTGCGTGTGGAACTTGATCACTTGTTGGTTGATTAACTGCCTTCGTGGGGGCTGCAACTTGGTTAATCAGGGTTTGCCTTGTTGGCGAGGCTGATTTTAGGCGTGGGGTCTGCATTCATATAGGTGGGCTTTTGATAAACACCTTTGACAGATTTCGTAACAATCACCGATTAACGTTGTAGAAGTCGGTTTGTTGGCGAAATACCGACGTGGTTTTTCAAGCGGACCGCGTCATCGTTTTTCGCGCTCAAGCCGCGTTCCCAATGGGGTTGCAGAGTGTTTGGGACGAGCGTTCCAGGCGTGTCCCGGGCTTATCACGATATTTTGTAGGGGCTTGTTACTACCATCGTCGAATGGTTCTATAGGCCCGGCCCGGCTACAACAGGACCATACAAAAACAACTATTCCACCGAGGTAAGAAAGATGAGTGCGGCTTCCCTGTATCCCGTTCGTCCCGAGGTTCTGGCCAACACGCTGACTGACGAGGCGACCTACAAGGCCATGTACCAGCAGTCCGTCGTCAACCCGGACGGCTTCTGGCGCGAACAAGCCAAGCGCCTCGACTGGATCAAGCCTTTCACCACGGTGAAGCAGACGTCCTTCGACGATCACCATGTCGACATCAAATGGTTCGCCGACGGCACCCTGAACGTTTCCTACAACTGCCTCGACCGCCATCTGGCCGAGCGCGGCGATCAAATCGCGATCATCTGGGAAGGCGATGACCCTTCCGAGAGCCGCAACATCACCTACCGCGAGCTGCACGAACAAGTCTGCAAATTCGCCAACGCCTTGCGCGGCCAGGATGTGCACCGCGGTGACGTGGTGACTATCTATATGCCGATGATCCCCGAAGCCGTGGTCGCCATGCTGGCGTGCACCCGGATCGGCGCGATTCACTCGGTGGTATTCGGTGGCTTCTCGCCTGAAGCCCTGGCCGGCCGCATCATCGACTGCAAATCCAAAGTGGTGATCACGGCTGACGAAGGCATTCGTGCCGGCAAGAAGATCCCGCTCAAGTCCAACGTCGACGACGCCCTGACCAACCCGGAAACCAGCAGCATTCAAAAAGTCATCGTGTGCAAGCGCACCGGTGGCGACATCAAGTGGAACCAGCATCGCGATATCTGGTTTGAAGACCTGATGAAAGTGGCGGGCACGGTCTGCGCGCCGAAAGAAATGGGCGCTGAAGAAGCGCTGTTCATCCTTTACACCTCCGGTTCGACCGGCAAGCCAAAAGGTGTCCAGCACACCACTGGCGGTTATCTGCTGTACGCGGCGATGACCCACGAGCGCGTGTTCGACTACCGTCCGGGCGAAATCTACTGGTGCACCGCCGACGTCGGCTGGGTCACTGGCCACACTTATATTGTCTATGGCCCGTTGGCCAATGGCGCGACCACTTTGCTGTTCGAAGGCGTGCCGAACTACCCGGACATCACTCGGGTGGCGAAGATCGTCGACAAGCACAAGGTCAACATTCTCTACACCGCACCGACCGCTATCCGCGCGATGATGGCGTCGGGCAAGGCCGCCGTTGAAGGCGCCGATGGCAGCAGTCTGCGTCTGTTGGGTTCGGTCGGTGAGCCGATCAACCCGGAAGCGTGGGATTGGTACTACAAAAACGTCGGCCAGTCCCGCTGCCCGATCGTCGATACCTGGTGGCAGACCGAGACCGGCGCCACGCTGATGAGCCCGCTGCCGGGGGCGCACGCGCTCAAGCCGGGTTCTGCGGCACGACCGTTTTTTGGTGTGGTGCCAGCTCTGGTGGACAACCTGGGCAACATCATCGAAGGCGCTGCCGAGGGCAACCTGGTGATTCTCGATTCGTGGCCAGGCCAGGCACGCACGCTGTACGGCGACCACGATCGTTTCGTCGACACCTACTTCAAGACCTTCCGTGGCATGTACTTCACCGGTGACGGCGCCCGTCGCGACGAAGACGGTTACTACTGGATCACCGGTCGTGTGGATGACGTGCTTAACGTCTCCGGCCACCGCATGGGTACCGCCGAAATCGAAAGCGCGATGGTTGCTCACCCGAAAGTCGCCGAAGCTGCCGTGGTCGGTGTGCCGCACGACATCAAGGGGCAGGGCATCTATGTCTACGTCACCCTGATCGGTGGCGAAGAGCCAAGCGAGCAGTTGCGTCTGGAACTGAAAAACTGGGTGCGTAAGGAGATCGGCCCGATTGCATCCCCGGATGTCATCCAGTGGGCGCCAGGCTTGCCGAAAACCCGCTCGGGCAAAATCATGCGCCGCATCCTGCGCAAGATTGCGACGGCCGAATACGATGGGCTGGGGGATATCTCCACCCTGGCGGATCCGGGTGTGGTGCAGCATTTGATTGAGACGCACAAGACCATGAACGTCGCTTAATCGCAGTTCTTGAGTCGACAAAGCCCCGCCCGGCATTGCGCCGGGCGGGGCTTTTTTTGTACCGATCGTACCGATACCGATCGTTCCCACGCTCCGCGTGGGAATGCCGCCCGGGACGCTCTGCGTCCCTTCCTGCGTGTGACGCAGAGCGTCACTGGATGCATTCCCACGCGGAGCGTGGGAACGATCAGCGTTGATTTTCAACCAATATTTATCGACTCACCTGTCAGCCCATTCCCACTGTTACCCGCCACCCTTCAAGTAACTAAATGTGTAACCGCCCGCTCTCATACGGGGCAATGGGAAACGCAAAGCCCCGTCCCCGGGCGTCTCCAGCCCTCGCATAAAATAAGAACCCACGCTGCGCTTGCCGGATTAGAAGGGTTTGCCAATAATAGGCCCGCAATTTGCAGCATAGATCGGTTCACTGTCTTTTGCTCTTGCATGAATTTGCAAGGCTGTCAACGCGCCCAAGCGGCTTTCTCGGTGCTTCTGTAATTAGTTGTCGCATTGAAGAAATATCGGCTTCGGGCCTGTCGTTAGAATGCCGATCACTCGCTCGTTGTCGCCCGCGTTGAAAATAACGCGCGATTCCTACAACGCAGCATCGCTTTTACGGTTCCACTCATTCGCATATTGGGCTGTCGCTCACTCTGCCGTTTTAGCCCTTTACCGATGGAGTCCCAAGATGAAGAAACTCGTGCTGCTTGGCGCCCTGGCACTGTCCGTGCTGTCTCTGCCAACCTTCGCCGATGAAAAGCCTCTGAAAATTGGTATCGAAGCGGCTTACCCTCCGTTCGCGTCCAAAGCGCCGGACGGCAGCATCGTTGGTTTCGACTACGACATCGGCAACGCCCTGTGCGAACAGATGCAGGTCAAGTGCGTGTGGGTCGAGCAAGAGTTCGACGGTCTGATCCCGGCACTCAAAGTGCGCAAGATCGACGCGATTCTGTCGTCGATGTCGATCACTGAAGACCGCAAGAAATCCGTGGACTTCACCAACAAGTACTACAACACCCCGGCTCGCCTGGTCATGAAGGCCGGTACTCCGGTCAGCGACAGCCTGGCTGAGCTCAAGGGCAAGAACATCGGCGTGCAACGTGGTTCGATCCACGAGCGTTTCGCCCGCGAAGTCCTGGCCCCGCTGGGTGCCGAGATCAAGCCTTACGGTTCGCAGAACGAAATCTACCTCGACGTGGCCGCTGGCCGTCTCGACGGCACCGTGGCTGACGCTACGCTGCTGGATGACGGTTTCCTGAAAACCGACGCCGGCAAAGGTTTCGCTTTCGTTGGCCCGGCCTTCACCGACGTCAAATACTTCGGCGACGGCGTGGGTATCGCGGTTCGCAAGGGCGACGCGTTGAAAGACAAGATCAACACCGCGATCGCTGCCATTCGCGAGAACGGCAAGTACAAGCAAATCCAGGACAAATACTTCGCCTTCGATATCTACGGCAAGTAACACGTCCAAGCGACAAGTCCGAAATGGCGCAAGCAACAGGATCTCTGAGGTTTGCGCCATTTTTTCATCCCAACATTCGAGGACCTGAATCATGTTGAAAGGCTACGGGGCTGTCATCCTCGATGGCGCATGGTTGACGCTTCAGCTCGCCTTGTCGTCCATGGCCCTGGCCATCGTTCTGGGCCTGATCGGCGTTGCATTGCGTCTGTCACCGGTTCGCTGGCTGGCATGGCTGGGCGATCTGTACTCCACGGTGATCCGCGGTATTCCCGACCTGGTGCTGATCCTGCTGATTTTCTACGGCGGCCAGGATTTGCTTAACCGCGTCGCGCCGATGCTTGGCTTTAACGATTACATCGACCTGAACCCGTTGGCCGCCGGTATCGGCACCCTGGGCTTCATCTTCGGTGCGTACCTGTCGGAAACCTTCCGTGGCGCCTTCATGGCGATCCCCAAAGGTCAGGCAGAAGCCGGCATGGCGTACGGCATGAGCAGTTTTCAGGTGTTCTTCCGGGTCTTGGTGCCGCAGATGATTCGTCTGGCGATTCCGGGCTTCACCAACAACTGGCTGGTTTTGACCAAGGCGACTGCGCTGATTTCGGTGGTCGGTCTGCAAGACATGATGTTCAAGGCCAAGCAGGCGGCAGATGCCACCCGCGAGCCTTTCACCTTCTTCCTCGCAGTGGCGGCGATGTACCTGGTGATCACCAGCGTCTCGTTGCTGGCATTGCGTCACCTTGAGAAGCGCTACTCGGTAGGCGTAAGGGCGGCTGATCTATGATCTTCGACTACAACGTCATTTGGGAGGCCTTGCCGCTGTACTTCGGCGGCCTGGTGACCACCCTTAAATTGCTCGCGCTGTCGCTGTTTTTCGGCCTGCTGTGCGCCTTGCCGCTCGGCTTGATGCGCGTGTCCAAGCAGCCGATCGTCAACATGACGGCCTGGCTCTACACCTACGTGATCCGCGGCACCCCGATGCTGGTGCAGCTGTTCTTGATCTACTACGGTCTGGCGCAGTTCGAAGCGGTGCGTGAAAGCTTCCTGTGGCCGTGGCTGTCCAGCGCAACGTTCTGTGCGTGCCTGGCGTTCGCGATCAACACCAGTGCCTACACCGCTGAAATCATCGCCGGCAGCCTGCGCGCCACGCCGAACGGTGAGATCGAAGCGGCCAAGGCGATGGGCATGTCGCGCTACAAATTGTACAAGCGCATCCTGCTGCCATCGGCCCTGCGCCGGGCGCTGCCGCAGTACAGCAACGAAGTGATCATGATGCTGCAGACCACCAGTTTGGCGTCCATCGTGACCCTGATCGACATCACCGGTGCCGCGCGCACAGTCAACGCCCAGTTCTACTTGCCGTTCGAAGCCTACATCACGGCCGGTGTGTTCTATCTGTGCCTGACCTTCATTCTGGTCAAGCTGTTCAAACTGGCCGAGGGCCGCTGGCTGGGCTACATGGCCCCGCGGAAGCACTGATATGGAACGCATCGATCATTCATTGCCGTGGAGCCACTTGGGCAGCGAACGCCAGATTTCGGTGTTCCGCTTCGGTACCGGCGAGCGCAAGGCCTACATTCAGGCCAGCCTGCACGCCGATGAGCTGCCGGGGATGCGCACGGCCTGGGAGCTGAAAAAGCGCCTGGCCGAACTCGAAGCCCAAGGCTTGCTCAACGGTGTGATCGAACTGGTGCCAGTGGCCAACCCACTGGGCCTCGGTCAGCTGTTGCAAGGCAACCATCAAGGACGTTTCGAGGCGGGCAGCGGCAAGAACTTCAACCGCGATTTCGTCGAGCTGAGCGCGCCAGTGGCCGCTGCGCTGGACGGGCATCTGGGGGATGATCCGCACGCCAACATCCGCATGATTCGCCAGGCCATGAGCGATGCGCTCGACGCCTTGCCGCCGGCCGCGAGCCAGTTGCAAGGCATGCAGCGCATCTTGCTCAGCCACGCGTGCACCGCCGATGTGGTGCTGGATCTGCATTGCGATGCCGAAGCGGCGCTGCACATGTATGCCTTGCCGCAGCATTGGCCGCAATGGCGTTCCCTTGCCGCGCACCTGGACGTGAAAGTGGGGTTGCTGGCGGAAGATTCCGGTGGCAGTTCCTTTGACGAGGCCTGCTCGCTGCCGTGGTTGCGCCTGTCGCGTCAGTTTCCCGATGCGCAAATCCCGCTGGCTTGCCTGGCGACTACCATCGAATTGGGTGGTCAGGCCGACACCGGCCGCGCTGAAGCCTGTGCTTATGCCGAAGGCATTCTGGCGTTCCTCGCCGAGCAAGGGCTGATCAGCGGTGAATGGCCAAAACCTGCGCAGGAAGCGTGCGAAGGCCTGCCGTTCGAAGGCACCGAATTGCTGTTTGCACCGCACCCGGGTGTGGTGAGTTTTCTGCGTAAACCCGGTGAATGGATTGAAGCCGGCGACGAGATTTTTGAAGTGATCGATCCGTTAGCGGATCGGGTCAGCACGGTGTGTGCTGGTACGTCCGGGGTGCTGTTTGCCATTGAACGGCTGCGTTATGCCCAACCCGGTTTCTGGCTGGCCAAGGTGGCGGGGCGCGAAGCGCTGCGTCACGGGCGCTTGCTCAACGACTGACTGACTGTTTTTGTGAGAACCGACCGCATGTACAAACTTGAAGTCCAAGACCTGCATAAACGCTATGGCAGTCACGAAGTGCTCAAGGGCGTGTCCCTGAAAGCGGCGGCTGGCGATGTGATCAGCATCATCGGCTCCAGTGGCTCCGGCAAAAGTACTTTCCTGCGCTGCATCAACCTGCTGGAGCAGCCGCACGCGGGCAAGATTCTGCTCAACAACGAAGAGCTGAAGCTGGTCGCCAACAAGGACGGCGCCCTGAAGGCCGCCGACCCGAAACAGCTGCAACGCATGCGTTCGCGCCTGTCGATGGTGTTCCAGCATTTCAACCTGTGGTCGCACATGACCGCGTTGGAAAACATCATGGAAGCGCCGGTTCACGTGCTTGGCATGTCCAAGGCTGAAGCCCGTGAAAAGGCCGAGCACTACTTGAACAAAGTCGGCGTGGGCCACCGCAAGGATGCCTATCCGGGCCACATGTCCGGCGGCGAGCAGCAGCGCGTGGCGATTGCCCGTGCGCTGGCGATGGAACCTGAGGTGATGCTGTTCGACGAACCGACTTCCGCCCTCGACCCGGAACTGGTCGGCGACGTGTTGAAGGTGATGCAGGCCCTGGCGCAGGAAGGCCGGACCATGGTGGTGGTCACGCACGAAATGGGCTTTGCCCGTGAAGTGTCGAACCAGCTGGTGTTCCTGCACAAAGGTGTCGTCGAGGAAAGCGGCAACCCGCGTGAGGTGCTGGTCAATCCACAGTCCGAACGCCTGCAACAATTCCTCTCGGGTAGCCTGAAGTAATCAAGACTGCCGTTGCGCACCGGGATAGTGCATGCTTCGCAACCTAAAGGCTGGCCCCTATCCCCTGTAGGAGCTGTCGAGTGAAACGAGGCTGCGATCTTTTGATCTTGATCTTTTAAAAGCGAGATCAAAAGATCGCAGCCTCGTTTCACTCGACAGCTCCTACAGGGCGGGGGCGATGCAGCGCCTGCGTTTGATCTTTATTGGTTTCGAGATATGCGTTCATTTACGGGCTAGCATTGGCCCATGCCTTCATCACTGTTTTCGTTTCGGATTGCCCGCCATGACTGCCCATCGAATTGGTTTCCTGATTTGGCCCAGCACTAAAGCACTGACGCTTGCGCTGGCTGAGGAGGCCTTGCGTGTTGCCCAGCGTGTGCACCCGGACGTTGTCTACGAACTGTCGTTTTTGCAGGCCGAACCGCCGACCGAAGGCGCCTGGCAATTGCCGGGTGAGCCGTGGGCCGGCAAGCTCGAAAATTTCCAGAAACTGTTTTTGCTCGCCGATGAGCCGCCGACCACACTCGCGCCGGCGCTCAGCAGTTCGTTGAAGCAGTTGGTGCGAGCCGGTTGTGTGATTGGTGGTTTGTCGGCCGGTGTCTACCCATTGGCTCAACTGGGTCTGCTCGATGGCTACCGCGCCGCCGTGCATTGGCGCTGGCAAGACGATTTCACCGAACGTTTCCCGAAAGTCATCGCCACCAGTCATTTGTTCGACTGGGATCGTGATCGCCTGACCGCGTGCGGTGGCTTGTCGGTTCTCGACTTGCTGCTGGCGGTGTTGGCCCGTGATCACGGCGCTGAGCTGGCCGGTGCGGTCTCCGAAGAACTGGTGGTCGAGCGCATCCGCGAAGGCGGCGAGCGCCAGCGTATTCCGCTGCAGAATCGTCTCGGTTCCAGCCATCCGAAGCTCACGCAAGCCGTGTTGCTGATGGAAGCCAACATCGAAGAACCGCTGACCACCGACGAAATCGCCCAGCACGTGTGCGTATCCCGTCGGCAGCTTGAGCGGATTTTCAAGCAATACCTCAACCGCGTGCCGAGCCAGTACTACCTGGAACTGCGCCTGAACAAGGCCCGGCAAATGTTGATGCAAACCAGCAAGTCGATCATCCAGATCGGCCTGTCGTGTGGCTTCTCTTCGGGGCCCCATTTCTCCAGCGCCTACCGCAACTTCTTCGGCGCCACGCCGCGGGAAGATCGCAACCAGCGGCGCAGCAGCAGCCCGTTCGAGTTATCGTCAGTGCCGTCTGAGCGAGGCTGACGGCGTATTTATTCGTCCATTTCGGACCCTTCCGTGGACGACATCTGCATCTCGCCTCGATTCATCACATCTTCCACGCCGAAATCCGTACCAGTGTTTTCGAAGTAGCTGATCAGTCGCAACAGCGCTTCTTCGGTGAGCGGATTGCCCCGTAAATTTATGGTTTCCGCTACTTCCATGGGCAATTCCATGATGTCGCTCGGGATGTCGGCGATTGCGTTATCGCTCAAATCTGCCCAATCAAGCAGGGTTAGCGAAAGCAGGCCTTCGGGTATTGTCGTAATACCGGTTCTCGGGAGTAGAACGGTCGAAAGCTCTGTCATTTGGCTCAAGTCAGGTGTGCGTTCCAGTGGGTTCAGGCTCAAGTCGAGATAATCGAGCTGGTCCATACCGGCCAATGCGTTAACCGAGTTGGCAGACAGACTGACGCGACAATCGGGCAGTGACAGTGAGCGCAGGTGACCCATCTTGAACACCGCTTCGGGAATGTCGGCGATGTCGAAGTCGCGCAACCTCAAGCTTTTCAGGTTGGAGAAGGACTCCAGGAAACGTCCGACCTGAGTCACGCCATCGGCGCTTCGCAGTTCCAGTGCGGACACATGACTGAAGTCGGCACTGAGTGACGGCAGTTCTCCATGGATGGGCTGATTGAAGACAAGCTCATACGTCGGCTCAAGCGAATCATTGAAATCATCCAGTTCGGACTCTTGCCGCCAGCACCGCTCCAGTACTGTCACGAATTCATCGCGGTTGGCATGTTCGGCAAACAACTGGAGCGCATTGAACGGTTCGCCGGTCAGCGGGTGCAGGGGCGGCAGATCAGCGGTCCAGGCTGCCAGATCATTGCTTAGCCGAGCGAGCTCCGCTTCCAGACGGGTCAGCTCTATGCGGCCATCTTCCAGCGTGCCCGGCAAATCGTAGACAAACTCGCTGGCCTGTTCGATGTCCCGGGTCGGGTAGAGCACCCTGACGCGTTGGATGTCGGCGTCCGGGGCATTGACGCCCGCATCGAAGGTGGTTTCCAGGTAATGAAGTTTGATGAGTTGTCGCGCCCGGTCGGTCAGTGGGTTTGATGACAGATGTACGCCGCGTTTATCGTACAGCGAACTGTCGAAAAAACCGGGCGGCAGTTCGGTGATGGCGTTGTTCATTAACAAGAGCGCATCGAGCTTCGGGTGGCGCAGTGCGCTGCCGGGGATGTCGATCAAACCTGTTTCGCTCAGGTCCAGGTGCACGAGTTCTGCAAACGAGTCGATGTTGGGAACCGTATCGAAAGGATTTCGGTGCAGGTCCAGCATCACCAGTTTTTTCAGAGGGGACAGTTTTGACCACGCGAGGGCGTCAAAGCTGATGGCGCAATCGTTGAGCACCAATGCGTCGAGGTTGGCCATTTTGGGGATGGCATCGGGCAGGGTGGTCAGGGTGAAACGGCGCAAATCGAGGCGACGCAGGTGAGTGAAACGCTGCAGGAACCCGTGAATACCTTGTTCCGCGCGACGACCTTCAAGGGCCAGCAGTGAGACGTGGCTGAAGTCGGCCGTCAGTGTCGGCAGATCACCCAGGATCGGTTCATTGAACCGCAACGCGTAGCGGGGACCGATGTCTGGCGCGTCCAGGTCCGGTTCCGATTGGCGACGCCAGCTGCGCTGGATTTCCTGGGCCAGCAATTGACGATTGTGTTGCTCGACCTGACGCTCCAGATCCGTCAGCGCAAGCCTGGTTTCAGGATGGATGGTGGGCGCGTCGTTTATCCATTGGTGCAGGTCTTGATGCAGTTGGGCAAGTTCACGGCTCAGACGTGTCAGCTCGACGCGAGCACCATCGGGATGTTGCTGCAAGCGAGTGACCAGCGTCTGCAGTTCCTGTGGTGCGATGTCGGGATACACCTCGCGCACCCTGTCATCGAGCGAGGGTGAATTGGGGTCAACGCGACCATAACCATCAGCCCCGCCAGGCAGGCGCATGGTCGTCGGGTCGTAGTAAGGTTTTCGCTGCGGATTTTTCGCAAATACGCTACGTAGACCCGGTAGGTTTTGTGCGTGCTCGGCGATGTGCTGTTTGAAAGCCAAGCCGTCTTGAAGGGAAAAGCCCAGCGTAGTGCGCTCGGAATCCGGCAGCGCCTGAAGAATGGCGTGATAAAAATCGACGGGCACATTAGAGACTTCATGGACCTGGTAACTGCCGTCATCTGCATGCACCAGTGTTCTGACGAGAGTGGCGTCAGCCTGGCCAATGCTGTCGCGCAAGGTGCTTTCATGGGCATATTCCCTGACCTCGATGCGCAGGCGATCCGGCCAGTCGGGTAACGACTCGAGGCTATGCAACGCCAGTCGATGGGTGTCCGCCGTGTCCATGCCCTCGAGATAAAATCCCTCAAACGCCCGGGCGCCGCGTACCGCCTCCATGGCTTTCACCGCCACGTCCTTGAGGCGCTGAGGCACACGACCATTCTCCAGTTGCTTCAGCTCGGTGCCGGTTGTGTTGCTCACCAGTTCTTGTGCGATGTCTGTCGGCAAACCTTGAGCGCTTCCGAGCACCAGTTGAACGTGTGGGTCGTCGGTTTTTTCAAGCTGACGGTAGCGCGATTCGAACAGCGATTTGCGCTGGTTAAGGGCCTGGTAAAGATCGGGGTGATCGCTAAGGGGCTGCTCGACGATGGCCTGAATCTCCCGGTCGATTTTGAAGCGTTTGATGGTGTCGGTCAGTAGCGAAGGCGGGCGTTGGTTCTCGACATGCGTCTCGCGCAGCACATTGTCGTGGAAGCCGCTGATCTGCAGGATCTGTTCGCGTTCTGTGTTGCTGAGCGACTCGACGCTGTGACCGAGGCGGCGCATCACGGTTTCCCGATCCCACGCCAGAGGTTGTTCCAGTGTGGTCTGCCAGGCGCCATGCCGGTTGTGCCGCAGAGGCGGTTGATAGGCGTCGGTGCGGTGCGGATGCTCGATCTGAAACTGCGCTGTTTCACTGTCCGGTTTGACGTTATAGAGCTTGCCTTCAAGGCGCAGCAGCGTTTTGCCCTGATGCTGATACAAACCCAGGTCATCGGGTGTGGCGGCAGTGGGCAAGTCGACGGTTTGTTCGTACGGTGTCAGGTCCGGCTTCCAGTATCGGGTTTTACCTGACGGGGTATCGATTGCTTTGAGCGGCGAAAGCAGCGCCACGGTTTCGCGAGACAGTAGACGGCTGAATGCACCCGCCGCCATGGCGCCGCCGACTGCGAATGCCCCCACTTCAACCACCGTTTCGACGAGCGTCATCAGTTGTTCGAAGGCTGCGGTTTTCTGGCCCTCGGCCCAATCGATGATGCCCTCAAAGGTTTCGTCGAGTACCTGATAAGCCATATAGGCCAGCATCACCTCTCCCAGGAAAGGCACAAAAGGCAATGCAACGAACGATGCCACTTCAAGAATCGATTTGGCGACACGGCTGAAGGCGTCCCACGCCGCCCATCGTGCGTTTTGGTCGGCACGGGCGGTCGAGACCGCAAGGGTGCGTGCGTCGTTGAGGATTTTGTTCAGTTGTTGCTGATAGAGGTGAATCCACAGGCAGCTATTGATCGGGCTCAGCGAAAACTGCAGGTTCGGCTTGTCGATGGGCGTGTCGCGCCAGCTTGGCCGTGGGTCGCCGCGCGTGTGCTCATGCCAGGTCACGCCGCTGAGTCGGCGGTTGAGGTCGGCGAAAAAATCACCCCTTTGCCCATGATCGACAAAACGGCTGAAGAAGGTTTGGTAGTCAGGGGAGCGCAGCTTGCGGGTCAGGTCCGTCATGAACGACAGGGTGTCAGGATACTGTTTGAGCGGATGTTCCGGGTCGTCGGGAATGTAAACGATGATCCGCGATGCTTGCGATTTGAGATCGAGTCGCGGCGCAAAAATGACGATCCCGGTCAGCACCGAGGACATCACTTTCAGGTCATTGGCGTGCAGACGCCAGTTGCCCAGCATCACGTTTTTTTGGCCCTCGATGATTGCGAGCATCGAGCGATACGCATCGGCCGGCAGGTCTCCGCGAACGTGAGCCAATTGCAGTGCGGATCGAAGGGCCGCCTTGTGCGTCGCGATGACACTCGACTTCAATACCGCGCCGGCCACCGGGTTGGTAAACCCCAGGTTGTCCTTGAGATGCGCCTCGTACTGGGCGCCGATATCCAGTTCCCTGCACAACCGGGTGAAGCCCTGAATGGACAGTCGGGGTTTGATCGTCGGCAACGTATCGAATTGCCCGGTGGACGAAGGTTTGGTGATGAATGTCGAGGCGGATTCATAAGCATCCGACGCGGTCTCCGAATCCTCGAAATTGTGCAAAGCTGCATCGAGCAGTGAAACCGTCCAGGTGCGTGCAGCACCGGTTTTGATCGCGAACCATGGCGTGGTTTGCGGGATGTACAGGCGCAGGAAAGTTGTCTTGACGTCCAGCTCCAGGCCGAAGCGACTCTTTAATGCATTGCTCAGGAGCGGTTCGGCAAAGTCTCGGGCGCTTTGCAGTTTATCCAGCATCGACTCCAGCTTGTTGCGCTGAGTCCAGTGTTGCGCGCTGGTGGCTTTCAACGACAGCAACTGCTCGCGGGTGGCGGTGGTGTGCCATTCAGGCACTGCCACTGAAGCGCTTTTCAGTGCGCCTCGCGTTGCCGGTGATGCTTTCAAGACCCAGTCGGGCAGATTGTTGAACGCATGTTGGAAATGCGCGTCTGGTTGAGCCATTGGCTCCGGTTCTTGCTGATTCATGCGCTATTCCCTTAGCGGCTGGATGGACGCCAAGCAAAACAAACGATGAAGCAGGGTGTGCGGTACATATTTACCGCACCGCTCGACAAGCCTGCCTATAACTTGTGCCGGCGGTTTAAACTGCGCCTTTGCGACCCTATATGTCGCATTGCCGTAAACCCGGGAAAAACCGGGGTTTGCGCTATAAGAAGTTGTCGCTTGGCGGCAAGGCCGGGCTGAAAACTGTCCTTACAATCCTCACCAAGCTCGCCAGTTCCCGGCGAGTGTTCCTCATCAGGAGACTCCGATGTCCGTTGAGCACGCTGCGGTAGAACGCGCCGATTTTGACCAGGTAATGGTTCCCAACTATGCGCCTGCCGCATTCATCCCTGTGCGTGGCGCCGGTTCCCGCGTTTGGGACCAGTCCGGCCGCGAGCTGATCGACTTCGCCGGCGGGATTGCCGTCAACGTATTGGGCCATGCGCATCCAGTGCTGGTCAGCGCCTTGACCGAACAGGCGAACAAGCTGTGGCACGTGTCCAACGTGTTCACCAATGAGCCGGCCCTGCGCCTGGCACATAAGCTGGTCAACGCTACTTTTGCCGAGCGTGCATTCTTCTGCAACTCCGGCGCCGAAGCCAACGAGGCCGCCTTCAAGCTGGCCCGTCGCGTCGGTTTCGATCGGTTCGGCAGCGAGAAGTACGAAATCATCGCCGCACTCAACAGCTTCCACGGCCGCACCCTGTTCACCGTGAACGTCGGTGGCCAGTCGAAGTATTCCGATGGCTTCGGTCCGAAGATCACCGGCATCACTCACGTGCCATACAACGATCTGGCTGCTTTGAAAGCCGCCATTTCCGACAAGACCTGCGCCGTTGTCCTGGAACCGATCCAGGGCGAGAGCGGTGTCATCCCGGCCGAACTCGAATACCTGCAAGGTGCCCGCGATCTGTGCACCGCGCATAACGCACTGCTGATTTTCGACGAAGTGCAGACTGGTATGGGCCGTACGGGTCACCTGTTCGCCTATCAACATTACGGCGTGATCCCGGACATCCTGACCAGCGCCAAGAGCCTGGGCGGCGGTTTCCCGATCGCGGCAATGCTGACCACCGAAGACCTGGCCAAACACCTGGTCGTCGGCACCCACGGCACCACTTACGGCGGCAACCCGCTGGCGTGCGCTGTTGCAGAGGCGGTGATCGATGTGGTCAACACCCCTGAAGTGCTGGCTGGCGTCAAAGCCAAGCACAACAAGTTCAAGGCTCGCCTGGAGCAGATCGGCGAGAAGTACGGCCTGTTCACCAAGGTCCGCGGCATGGGCCTGTTGATCGGTTGCGTGCTGAGCGAAGCGTGGAAAGGCAAGGCCAAGGACATTTTCAACGCCGCCGAACGCGAAGGCCTGATGATTCTGCAAGCGGGCCCGGACGTGGTGCGTTTCGCGCCAAGCCTGGTGGTTGAAGATGCGGATATCGATGAAGGCCTGGACCGCTTCGAACGCGCTGCCGCCAAACTGACGCAAGCCTGATAGACCCTTCGACGCCTGACCATTCAGGTGTCGATCCAAATTTTTGTGCCGGGCACAAATAAAGTGGGAGCGGGCTTGCCCGCGATGAGGGCCTGACAGCCGACTTCATTGTTATCTGACAGGACGCCATCGCGGGCAAGCCCGCTCCCACATGATCCGGGCATTTTTCTAATAAGTATTTTTCGAGAAAAGGAGTGACACCATGCTGGTGATGCGCCCTGCGCAAATGGCTGATCTGGGCGAAGTACAGCGTCTGGCTGCGGACAGCCCGATTGGTGTCACTTCCTTGCCGGATGACGTTGAACGCCTGAGCGACAAGATCGCAGCAAGCGAAGCCTCGTTTGCCGCCGAAGTCAGCTTCAACGGCGAAGAGAGCTATTTCTTCGTGCTTGAAGACACGGCCACCGGCAAACTGGTCGGCTGCTCGGCGATCGTTGCCTCGGCCGGTTATTCCGAGCCGTTCTACAGTTTTCGTAATGAAACCTTCGTGCACGCCTCCCGCGAGCTGAAGATTCATAACAAGATTCACGTGCTTTCCCAGTGCCACGACCTGACCGGCAACAGCTTGCTGACCAGTTTCTACGTGCAGCGCGAGTTGGTCGGTTCGCCTTGGGCGGAACTCAACTCCCGCGGGCGTCTGCTCTTCGTGGCCAGCCATCCGGAGCGTTTCGCCGATTCCGTGGTGACCGAGATCGTCGGCTACAGCGACGAGAATGGCGACTCGCCGTTCTGGGATGCCATTGGCCGCAACTTCTTCGACCTCAACTACGCTGAAGCCGAGCGCCTGTGCGGCCTGAAGAGCCGGACGTTTTTGGCCGAACTGATGCCGCATTACCCGATTTACGTGCCGCTGCTGCCGGACTCCGCTCAAGAAGCGATGGGCCAGGTGCACCCTCGCGCGCAAATCACCTTCGATATCCTGATGCGCGAAGGCTTCGAGACCGATCACTACATCGACATTTTCGACGGTGGTCCAACCTTGCACGCCCGTGTTTCGGGGATTCGTTCCATCGCCCAGAGCCGTGTGGTGCCAGTGAAAATCGGCGAGGCGGTCAAAGGTGTCGGTCGTCAGTACCTAGTGGCCAACGCCCAGTTGCAGGATTACCGCGCCGTGTTGCTTGAGCTCGATTACGCGCCAGGTAAACCCGTGACCCTGGATCTGGAAGCGGCCGAAGCCCTGGGCGTCGGTGAAGGTGCCAGCGTGCGCCTGGTGGCGGTTTAACGCCTGCTGCTATGCCTGGAAAGAATGCCTAGTAAGCAATAGTGTTTCGCGGGTGGCGCAAGCGGCCCGTCTGAGGAGATAGCATGATCGTTCGTCCCGTACGCAGCAGCGATTTACCCGCTCTGATCGACCTGGCCCGCAGCACCGGCACCGGCCTGACTACGTTGCCGGCCAATGAAGAGCGTCTGGCCCACCGGGTTGGCTGGGCCGAGAAGACCTTTCGCGGCGAAGCCGGGCGGGGCGATGCGGACTACCTGTTCGTACTCGAAGACGATAACGGGCGCGTGGTGGGCATTTCCGCCATCGCCGGCGCTGTCGGCCTGCGTGAGCCTTGGTACAACTTCCGCGTTGGCCTCACGGTCAGTGCCTCGCAAGAGCTGAATATCTACCGCGAGATTCCAACGCTGTTCCTGGCCAACGACCTGACCGGCAACTCGGAATTGTGCTCGCTGTTTCTGCACGCCGATTACCGCACGGGCCTCAATGGCCGCATGCTGGCCAAGGCGCGGATGCTGTTCATCGCCGAGTTCCCGCAGCTGTTCGGCAACAAGATCATCGCCGAGATGCGCGGTGTGTCCGACGAAGCGGGGCGCTCGCCGTTCTGGGAAAGCCTGGGCCGTCACTTCTTCAAAATGGAATTCAGCCAGGCCGATTACCTGACCGGCGTGGGCAACAAGGCGTTCATCGCCGAACTGATGCCCAAGTTCCCGCTGTACACCTGCTTCCTATCGCCGGACGCGCGCAATGTCATCGGTCAGGTTCACCCGGACACCGAGCCGGCCCTGGCGATGCTCAAGAGCGAAGGTTTCAGCTATCAAGGCTACGTCGACATCTTCGACGCCGGCCCTGCGGTCGAGTGCGAAACCGGCAAGATCCGTGCGGTGCGCGACAGCCAGGCACTGGTGTTGGCCATCGGCACGCCGGGTGACGACGCGACGCCTTTCCTGATTCACAACCGCAAGCGCGAAGACTGCCGGATGACCGCCGCGCCAGCACGTCTCGCCGCCGGTACGTTGGTGGTCGATCCGTTGACCGCCAAACGCCTTCAACTCAACGCCGGCGATCAAGTGCGCGCCGTTGCGTTGTCTGCTGCTCGGGAGTCGAAATAATGAATTCGCTATACATCGCAGGTGAATGGCTGGCCGGTCAGGGCGAAGCCTTTCAATCGCTGAACCCGGTCACCCAGCAAGTGCTGTGGGCCGGCGAGGGCGCAACCGCCGCTCAGGTTGAGTCCGCCGTGCAAGCCGCACGTCAGGCATTCCCGGGCTGGGCCCGTCGTACCCTGGACGAACGCATTGCCGTGCTTGAGGCCTTTGCCGCGGCACTGAAAAATAACGCTGACGAACTGGCGCGTTGCATCGGCGAAGAAACCGGTAAGCCGCTGTGGGAATCGGCAACTGAAGTGACCAGCATGGTCAACAAGATTGCGATCTCGGTGCAAAGCTACCGCGAGCGTACCGGCGAGAAGAGCGGCCCGTTGGGCGACGCCACCGCCGTATTGCGCCACAAGCCGCACGGCGTGGTGGCGGTGTTTGGTCCTTACAACTTCCCGGGCCATTTGCCGAACGGTCATATCGTTCCGGCGCTGCTGGCCGGTAACAGCGTGCTGTTCAAACCGAGCGAGCTGACCCCGAAAGTCGCCGAGCTGACGGTCAAGTGCTGGATCGAGGCGGGCCTGCCTGCCGGCGTGCTGAACCTGCTGCAAGGCGCTCGCGAAACCGGTATCGCCCTGGCGGCGAACCCGGGTATCGACGGTTTGTTCTTCACCGGGTCTAGCCGTACCGGCAACCATCTGCACCAGCAATTTGCCGGTCGCCCGGACAAGATCCTCGCGCTGGAAATGGGCGGTAACAACCCGCTGGTGGTCGATCAAGTGGCAGACCTTGATGCCGCCGTTTACACCATCATTCAGTCGGCTTTCATCTCTGCTGGTCAGCGTTGCACCTGTGCGCGCCGCTTGCTGGTGCCGCAAGGTGCCTGGGGCGATTCGTTGCTGGAGCGCCTGGTGGAGGTCAGTTCGACCATTGAAGTTGGAGCCTTCGATAAGCAACCGCCGCCATTCATGGGCTCGGTGATTTCCTTGGGCGCTGCCAAAGCCTTGATGGATGCTCAGGAACAGTTGATGGCCAATGGCGCCGTGGCGCTGCTGGAAATGACTCAGCCTCAGGCACAAGCCGCGTTGCTGACTCCTGGCATCCTGGACGTGACGGCCGTGGTCGATCGCCCTGACGAAGAGCTGTTCGGTCCATTGCTGCAAGTGATCCGCTACGCTGATTTTGAAGCGGCGATCGCTGAAGCCAACGACACCCAATATGGTCTGGCGGCCGGTTTGCTGTCCGATTCCGAAGCGCGTTATCAGCAGTTCTGGCTGGAAAGCCGCGCCGGTATAGTCAACTGGAACAAGCAACTGACCGGTGCCGCGAGTAGCGCGCCATTCGGCGGCATCGGCGCCTCGGGCAACCACCGCGCCAGCGCCTACTACGCCGCAGACTACTGCGCGTACCCGGTGGCATCGCTGGAAACCCCGAGCCTGGTGTTGCCTGCCTCGCTGACGCCTGGCGTGAAGATGGCGTAACGCCCATCGCCAGCAGGCTGGCTCCCACAGTGATCGGGTGGTACACAAAATGTGTGATCACCAACGAACCTGTGGGAGCCAGCCTGCTGGCGAAGGCCGCGACCCGGTCGCACTGAACAGTTACTGAAGCCTATAACAACAGATTCTCGTGGAGCCTCGCTGATGAAATCCTATGAAGTCAATTTTGACGGTCTAGTGGGGCCGACCCATAACTACGGCGGCCTGTCCTACGGCAACGTCGCGTCCCAGAGCAACAGCCAGCAATCTTCGAACCCGAAGGAAGCTGCGCTGCAAGGCCTGGCGAAGATGAAAGCGCTGATGGAAATGGGCTTTCAGCAAGGCGTTCTGGCACCGCAAGAACGCCCGGACGTCGCAGCGCTGCGCCGCTTGGGTTTCAGCGGCACCGACGCACAAGTGATCGAGCAGGCAGCGAAAGACGCGATGCCGTTGCTGGTCGCCAGTTGCTCAGCGTCGAGCATGTGGGTGGCCAACGCCGCCACGGTCAGCCCGAGTGCCGACACGGCCGACGGTCGCGTGCACTTCACCGCTGCCAACCTCAATTGCAAATACCACCGCAGCATCGAACACCCGACGACCAGCCGAGTGCTGGGCGCCATGTTCGCTGACCAGAAGCACTTCGCTCACCACGCCGCGTTGCCGGCCGTGGCGCAATTCGGTGATGAAGGCGCCGCCAACCACACGCGTTTCTGCCGTGAATACGGTGAAGCGGGCGTCGAGTTCTTCGTGTTTGGTCGCAGTGCGTTCGACACCCGTTACCCGGCTCCGCAGAAATACCCGGCGCGCCAGACCCTCGAAGCCTCGCAAGCGGTGGCTCGTCTGCATGGCCTGAGCGAGGGCGGTGTGGTTTACGCCCAGCAGAACCCTTCGGTGATCGATCAGGGCGTGTTCCACAACGACGTGATCGCGGTCGGTAACGGCGAAGTGCTGTTCTATCACGAGGACGCGTTCCTCGACACCGAGCAGATGCTCGCTGAGCTGCAAAGCAAACTGGCCAAGGTCGGCGGCAAATTTCAGTCAATCTGCGTGCCGCGTTCCGCCGTAACCGTCGAAGACGCCGTTCGTTCCTACCTGTTCAACAGCCAGCTGCTGACGCGTCCTGACGGTTCGATGCTGTTGATCGTGCCGGAAGAGTGCCGTGGCAATGAGCGTGTGTGGCAATACCTGCAAAGCTTGACCAGCTCCGGCGGCCTGATTCGCGAAGTGAAGGTTTTTGACCTGAAACAAAGCATGCAGAACGGCGGTGGCCCGGCTTGCCTGCGCTTGCGCGTCGCTTTGAATGAAACCGAACTGGCGGCCGTCAATCCAGGGGTTATCATGACGGCACCGTTGTACGGCACCCTGACCGAATGGGTCGACAAGCATTACCGCGACCGCATGACCGAAAACGATCTCGCGGACCCGCAATTACTGCTTGAATGCCGGACGGCACTGGATGAACTGACGCAAATCCTTAAACTGGGCGCGGTTTATCCATTCCAGATTAATTGAAAGTCGAGAGCGTAAAGACATGAGCGATACCCTGCAGCTGATCCTTGAAGACACCGACGGCACGCAACTGGAAACTTCCTGCACCCGCGTCGCGGTCATGTGGCAAGGCAAAGAGCTGTGGATCCAGCAAGATGGCCGCGGCCAGCTGCTGATCGGCGTGGACGTTGAAGAAGGTGATGCCGAATACGCTAACCTGCTGCTGCGCCCATTGGCGACTAATCTGGTAAGTCTGCAACTGGAAATGGAGCCGGCTGAAGTCGGTGACGAAGACCACGTGCACGGCCCGGATTGCGCACACGACCACTAAGGAAACCGCTCTATGCTCGCCCTCGGCAAACTGCTTGAACTGACGCTCGCCGGCCGCGAACCGGCGGAGAAGACTCAACTGACTGTCGAAGGCGTACGCATGCGCTGGTTGAGCGAAGGTGCGCTGGAAGTCCGGCCACCTGAAGCTCGCGACAATGGCCTGGACCTGCTGCTATCAGCCGGTATCCATGGCAATGAAACAGCGCCGATCGAGTTGCTCGATCGCCTGTTGCACGACATTGCCCGCGGCGATATCAAGCCGCGCGCCCGTATTCTGTTTCTGTTCGGTAACCCTGAAGCCATTCGCAAAGGCGAGCGTTTCATCGAGCAGGACGTCAATCGGCTGTTCAACGGCCGTCACGAACAAACCAGCGGTTCCGAAGCCCTGCGCGCGTGTGAGCTGGAGCGGTTGGCCGCAAGTTTCTTCAGCTTGCCGGACCGCAACCGTCTGCACTACGACCTGCACACGGCGATCCGTGGCTCGAAAATCGAGCAGTTCGCGTTGTACCCGTGGAAAGAAGGTCGCCAGCATTCACGCGTAGAGCTGGCTCGCCTGCGCGCCGCGGGCATGGAAGCGGTGTTGCTGCAGAACAAACCGTCCATCGTCTTCAGCTCCTACACCTACGACAAGCTCGGCGCCGAGTCTTTTACCCTTGAGTTGGGCAAGGCGCGGCCGTTCGGGCAGAACGAAGGGGTTAACGTCTCGCTGCTGGAAAAGCGTCTGCAACAGATTATCGAAGGCAACGAACCGCCGCTGGCTGATGACGACCTCAATGGTTTGCAGCTGTTTAGCGTGGCCCGGGAAATCATCAAGCACAGCGATAGCTTCCGCTTGAACCTGCCAGCAGACATTGAGAATTTTTCGGAATTGGATGTGGGTTACGTGCTGGCCGAAGACATCGCCCAGACCCGCTGGATTATCGAAGAGCAGGGCGCCCGGATCATCTTCCCGAACCCCAAGGTCAAGAACGGCCTGCGTGCCGGCATCCTGATCGTGCCCGCCACCGACGAAAACCTCGCCTGACGCTGATCTCAAGCTCGACAAAAGCACCCATGTGGGAGCGGGCTTGCCCGCGATAGCGGACTGTCAGTCAATAACTATGGTGACTGGCATACCGCCATCGCGGGCAAGCCCGCTCCCACAGGTGTTGAGTGAAGCCAGAGACCTCACTCATATCAGCGGTTCGATGTTTAGACAGCTACTGCGCGATGTTCCGTGCGACGCAACGCACGCATCTTGTGCAACGTATCCGCGCACGTCTTCGCCGCTTCCTGGCCTTTATGCACGAAATGCTCGAAGAAGAACTTCTGATGTTCTTCGCCGGCATGGAAGTGATGAGGGGTCAGCACCACTGAGAACACCGGCACTTCGGTTTCCAGCTGAACCTGCATCAGGCCGCTGATCACCGACTGGGCGACGAATTCGTGACGGTAGATGCCGCCATCAACCACCAGGCCCGCAGCGACGATGCCGGCGTAACGACCGGACTTGGCCAGCAACTTGGCGTGCAATGGAATTTCAAAGGCGCCGCCGACTTCGAAGAAATCGATGTCCGACTCCTGATAACCCTGCGCAATCATTTCGGTGACGAAGCCTTTACGGCTCTGATCGACAATTTCCTTGTGCCAGCAGGCCTGGATGAACGCAACGCGCTCGCCCTGATGGTTTTTGCTTTTGCTATCGATTGCGGTGGGTTGCATGTTCTGACTCCTGTTTATGTATAAAACAGGGCATATGAATCGAATGGGATTTAAGGGTACGCACGCTCGCACGAATGCCTGCGGACGGCCCTTTGGCGCCAATCCCGTTCTCTCTTCATCCGGACTATGACCGTCGGCCCCGGGATCACACCGGGTCTGCTGACCTTGTCGCCAGCACAGCCATTGCCGTGTCAGTCGCCAAGCGCTCGCGGGCTATGCGCGTTGCGCGCAATTACCGCCGGTGGGGAGTTGCACCCCGCCCTGAGAACGTTTTTGCCGCCAGATTGTTTGGCGGCGAAGCGTTTTTAACACATATTTGTGAGCCGCGCATCGCTGCTTTCTGATGATTGATATCGAGTTTTTCACTGATAAGGCGGGTCTTTTCCGCGCCCAAGGGTTGATTATTCATCGTCATGACCGCAGTACTTCCATCCTGAAAGGGATTTTCCCCTGCTTACCGAGGCCAGATTCATGAGCGTTATCGATCTTCGCAGCGACACCGTCACCCAACCGACCGCAGGGATGCTCGACGCGATGGCCGGCGCGGCCACCGGGGACGACGTTTATGGCGAGGATCCGACGGTCAATCGTCTGGAAGCGGAACTGGCAAAACGCCTGGGTTTCGCCGCGGCGCTGTTCGTGCCGACGGGCACCATGAGCAACCTGCTGGGCCTGATGGCTCACTGCGAGCGCGGCGATGAATACATCGTCGGCCAGCAAGCGCATACCTATAAATACGAAGGTGGCGGCGCGGCGGTGCTCGGTTCGATCCAGCCACAACCGCTGGAGGTGCAGGCCGACGGTTCGCTGGACCTGGCGCACGTGGCGGCGGCGATCAAGCCGGACGATTTCCACTTCGCCCGCACGCGCCTGCTGGCGCTGGAAAACACCATGCAAGGCAAAGTGTTGCCACTGGAGTATCTGGCGCGGGCCCGCAGCTTCACCCAGGAACATGGCCTAGCCTTGCACCTTGATGGTGCCCGGTTGTACAACGCGGCGGTCAAGCTAGGTGTTGATGCGCGTGAGATCACTCAGTATTTTGATTCGGTCTCGGTCTGCCTCTCCAAAGGCCTGGGCGCGCCGATTGGTTCGGTGCTGTGTGGTTCCACCGAGCTGATCGGCAAGGCACGGCGTCTGCGCAAGATGGTCGGTGGTGGCATGCGCCAGGCCGGCATTCTGGCGGCGGCGGGGCTGTACGCCCTGGACAATAATATCCAGCGTCTGGCCGATGACCATGCCAATGCTCAATTGTTGGCCGAGGGGCTGCGTGCGGCGGGTTACGAAGTCGAGCCGGTGCAGACCAACATGGTATATGTGCAGATGGGCGATAAGGCTGAGGCGATCAAGGCGTTTGCCGGCGAACGCGGCATCAAGCTGAGCGCCGCAGGTCGCTTGCGAATGGTCACGCACATGGACGTGAGCCGTGCTCAAATCGAGCAGGTCGTCGCGACATTCGTCGACTTTTCTCGCAACTGATCGCGTTAGCGGTCCAATTGACCGTTTCTATCGTATAAACACGCTGTACCCCGCGCGCTGGGCCGATATAATGCGGCCCTTTGCCGTCGCTTCGTCTGTTGACGTTTCGCACAGGCCTTTGGCCGCAGCCTCCGTGGAAGAACCTAATGAAAAGCGCAGAAATCCGTGAAGCCTTCCTTCGCTTCTTCGAAGAGCAAGGCCACACCCGTGTAGCCTCCAGCTCTTTGATTCCGGGCAACGACCCAACCCTGCTGTTCACTAACGCGGGGATGAACCAGTTCAAGGACTGCTTCCTGGGCCAGGAAAAGCGCGCGTACACCCGCGCCGTCTCCAGCCAGAAATGCGTGCGCGCCGGCGGCAAGCACAACGACCTGGAAAACGTCGGTTATACCGCTCGTCACCACACGTTCTTCGAAATGCTGGGTAACTTCAGCTTTGGTGATTACTTCAAGCGCGACGCGATCACCTACGCCTGGAACTTCCTGACCTCCGAAAAGTGGTTGAACCTGCCCAAGGAAAAGCTCTGGGTCACCGTTTACGCCAGCGATGACGAGGCGTACGACATCTGGACCAAGGAAATCGGTGTTCCGGCCGAGCGCATGGTTCGCATCGGCGACAACAAGGGCGCGCCTTACGCTTCCGACAACTTCTGGACCATGGGCGATACCGGCCCGTGCGGTCCTTGCACCGAGATTTTCTACGATCACGGCGCCGACATCTGGGGCGGCCCACCGGGCTCGCCGGAAGAAGACGGCGACCGTTACATCGAGATCTGGAACAACGTCTTCATGCAGTTCAACCGCACCGCCGATGGCGTGTTGCACCCGCTGCCAGCACCGTCGGTCGACACCGGCATGGGCCTGGAGCGGATCAGTGCCGTGCTGCAGCACGTTCACTCGAACTATGAAATCGACCTGTTCCAGAGCCTGCTGAGCGCATCGGCCAAGGCCATCGGTTGCACCAACGACAATCAGGCTTCCCTGAAAGTCGTCGCTGACCACATTCGTTCGTGCGGCTTCCTGATTGCCGACGGCGTGCTGCCGTCCAACGAGGGCCGTGGCTACGTGCTGCGCCGGATCATTCGTCGCGCCTGCCGTCACGGCAACAAACTGGGCGCCAAGGGCAGCTTCTTCTATCAGATCGTTGCAGCCCTCGTTGCCGAGATGGGCGAAGCGTTCCCTGAGCTGAAATCCCAGCAGGCGCACATCGAGCGCGTCCTGAAAGCCGAAGAAGAGCAATTCGCCAAGACCCTGGAGCAGGGCCTGAAAATCCTCGAGCAGGATCTGGCCGAGCTCAAAGGCGACGTGGTGCCGGGCGACGTGGTGTTCAAACTCTACGACACCTACGGTTTCCCGATGGACCTGACTGGCGACATCGCTCGCGAGCGCAGCCTGACCATCGACGAAGAAGGCTTCGAGCGCGAGATGGAAGCCCAGCGCGTCCGTGCCCGCTCCGCCAGTTCCTTCGGCATGGACTACAACAGCCTGGTCAAGGTTGATGTGGCCACCGAATTCACCGGCTATGAAGCGACTAAAGGTTCGGCGAAAGTCGTTGGTCTCTATAAAGATGGCCAGTCGGTCGACGTACTCAGCGAAGGCGAAGAGGGCGTGGTCGTACTGAACCAGACGCCGTTCTACGCTGAATCCGGCGGTCAGATTGGCGACTGCGGTTACCTTCAGGTCGGCGATGCACGCTTCGACGTACGCGATACCACCAAAACCGGTGGTGCCTTCTTGCATCACGGCGTGCTGGCTTCGGGTAGCCTGACCATTGGTGCGCCGGTAGAGACTCATGTTGATGCCGAAGTGCGTCACGCTACGTCGTTGAACCACTCGGCGACTCACTTGCTGCACGCCGCACTGCGCCAGGTGCTGGGCGATCACGTCCAGCAGAAAGGCTCGTTGGTCGACAGTCAGCGCCTGCGCTTTGACTTCAGCCACTTCGAAGCCATCAAGCCAGAGCAGCTGAAGGCGCTGGAAGACATCGTCAACGCCGAGATTCGCAAGAACTCCGAAGTTGAAACCGAAGAAACCGACATCGAAACCGCCAAGAAAAAAGGCGCCATGGCGCTGTTTGGCGAGAAGTACGGCGACAACGTGCGCGTACTGAGCATGGGCGGCGATTTCTCCGTTGAACTGTGCGGCGGTATCCACGCCAACCGTACCGGCGACATCGGCCTGCTGAAAATCATCAGCGAAGGCGGTGTAGCCTCTGGCGTGCGTCGTATCGAAGCGGTCACCGGTGCTGCGGCATTGGCATACTTGAACGCTGCGGAAGAACAACTCAAGGAAGCGGCTAACCTGGTCAAGGGCAGCCGCGACAACCTGATCGACAAGCTGTCGGCTGTGCTGGAGCGCAACCGTCTGCTGGAGAAGCAACTCGAGCAGTTGCAGGCCAAGGCTGCCAGCGCGGCGGGCGACGATCTGTCGGCTTCCGCTCTGGACGTCAAAGGCGTGAAAGTGCTGGCCGTGCGTCTGGACGGTCAGGACGGCAAGGCGCTGCTGGCGCTGGTCGATCAACTGAAAAACAAACTCGGCCGCGCAGTGATCCTGCTCGGCAGTGTCCATGAGGAAAAGGTCGTTCTGGTTGCAGGCGTAACCAAAGACCTGACTGGCCAACTCAAAGCCGGTGATTTGATGAAGCAAGCCGCTGCGGCAGTGGGCGGGAAGGGCGGTGGTCGTCCAGATATGGCGCAGGGCGGTGGTACTGACGCTGGCGCACTGGATGCCGCATTGGCCCTGACCGTTCCATTTGTAGAGCAGGGTTTATAAGGCAGTGTGTCCGGCCCGCAGTCTAGTGGCGGGCCGCAACGCTGTTTGAGTGATTATTTGGGCGCCCTTCATGGGCTGAGGCGGCTTTGAAATGGCTTTGATCGTACAGAAATTTGGAGGCACCTCAGTCGGTACTGTCGAGAGAATCGAGCAGGTCGCCGACAAGGTTAAGAAATTCCGCGATGCCGGCGATGACCTGGTGGTTGTGCTGTCTGCAATGAGCGGCGAAACCAACCGTCTGATCGATCTGGCCAAGCAAATCAGTGGCGACGGCCAACCGGTTCCGCGCGAGCTGGACGTGATCGTTTCCACCGGTGAGCAGGTGACGATTGCGCTGTTGGCAATGGCGCTGATCAAGCGCGGCGTGCCAGCGGTGTCGTACACCGGCAATCAGGTGCGGATTCTGACGGACAGCGCGCACAATAAAGCGCGTATCTTGCAGATTGATGACCAGAAGATTCGCGGTGATCTGAAGGCGGGTCGTGTAGTGGTTGTCGCCGGGTTCCAAGGCGTCGACGAGCACGGCAACATCACCACCCTCGGTCGTGGCGGTTCCGACACCACCGGCGTGGCGCTGGCGGCAGCCTTGAAGGCTGACGAATGCCAGATCTACACCGACGTCGATGGCGTCTACACCACCGATCCGCGTGTTGTCTCCGTGGCTCAGCGCCTGGACAAGATCACCTTTGAAGAGATGCTGGAAATGGCCAGTCTCGGTTCCAAGGTGTTGCAGATCCGTGCGGTGGAATTCGCCGGCAAGTACAACGTTCCGCTGCGCGTACTGCACAGCTTCAAGGAGGGTCCGGGCACCCTCATTACTATTGATGAAGAGGAAACCATGGAACAGCCGATCATTTCCGGCATCGCTTTCAACCGCGATGAAGCCAAGCTGACCATCCGTGGCGTGCCAGACACCCCAGGCGTGGCGTTCAAGATTCTCGGCCCGATCAGTGCCGCGAACATCGAAGTCGACATGATCGTGCAGAACGTTGCGCACGATAACACCACCGACTTCACCTTCACCGTGCACCGCAATGACTTCCAGGCCGCACAGACCGTGCTGGAAAACACCGCTCGCGAGATCGGTGCCCGTGAAGTGGTTGGCGACATCAAGATCGCCAAGGTCTCGATCGTCGGCGTCGGCATGCGTTCCCACGCAGGCGTGGCCAGCCGCATGTTCGAATCCCTGGCAAAAGAAAGCATCAACATCCAGATGATCTCGACCTCGGAAATCAAGGTTTCCGTGGTGATCGAAGAGAAGTACCTGGAACTGGCTGTGCGCGCTCTGCACACAGCTTTCGAACTGGACGCGCCGGCCCGACAGGGCGAGTGATGCGTTCGCCAAAGGGCGCGGTCTGACCGCGCCCTTTGTCATTTTTGAATAGCGCGACCCAGGAACTGTTCTTTTGCTCGCGCTGGTCAATACTCAGGCATGTAGGGCTGCGATCGTTCAGGTTGTAGGTCGAGTGCCTTTTTTTTGCAGACTGTTGTCCCTGAAATGAAATGCGTGAGGAGAAAGGTATGCTGATTCTGACTCGTCGGTGCGCAGAAAGCCTGATTATTGGTGATGGCGAAATCACCGTGACCGTGCTCGGCGTTAAAGGAAATCAAGTGCGTATCGGTGTCAACGCCCCGAAAGAGGTTGCGGTCCACCGTGAGGAAATTTACCTGCGTATAAAGAAAGAGAAGGACGAAGAACCAAGCCATTAATTTTTATCGTTTTTTATGTTTGCAAACGGGGAAGAAGCTGGTTAATATACGCCCCGTGTTGCGGAGAGCTGGCCGAGTGGCCGAAGGCGCTCCCCTGCTAAGGGAGTACACCTCAAAAGGGTGTCGGGGGTTCGAATCCCCCGTTCTCCGCCATTATTTGCGTAGTACGTTGTAATCTAGCTTTTTCGGTAAGTGTTTGAAATTACTAGAAAAAGTGCTTTACATAGAGATTAAACGGCCTATAATGCGCGGCAACAAATGCACTCGTAGCTCAGCTGGATAGAGTACTCGGCTACGAACCGAGCGGTCACAGGTTCGAATCCTGTCGAGTGCACCATTTAAGAGTCAGTTGCAGTAATGTGAATGACTTGGCTTCAACCAGTTGTGATCTGGTCTAAAAACACAAATGCACTCGTAGCTCAGCTGGATAGAGTACTCGGCTACGAACCGAGCGGTCACAGGTTCGAATCCTGTCGAGTGCACCAAACACCAAAAAGCCCGCGTTTAACGCGGGCTTTTTGCCGTCTGGGATTTGGCTTTTCCTTTGGTGCATCCTTTCTCGTCGAACTCCACGTTTGCGCTACGACCTCGCTTGGTGTCGTAGCGGTAGCTCGTGGCTGAATTGCGAACGCTGACCTTGTCGGGCTTGCCAAGGGCGCTCTCGACGTCCTGCTGGCTCATGCCGGCGATGACTCGTTGGTTGATGATCGCTTCGCGTCGCTCCCTGGCGCTGATCAGGTTTCCACATTTATCCTCGGTCTTGCCGACAATGGTCGGTTCTCTTCTTTTTACTTTCGTGTCAGTTTTTTCGCGATTGTCGGCTTCCGGCATGAGCGCCACTGTGCTGCTTGGGGGAAGTGCGCGGACATCCTGCAACGAGAAATTTTCTCCGGCAGTACAGCTCAAGGTGGTGAACGTAATGCTTCCGTCATCGGCTTCGCAGCGGTGAATGGTCTGTGCGTGCAGGCAGGGTGGCAGGCAGAACAGGATGGTCAGAAAAAAATAATGTGAATGAGATGGCATTTGGCGTCCTCCATGACGGTCCAAGCCCAAGGGTAGTCGCTACATTTTTCAGCGGTGGTGTGTTTTCTTTTCAGAATGAGTCGTCGCAATTTGATAGATCAGGACTGCACTCAGCTTTGTCTTGCAACCGCTTGTTTCAGCCACGATTTTTTAACGTTTAAAACCGTCGGGCGGTGTATCATTGCGCCCGTCAGCCCCGCCGGGGCTTGTGGAATACCTCCATGGACTTACCCAGTAGTTACTCAGTATCCCGTTTTTCCAATCATGAATTGACTGATTGATCCTTCCGGCGTGCCCCGCTGCTGGGAGTGGAGTTCGCCTATGTCCGATGTTGAAGTAAAGAAAACACAAGAAAGCTTGCAGGACCGCCTCGCTCAAGTCATTGAGCTGCTGCAGCGCCAGCGGGTGGTCGAAGACCTGACTCATCGCCAGGAAGGTCCGCATCACGACCGGGTCGAGAACCTGGTTCACCGGCAAAACCTCGTCGAGCTGCAGCGCAAGCTCGATGATCTGCACTCCGCCGACGTTGCCTACATCCTCGAAGCCTTGCCGCTGGACGACCGTCTGACGCTCTGGCAACTGGTCAAGGCTGATCGCGACGGCGACATTCTCCTCGAAGTATCCGACTCGGTTCGTGAAACCCTGATCGCCGACATGGACGATCACGAGCTCCTGGCTGCGGCCAAGGACATGGACGCCGATGAACTCGCTGACCTGGCCTCCGAGCTGCCGCGAGACGTCGTCCACGAGCTGATGGAAACCCTCGACACTCAACAACGTGAGCGCGTGCGCTCCGCGTTGTCCTATGACGAGGAGCAAGTCGGTGCGCTGATGGACTTCGAGATGGTGACCATCCGTGAGGACGTCAGTCTCGAAGTGGTTTTGCGTTACCTGCGTCGTCTCAAGGAATTGCCTGGCCACACCGACAAATTGTTTGTGGTCGACAACGACGGTGTGCTCAAGGGCGTGCTGCCGATCAAGCGTTTGCTGGTCAACGATCCGGAAAAACAGGTGTCGGAAGTCATGGCCAGCGACCCGGTGAGTTTTCACCCGGACGAGGACGCTTACGACGCAGCTCAGGCATTCGAACGTTACGACTTGATCTCGGCCCCCGTGGTCGACAAGAACGGCAAGCTGATCGGCCGTCTGACCATCGATGAAATGGTCGACCTGATTCGTGAAGAGAGCGAAAACGAAGTTCTCAACATGGCGGGTCTGCGCGAAGAAGAAGACATCTTTGCTTCGGTCTGGAAATCCCTGCGCAACCGTTGGGCCTGGTTGGCGGTAAACCTGATCACCGCGTTTATCGCCTCCCGGGTGATCGGTCTGTTCGAAGGCTCCATCGAGAAGCTGGTGGCGCTGGCGGCATTGATGCCCATCGTGGCGGGTATCGGGGGCAACTCGGGCAACCAGACCATCACCATGATCGTTCGGGCCATGGCGCTGGATCAGGTGAGCACCGGCAACACCTCGCGCCTGATGCGCAAAGAGTTGGCCGTTGGTTTGATCAACGGGCTGGTGTGGGGCGGCGTGATTGGTATCGTCGCCTATCTGCTGTATGGCAGTTGGTCCCTGGGGGTAGTGATGACTGCCGCCATGACGCTTAACCTGTTGCTGGCGGCGTTGGCGGGGGTGTTGATACCGATGACGCTGGCGCGGCTTGGGCGCGATCCTGCGATGGGGGCCAGTGTGATGATCACTGCCATGACCGACAGTGGCGGCTTCTTCATCTTCCTGGGGCTGGCGACAATATTCCTGCTTTGAGTTGAGTGCCCATTAAAAACCCGCCAATCGGCGGGTTTTTTGTGGCCGAATTTCAGGCAAAAAAAAGCCAGCAATTACGCTGGCTTGAGCTTTCGGGTTGAATCAGGAAGCGTCTGCGGCCAATTCGGCATCATGCGCAATCAGCGAAACAAGAGCGTTTTGCTGGCGGTGGGAGAGCTGGCGGAAACGTTGCAGCAGTTCGCGTTCGTGCAATGACAGCTCCGGGCTGTCCAGGCGCATGCTTAATTCTTCGCCCAGTGCGCCTTCCTGAATAAGACTCTGCTCAAGGCGCGCAATGATTTCGGAATTCATGCTGCGATGATGATTGCGAGCCACCTCGGCAATGCGTTCACGCATTCCGTCTGGCAGACGTACGACGAACTTGTCAGCCGTACGGCTGGAATAAATTGCCTGTTTCAATGGGCGCATATATTTAACCGGTTAGTTCAGGGGAGCGGTTCTCGGGATTGGCCGCAGGATGTCAAATAGGACAAGCACTATGGCCAAATGTTCAACCTGAATTGATAGAGGCTCGCATCATGCCTCAAGGAAGCCAGATCATTGGCGTCAATTCTGTGACAAATATTGAACTGGATAAAGGCGTTATGCCAGCACCAATTATCAGAAATGCGGACTGGTTTGAAAAGTTTGCTCCAGTGCCATTTCGCTGATCGCGTCCTTTGCCCGACAGGTGGTGTCCAAAAACGCCTGAGGGTGCATGCTATGCGGATTCGATCCGTGGTCCTTACCTTATACAGGATAGTGGCAAATGGCCGATTTACTAGTGGCGCATGCTCACAGAGGTATGATTCAGGATGGATGGCAGGCTGATTTATTTGATGGGGCCCTCCGGCTCAGGTAAGGACAGCCTCATAGAAGCGGCGCGAAAACCCCTTCAGTCGATTGACTGCGAGGTGGTACGTCGGGTTATCACGCGTTCCGCCGAGTCCGTGGGCGAGGATGCCATTGGTGTCAGCCATGAGGCGTTCGAACGGCGTCGGCAGGCGGGTGAGTTCGCACTGTCATGGAACGCCAATGGGCTCGATTACGGTATTCCGATCCAGATCGATCACTGGCTCAAGGAGGGTCGGCAGGTATTGGTCAACGGGTCTCGAGGTCATTTGGCCGAGGCACTGCAGCGCTATCCCACGCTGCTGCCAGTTTTGTTGACGGTCAAGGAAGAGGTATTGCGCGAGCGACTGCTACGGCGTAATCGTGAGAGTCTTGCGCAAATTGAAGAGAGGTTGCGCCGTAACGCGCTGTTTACGGCAAGCGATTCAGTCGGTGATGTGCAAATTTATCAACTCGACAACTCTGGCGAGCTGGCCATCACCGTTCAAAACCTTCTGAAGTTCATTGCGCTCAGCGTAGAACCGGATCGAACTTGAATTTGCGGCCGGCAATCAGCGCCAGCACGAACAGCCCGCTAAAAACGCCGCAGGCAATCAGGGGCAGGGTAACAACCGCGTCCTGAATCAATGACAGATGAAGAATGCCGCTCAGTAAGGCAAGGATCAGAAATCCTGCGGCTGATTTGGACATGCTGTGCTCCTGATAGGGGTAAATCAAAATACCAAGCGTTCGGAAGACTGTGTTTCTGGCGGATCGTATTGCTGGCTTACGTCTTGGCCGACAAAGACGCGCTGATCGCTCATGACGGCCAATTGCGGGGCTTTTTGCAGCTGAAGGTAATGAGGCGTGCGTTGGGCGACCTGAACAGCACCGTTCTCGGGGGCAAAATGGAATCCCAACAGAATGGCCAGGGCGATCGCATTCGAGAGTAAAAGGGCGCGGTTCATGAGGCTGACCTCCGTTGTTCTTGAGAACAGCTAAAGCAGCCCGCGTGCCAACAGTCTAACGGCTATTAAATCCTTTAAAAACAAGCAATTAAGTTAATGTTGCGTAAGCCGGTCATTGCAAATTGCAATGATGGCATTTTGAAAGGATGCAATTTGCACGGTAAACAAAAGCTACGATGTCGAGGGCCGTCTGCCTACACTTAAAAAGCCCAAGGACGACATGACAAACGCAGGCCTGCCCGTTAACATGCTCGCCGTCTATCGCACCGCATTGTCTGCGGGGCGACTTGTGTCTCAGTAGCTCAATTGGATAGAGCATCCCCCTCCTAAGGGGAAGGTTGGCAGTTCGAACCTGCCCTGGGACACCATATAATCCGGGTCTTTCAAGTCATTCTCCTGACAGTCTGAATTCCACGTGACAGCAGGGTGGCAGCAGTAGGCCAAAAAAAAGCCCCGCCCGAACACTGCCCGGGCGGGGCTTTTTTCATTCTTCACTCGGCCCGTTGCCAAGTCTCTGATCCGGAGCACAGTGGTTGTCGAGCAATTGGCGTGTCGAGCTGTTGCGCGAATCCCTATCGTCCATTGCCCGGTACAGTGATCGGCGCATTTTTCCAACCAGTGACGCGTCACACTATAGCGGCCAAGCTTCCCCAGCGTTACGCACCACCCTCAGCTTGGGCCGCCGTTGCTGGGCTAGCTCTAACTTGGCGGCCTCCAGTAGATCGGGACGATTGTCATAGGCGTTCATTACGATGGGGACAAAGGCGTGCAAGAGTGGGCCGCCGTCGTCAAATTCTTCGCGCTTTCGCCCGGCGCTTTCCTCCAGGTTGAGAGTCATCGTCAGGTTATAGATGCTCGCATCCCCATCCTGTCGCGCCTGCTCACGGTGTACCGAACTGACGCTTAGCACGTCACACAGCCGGTCGAAGCCCAGGGCATCGGCCAGACCTTCCACGTCCACTAGCAGCGACATACCAAAACCGATTAGCTCGCTCCGCGCCTCACTGCGCTCAGCCTCTCGGTGTTCCTCCGCTCGGCGCTCTAGACCTGCTATGGCCTTTCGGGTAAATGGCAGAAATGCTTCCAGCTTGGCGGCTTCGCGGAGAATGGCGCGGCGCTCAATCTGGATTGAGTCGAGGCGCCGAACAAATACGCGACAGATGCGCCTGGCGGTGATGAGTTTCGTGGTAGCGCTGGCATTCGGCTTAGCAGCGATATTGCGCAGGGTGCTGATGAGGTTCGACGACATTCGCGGTTCCTTCCATTGGAGCTTGGTAATGGGCGGAGCGACCAGCACTAGGCGCTCCAGGTTGAAAAGTAGACCGCTCACGCGGGCAGACTGTCGCGGATTCTGAGCACAGTTGTGGTCGAGCATTGCGCGTGACGGGCAGCCGCACGAATCCCAAGCCCGGCGCCTAGTAGCTCCTTCACGCGCTTGTGCAGATCCTCATCCACTGGCCGGCCCTGGTACTTGCCGGCCGCCTTCGCCTTTTCGATCCCTTGCGCCTGACGCTCCCGGCGCTGCTCGTAATCCTTGCGGGCAATGGCGGCCATCATTTCCACCAGCATCGAGTTGATCGCTCCCAGCATCCGCCCGGTGAACTCGTCGCCCTTGGTGTCCTGCATTCCCTGGTGGCTGGTGGGCAAATCGAGCGCGACGATACGCAATCCCTTGGAGTCGATCGCAGCCTTGAGCTTCTGCCAGTCCTCCACCGGCAAGCGGGAGAGTCGGTCTATCGACTCCACCAGAAGAACATCACCCTTGCGTGCATCTTTGAGCAGGCGGAGTAACTCGGGCCGATCTGCCGTGGCGCCACTGGCATTCTCCAGGTACACACTCGCGATGACCTTGTTATGGTCGGTGACGAATTGCTCTAGAGATGTCCGGGCGCGACCGGCGTCTTGCTCTTCGGTCGATGCTCTGAGGTATGCGCGGATGAACATGATGTGCCTTCCGTATCAGTTGAGGTGTTCTACTAATACTGTTGCACTTTGAGTGTTACTTATCAAGCGTAAAGAGCAGATAAACGCAAATTTGCGCGTATCTGCTCATCTATACCCATAAAAAACGGGTGTTGCAGAATCAGCCAGCCGGAGCTTCCAGACAGGCCATTAGGATAGGGATAGGTCGAACCTTGCCAGGCTCGCGGGGCTCCTGAGCCATCAGGGCGCGCACTGCTGCCCCTGCCTGCTCAGAGTCGCCGGGGAAATAGTGGCGCTTCCCTTTGATGTCGCATGTATAGCCAACTGGAACAACCTCGTGCGGGCCTTCTTCGCTGGCATTCACCACGTCGATAACGATCATGGTCGGCCCGCTTTTCTGGTTGTTCAGTTGCTGCTCTAGACCATCCAGACGGCTCTTAATCGTGTTTTTCATCTGCGCTCTCCAGTATGTCCATCAGGGATTCTTTCCCCTTCGTTGGCTCGCCACCCGCTGCCTCGGCGGCGCATTCGTCCATGACCTGGCTGATAGCCTTTACGGTCTCGTCAAACTCGCTGACACGGACCAGACGCTCGAGTCGGTCTAACTTCGTGGTGATCTTCATTCTTCGTCTTCCATGCTCGCTTCCAGAGCTTTTAGGCGGCGCTCCAGGTCAGCCACTTCGATTACGCGGGACATTCCCAACACGGCATCGAGCAGAACCTTACCCTGATCGCCCGGCAGTGTGCCATCAGCAATGGCGCGCATGATTGAGCGGGCCGTGCTGGTCAGATCCTGGTCGTCCAGGTGAAACGCTACCGGCTCAGCTATTGGTTTAAGCGCCGGAACAATCCGCTCCAGGATCAGCCGGCAAGCCTGCATATCACCGCCCTTTGCAGCGGCCAGGACAACGGTGGCGATCTCATCAGAGCCCGCTGTCAGTTTGGCGCGCAGGTTGGCCAGGTTGCCCGGTCGGCCTCCAGGGTTGCCGGTCTGCCCCTTGGCGAAGGTGCCATTCTCGCGACGGCCCGTAGCCTGTTTTGACGTGTTCTCAGGCTTGCTCATAAGTCACGCCACCATCGGTGATGGAAAGGGCAGCAACAAGGCGCTGGGCGCGCTCGGTGGCTTCCTGATAGGTATCACCCTGCAGGACTGCCAGCAAACGGCCTTGATGCTTCAGGCGGACGTGATATTTCGGCGGTAGGTTGTGAAGGGCGCGGTGTAGCACTTGGCCCATTTCAATTGGTCTGAGCATGATCGTAAAAGGGGGCATTGCTGCCCCCATCCTCCCTTACTTGCAGCGCAGGAACGCAAGTGGGACGGCCTTACGCTCAACAACGCGATCCCAGTGGGCCGCCCCGGCGATCTCAGCGAGCGTCGGAGAGTTACCGGCGATGGTGCCTTCCACCCAGGCGAAGCCGGCAGGGTGAACAGCCGTGTTGATGCGACTGTGCAGCACTTGCTGACCACCACCTTTACCGGCGCCGGGGATGTTTTCGACCTCGGTGCCTTCGGCAATGGTTGGGTCTGCCACGCCGTAGCCGACTGCGCCAGGCCCGAACAGTGGGCAGGTGTAGACGCCACCGACAAGCGGCACGCTGTCATCCAGCACCACGACCAAGCCGCGATAGGTCGGAAGGCGCATCGAGCCAGAGGATGGCTGTACAAACTCGATCAGGTCGGCCTTGAGTGCGCGCTTGTACAGGTTCGAGTGAAGGCCGATGCCGACCAGACTACCCATCGCGTCGCCCATGGTGCCGGCAGCGTCGATAACGGCTTCTGGGCTGAACTCCGCCAGAGCACCGGCCAGGCCGGAGATGTCGAAGATCATGTCACCGGCATCGTTGGCCACGTTGTCCGCCAGGATGCCGTTGAGGCTGGCAATCAGGCGTCGCTGTAGCTGGCGGTTCCAGTATTCGGCCACGCGATCCTGAATGCGGTTCAGGGCGTCTGATCCGGCTAGTTCACTGGCCAGGTTCATTGCTGCCCAGGACTGGTGGATAAAGCTTTTACGAACGAGCTGTTTGCCGGCCTGGATCTTGAGCGGCACGGACAGGGTAGCCGGGTCATCGCTGACGATATCGGCTTCTTCGTTGCCCAGGTCTTTCCAGAACGGAACGGTGAAGGAGTGAGCGCCGGCATTGAGCTGGTTGGTGATTACATCGTTCTTGACCATGATCCCACTCGTAACTAGAGCGGTGCGCTCCATGGTGTTTTGAGTGATGTAGTCAGTGAACTTGGATGGAACGATTACGTCGGAAAGTTGGGTAGTTGCCATGGGGGTATTGCCTCGAATCTAAGAGAGATTCGCGGGTCACAGACGTCGCGGAGAGGGTCGGCCACTGGCCAGGGTGTTGCGGGGGTCGGCCACAGGCCGGAAGGGGTTGCAGCTCCCACAGGAAGCCGCGCTGCCAAGTGTACGTTATCGCAGGCCAAACTCGGAAGGCTTCTGTTCGCTACGGCTCTGAGGCGCACTCGGTGTTGAGCGAGACCCTGAAGCGCCACCGCCTGACGCACCGCTGCTACGAACAATGTGGTTCAACTTGCCGTAGTCGTGGGCCAGGTAACGCCAAACCTCGTCTTCCTCGCACTTGATCGGGCGAGTAACGGTCTTGCCGTCTACCTTCTCGGAGACCTCCACCGGCTTGCCTTCCAGGTCGCGCATTTCCAGAACACCGGCATCATTCAGAGCGAAGGTGAAGTGCTCGGCCAGCTCATGAGACGAATACTTCGACGACACCAGAATTTTGCTCAGCAGGTCGGCCACGGGCTTGTTGAACTTGTAGTCAGTGATCTCGGCGTCTTGCGCCTCTACTTTGGCGGTCAGGCCGTCGCGCTCTGCCTTGACCTTCTTCAGCTCGGTCAGCAGCTCGGCGTTCTTGGCGCGCAGACGTTCCAGCTCTTGATCGTCTGCATGGTTATCGGCGTTATCAGTCATGGCGGATTCCTAGTGGATTTTCACGGTTTGAACATCAATGGTCAGATGCGCCAGGGTTTGCCCCGAAGGCCCGATAGCCCCCGCGCTGTGCAGCGTCCCTGACGCAGTTAGGCGGCTCCCCTTGGGTAGCTCCCCTATCAACTGTGCGTGCCTCTCGTTGCGCACCACGGCCCGCACTGAGCGGCGCGCCTGATCGCTGTAGATCGAGCAGTACAAACGGCCCCGCTCGTCCATCTTGAGTTCGCTGGTGATTGCGCCGGTAATCGTTGCGTTAAGCACTAGCGCGCTCCAGGACAGGCGACAGAGGTTTGTTTTCGACCAATGCAATCAGCAAGGCACTCGCCTGCAGATCCCCACCATCAGCAGCAGAACGGATTCGATCCCATGCGGCAGATACCTCATTGCGGGTCGGTTTGGCCTGGCGGCCTCGGGTCTTCATAGCGGCGCTCATGCTGGCTCCTTGTTGGCGTTGATTTGGCTAGATTAGGTCTTATGCCGCCGGGTTCAAAGCTTATTTTGGGTACACCTCAGGTGCTACACGTAGCCGGATTAAACGGGACTGAAAGAGTTGGTTTGCAGCGGATTGATGAGGGTGTTTTTGTTGCAGTAAATCGGATGTAGGCAAAGTGATACAGGGCGAGTTTTCGGCCCAGTCATCCACCCTCAATTTGAGGTCGGGTTACTGGAGCGCTTCGGAGAATGGCTGGGTCGCCCTCAATCTAAGGAACACACGACACTGGGGGGAGTTGGCCGGATCTGAAATCCAGCCAACCTCCAATGTGGGGGCGGACCTGCCGATCAGGTTCATACGCTCTCTTGAGGCAAGGCTAAAGCGTGCTGGTATGGTAGATATTTATAAGGGTGTATTGATTCGATACAGGAAGAATTGATTTAGTGGTATCGAATCAATACACGACGAAGCAGTTTCTGAACGCAACCGGACGGAACGGTACTCCCAGTTTTCCAACGTGTATTGATTCGATACCGCTACGTGTACTGATTCAATACCGGATCAATCCGAATTTGTCAGGTCCCTAACGGTCTTCAGTGGTGTATTGGTCGGGGATATTTCGAGTTCTTTCCCTGGGCACTCATCAATTGCGTACCAGGAAAGCGCATACAGTGCACATCTTGATCCATGGCGGGAAAATAAGCTGGTGCGAGTCTGGACGATCCATCCCCCATCCAGAAGATCAGTCAGCGCTTTTTGCAGGATGTTCGGAGAGCTCACTCCCCAATCTTTCGCCATCGTCCGAGTGGCGGACAGGTCGCCGTTGTTGCTCCCGTTATATTGCATCTGCAATTCCATCAGCACCCCCCTAGCGGTGAAACTCAGCGCACGATAGGGGGCAGACTGCCCCATCTGCCATAGCATCATGGCAAATGGTTTAGCCTTGGGCTTGAACCCCTTTCTTTTTATCGCCATACGGCCGCTCACAAGCGCAGGAGGCTCCTCGGGTTGAAGAGCCTCCTGCTAGTCGATGGGTTACGACGCTTCGCGCATCAGGATGTATTTCGCCACCCGGTGAGGTGGGCGGCCTGGCTCCGTGGACTGGTAGGTCCAGAAGGTGCGGATCTCGAAGCCCCTTTTCCTGAGGCGGCGGATCGTGTTTGGAGGCTGGACGATATCCAGTTCTTTGGCGGCCTCGATGGTGGATACCGGCCCATTCCGTAGGGCCTCGATCATTTTGCGGTCTTGCTCAGTAGAAGAATGGCGTGTCATAGTTTGCCCTTCACGTTGGTGCTATCCAGTGTGTTTTCGCTAAGGCGGTGCTCGAACACCGCCTTGGCAATCTTCCGCGCAGTCCTGCGCAGTACTTCCCCTTATTCTTTTCGCGCTTCACCGCGCGCCCGCCATAGCTGCGCGCTCAATGAACGCCTTCAGTTCGGATGCCAAAGCCAGGCGCCGACGGCCAATCTTGAAAGTCTTGATTTCGCCTTGGGCAATGAGCTCGTAAGTAGCCGAGCGCGAGATCCCCAAAATGCGGGCCGATTCTTCAACGCTCACCGAAAGCGGCGCCATTTGCTGTGCTTGTTCCATTTTTCTCTCCAAGAATGCCCAGGATCTCCGAGCCGTTGAGCAATCGTAGAGGAGTGAATAATGCACGTCAACTGATGTGCAATAAGTATTATGAACGCATGGACTTCTATGGACGTGCCGTATACGCTTTGCAGAAACCCAGCCGAGGAGAGTTGTGATGACTAAGAACAAGCCTAATCAAGGGGCGCGCAAGACAGAAACCCTGACATTGAGGCTTGACCCCAAGATCAAGTTCCTGATTGAGATGGTTGCCAGAAAGAAGCGCCAGTCAATTACCGGGGTGATCGAATCGGCAATAGAGGAATACGCTAAAGGAATCAAAATCGATGCGTATCTTTGGGATGACGAAGAAAAAAAGAATGTGGAACAAGAGGTTACGCTTTTACGTCTCTGCAATGAGATTTACAGTACGGATGACTCTCATCGGTTCGGTCTGCTCTTCTATGTGGCTCCGCAACTAATGAATCACGAAGAGCAAAGGCTCAAAGAGACCGTTTACGCCTCTCCTGTTTTTTGGCTTGATTACCCCCATTCAGACGATGACAAGCTGGAGGACGACATCGACATCAATAAGCTGAGAGCTCATTGGGAGGAGCTGTTGGTCCATATGGCGGAACACAAGGACTCAAGCGTTGTTGTGCCGTTCACTCCTAAATGAGGTCTACCGCAGCAGCCTTTGTACCAGGCGCCAAGTGGGCATAGCGAAGCGTCATCTTGATATCAGCGTGCCCCAACAGATCTCGTACCGTGTTGAGCGGTACGCCAGCCATTACCAGACGTGACGCGAAGTCGTGACGCATATCGTGCCAGCGGAAGCCCTCGATCTTGGCGCGCTCCAGCAAATTGAGCCAGGCGCTTTTAACGTCCTCCAGGCGGCCGCCAGCCTGACTCGGGAAAACGTACCCAGATTTCCCTACTTGCTTCTTCCAATCATCCAGCACGCCGAAGGTTTCCTTGTTCATTGGAATATGTCGCGTGTCGCTCGTTTTGGTGGTGGCGCCGGCGGCGGTGATCGTCCTCGTTTGGAAATTTACAGCTGACCATTTCAGATCGAAGAGTTCGCCGCGTCTCATGCCAGTATTAAGTGACACCAGCACCATGGGCTTTAGGTGATCGGTAAAGGGCAGCTGCAGCAAACTTTGCATTTGCTCCTTGCCGCGGTCTGCCCGCCAATTGTTCGCTGTCTCGCGCTCAGCCCGGGCTTCGTCTTGGCGCGCGTCCAGGGCTTCGCGCAGACGCTTGGTCTCATCTTGGTCCAGATATCGAACCTTGCCCATTGAGTCGACCTTGAGCTGTTTGAGCTTGGCCAGCGGATGCGCGGAGATGTACTCCCACTCAACGGCCCGACTGAACACGCCGCTGATCGATCCCATTTTTCTATTCACTGTCGAAGGCTTATTGCCAGACTGCATCCATCCCGTGCGGATCTGCTCCAGATCGCGGCCAGTGATGTCGCCCAGGCGCTGGGGCATGATCGCTTCGAAGTTATTATTGAGCGTGTGCAGCGTCTTCTCATGCCCCTTGTGGTGGGCTTCGAACCACGGCATATAGATGTCATCGATGAATTTGCGCAAGGAGGGGAGGGTGGCGCCTTTCCGGCCCTGGGTTACGGCCAGCGGTTCCCCGTGGGCGTGTGCATCTGCAAGGTACTTGGCCGTCTCGGTGCGCGCCTGGTCAAGTGTCATCACCCCAACGCGGCCAAGGGTGGCATTCTTGTTGCGCCCCCAGGTGACCATGTACGATTTATGCCCGCTCGGCAGCACACGGATGAATAGGCCGGGCTGCACAGTGTCATGCACACGATATGCATTCGGCTCTGTAGCCAGGCTGTTGATGAGTTTCTGGGTGATCTTCGTTTTCAAGCCATACAACTCCGTGACAGCACCGTGGCAGCAAAAAGAACTATACGGGGCCGTTTTCACGGACGCAACCGGACGAAGAGCCTCGTAATTTCTGGGCTTCATCAAGTGTGGCAAGCTTCTGAAATGACCCTCCTAAGGGGAAGGTTGGCAGTTCGAACCTGCCCTGGGACACCACATTGATTTCAGCCTTGCGCTGTAAGAAAAAGCCCTGCCAGGAACCTTCCTCCGGCAGGGCTTTTTTGTGTCCTCAAACCGACGATCTACGTGGCAAGTCCCTCATTGCTGTGCCTTACTCCAGATACGAAACAAGGAGCGAAGCAATGCGACGCAGAGGCGCACAATTCTGGTTATGGACCAACAACCGGTTACCTATCCACACTCACGAAGAAGTACTCAGCGACGGTGTACAGGTCGAAGTCCAGGCGCGGGTGAGTCATGAGGGTGTCACCCAGGTGTTTATCGGGATTTATGCCGACAGTGGTTGGGCGATTTGCGAAGAGTTTCATGACCGCTGTGTCGGCGAGTATTACTGCACGGCGTTGAAGTGGGGCGCGCGGCGAGCCAGAGAGCTGGTGGCTGACACTCGGGCGTTTGTGGCGCCGCATCGGGTGCAGTTTACGCTGGACCCGGTGATCACCGATGAGCCTACGCTGGCTCTGCGACGGATGGAAATGACCGAGCGTGAGCGTCTGAAGATTCGCACCGATGACGCGTGGTCGGAATACCTGGCAGCGAAGGAGGCGATGCTCGAACTCATGCGCGCCCACAAAGTCGATCCTGGGATCTGGGCGGACCATAAAGAGCGACTCAGACAAGCGATTGATCGGCGCGTCTGCGTGCAACGCGCCTATTTGAGTTGAGTCATTTGCCCATCGATACGCTCTTGGAGCGTAGTGCTTCGATGGTTTCGATCAACTCCTCGTAGGACACCGGTTTTCCAACGTGTTGGTCAAAGCCCGATTGCCGGGACTTTGTAATGTCGCTGTGGGCGCCATAGCCCGTCAGCGCGATGGCCGGCACATCCTTGGCGAACGGTAGCTGACGTAACGCGCTCATCAGTTCGTGACCACTCATGACCGGCATGCCAAGGTCCGAAATGATGAGGTCAAAATGCATGCTTTTTGCTGCATCCAGGGCCTCTGCCGGGCGGTCGAACGCGATGACTTCGGCGTCTTCCATTTCCAGCAGTACCTTCAAGGTTTCCAGCACATCGGCGGAGTCATCGACCAGCAGAATGGTTAAACCGCTCAGCCTTCCGGTAGCCTCGTCGTCGAGCCGCAGGGCAGAGTTAGCCTCGCCATCCGTCCTGGCCATCGGCAGGCAGACGCTGAACGTGCAGCCTGCGCCCAGCCCAGGCGAGCTGACTTCAACCGTGCCCTGTTGTGCTTCTGTCAATTGGCGCACCAGGGACAGGCCAATACCCAGACCCTCTCGGTGATGCGAAACGTGCTGCTTTTCAGCCTGCCCGAACAGATCGAACACATGCTCGAGGTTCTCAGGGGCGATGCCGGTGCCGTTGTCTTTGACGTCCAGTCGCACCTTGGCGCCATCCTGGCTGGCGATCAGTTGCACGCGACCTGTGGGCGGGGTGAATTTCAGCGCGTTGTTCACCAGGTTCCAGATGATCTGCTCCAGGCGCGTCGGGTCGGCGTGAACCATCAGAGGCTGTGAAGGCACCTGAAGCTCGACGGTGGTTTCGTGCTGTTCGTTAAGGACCACCGTATGAATGTCGCGCAGCACGCTCACCAGGTCCACGGTGACCGCTTGCAGCTTGAGCTTGCCGGTACGCACCCGCGCGACATCCAGCAGATCGTCAATAATCCGCGCCTGGCTGGTGACGGCATCGCAGATCGTGTTGACGGCCTTGGCGGCCGGGGCCACAGCCTTGGTCACCGGCAATCGACGCAGCAGCTCGGCGTTGAGCTGGATCAGGTTCAATGGATGCTTGAGTTCATGGGACATGACCGCGAAGAACTCATCCTTGAGGTAACTGGTGTTGCGCGTCTCGGCCAGTGCCTGGCTTTGCTCTTCGTGCTGGCGCTTGTGGCCGGTCAGGTCGCGGGCGATTTTCACGTAGCCGCGCAGATTGTCGCCGGTGAGTAGCGTCACCTCACCACTGCAATAGAAGCGCCTGCCATCCTTGCGCAGGTACCAGCGTTCGTCTTCGCTACGGCCTTGGGTGTGGACTTTTTGCAGCTCGGCTTTGGGGAGGCCGGAGGCGCGGTCTTCTTCGGAGAAAATGAAGTCGTAATAGACGCCTTCGGCCTCGACCTTGCTGTAGCCAAAAATCAACTCGGCGCCTTTGTTCCAGCTGGTGATCACACCTTGTTCATCAAGGGTAATGATCGCGTAATCGCGGGTACTTTCCGCCACCAGGCGCATGCGTTCTTCGCTCAGGCGCAACTCGTCTTCGGCGGCGCGGCGCTTGGTGATATCGATGAAGGTCAGCACCGTGCCGTCGATGTGGTCTTCGCTGGAGCGGTACGGCAGAAGACGGGCGATGTACCAACGATTGTCGGTGCTGCTGATTTCACGTTCGATCATGTTCAACGATTCAAACACCAGTGCGGCATCCTTGGCCAGGTCGTCGTATTGCAGGCGATGGGTGATATCGAGCAACGAACGCCCGGTATCTACCGGCAACATGCTGAAGATGTCCGTGGCTCGCGGTGTGAACCATTTGATCCGCATGTCCCGGTCGACAAACACCGTGGCAATGTCTGTCGAGGCTATCAGGTTGGTCAGGTAGTCGTTGATCTTGTCGGTTTCTTCGACTTTGGTCTTCAGCTCGTAGTTGACCGTCAACAACTCTTCGTTGATCGACTGCAGTTCTTCCTTGCTGGTTTCCAGCTCTTCGGTGGCCGAGCGCAGCTCTTCGTTGATCGCCTGCATTTCCTCGTTGGAAGCCTTGAGCTCTTCGCTGGAGACTTCCGATTGTTCAATGGTGTCCTGCAAATGCAATTTGGTGCGTTGCAGTTCGCGTTCAAGGTTGGACAGGACCTGGCTTTCGGTTTGCAACAGGGTCGTTGCTTCCTGTTCGGCAGGGTCGATTTCGGCCTCTTCGAAAATCACCAGGACAAACTCGCCTTCCGACTCTTCGTCCTTGTATGGCTGTGCCAGCAGGTCGATCTTGTAGCGTCGATTGTCGCGTGTGATGGGCACCGCGCGGGATTTGACCGCCAGGCCGCTTTGTTGAACCTGAAACAGCGTGGTGCGGATTTCCAGGCGCAACTCCGGAAGGATCAGCGTCAGCAGGTTACGCGACAATTCACCGCCCACATGGCGCAGGAAACGTCCGGCGCTTCCGCTCATGTGCAGAATGTCAGCGTTGGCATCGACAATCATGCTCGGTGGCGCGGTACGTTCCAGGGCGCGCTGGTGAATGTCGCTGAAGGACAGCTTGCGCTGCACCGCGTTCTGCGGTGCCTCGCGGGAAACATTGGTGCGCACGTAACCGCCACGCGGCATGGTCGGGGTGCGTCGGCTGCTGGCGGTGCCGGTTTTGGCGCGGAAGATCCGGTTGCGCTTGTCCACCGTGGCAAACAGCTCGTGGCACGCATCCGCGCTTTCTGACGAACCCAAAAACAGAAAACCTCCCGGGCGCAGTGCAAAGTGGAACATCTGCAGAATTTCGCGCTGCACTTCGCGATCCAGATAGATCAACAGGTTTCGGCAGACGATCAGGTCGATTTGCGAGAAGGGCGGGTCGGACAACAGGCTGTGTTTGGCAAACAGGACTTTTTCGCGCAGCTCCTTGCGAATCCGGTAGTGGTCGTCTTCCTTGACGAAATAATTCCTCAGTCGCGTTGGCGGCACGTCGGTCACGATGGCTTGTGGATACAGGCCCGCCCGCCCGACGCTGATGGCACGTTCGTCGATGTCGGTGGCGAACAGTTGCAATGTGGCTTTGCTGGCGTCGAGTTGCAGTTGGTCACTGATCAGCATCGCCAGGCTGTAGGCTTCCTCGCCCGTGGAGCAACCGGCCGACCAGACGCGGATTTCTTCTTTCTCGGGGTGCGCCGACACGACTGCGCTGACCAGTTGCGGCAGAACATCGCGTTCCAGGGCTTCGAACGCTTCGCGATCGCGGAAGAAATTGGTCACGCCAATCAGCATATCGCCGAGCAGAGCCTTGGTTTCTTCGGGGTTGTTTTGCAGGTAGCGATAATAGGCTGCCAGGTCAGGTTGGGCCGTGACCTGCATCCGGCGCTCGATACGCCGCAATACGGTTGCGCGCTTGTAGTGCTTGAAGTCGTGACCGGTGCCGGTGCGCAACTGGATCAGGATATCGTGCAGCAATTGTTCGGCAACCGCCGCGTCACGTTCGGACACGGACGCGAAGGATTGCAGTTCCGGGTCGTTGGCGGTTGGCAGGCTGATTTCCTGTGAGTTGTGCCACAGCTCCAGCAGCTTTTGCGGCATTTCCACCACCGGCAACACCAGGTCGACCATGCCCGTCTCGATGGCGGCGCGGGGCATGCCGTCGAACTCGGCATCTTCCGGCATCTGCGCCATGGTGATCCCGCCGTGTTCCTTGATGCGTGACAGACCGACCGCACCATCGGAGCCGCTGCCCGACAGCACCAGACAGAACGCGCGTTCGCGATGTACTTCGGCCAGGTCGCGAAAGAACAGGTCGATAGAGGCGTGTCGGCCTTCGCTCCGGTCGTTGCTGCTGACCTCCAGCACACCGTCGTTCATCGTCAGCTGTCGAGCCGGAGAGATGACGTAAATGTGGTTCTTCTCGATGGGTACCGTTTCGGTGACTTGCAGGACCGGCATCCGGGTCGATTCCTGGATGATCCTGTCTGCGATGCTCTGGTGGTCGGGCGACAGGTGAAGAATGATCACGAACGCCATGCCATTGTCGTGTGGCATGTTTTCGAAAAACAATTTGATGGCCTGCAGTCCCCCCGCCGATGCGCCGATGCCGACCACCGGAAAGTCCAGTGTGCTGGGGCTCAGGGCCTTTCGCTTGGGAGCGTTGGCCGAGTGTGGGGGAGTGCTGGTCATTTCTTGTGCCTTAGCCGGCGATAGGGGCGTTGAATTCAAATAGGTCTGAACGGGCTTCAATAAAGCAGGATAATCCCGTTTTTCAATAACACCTTCAAATATTTAGAGACACTTGGGGGCTGGAGTTCTCAAGGGAATGGCACCACTGGCCGATAACCCGAACGGTCATGGTCTTCTACTTAAACTGCCTGGAAATCTTCGATGCTGTCGTATCACCAAAAGAGTTTTCTGATCGTCGATGATTTCTCGGATTTCCGCAGTTCCGTCAGGTCCATGCTGCGTGAATTGGGCGTCAAGGACGTCGACACCGCGGATACCGGTGAACAGGCGCTGCGCATGTGCTCGCAGAAGGCCTACGACTTTATCCTGCAGGATTTTCACCTAGGCGATGGCAAGAAAAACGGTCAGCAGGTGCTCGAAGACTTGATGATCGAGAAGCTGATCAGCCATGAAAGTGTGTTCGTCATGGTCACCGCCGAAACCAGCCAGGCGATGGTGCTCAGTGCGCTGGAGCATGAACCCGACGCTTACCTGACCAAACCATTCAACCGGTCCGGTCTGGCCCAGCGGCTGGAGCGTCTGGAACAACGCAAGAACCTGCTCAAACCGATTCTGCAAGCGCTTGATCGCGGCAAGCCGATGGAAGTGCTCAACGCCTGCATCGAGTTGTGCAAGAAGGACATCCGTTATTCGCCGCTGTGTCTGCGTTATCGCGCGGACGCGTTGCGTGACTTGAATCAGAACGAAGCGCTGGAACGCCTTTACGACGGCATCATTGCTGATCGGCCTTTGCCTTGGGCGTTCGCCGGGCTGGGCAAATTGCTGTTCAAGCGTGGCCAGATCAGCCAGGCCAAAGGCGTATACGAAAAAGCCTTGAAGGTGTTTCCGATGATGCCGGCGCTGTATGACGGCATGGCCGACGTGCTGGTGGCCGAAGGCGATAACAAGGGCGCACAGAGGGTGCTGGAAGAGGCCATTCGCCTGTCGCCGCTGGCGGTGCGCCGGCAAGCGCAGTTGGGCAAGCTGGCGATGGCCAACGAAGATTTCGAAACGGCCTCCAAGGCTTACCGCCAGGCCGTGTCCCAAGGCGCTCAATCACGCTTCAAGGACGCCGAAAGCAACCTGGGCCTGGCCCACGCCTTGATCAGCAAAGGCAGCGAGAAAGGCCTGGATACCCGCACTCGGCTGGAGATCAACACGACCCTCAGCCTGGTGGCCAAGGAAAATCCGTCGGACCCGGGCCTGCAAATCCGTGCGCGACTGATGAAAGCCACCAGTCTGCTGCTCAACGACGCGGAAACCGCTGAAAAGCTCACTGAGCAAGCGATGATGCGCCTGGACGGCATGGAGCAGTTCATGAGCGCCGAAGCGGCGCTGCTGGTGGCCAAGCAGTTGCAAATGCTCGGGCAGGCCAGTGCCGGTGCGTCGATGTTGAAGAACTGCGCGGAAATCTACGGTGACGATCCTGTGGTGATGCAAGGGATCGCCAAATTGACCGATGATCCGGCGATTCTGAATTCGGGCAACGTGGCCTCCGACCTCAACCGGCAAGGCGTGCAGGTGTACAAGACCGGCAACCTGGTCGAAGCCCGGGCGGTGTTTCGCAAAGCGCTGGCCCTGCAACCGAAAAACATCAGTATCGCACTCAATATGGCGCAGTCGTTGTTGCACGGCACGGACACCAGCGTGCCTTCGCCCGAACTTGAAGAATGTCGCGCCTGCCTGAAACAGGTCGGCATGATGCCCGACACCGACGCGCGTTATCCGCGCTACCAGAAACTGAAAATCAAGGCGTTCAGCGGATGAGCCAAGAGTACCCGGCACTGGATTTCTCCACGGTGATTGCCTCCACCGTGCACGACATGAAGAACTCGCTGGCCATGCTGATGCAGGCCCACAGCCAATGGATGGGGCGCTTGCCCAACTCAGAGCGGCAGAGCCCGGAGCAGGGCGTCATCGAGTTCGAGTTCGCTCACCTCAACGGCATGCTGGTGCAGTTGCTGGGGCTGTACAAGCTGGGCGTCAATCAGATGCCGTTGCAGCCGGCCTACCATGAGCTGGATGATTTCATCGAAGCGCAACTGGCCGCTCATCAAGAGGTGTTCGCCAGTCGCGGCATAATCGCGACCTATGAAGTCGACCCGCTGTGTCCCTTGGGGTTCTTCGACCGGGAGCTGGTTGCCTCGGTGCTGGCCAACACCATCAACAACGCCATTCGTTACGCCCGCCAGTCGCTGCTGATCAGTGTCAGCGACGAGGCCGGTCAGTTGATGCTGACCATCAATGACGATGGCGACGGTTATCCCGTCGAGATGATCGAGCGCCAGGCCGATTACGTGCAGGGCATCAATCAAAGCAGCGGCAGCACAGGCCTGGGCTTGTATTTCGCCGGCCGGATCGCCGCCTTGCATCAGCGCAATGGCGTGCAAGGGTGCACCCGTATCAGCAACGGCGGCCCCTTGGGCGGCGGTGTATTCAGCCTCTATCTGCCCTGACGTTTCTTTTTGTGTGTGCTGCTTGAAATTCCGAACAGGCGGAGCCTATTTTGTACGGGTCGCCGTTCGCGGCTTGCACCACTACAAAGGATTGAGTCATGACAACCGATGGCCAGCGTTCACTCGCGCAGCGATTGACGGGCATTGATGAGATTGAATGTGTCACGCCGGACTTGAATGGCGTACCGCGCGGTAAGGTGATGACCGCCGAAGGATTCCTTGAAGGGCGGCGTTTGCAGATGGCGCGGGGTGTGCTGCTGCAATGCATCATGGGCGGCTACCCGCCAGCACGGTTTTACGGCAGTGACGACGGCGACCTGGCGCTGGTGCCTGATCCGGCGCAGATCCATCGCCTGCCCTGGAGCAAGCCACCGCGGGCATTGGCCATTTGCGACGCCGACGAACTGACCGGCGAACACTCGAACCTGTCGACCCGTGGCCAGCTCAAGGCGGTCATCGCGCGTTACGCGGCCCTGGGCTTGGCGCCGGTGGTGGCGACCGAGCTGGAATTTTTCGTCTTCGCAGCCAATCCCGATCCAACCCAGCCGTTCCAACCGCCGCTGGGCCTGGACGGTCGACGCGAAGACGGTCATTCGGCGTTCAGTGTCAGTTCCAACAACGGTTTGCGGCCATTTTTCAGTGACGTCTACGAATGCATGGCGGCGTTGGGCCTGCCGCGCGATACCTTTATGCACGAGATGGGCGTCAGCCAGTTCGAGATCAACTTGCTGCACGGCGATCCGTTGCTGCTGGCCGACCAGACGTTGCTGTTCAAGCATCTGCTCAAAGAAGTCGCGCTCAAGCACGGCCTGACCGTGGTCTGCATGGCCAAACCCTTGGCGCACACGCCGGGCAGTTCGATGCACATTCACCAGAGCATCGTCGAGATCGGCAGCGGGCGTAACGTGTTCAGCGATGAGGCCGGGCAGCCGACTGCAACCTTCCGTCATTTCATCGGCGGCCAGCAGGCATGCATGGCGGATTTCACCGCGCTGTTTGCACCGAACGTGAACTCCTATCAGCGCTTGTGCCATCCCTTCGCGTCACCGAATAATGCCTGCTGGTCCCACGACAACCGGGCCGCCGGGTTGCGTATTCCCGCCAGTTCGCCGGCCGCTCGTCGGGTCGAGAACCGCCTGCCGGGGGCCGATGCCAATCCGTACCTGGCGATCGCCGCCAGCCTTGCTGCCGGTTTGCATGGCATTGAAAACATGTTGGAGCCAAGCGAGGCGATCCAGGGCGAATTCAAAGTGCCGGATAATCTTTCGTTGCCGTGTACCTTGCATGCCGCTCTTGAACGTCTGAAACGTAGCCAATTGGCGAAGGAACTGTTTGGCAACGAGTTCATCGAAGGCTACGTCGCTTCGAAGACCATGGAGTTGACCAGCTTCTTCGATGAAATTACGCCCTGGGAGCGCCGTGTCCTGGCTGCTCAGGCCTGACGATCCATCGTCTACGAGCTATCTTTTCGGATAGCCCGACTCTCACTGCAAGGAGCCGCTCGGAACGCCGATGCGCCAAATCTGGAAACCTTTTCGAGCGCTTTATTTTGCCTCGCTGATGATGTTGATCGGCTCTGGCTTGCTAAGTACGTACCTGGGCTTGCGCCTGGCGGCCGATCACGTCGACAGCCTGTGGGTCGGTGCGTTGATGGCGGCCAACTATTTTGGTCTGGTGCTGGGCGGCAAGATCGGCCACCGGCTGATTGCCCGGGTCGGACACATTCGAGCCTATTCGGCCTGCGCCGGGATTGTCGGCGCGGCGGTGCTTGGCCACGGCCTGATCGACTGGCTGCCGGCCTGGATATTCCTGCGGATCATCGTCGGCCTCGGCATGATGTGCCAGTACATGGTCATTGAAAGCTGGCTCAACGAGCAGGCCGAAGCGTCGCAGCGTGGCACGGTGTTCAGCGGCTATATGATCGCCTCCTACCTGGGGCTGGTGCTGGGTCAGCTGATTCTGGTCATGCACCCGGCGCTGGGCTTGGAGCTGCTGATGCTGGTCGCCTTGTGCTTCGCGCTGTGCCTGGTGCCGGTGGCCCTGACACGCCGGATTCACCCTGCACCGTTGCATCCGGCGCCTATGGAGCCGCGGTTCTTCATCAAGCGCGTGCCGCAGTCGTTGAGTACGGTGCTGGGGGCGGGGCTGATCATTGGCTCGTTCTATGGTCTGGCGCCGCTGTATGCCTCGCAGCAAGGGTTGTCCACCGAGCAGGTCGGTCTGTTCATGGGTAGCTGTATTTTTGCCGGACTGTTGGTGCAATGGCCGCTGGGCTGGCTGTCCGACCGTTATGACCGGGCGTTGTTGATCCGCTGTTTTGCGGTGGTGCTGGCCCTGACTGCGTTGCCGCTGGCAATCATGCAGCAGGTGCCGCTGGAGGTTTTGTTTGTCGCCGGGTTCTTCTGTTCGCTGGTGATGTTCTGCCTGTATCCGCTGGCGGTGGCGTTCTCCAATGACCATGTCGAAGGTGATCGTCGTGTTTCCCTGACCGCGATGTTGTTGGTGACCTACGGTGTTGGCGCCAGTATCGGACCGTTGGTGGCCGGGGTGCTGATGAAGCTGTTTGGCAGCCACATGCTTTACGCCTTCTTCAGTTTCTTTGCGTTGGTGCTGGTGTGGCGCATCCGCCCCAAAGCGGTCACCAACCTGCATCAGGTCGACGATGCGCCGCTGCATCACGTGGCCATGCCGGACAGTATGTCCAGTTCGCCGCTGGTGGCGTGCCTCGATCCGCGTGTCGATGAGCAGGTGGTGCAAGACCAGATGCAAAGCCCGATCAGCCCTGAACCGGAGCCTGAACCGCAAACGGATCCGCAGGCGGATCCGCCACCTGAAGATCCGGACGCGGGCCGCGAGCAAAGCTTTACCGAAGCCAGGCCATAGGCCAAGGCATAAAAAAACGGGCAGTCACCGCAAGGGACTGCCCGTTTTTTGTTGAAGCGTCGTATTACATGTCGTCTTTGTCGAAACGTCGTGCTTCGCGTTGCAGCTGATAGACGAAGCGCTCGACTTGCCGCTGCACCAGTCCGCTCATGTTATGAAAGCGAACACCGGCGAAAGTGGTGGAGATCTTCTCTTCGAAGTGCAGGTAACGCAACTCGACTGGTGCGGTCATGTTGCCGAAGGGCAGGGCGGCGACGAAGCGGTCATAGACCTGGCCCAGTTGCAGGCTGCTGGTGATGTCGCCTTCAAAACGCAACTTGCAGCCGGTGGCCGAAATGTCCAGCAGCTTGCCGCCCAGGGTCGACTTGAGTTTGTCGCCGCCCAGTTCGACGCTGACCAGTTGCGCCAGTTTCAACGCTGCACGGAACGCGTTGCGGCGCTGGTGATAAACCACTTCAGCGGGCAGGGGGCCACGATAGCAGCGAGTATCGCCGGACTCATCGATGGACAGCGCGCCATTGCTTTCCCAGGCGATGCGCACACCGTCGTGGAAGCCTTCAACCTTGAACGGTTCTCCGGCCAGCAGAAAGCGTTCTCCGTCACGCGGGATCATTTCATCCAGGGTGATCATATTTCTGTCGCGATCAATGTCCACCAGATAGCTCTGAAAGCGCTGGGTGCGCTCATGGAACGTAATGATCAGCGGGTCATGGCTGTCCTGAAGCTGGCGCAGGTTGCTGGAGATCTCCAGAGGTGTGGTAAGCACCTTGGGTGGCTGCGGGGCGTCTTCCGCGCTTTGGGTATTGAACACGGTTAATCGATCTCCAGGCAAAAAATTGACTACGGCGAGCCAGCATTTTGCCAGCATGTTTCGTGTCTTGATAGGGCGTGTCGATGCAAAGGCTCAAGCCTGACTGAGCGGGCGCGGCTTCGCAAGCTTGGCGGTGGATCCGCGGGCATCATAAAGCGCGGGTGGTTCGCCACCGGTGAGGATTTTCAGCTGATTGGCCGTGGCGGCCTGCTGGACCAGAATGGACTGGCCATTACTGGCGTTGGCAGTCTGACACTGAGCCAGGAGGTCGGTCAGCACATCGCTTTGTGCCAGCAACTGTTCACCAATGCTGGAATGGCTGGCAAGTTGCTCGAGACCCGTGCGATTGAGCGGCAGGTTGAGGCTGGCGAGGATTTCACTGCGCTTGCGGCCATGCTGGTCAAGCAAAACGATCAGTGCCTGTTTCTGCGCGAGAATATCCTCGAGCAGTTGCATGTCGCGACCATGCAAGGCGAGGGACTCGGTTTGCAGTAACTCCAGCAAGTGTTGCGCCGGGGCAAAGTCGTCGATGATCAGTTGCAGTAAATTAGTATCGTGCATGGCTGGCCTTGGGGTTTAAGCGTCCAAAAGCCTGGCGCAGGCAATGGCCTAGCGCTGGGCTTCGAAGTTGAGCAGTTTGCTGGCTACACGGTTGCTGTCGACTTTATAGCTGCCATCGGCGATTGCTGCTTTCAACTCTGCCACACGGGCGTTGTCGACGGCAGGCTGATCGCGCAGCTTGTCAGTGACCTTCTGCAACTGTTGAGCCTCATTGCTGAGGTGTACCGATTCCCCGCTTGTGACGGTACTGGCCTGTTCGGCCGGGGTATTCAGCGGCGCGGATTTGCCGGCTTCGGCGGTTTCCTTCGCGGCGCTGGTACGCGTACTACCGGTAAGTGGCGAGGAGCTGTTTAAACGGCTGAAATCGATGACCATGATAAAAAACCTCTGGGTATTTGGACGCTTGCCATGTTTTCGGCTCTCCCTGCAAAAACTTTAGGCTCATTTATCAATGAGCGTGCAAGTGCCAGTGCTTTTCCTGCCTGGGGCACAGTTTAGGGAACCGCCGGGCAACGCGCCATCTCTTCACCCAAAGAGATAAAGATATCTACATAGCCACTTCCACTTGGCCTGGCGCGATCACCTGCGCCTTGATGACCCGATTGGAATTGAGATTTTTCACTCGAATCTGTTCACGCAAGCCGCCGTTGGACAGCGCTTCGCCGGGCATGCGCACACTGAGCGTACCACTGCGTGCCGTGATCACCACCTGGTCGCCCTTACTAATGACTTCCGCCTGTTCCAGATGCACCAGCGTCAGGACCTGATCGGCGACCGTTGGTCGGGTAAGTTTTTGTCCGATGGCTTGATCCAGCGAGGTGAAATAACCCTGGTTGATCAGACTGATATCACGTTCACGCAGCATCACATCCTCGGGTTCGACGATACCGGCGCGCTTGAGCGGCCGAGTAGTCGTGACGACCTCCCGAAACAGGCGGACTTGAGCGGGCACGAAGACGGTCCAGGGCGAGGAGCTATCGCAGCGAACCTTGACCGTGACCCGTCCGATCGGGGTCGCCGGGCTCTCCAGAGTGGCTGTCAATTCCTTGTCGCACATGGGCATATGCATACGTGGATCGAGTCGGTTGACTTCGATTTCGTAGCGACCTTCGGTTTGACTGGTAGCCAAATAGTCCTCTACGGTGAATTCAAGAAAGCCCTGTGTGACGCCGATAAGCATGTCAGGCAAGGTAACCGAGTCAGCAAGGGCAGGGCTGCCAGCGTTGAACAGGCAAACGGCCGGCATCACACAAAGCAATTTGCGGAAAGTTGATGTCAGGCGTCGGAAAAATGTCGGTTCTGTGTTCATAAGAGTTAAAAAGCAAGCGCCGTGCCGTTTAGCAATGAATGCGCGTCGCAACACACTTAAGCGTTGGTGTAGGAGTTCTGTGCATGGCTGGTGTAATGGATTCAGTAAACCAGCGCACGCAACTGGTGGGGCAGAATCGCCTTGAACTGTTGTTGTTCCGTCTTGACGGTCAGCAGCTGTATGGGATCAACGTTTTCAAGGTTCGTGAGGTGCTGCAATGCCCCAAGCTGACCCTGATGCCCAAGTCCAGTCCTGTCGTGTGCGGTGTGGCAAATATCCGGGGGGCGACCATTCCGATTCTCGATCTGGCAATGGCGACCGGCTCCGGCGCGCTTAAGGATCAGAGCAATCCGTTTGTGATCATTACGGAGTACAACACCAAGACCCAGGGTTTCCTGGTGCGCTCGGTGGAGCGCATCGTCAACATGAACTGGGAGGAAATTCATCCACCTCCCAAGGGTACCGGGCGCGATCATTACCTGACCGCTGTGACTCGGGTCGACAATCAGCTAGTCGAAATCATCGACGTCGAAAAAGTGCTGGCGGAAGTGGCACCCACACCGGAAGCGATTTCGGTCGGTGTGGTGGATGTCGAAACCCAGCACAAAGCGTTGTCGCTGCGGGTCTTGACGGTTGATGACTCATCGGTGGCGCGCAAGCAAGTGACGCGCTGCCTGCAAACGATCGGCGTCGAAGTGGTGGCGTTGAACGACGGTCGGCAAGCGCTGGAATACCTGCGCAAGCTGGTCGACGAGGGCAAGAAGCCGGAAGAAGAGTTCCTGATGATGATTTCCGACATCGAGATGCCGGAAATGGACGGGTACACGCTGACGGCCGAGATCCGCGCCGACCCGCGCATGCAAAAGCTTCATATCATCCTGCATACTTCGTTGTCGGGCGTATTCAATCAGGCGATGGTCAAGAAAGTCGGTGCTGATGACTTCCTTGCCAAATTCCGTCCTGATGACCTGGCATCCCGGGTAGTCGACCGGATCAAAGCAGCAGATATCAGCTAGGGGCCTTTTGCCCCTGGCGGTTCAACACGATTTAAGAGGCGGTATCTTTGTCTACGGGTAATTTGGATTTCGAACAGTTCCGGGTATTCCTGGAAAAAGCCTGTGGCATTTTGCTCGGTGAAAACAAGCAATACCTGGTATCGAGCCGTCTCAACAAACTGATGGAACAGCAGGGTATCAAGTCGTTGGGTGAACTGGTCCAGCGCATTCAGACCCAGCCGCGCAGTGGTTTGCGCGAGATGGTGGTGGATGCCATGACCACCAACGAAACCCTGTGGTTTCGTGACACCTATCCGTTTGAAGTCTTGAAGAACAAGGTGTTGCCCGAAGCGATCAAGGCAGCCCCCGGTCAGCGTCTGCGGATTTGGTCGGCGGCGTGCTCGTCGGGTCAGGAACCGTATTCGCTGTCGATGTCCATCGATGAGTTCGAGCGGGTCAACATGGGCCAGTTGAAAATGGGTGTGCAGATCGTTGCCACTGATTTGTCCGGCACCATGCTGACCAACTGCAAGACCGGCGAGTACGACAGCCTGGCCATCGGCCGTGGCCTGTCGCCCGAACGCCTTCAGCGTTATTTCGACCCCAAGGGGCCGGGACGCTGGGCGATCAAGGCGCCGATCAAGAGTCGCGTGGAGTTTCGCTCGTTCAACCTGCTCGACAGCTACGCAGCCCTGGGCAAGTTCGATATCGTGTTCTGCCGCAACGTGTTGATCTACTTTTCCGCCGAGGTGAAGAAAGACATCCTGCTGCGCATTCACAGCACGCTCAAACCCGGCGGTTATCTGTTCCTTGGCGCTTCCGAAGCGCTGAACGGTTTGCCGGACCACTACCAGATGGTCCAGTGCAGCCCGGGGATCATTTACCAGGCGAAGTGATGGGTTGGCGGCACACATGAAAACGGGAGTCCTCAGGGGCTCCCGTTTTTTTATGCCTGATGATTTCTCGGCACCACCGCCATTCCCTGTGGGAGCCGGGCTTGCCCGCGATAGCGGTATCACAGGCGAAGTTGATGTGACTGACACACCGCCATCGCGGGCAAGCCCGGCTCCCACAGGGAATGGCGGTGTTCTGAAAATCGGTGACAAGCGGCAGAAAAGCGGCAGACGGCGGAAACCGGTTGCCGCTTTTCTGGCATTGCCGCCTTGCCACCGCCCGCAAAGCCCCGGTTTACGGGATTTTTTGAATTGGCACGCCGCTTGCTATGTCTCTGTTACGAAAATCAGGTCACCCGAAGGTTTCCCGACATGAGCATCAGCTTCGATAAAGCGCTCGGTATCCACGAACAAGCCTTGGGCTTTCGCGCCCAGCGTGCCGAAGTCCTGGCCAACAACATTGCCAACGCCGATACCCCGAACTACAAGGCTCGGGACCTGGAGTTCTCCAAAGTGCTCGCTGCACAGAACGAGAAAACCAATGGCGGCACCTTTGCCTTGAACATGACCAACAGCCGTCATATCGAAGCCGAAGGCCTGGGTAACGGCGACGAATCGCTGATGTATCGCACCCCGATGCAACCGTCGATCGACCAGAACACCGTTGACGCTCAACTGGAACAGTCGAATTACGCGGAAAACGCGGTCGGCTTCCAGGCCAGCTTCACCCTGCTCAACAGCAAATTCAAAGGGCTGATGGCAGCCCTGCGCGGAGAGTAATTCATGTCTCTATCCAGTGTTTTCAACATTGCCGGTAGCGGCATGAGTGCCCAGACCACTCGCTTGAACACCGTGGCTTCGAACATCGCCAACGCCGAAACCGTTTCGTCGAGCATCGACCAGACCTATCGCGCCCGTCACCCGGTATTCGCCACCATGTTCCAGGGCGGCCAGAGCGGCGGCGGTGATTCGCTGTTCCAGAACCAGGACGCGGCCGGTCAAGGCGTGCAAGTGCTGGGTGTGGTTGAGGATCAGAGCAACCTTGAGGCGCGTTACGAGCCGAACCATCCAGCGGCCGACGCCAAGGGTTACGTCTACTACCCCAACGTCAACGTCGTCGAAGAAATGGCCGACATGATTTCCGCCAGTCGTTCGTTCCAGACCAACGCCGAAATGATGAACACCGCCAAAACCATGATGCAGAAGGTCCTGACTCTCGGTCAGTGATAAGGGGCGACTCAGATGAGTGTTACCGATTCCACCAGCAGCCTCAGCGTCAATGACATTCTGGCGAACTCTTCCGTCAAATCCAGCAGCTCCACGTCGGGCGGCATTGCCTCCGCGACCAACAGCGCGACGGGCGGCCAGGCGCTGGGCAAGGATGCGTTCCTGCAATTGCTGGTCACCCAGCTCAAAAACCAGAACCCGCTGGACCCGCAGGACAACAGCGCGTTCGTCGCCCAGTTGGCCCAGTTCAGCAGCCTGGAAGGCATCACTACGCTCAACAGCACGGTCAGCTCGATTGCCGGCAACTACAGCTCTTCGCAAGCGTTGCAGGCCTCGTCCCTGGTCGGCCGCTCCGTGATCGTGCAGACCAACAATATCCAGGTCGATGATCCGACCAAGGCTGTCAACGGCTCGGTCAATCTGACGTCGTCCATCTCCAGCGGCACCGTGACCGTTACCGACAGCACTGGCAAAACAATCAGAACCATTGATCTGGGCACTCGTGCGGTCGGCAGTTCCAGCTTCACGTGGGATGGCAAGGACTCGAGCGGCAACCCCGTTCCGGTCGGTGCCTACACCATCAAGGCCAGTGCGCCGGTCAACGGCACGGCGACGGACCTGGCGGTTTACCTGCCGGCCACCGTCAACAGCGTGACCCTGAGCCAGACCGGCGGCGAGCTGACGCTCAACCTCGCGGGCCTGGGCCCCGTCGCCCTGTCCAAAGTTCAAACCATTGGTATATAGAGCCGACTAACCCGGCACAAAGGAGTGGAATATGTCTTTCAATATCGGCCTTAGCGGTCTCTATGCAGCCAACAAACAACTGGACGTGACCGGTAACAACATCGCCAACGTCGCGACTACCGGTTTCAAATCCTCCCGCACCGAATTTGAAGACGTCTACTCGGCGACCAAACTCGGCAGCGGCGGCAAAGTGGTCGGCAGCGGCGTGCGCCTGGCCAACGTGTCCCAGCAGTTCACCCAGGGTGACATCAACAACACCGGTAACGTGCTGGACATGGGCATCAACGGTTCGGGTTTCTTCGCCCTGAGCAACAATGGTTCGGTGTCTTACACCCGTAACGGTACGTTCAAGGTCGACAAGGACGGTTTCATCACCAACACCGATTACACGTCTCGCCTGCAAGGCTACGGCGTGGATGCCAACGGCAAGATCATCAACGGCGTGTTGACTGACCTGAAACTCGACACCTCGAACCTGGCACCGAAGTCCACTTCGGCTGTGGCATCGACAATCAACTTGAACTCGACGGCTCCGGTCATCGACGATACCGTCCCGGCGGGCAAGTTCGACCCAGCACTGACGGCGACCTACACCAAATCGTTCAGCACCCCGATCTATGACAGCCAGGGCAACAAGCACGAGATGGATCAGTACGTCGTGAAAACGGCTGGCAACACCTGGAAGGTTTATACCCTGGTAGACGGTCGTAACCCGGATGCTACCGGCAGCGACCCGAAAACCACTGCCCCGATCGCTTCGACACTGTCGTTCGACAGCGGCGGCAAGTTGACTCAGGTGAGCACGCCAGATCCGTTGGGCGGACCTGCAATCATCAGCAGTGACTTGACGCTGAAAAGCTGGGTACCAGGCACTGTGACCAATGGCGTCTGGACAGCCAACGGCGCCGCCGCGAACCCGGCAGGCGTGACCATCTCGATGGCCAAGACTACCCAGTACAACGCTGACACCGCGCGTTCGATCCCGACCCAGGACGGTTACGCCACTGGCCAGATCACCAACCTGACCATCGACGGCACCGGTACTCTGTTCGCTAACTTCAGCAACAACCAGAGCAAGGCCATCGGCCAGGTTGCGCTGGCCAGCTTTACTAACGAACAGGGCCTGCAAGCGATTGGCGGCACTAGCTGGAAAGAGACCTTCGCCTCGGGTATCCCAGGCTATGACGCTCCGGAAACCGGGACCCTGGGCTCCATCCAGTCCAACTCCCTGGAAGAGTCCAACGTCAACCTGACCAACGAACTGGTCAACCTGATCAAGGCGCAGAGCAACTACCAGGCAAACGCCAAGACTATTTCCACCCAGAGCACCATCATGCAGACCATCATTCAGATGACCTGATGCTGGTTAGCTGAAAAGCGCTGCACAAATGGCCCCTCGCAATAGGGGCTTTTTTTTGCCGGAATTTTTTATCTGGTGCCGAGGTTTGGGTTGTCTGTGCCGGCCTCTTCGCGGGCAAGCCCGCTCCCACAGGAGACCGGGGTTGCCCAGAGAAATGCGATCAACTGTGGGAGCGGGCTTGCCCGCGAAGGCGTCAGCTCGGCTGCTACTTTCCTTGGGGCAAAAGAAAACCCCCGACAATCCAGAGGACTGATCGGGGGTTTTCGAGTCAGCGCCTTTCAGCGCTCACCGACTCAGCTTATTGGCAAGCTTCGCAATCCGGCTCGTCAATCGCGCAGGCCTTAGGCACTGGCGCCGGACCGGCAGGAGCTGCCAGGACCGAATCTTCACCGTGGTTGCCGCCGCTGGAAACAGCGTTCAGCTTGCCGGTGTTGATGGTCGACTTCTCGGTGCTGGTCGCGGCCAGGGCACGGAGGTAGTAAGTGGTTTTCAGGCCACGGTACCAAGCCATGCGGTAGGTCACGTCCAGCTTCTTGCCCGATGCACCCGCGATGTACAGGTTCAGCGATTGAGCCTGGTCGATCCACTTCTGACGACGGCTGGCCGCGTCAACGATCCACTTGGTGTCCACTTCGAAAGCAGTCGCGTAGAGCTCTTTGAGTTCTTGCGGAATGCGCTCGATCTGCTGCACCGAACCGTCGTAGTACTTCAGGTCGTTGATCATGACCGCGTCCCACAGACCGCGAGCCTTCAGGTCGCGAACCAGGTACGGGTTGATCACGGTGAATTCGCCCGACAGGTTCGATTTCACATAGAGGTTCTGGTAGGTCGGTTCGATCGACTGCGAGACGCCAGTGATGTTGGCGATGGTCGCGGTCGGTGCGATGGCCATGATGTTGGAGTTACGAATGCCTTTCTGTACACGGGCGCGAACCGGTGCCCAGTCCAGGGATTCGTTCAGGTCAACATCGATGTACTTCTGGCCACGCTGTTCGATCAGGATCTGTTGCGAGTCCAGCGGCAGGATGCCTTTGGACCACAGCGAACCCTGGAACGTCTCGTAGGCGCCGCGCTCGTCGGCCAGGTCGCAGGAAGCCTGGATCGCGAAGTAGCTGACCGCTTCCATCGACTTGTCGGCGAACTCGACGGCAGCGTCGGAACCGTAAGGAATGTGCTGCAGGTACAGCGCGTCCTGGAAGCCCATGATGCCCAGGCCGACCGGACGGTGCTTGAAGTTGGAGTTCTTCGCTTGCGGCACCGAGTAGTAGTTGATGTCGATCACGTTATCGAGCATGCGAACGGCGGTGTTCACGGTGCGTTCCAGCTTGGCGGTGTCCAGCTTGCCGTTGACGATGTGGTTCGGCAGGTTGATCGAGCCCAGGTTGCAAACGGCGATCTCGTCCTTGTTGGTGTTCAAGGTGATCTCGGTGCACAGGTTCGAGCTGTGGACCACGCCCACGTGCTGCTGCGGGCTGCGCAGGTTGCACGGGTCTTTGAAGGTCAGCCAAGGGTGGCCGGTTTCAAACAGCATGGACAGCATTTTGCGCCACAGGTCTTTGGCCTGGATGGTCTTGAACAGCTTGACCTTGCCCGGGTACTCGGTCAGGGCTTCGTAGTACTCGTAACGCTCTTCGAAAGCCTTGCCGGTCAGGTCGTGCAGGTCCGGCACTTCGGATGGCGAGAACAGAGTCCACTTGCCGTCATCGAAGACGCGCTTCATGAACAGGTCAGGGATCCAGTTGGCGGTGTTCATGTCGTGGGTACGACGACGATCATCACCGGTGTTCTTGCGCAGCTCGATGAACTCTTCGATATCCATGTGCCAGGTTTCCAGGTAGGCACAGACAGCGCCTTTGCGCTTGCCACCCTGGTTAACGGCGACGGCGGTGTCGTTCACTACTTTCAGGAACGGTACAACGCCCTGGGATTTGCCGTTGGTGCCCTTGATGTAAGAACCCAGCGCACGAACAGGCGTCCAGTCGTTGCCCAGGCCGCCAGCGAATTTGGACAACATGGCGTTGTCGTGGATCGCGTGGTAGATGCCGGACAGGTCATCCGGCACGGTGGTCAGGTAGCAGCTCGACAGCTGTGGACGCAGGGTGCCGGCGTTGAACAGGGTAGGGGTCGAGGACATGTAGTCGAAGGACGACAACAGGTTGTAGAACTCGATCGCACGGTCTTCCTTGTTCTTCTCTTCGATCGCCAGGCCCATGGCCACGCGCATGAAGAAAATCTGCGGCAGTTCGAAGCGGATACCGTCCTTGTGGATGAAGTAACGGTCGTACAGGGTTTGAAGGCCCAGGTACGTGAACTGCTGATCACGCTCGTGGTTGATCGCCTTGCCGAGTTTTTCCAGGTCGAAGGTGGCCAGGACCGGGTTCAGCAATTCGAACTCGATACCCTTGGCGATGTACGCAGGCAGGGCCTTGGCGTACAGGTCGACCATTTCGTGGTGGGTCGCGCTTTCGGCAACGTTCAGGAAGCTCAGGCCTTCGGCACGCAGGGTGTCCATCAGCAGGCGGGCGGTGACGAACGAGTAGTTCGGCTCGCGCTCGACCAGCGTACGGGCGGTCATCACCAGAGCGGTGTTGACGTCGGTCAGGGCCACGCCGTCGTACAGGTTTTTCAGGGTTTCGCGCTGGATCAGGTCGCCGTCGACCTCTTCCAGGCCTTCGCACGCTTCGGTGACGATGGTGTTCAGGCGGCCCATGTCCAGCGGAGCAAAGGTGCCATCGGCGCGGGTGATGCGGATCGACGGATGAGCGTTGACTGCTTGCTCGGCCGGGGCGTGGGCAGCGCGTTCTTTCGAACGGCCGTCACGGTAGATCACGTAGTCGCGAGCCACTTTCTGCTCGCCGGCACGCATCAGGGCCAGTTCGACCTGGTCCTGGATTTCTTCGATGTGGATGGTGCCGCCCGATGGCATGCGACGCTTGAAGGTCGCGGTGACTTGTTCGGTCAGGCGGGCAACGGTGTCATGGATTCGCGACGAGGCGGCAGCGGTGCCGCCTTCAACTGCGAGAAACGCTTTGGTGATCGCGACGGTGATCTTGTCATCGGTGTAAGGAACGACAGTGCCGTTACGCTTGATCACGCGCAGCTGACCAGGCGCGGTGGCGGACAGATCCGAAGTCGAATCAGCGGCCTGCGGCAAGGTGCCCTGCGGGTTCTCGCGAGTTGTGTCGGTTTGCATGGGGGGTTGTCTCCACATTCTCTATGTTTGTTTGGGCACCATCACGGTGCCCACCGTTCTGTCCTGAAGCACTACAACCGACGAGGTGCCGGGTATAACAACTTCGGGACAGTAGGAAAAAGGCTAATGATGCCGCTTCCTTGCCGAAGTCTTTGGCGGCGAGCCTGCGCTCGAAGCCGGATTCCTTTCAGGGGTGCCAGTTATGACTGCAACACCCGTACCGTTCTGACCGTTCAGGCCTGGAAAAACGGTGCCATCCGCGCACGCGGTTTGGGCTTGTAAATTCGTGCTTGGTTCAACCTTGAACACGCAATAAAGCGCTTGAGTTTCAGGTCTGAAATGTGGTTGGGCTTTTAAGCTAAAACCCTACATGTAGGGTTTTTTTCGCGCCGAGGTACAAGATAATGCGTTTTGGAGGGTGTTGCAACGTACTACCTGTGGATAAACCTGTGCGTAAATTGTGTGTGAAACGTGGAACGGGCGTGTAGGCCGCGACCTAGCTGGAGCGGATGGTTTTCCACTGATTTTCAGCGATCGAAAACAGTCATTCGGATTTTTAAGGGCGCGAACCCTATCACAAAAAACCCGGTTGTCCGAACGCATTTGCCGGCTTGTGTTCTCGGCGTTCGGCGTTTATACAATCGGCCAGTGTGTATGCATTCTTATCCTCCCCAATCATTACAAAAAGACGGGCGGATCCTTCCTTATTAAGTGTTGTTGGCAAGCAGAGGTCACCGTGGAGCAAGAAGCCTGGCAGGTATTGATTGTGGAGGACGACCAGCGTCTGGCCGAACTGACCCGCGAATACCTGGAAGCCAATGGCCTGCGCGTGTCGATCGAAGGCAATGGTGCGCTGGCCGCTGCGCGCATCATCAACGAGAAGCCGGACCTGGTGATTCTCGACCTGATGTTGCCGGGCGAAGACGGCCTGAGCATCTGCCGCAAGGTGCGCGACAAGTATGACGGCCCGATCCTGATGCTCACCGCCCGCACCGACGATACCGATCAAATTCTTGGCCTCGACCTGGGTGCCGACGATTACGTGTGCAAACCGGTGCGTCCGCGCCTGTTGTTGGCGCGTATCCAGGCGCTGTTGCGCCGCAGTGAAACCCCTGAGGTGGCCCCGGAAAAGCAACGGCGCCTGCAGTTCGGTCCGCTGGTGGTGGACAACGCATTGCGCGAGGCCTGGCTCAATGACAGCGGCATCGAGCTGACCAGCGCTGAGTTTGACCTGCTGTGGTTGCTGGTGGCCAACGCTGGCCGAATCCTGTCCCGGGAAGAGATTTTCACCGCGCTGCGCGGAATCGGCTATGACGGCCAGGATCGCTCCATCGATGTGCGCATCTCGCGCATCCGTCCCAAAATCGGCGACGACCCGGATCATCCGCGACTGATCAAAACCATCCGCAGCAAGGGGTATCTGTTCGTTCCGGAAGCCTGCAACCCGTGAACTCGATCTTCCTGCGCATCTACGGCGGCATGTGCGCGGCGCTCATTCTGGTGGCTGTGCTGGGCGTGCTGGCGTTGCATTTGCTCAACCAGGTGCGCAGCGAGCAATACCGCGAGCGCCTGGCCCACGGCACCTTTTCGCTGATGGCCGACAACCTGCAACCGATGAACGATACCGAGCGCCACCGGGCGTTGCTGGTGTGGGAACGCTTGCTCGGCATTCCATTGGCATTGAACACCTTTGCCCAGACCGACCTCGACCTGACCCAGCGCACCCGTGTACTGCGCGGCCAGGCGCTGGTGGAACAAACCGGCCCGCATGCGGCGAAGGTTTATCGTCTGGTCAGCGAAAAGGAACAGCTTGTCCTCACGGGTGAGGTCCAGCAGATCAGCGAGCAACTGGCGCGGGCCACCATTTATCTGTTGGCCGACGAACTGGTGCGCGTACCGGTGGCCGAACAGCCCAAGCGTCTGGCGCAGTTGAAACAAGACAAGGGCTTTGGTTTCGACCTGCGCCTGGTCACCGTCGACCAGGCGGACATGGACGAGGACCAGAGCCGCCGCATCGCCGAGGGCGACACGGTGATGGCGTTGGGCAAGGGCGGCGATTCGATCCGGGTATTCGCCGGCATGGTCGGCACGCCGTGGGTGCTGGAGATCGGCCCGCTGTATCAGATGAATCCGTATCCGCCGGAATGGCTGGTGCTGATCGCGGCCCTGGGTTTGAGCCTGATCGGTTTGATCGTCTATCTGTTGGTGCGTCAATTGGAGCGCCGCTTGCGTGGCCTCGAAGCCGCCGCCACGCGCATCGCCAAGGGCAGCCTGGAAACCCGTGTGCCGGCACGCGGCGCCGATTCGGTGGGGCGCCTGGCCTCGGCGTTCAACGGCATGGCCGAGCACTTGCAGCAGTTGCTGGCGATCCAGCGGGAGCTGGTGCGCGCGGTGTCCCACGAATTGCGCACACCGGTGGCGCGCCTGCGTTTTGGCCTGGAGATGATCGGCTCGGCCACCACGCCGCAGGCTCTGGAGAAATACCTTGAAGGCATGGACCATGACATCGAGGACCTCGACAAACTGGTCGACGAAATGCTCACGTACGCGCGGCTGGAGCAGGGCTCGCCGGCGCTGAATTTTCAGCGGATCGATCTGGATGCGCTGGTGAGTCAGGTGATCGAGGAGCTGGCGCCATTGCGCGCCGATGTCACCGTGCAGCGTGGCTTGTGTTTGTCGGCTGCCGATTGCGATGACGCCTGGGTTGAAGCCGAGCCGCGCTATCTACACCGGGCAATGCAGAACCTGGTGAGCAATGCCATGCGCCATGCTTCGTCACGGGTAACCGTCAGTTATCAGGTCGGGCAACAGCGTTGCAGGGTGGACATCGAAGATGATGGACCGGGCGTGCCGGAGTCGGCATGGGAGAAAATCTTCACGCCGTTCCTGCGCCTTGATGACAGCCGAACTCGCGCCTCGGGTGGGCATGGTCTGGGCTTGTCGATCGTGCGACGGATCATCCATTGGCATGACGGGCGGGCGTTGATCAGCAAGAGCAAGAGTCTGGGCGGGGCTTGTTTCAGTCTGAGTTGGCCGAGGAATCAGGAGAGGCGCTGAGATTGTTGGTGTTCTTTAGGGCCTCATCGCGGGCAAGCCTGCTCCCAGAGGGATCTCAGGTGCTGCGTAGATCGTGTGGGAGCGGGCTTGCCCGCGATGAGGCCAGTACACGCACCGAAAATCCTCAGGCCTTGATGCTTACCAGACTCAACAACTGCCCATCCTTGATCCCAAACTGCGCGTCCAGCTCAGTGCCGTTGCGCCACTCGCTGGACAAGTCCGTCAGCAGGCGCAGCCGCACCTCGCCGGCCTCGGTCCACTCCAGCACTTCGGCATGCTCGAAATAAAACCGCTGCTGGACTATCGGATACAGCGCCTTGAACAAACTCTCCTTCACCGAAAACGTCAGCGTCACCAGCAGCGCCAACTGATCGCGAGCACCAGCCGCCATTCGCTGCATCTCCACCGGTGTGAGGATTTCCCCGGCCAGGCGCTCGGCCCGTTCAGGGTTGAGCAGGTTTTCCAGGTCCATCCCCAAACCGCGCCAATCACTTTTTTTCGCCACAATCGCCGCCGCACGGCCGGTGCTGTGGGTGATGGAGCCGCTGATATGCGCAGGCCACACCGGGGCGCGGTCTTCACCGATGGCCGGGGTAAAACTCTGTCCTTCCAACTGCTGCAACGCGGCACGTGCGCAAACACGCCCGGCGAGAAACTCGGCCTGACGTTTGGCGACCGAGCGCTGAATGCTCGCCGGCGGCTCGATGGCGCTGCGCAGGAAATCATCGCTGGCCAGTTGCGCGGTATCGAAGTGAGTGCTCAACAGCACGGTATCGGGCAGCACAAACGGCAGCGGCCAATGGGCATCGAGTGGGGTGCAGCAGGCGGGTAGGGCGGGGACGGAAGTCATGTCGGGCATTTTGCCGGGTTGCCTTTGTGCTGGGTAGTGCAACGGTTCAGATGATCGTTCCCACGCTCTGCGTGGGAATGCAGCCCGGGACGCTCCGCGTCCCATTAGAACGCGGAGCGTCCCTTGAGGCATTCCCACGGGGACCGTGGGAACGATCAGTGTGTCAGCCAAAAATCTTCTTGAAGAACGCCTGCATGTCCGCCCAGGATTTTTCATCCGCCGCTTTGTTATAGCCAATGTCCGGCCCGGCATGATCGCCATGGCTCAAGCGATCCGCATCCGGATTACTGAACCCGTGCTTGGCGCCTTCAAGGCTGACGAACTTGTAGTCAGCCCCGGCCTTGTCCATTTCAGCCTTGAACGCCGCCACATTGTCCGCCGTCACCATGCTGTCCAGAGCGCCATGCTCCACGAGGATTTTCGCCTTTACGCTCCCCGGTGTCGCTGGCGTCTGGGTCGCCAGCGCGCCGTGGAAACTCACGACGCCGGCCAGCGGCACGCCTTGGCGCGCCGCATTCAGCACCACGCCGCCACCGAAGCAGTAACCGATGGCGGCGATTTTATTCGGGTCGGTCTGCGCCTGTTTCTTCAGCAAATCGAGCCCGGCCTGAAAGCGCGCGCTGGACGCGGCACTGTCTTTGAGCGCTGCCTGCATGAAGGTCATGGCGTCTTTGGGATGTTCGGTGTTCTTGCCCTCGCCATACATGTCGATGGCCAGGGCGCTGTAGCCCAGGCCAGCCAGGTCGCGGGCGCGGCGTTTGGTGTAGTCATTGAGCCCCCACCATTCGTGCACCACCACCACGCCAGGTCGTTGACCTTTGATGGCGTCGTCGTAAGCGTAATAGCCGATAAGCTGGGTGCCGTCAGGGCTCTGATAGGGAATTTCCTGAGTCTTGATCGCGGCTTGGCTGAGCCCGCTCAAGGCCAGTAATAGGAGGGCGAGGCAAACACGCATGGTCGGATCTCCTGCAATAAAGTCATCAAAACCGTCGGGTGGATGAGATTCAGTTTATGTTCAGAGTGCGTTCAGGGTGGGATGCGTAACCTTGTTCCGTGTCCAGAAAGCTAATTTACTCTTGGACAGACCGGCGACAAGGTCAAAAAGTCCCACGCCCTGAACGACAATGTGTCGGGCTCACACAATGGCATTAAACTGCATCAGGTAAACCTGCTGGGCAGCTACGATCTGTTCCACCCAGTGGTCGGTCGCATCCCATTATTCGGCGGCGCCACGGCCGCTCCCACAGGTTGCGCCGCTTACCTGACTGGCGAAACCATGCTTTGGAGATGTTGATTTGCCTAGGAGCGCGTTATGAAACTGCTGGTCGTTGAAGATGAAGCGCTGTTGCGTCATCACCTGCAAACACGCCTGACGGACAGCGGCCATGTGGTCGAGTCCGTGGCCAATGCTGAAGAAGCGCTCTACCAGACCGAGCAATTCAACCATGACCTGGCGGTGATCGACCTCGGCCTGCCCGGCATGGGGGGGCTTGATTTGATTCGTCAGCTGCGCTCACGCGGCAATACCTTCCCGATCCTGATCCTCACCGCACGCGGCAACTGGCAGGACAAAGTCGAAGGACTCGCTGCCGGCGCCGACGATTACGTGGTCAAGCCGTTCCAGTTCGAGGAACTCGACGCACGCCTGAACGCCTTGCTGCGCCGCTCCAGCGGTTTTACACAGTCGACCATCGTCGCGGGGCCGCTGTTGCTGGACCTCAATCGCAAACAGGCCACCCTCGACGAACAACCGCTGGCCCTGACCGCGTACGAATACCGGATCCTGGAATACCTCATGCGTCATCACCAGCAAGTGGTGGCCAAGGATCGCCTGATGGAGCAACTTTACCCGGACGACGATGAGCGCGATCCGAACGTCATCGAAGTGCTGGTCGGCCGTCTGCGCCGCAAACTCGAAGGCCCGACCGGTTTCAAACCGATCGACACCGTGCGTGGCCTCGGCTACCTGTTCAATGAGCGCTGCACTTGATTCGATCCCTTCGTGTCCGTTTGATGCTCGCCGCCACCTTGCTGGCGGTGTTGTTCATGCTGGCGTTGCTGCCCGCGATGCAGGGCGCGTTCAGCCTCGCGTTACAGGATTCCATCGAGCAGCGCCTGGCGTCGGACGTCACCACGCTGATCTCCGCTGCGCGGGTGGAAAACAACACCCTGCAAATGCCCGTGCAGTTGCCCGATGAACGCTTCAACCTGACCGACAGCCGCTTGCTCGGCTACATTTACGACCGTGAAGGGCATCTGGTGTGGCGTTCCAGAGCCACCCGCGAAGAAATGCTCAACTACAAACCGCGCTACGACGGACTCGGCAGCGAATTTGCGCGCATTCGCGAAGCCAATGGTCAGGAGTTCTTCGTCTACGACGTCGAAGTCAAACTGCTCGGCGGCAAAAATGCAGCATTCAGCTTCGTTGCGCTGCAACCGGTGCGCGAATACGAAGCGACCCTCGAAGGCTTGCGCGAAAATCTCTACCTCGGTTTTGGTGCCGCATTGCTGGTTCTGCTCGCCTTGCTGTGGATCGGTTTGACCTGGGGTTTGCAGGCCTTGCGCCGGCTCAGTCAGGAGCTCGACGAAATCGAAAGCGGCGCCCGCGAAAGCCTCACCGAACAACACCCACGCGAACTGCTGCGCCTGACCGGTTCCCTCAACCGTTTGCTGCACAGCGAACGCGAACAGCGCAGCCGCTACCGCGACTCGCTCGACGACCTGGCCCACAGCCTGAAAACCCCTCTGACCGTGCTGCAAGGCGTCAGTGAAGACATGGCCAAACGCCCGCAAGACCGCGATCAAGCGCGGGTTTTGCAAAACCAGATCGAACGCATGAGCCAGCAGATCAGCTATCAACTGCAACGTGCCAGCCTGCGCAAAAGCGGTCTGGTGCGCCATCAGGTGCGCCTGCGCCCAGTGCTGCAAAGCCTGTGCGACACGCTGGACAAGGTCTACCGCGACAAGCCCGTGCGCGTCGCTTTCGATCTGCCGGACCCTTGTTACGTGCCGATCGAGCAGGGCGCCTTGCTGGAAATGATGGGCAACCTGCTGGAAAACGCCTACCGACTCTGCCTTGGCGAAGTGCGCATCAGCGTGCGTGAAACGTTAAGCGGGGTTGAGTTGTGCGTTGAAGATGACGGGCCGGGCGTACCGCCGGACCAGCGGGCACGCATTCTTGAACGCGGGGAGCGCCTGGACCGGCAACATCCGGGTCAGGGCATTGGCCTGGCGGTGGTCAAGGACATCATCGAGAGCTACAGCGCCAAGCTGACGCTGGGGGATTCGCCGATGGGCGGGGCGGCGTTCCGGATTCATTTTCCGGTGGTTTGATATCAGCGCGTGGCCGAAAAGATCGCAGCCTCGTTGCACTCGACAGCTCCTACAGAGATTTGCGTGCGCCTGTAGGAGCTGTCGAGTGCAACGAGGCTGCGATCTTTTGATTTTAAACAGCGCTGTTTAAAACACATCTCCAGACACTCACTCAGGCTACACATCCTTGCGCCGTAACCTACGGCTACGCCAGAATCCGCTGGCTTGTGCGCCTGGGGCGTGGACTCTATCGTTTGCGGGTCGCTGACGAATCAGCGATCGGGTTTAGCGATCCGCCCCATACACAGACGCAAAAACGCCCAAGATTGATTGCAGTTTTCACTGACTGCAATTCGCTTAATGGTGGCTGTGCGTGGGAGACCTTCGGGTCTACCCGGGGTTTCTGTGTCCCGGATCGCTAACCTGCGTACAGCCGCCACCTTTTACTTGTTTAGCGATAGGTCGTGGTGGCTCCACCAATCACGGAGATTCAAGCATGTTCAAAAACACACCCAACCCACCCGACGCCGACGACGTTTCCCCCTACGAATCCACCGATTCGAAAAAATTCAACGAAGCCGCCGACCGCGCGCTCGACTACTACCTCAAACCCGCCACGCTCAATGAAGCGCCGCGCAAACCCAGCACTGTCTACTTCGTCGGCCCCGACACCGACGACGAAACGCTGCTGGTCAACGCCTGTGAATCCCTGGCGTCGGCGAGCGTAATGCTGAGTAATTTCGCGGGATTGATCGAGGGTTCCCATCGCCACACGGTGTTGGGGATCCAGCAAGTCGTGATGCTCGGTGAGCTGGCGGTGAACCGGATGCTGGACAGGCTTGATCCGCAGAATGCGACTGGCTAAATGATCGTTCCCACGTCGAGGCGTCGAACCGTCCGCGTGGGAATGCCTCAAGGGACGCTCCGCGTTCCAGCTCCCGAAAGGGACGCAGAGCGTCCCGGGCTGCATTCCCACGCAGAGCGTGGGAACGATCAGTGGGTCTTCAGTTCTCTTGTGCGCGGTAAGCCCCTGGCGTCACCCCGGTCCATTTCTTGAACGCCCGGTGAAACGCCGAAGGTTCGGAAAACCCTAGCTGCTCGGCAATCTGTTGCAACGACAGATCCGCCCGGCCCAAGTGATAAATCGCAATGTCCCTGCGCAACTGATCCTTCAATTCCTGAAAACTCGACCCTTCTTCACGCAAGTGCCGGCGCAGGGTCTGCGGGCTGATGTGCAGGTGTGCCGCCACGGCTTCCAGGTCCGGCCAGCGTGAACTGTCGCGGCTGAGCAAGCGGCGCAACTGGCTACTCAGGCTGTCGCCGTCATCCGGGCGCGAGAGCAGGTCGGCGGGGGAGTGTTCAAGGAAGTGCTTGAGGGTGCGCTCGTCCTGTAACAACGGCATGTTCAAGTAACGACTGTGAAACAGCAGGCTGCTCTGCGCCGAGGAAAACACCATGGGGCAGGGGAACAGCAAGTCGTATTCGGCGCCGTGCTCGGGCTTTGGGTAACTGAAGGTCACCTGTTCCAGCCGGATACGCTGACCGATCAGCCAGCTGCCGAGGCGATGCCACACCATCAATTGGCTTTCGGTCAGGAAATGGTCCGGGTCCTGGAACTTCGAATCGTCGAGGCTCAGGCGGATCATTTCATCTTCGCGGGTCAGGGTCAGACGCGGGCCGTCGGGGAATAGGCTATAAAATAATAAGCCGCGATGCAGTGCTTTTTCCAGATTGCGGCAGTGAATCACGGCATGGCACATCATCGCGAAGGTCCCGGTTTTGCTGGGCACCGGCCCGAAGCCGAGGTATTCGTCGTCCAGTGCCAGCCACAAACCCTGGATCAAACGGGTGAACTGCTCAGGGGCAATACGCGCGCGCGGCTCATCCAGCAACTCGGTGCTGATTCCCAGTTGTTGCAACAGATTGGAACAGTCATACCCAAGGCGTTTTGCGCCACCGAGGGCGGCACGGGCGAAATGACTGGCGATGGTGCGTTCACGCATAGGAGGCAGGTCCGTCCATTGAACGGCGGATGGTAGCCGCGGTGCACGACGATGAACAAGGCGGATATCCGCCAAATTGCAGGACGGGTTCTGGTCGATGGGCGGAAATCCGCCACATTGTTCTTGCCGATGGGTGGCATGGAAAAGCTGTAACCCCTGATGTCAAAAGGCTTGCGGGGATTTTGCAGAAGGTGGCACGGGCCTTGCGATACAACTGGCAGATGCTTGCCGTTGCGCAGCTCGACAAAACAAATCCCTCCAGTGCAGGAGGGTTCGCAATTGAAGTGTTCAGGGCAACAGATGGATGTTGTCACCGGGCACTCTTGAGGAACTTTGCAATGACGACTCGTCAGCCACTGTACAAATCCCTGTATTTCCAGGTGATCGTTGCCATCGCTATCGGCATCCTGGTCGGTCACTTCTACCCACAGACCGGTGTGGCCCTCAAGCCGCTGGGTGACGGGTTCATCAAACTGATCAAAATGATCATCGCCCCGATCATCTTCTGCACCGTCGTCAGCGGTATCGCGGGCATGCAGAGCATGAAGTCGGTCGGCAAGACCGGCGGTTACGCGCTGCTGTACTTCGAAATCGTGTCGACCATTGCATTGCTGGTCGGTCTGGTGGTGGTCAACATCGTGCAGCCGGGCGCCGGCATGCACATCGACGTGACCACGCTGGATGCCTCCAAAGTCGCTCAATACGTAGCCGCCGGTGCTGATCAAAGCGTCGTTGGCTTCCTGCTGAACGTGATCCCGAACACCATCTTCGGCGCATTCGCCACCGGCGATATCCTGCAAGTGCTGATGTTCTCGGTGATCTTCGGTTTCGCCCTGCATCGCCTGGGTGCCTACGGCAAGCCGATCCTGGACTTCATCGATCGCTTCGCCCACGTCATGTTCAACATCATCAACATGATCATGAAGCTCGCGCCACTCGGTGCCCTGGGCGCCATGGCGTTCACCATCGGTGCCTACGGTGTGGGTTCGCTGGTGCAACTGGGTCAACTGATGGCCTGCTTCTACATCACTTGCGTCGTGTTCGTACTGGTCGTGCTGGGCGGTATCGCTCGCGCTCACGGTTTCAGCGTGCTGAAAGTGATTCGCTACATCCGTGAAGAACTGCTGATCGTGCTGGGTACTTCTTCTTCGGAATCGGTACTGCCACGCATGCTGATCAAAATGGAACGCCTGGGCGCGCAGAAATCCGTGGTGGGTCTGGTGATCCCGACCGGTTACTCGTTCAACCTCGACGGTACTGCGATCTACCTGACCATGGCGGCGGTGTTCATTGCTCAGGCAACCGACACCCACATGGACATCACGCACCAGATCACCCTGCTGGTGGTGTTGCTGCTGTCCTCCAAAGGCGCTGCCGGCGTGACCGGTTCGGGCTTCATCGTATTGGCCGCTACCTTGTCCGCCGTTGGCCACCTGCCGGTTGCCGGTCTGGCGCTGATTCTGGGTATCGACCGCTTCATGTCCGAAGCTCGCGCACTGACCAACCTGGTGGGTAACGCTGTTGCTACTCTGGTTGTGGCCAAGTGGGTCAAGGAGCTGGACGTTGACGTGATGCACGCAGAACTGGCTTCTGGCGGTCGTGGTATCTCCGACGAACGCGTTGAAGACGACCTGGGCGTAGCCGAAGGCGCTACCCCAAGCAACGTCAAGTAAGACTTGCTGCAATGAAGAAACCCGCTTCGGCGGGTTTTTTCATGCCCGGGATTTGAGCGTAACGGTCACAGTCGCTGACACTTCAAGTGATTGCTGCAATGCCATTGCCTGCCTAGGCTTGAAGCATCGCTCACGGAGATTGCTCATGCTCGGTCCACTGGCATCACTCAAGGTTCTGGATTTCTCGACACTGCTGCCGGGGCCATTTGCCTCGTTATTGCTGGCGGACATGGGCGCCGAGGTCTTGCGCATCGAATCGCCGACCCGCATGGACCTGTTACGGGTATTGCCGCCGCACGATCATGGCGTGTCCGCCAGCCACGCCTACCTCAACCGCAACAAGCGCAGCCTGGCGCTGGACCTCAAGCAACCCGAGGCGCTAGAGGTGATCAAGCAGCTGCTGGCGGACTACGACATCGTGCTGGAGCAATTCCGTCCCGGCGTGATGGAAAGGCTGGGGCTGGGGTATGAAGCGTTGAAGGCGATCAATCCGAGGCTGATCTACGTGTCGATCACCGGCTACGGGCAGACCGGCCCCTACAAGGATCGCGCCGGCCATGACATCAATTATCTGGCGTTGGCAGGGTTGGCGAGCTACACCGGTCGCGCCGACAGCGGGCCGTTGCCGCTGGGCATGCAGGTGGCGGACGTCGCCGGCGGTTCGCTGCATGGGGTCATCGGCCTGCTGGCAGCAGTGATCGCCCGGCAACAAACCGGGGTGGGGCAGCACCTGGACGTGAGCATGACCGACTGCGCCTTCAGCCTGAACGCCATGGCGGGCGCCGGGTACCTGGCCTGCGGCGTGGAGCCGGGCAGGGAAGATCAAATGCTCAATGGCGGCAGCTTCTACGACTATTACCGCTCGCGGGACGGGCGCTGGTTATCGGTGGGCAGTCTGGAGCCGGGCTTCATGAAGCAATTGTGTACGGCGTTGGGGCTGGAGGAACTGTCGGCGCTGGGCTTGTCGCCTCAGCCGTCCCAGCAAAAGAAGCTCAAGGAAGCGCTGAAAACTGAATTCGAGAAGCACGACTTTGCCGAGTTGTGCTCCCTGTTTGCCGAACTCGATGCGTGTGTCGAACCGGTATTGAGCCTGAGCGAGGCGGTGCGGCATCCGCAGCTCAAGGCGCGTGAGCTGGTGACTGAGGTGCCGCGTGGGGATGGTTCGACCCAGGCACAGATGGCCTGCCCGTTGAAGTTTTCAGATGGATTGCCAGAACCCCGGCATGTGGGCGCGTCGTTGGGGCAGCATACGGATCAGGTGTTGGCGGAGTTGGGGTTTAGCGCACAGCGGATTGAGGAATTGCGAGCAGCGAAAGTCGTAAGTTGACGCAGAGCGTCCATGGCGGCATTCCCACGCAGGAGCGTGGGAACGATCGTGCGGTTACTCGACCCGCATCTCCCCGCTAAACACCAACGTGCTGCGGCATCTGCGGCACAAATAACGGCGTCCTTGCCGCACCAGGCTATGGCGCTGGGCCGAGAACGGAAAGTCACTGTCGACGCACGGGCATTTATAGATATAGCGCGTCACGCTGCGGCGTTTGACGTCGTAGGTGTGGCAGCGGTTAGGCGGCAATTCATAAACGCCGCGCATGATCAGTTGCCACTCTTCGCCATGCGGCTGGATGCGGTCGCCGAACAGTTGATGGGCGATCAGGTGCGCGACTTCATGGGCCACGGTCTGCTTGAGGAAGTCTTCGGTGTTTTCCCGGTACAACTGAGGATTGAAGCGCAGCAGGTTCTCGTGCAAATGCGCGACACCGGCTTTTTGACCGCGCAGCTTGAGGCTCACCACGGGGCGTTTGAAAGTTCGTTTGAAAAAGGATTCGGCGAGTTGGTAACAGTCTTCGACGCGGGTATTGAGTTGCTCGGGCATGCTTGATGGATCTCCAGAGACGTCGAGTATGCCGCAAGGCCGGGGCCTTGCGAATCGTCGATGTGCCGAGTGGTCGTCACCTTCTTTGTGCTTGGGCATTAGAAGGCCGCCTTGCGGCGGCCTGTATTGGCAGATCTGGTTATTAGTGGGTGAGTTGCTAATTGGTATAGACCGGCCCCACGCCGAGTCCCCAGACAATAACGGTAAACGCCATGATGGCCACCAGCACCACCAGGCCTACGGCAAGCACTGAACTGGAAAACAGGAATCCCTCGTCCGATGGAATGTTCATGAAGGTTGGTAAGCCCACATACAGCAGGTAAACGGTGTAGCAGATGGCCGCCGTCCCGACGATCATCCCCAGCCACATGTGTGGATACAGCGCCGCCAGACCGCCAATGAACAGCGGTGTCGCGGTATAGGTCGCAAACGCAACACAACGGGCCAGGCTCGGATTGGCGTCATACGTGCGGGCCATCCAGTGGATGAATGCGCCCATCACCGCGACACCGCCGAGCATCGCCAGGTACGACATGATCGTCATCCATAGCGCGCTTTCATGGGTCAGCATCACCGGTGCCCGGCTGCCAATGACCCAGCCGACCTGAGTGGTGCCGATAAATGCCGACACGGCAGGGATCGCCGCCAGAATCAGCGTGTGAGTCAGGTACATGTGGCTGATGCTTTCCTCTTGGTCGCCACGGATTTGTTTCCATTCCTGGTCGGGGTGGGTGAAGAGCCCCACTACGTGATGGATCATGCCAGTCACTCCTCTTGTTTTTACCGTCGCCCCCCAGTGGAGCGCCTACAGGCCAAAGTGGCCAAGTAAGTAATAGGTCTGGATATGTCAGCGACCTTATGTCGCAGTATAGAAAGGTCTTTACGGCGCAGGTGCGGGGGCGTTAGAGCAAATCGCGCTGTAAACACCTGCGTTAATCGCCGCAGGGTCTGTCACCACCCACCGGGGATCGGGGGCTCTTCGCCCGTGACCGGTTTTTGCGTAAAATGCCGGCCTTTCGTCACACTCACGGATTCGCGTCATGGGCACACTCACGGTCAACCAGAACAAACTGCAAAAGCGTCTGCGCCGTCAGGCCGGTGAAGCTGTTGCCGATTTCAACATGATTGAAGACGGCGACAAGGTCATGGTCTGCCTGTCCGGGGGCAAGGACAGCTACACCATGCTCGACGTGCTGCTGCACTTGCAGAAGGTCGCGCCGATCAAGTTTGAAATAGTGGCCGTGAACATGGACCAGAAACAGCCAGGCTTCCCCGAAGAAGTGCTGCCGGCGTACCTGAAAACCCTGGGTATCGAGTACCACATCGTCGAGAAAGACACCTATTCGGTGGTCAAGGAGCTGATCCCGGAAGGCAAGACCACCTGCTCGTTGTGCTCACGCCTGCGTCGCGGCACGCTCTACACCTTCGCCGACGAAATCGGCGCGACCAAAATGGCCCTCGGTCACCACCGCGACGACATCGTCGAGACGTTCTTCCTCAACATGTTCTTCAATGGCTCGCTCAAAGCCATGCCACCCAAGTTGCGCGCCGACGATGGCCGCAACGTGGTGATCCGCCCGCTGGCCTACTGCAACGAAAAAGATATCCAGGCCTACTCGGACTTAAAGCAATTCCCGATCATTCCGTGCAATCTTTGCGGTTCTCAGGAAAACCTGCAGCGCCAGGTGGTCAAGGAGATGTTGCAGGAGTGGGAGCGCAAGACCCCGGGCCGCACCGAAAGCATCTTCCGCAGCTTGCAAAACGTCATCCCGTCGCAACTGGCGGACCGCAACCTGTTCGACTTCACCAACCTGCGTATCGACGAAACCGCCGCGTCGCGGTTCGTCAACGTAGTGAACCTCTAAACACAATCACTGTGGGAGCCAGCCTGCTGGCGATGGCGGTGGGTCAGACACATCATTGTTGACTGACCCACCGCCATCGCCAGCAGGCTGGCTCCCACATGGGTCTATTTCACTTATTCATCTGGAGAGGGCATGCGCGATTACAAGTGGCTGCACGAATACTGTCTGAACCGCTTCGGTTCGGCGGCTGAACTGGAAGCCCATCTGCCCGTTCCCAAGACCCCGGCGCAATTGCGCAAGATCAGCGATGATCGCTACCTCTCGACCATGGCGCTGCGCGTGTTCCGCGCCGGCCTCAAGCACAGCCTGGTAGACGCCAAGTGGCCGGCCTTCGAAGAAGTGTTCTTCAAGTTCGATCCGGAAAAAGTCGTGCTGATGAGCGCCGAGCACCTGGAGCGCCTGATGCAGGACGCGCGGATCATTCGCCACTTGGGCAAGCTCAAGAGCGTGCCGCGCAATGCGCAGTTCATTTTGGATGTGGCCCATGAAAAGGGCAGCTTTGGCGAGTTGATCGCCGATTGGCCGGTGACCGATATCGTCGGCTTGTGGACCTTCCTGAAAAAGCGCGGGCATCAATTGGGCGGGTTGTCGGCGCCGCGCTTCTTGCGCATGGTCGGCAAGGACACGTTTGTACCGAGCTACGACGTGGTCGCGGCGTTGAACGCGCAGAAGATCGTCGACAAGGTGCCGACCAGTCTGCGCGATCTGGCGTTGGTGCAGGATGTGTTCAACCAGTGGCATGAGCAGAGCGGCGGGCGGGCGATGAGCCAGATTTCGATGATGCTCGCGTACACCGTCAATCATTAAGACCGAGTCGCCTGCATCGCAGGCAAGCCAGCTCCCACATGATCTCTGTTGAAACACAACGGTGTGATCAACTCAAAAACCTGTGGGAGCGGGCTTGCCCGCGATAGCGGTGTGTCAGGCGACGGAGGTTTCGCCTTCGCCGGCGAGCTTGCGATTCAACTGAAACCGCCACCGCACATACAGCAACGCCGAGCAAAACACCGCCAGGCTTGCGCCCATCTCCAGCAAACCGAACAGCTGCCGGTTCGGGTCATAGGCGGCCAACGCGCCCTTGATGAAATACAGGTTCACCACAAAACACATCCACGAATGCCCGCGTGCGCTGCCGATAATCATTCCCGGCGCCAATAACAGCAGGGGCACCAGCTCGATCAGCAGAATTACCCACGGCCGCGCGCCATGCAGGTCGGCGACCAGCAGGTAGTAGACGCACAACAACCCCACCAGGCCGAAAAAGCACAGCAGGCTGACAACCCGCATCGCCCGGACTCGCGGTTCGAGCCATTCGATGGCGGGCAGAATCTTCGGCTTCTTCGCCATGTCAGCCCTCCAGCTTCAGTGCAGTCTTCGCCAGCCGCAGGCCCAACGCCCGGCACAGTGCGACTTCATGCTGATTCAATCCCTGTTTGCCATCGGCCCCGGCGTGATGGCTGGCGCCGTAAGGCGTGCCGCCGCCACGGGTTTCCAGCAAGGCCGATTCGCTGTAGGGCAGGCCGGTGATCAGCATGCCGTGGTGCAATAACGGCAGCATCATCGACAACAGCGTGGTTTCCTGGCCACCGTGCAGGCTTGCGGTCGAGGTGAAGACGCCAGCCGGTTTGCCCACCAGAGCGCCGGTCAGCCACAGGTTGCTGGTGCCATCGAGAAAGTACTTGAGCGGCGCCGCCATGTTGCCGAAACGGGTCGGGCTGCCCAAGGCCAGGCCCGCGCAGTTTTTCAAGTCGTCGAGGCTGGCGTACAGCGCGCCTTCGTCGGGAATGTCCGGCGACACAGCTTCACATTCGGTGGAGATCGCCGGCACGGTGCGCAACCGCGCTTCCATTCCGGCCTGTTCGACACCACGGGCAATCTGGCGCGCCATTTCATTGGTCGAGCCGCTGCGGCTGTAATACAGAACCAGAATGTACGGTGCGCTCACGGCAGCAACTCCAGCACATTCTCCGGCGGACGGCCGATGATGGCTTTGTCGCCGACTTCCAGGATCGGTCGCTCCATGAGTTTGGGGTGAGCGGCGATGGCAGCGATCAATTGCGCCTCGCTCAGGCTGGCGTCGGCCAGGTTGAGGGTTTTGTACTCCTCCTCACCGGTGCGCAGCAGTTGTCGGGCGCTGATGCCGAGTTTGGTCAGCAGACTCTGGATTTGCGCGGCGTCCAGCGGCGTTTCCAGGTAACGGACCACGGTCGGGGCCAGGCCACGGGCTTCGAGCAGTTCGAGCGCACCGCGGGATTTCGAGCAGCGCGGATTGTGATAAAGCGTCAGATCGGTCATGTGCGGGTCGCATCTTGCGTAAGGTGGCGGCTATTCTAACTGGGCAGCGCGTAATCCAGAACCTTGCGAGGCGATGGGTTGCAGGCGCATTCAATTTTGAACAAGGAACTCGACATGACAAGGCGACTGGCAGCGGCATTGGCAATCATTGGCGCGTTGATGCTGGGGGGCTGCGGCAACGACTATGGCATCGACCAGAATGGCCACAAAGTCGCCGCCGAACGCCTGGACAAACAATGGGTGGTGCTCAACTACTGGGCCGAATGGTGTGGTCCGTGCCGGACCGAGATTCCGGAGTTGAATGCGCTGGCCGAACAGCTGAAAGACAAAAAGATCGGTGTGTTCGGGGTCAATTTCGACAATGTGCAGGGCGAAGAGTTGAAAAGCGCCAGTGAAAAACTGGGGATCAAGTTCACGGTGCTGGCGTCGGACCCGGCCGATCTTTTTGAATTGCCACGCAGCGAGGCACTGCCGGTGACGTACATCATCGATAACCGGGGCAAGGTGCGTGAACAACTGATGGGCGAACAGACAGCGGCGGGGGTGATGGCCAAGCTTGAGGCGTTGCAGGCGAAGAACTGAAAGCAAAAGATCGCAGTCTCGCTTCACTCGACAGCTCCTACAGGTGGAATGCGAAACCCTTGTAGGAGCTGTCGAGTAAAACGAGGCTGCGATCTTTTAGGGCTAAACAATCAACCCTCTTCAAGCCACCAGCGCAACGGCTTGCCCTCGGCCGGCCAGAAACGCATCTGCTCGATCGGCGATACGTCCCAGCGCTGCACGCCTTCCAGCGCCTGCAAGAAGCGCTGTTCCTGCTCCATGACTGCCGGCGCACACAACTTGCGCGTGCTGCCGATCTTGCCGAAGCTCAGCTTCTCGCCGTCAAGCGTGTACGGCGCGAACCAATGGTTGCAGCCGCCATTACCGTAGGCCCGACCGTCATCACCCAGGGTGATGGTCAGGTGGCTGTAATCCATCAGCGGACGTTCGCCGATCCATTCCAGAATGTAGCTGCGATTTTGTTCAAGTTGTACCGGTTCGGCAGCGCAGCCCATCAGGGTGGCACCAACGATTGCGGGCAGAGCGAGGCGTTTCATTACGCGGGCTCCTGGCATTTCGGGCACAGGTGCTTCTCGCCAGCGGTGGTCCAGCCCAGCTCGGCAATCCGCGCGGTGGCCGCCGGTTTTTCAGCCTTGTTGCCCAGCTTGGCGTCGACCGCGAACTCGAAACTCAACTCTTTGGCGCAGCTGTCGCAATTGACTTTCCAGGTGTGGATTGCCAATTCGCCGAACACCGGACCACTGGCCACTGCGACCCATTGGCCTGGCGGATTGATCAAGTGGCGAACCGTTTCAACGGTCAGGCGCATGGACAAGTCCTTGGCACCTTTGAGGGTCACGACCAGCACGTCATTATTACGAATCGAGCCGCCGTTGCCGGTGACTTGATAACGCCCCGGCACGAGGGCGCGGCATTCGGTGAGGGTGTGTTGCGGGTTCATCAGGCTGTAGCGGAAATCGTGTTCGACCATGGGTCCTCCAAATATGCGCGGTATGCTATCACGGGCCTGCACGCAGCATCGCGTGGGCAGATGACCTTCGATCAGGTTCAAATTACCCACTGACTCATGGCAAACTGCCGCTTTTGCATCTCTAAGGAACGGACATGGCGTTAATCGAATGTTACGAGTGCAAGCAGAGCATCAGCTCCACGGCGCCTGCTTGCATTCATTGCGGTGCACCGGCAGGAACGGTGCAAGCGACCACATCGACGCCAGCGCCTGGGCCAGCACCGCTTTCATTCGGGCGTTTGCCAGCGGATGAGAAAGTGGCGAGAGTGACCCCGGCTGCATTTGGACGCAAACGCAAAACCCAGGGCCCTGCAGAGGTTCAGGCCGCGACACCAACACCGGTTCTCAACGGGCCGCGTCCGGTAGAGCTCTGGCTGAAACTGATGATTTTCTTCATGCCGCCGTTTTTTGTCTGTTTCCTGCTGCGTCGCGGGCATTCAGTGGGGCAGCGTCTGCTGGGCTTCGGCTGGCTGGGGCTGATGATCCTGTTGTCCAAGGCCTGAGAGCACTCAGCCCTCGACCCGGTTCTGCGGCGTCCCGGCGGCCCACGCTGCGATGTTCTGCAAGGTCGTCGTGGCAATCGCCGCCAGGGCTTCGCGGGTCAGGAAGGCCTGGTGCGCAGTGATGATCACGTTCGGAAAGGTCAATAACCGCGCCAGCACATCGTCTTGCAGCGGCAAGTCGGACCGGTCCTCGAAGAACAACTGCGCCTCTTCTTCATACACATCCAGTCCCAGATAACCCAGTTGACCGTCCTTCAGTGCGTCGATCAGCGCTGGCGTGTCCACCAGACCGCCGCGTCCGGTGTTGATCAACATGGCGCCGGGTTGCATGTGCGCAAGTGATTCGCCGTTGATCAAGTGTTTGCTCTGCTCATTCAGCGGGCAGTGCAGGCTGATGATCTGCGACTCGGCCAGCAGTTGCGGCAAGCTGAGGTAGCGAGCGCCGAGGGCCTCGACCTGAGGATTCGGATAAGGGTCGTAGGCCAGCAACTGGCAGCCGAAGCCGTTCATGATTTTGGCGAAGGTCGCGCCGATCTGTCCGGTGCCGACCACGCCGACGGTCTTGCCCACCAAATCGAACCCCGTCAGCCCGTGCAAGCTGAAATCCCCTTCGCGAGTGCGGTTGTAGGCGCGGTGCAAGCGGCGATTGAGTGCCAGGATCAGCGCCACCGCGTGCTCGGCCACGGCATGCGGCGAATAGGCCGGAACTCGCACAATCGAAAGCCCCAAGCGCTTTGCCGCCGTCAGATCAACGTGGTTGTAGCCGGCCGAGCGCAGGGCGACCAGACGTGTGCCACCCGCCGCCAAACGTTCGAGCACCGGGGCGCTGAGGTCATCATTGATAAAGGCGCAGACCACCTCGTGAGCATCGGCCAGCGCCACGGTATCGAGGCTCAGCCGTGCGGACTGAAACTGCAGTTCGATACCGGCGGGCAGATCGCAGCTCATAAAGCTGTCGCGATCATAGGTCTGGCTGCTGAATAGAATCGTGCGCATGCGGTCCTCCTGGATAACTCGATCACGCTTTATTAGGAGCTGTCGTGCCTTGGCGAGGCTGCGATCTCATCAAAAAGCAAAGCAAGATCAAAAGATCGCAGCCTCGTTTCACTCGACAGCTCCTACAGGGGGGAGTCTAGCGATTATGGTTACAGCGCCATTGCGCTGCATCAAGCGTTGATACGGGCGTGGGCGGCCAGGCGATTGATCGCGCGGTCGAGTTCTTCCAGCGCGCCGGTGGCTTTGGGGTCCTGTTGCTTGAGCAGGGTTTCGCTGCGCTGGCAGGCGGCCCGCAGTTGCGGGACACCGCAATAACGCGTCGCGCCGTGCAAGCGGTGAACCCGCTCGATCAGGGCGTTGTGGTCATTGGTTTCACGAGCAACACGAATCGCCTCGCGGTCCGCTTCCAGGGACGCCAGCAACATCGCCAGCATGTCCGCCGCCAGATCGGCTTTGCCGGCGGCCAGGCGCAAACCTTCGTCGTGGTCGAGCACCTGCAACTCATGAGCGCCGCCGAAGCTGTCGCTGGAACGCTCCGGCCCGTGATTGCGCAACGCCAGGCCGGTCCACTTCAGCACCACTTGCGCCAGTTGCCGCTCGCTGATCGGTTTGGTCAGGTAATCGTCCATGCCGCTTTGCAACAGGGCGCGTTTTTCGTTGGCCATGGCGTGGGCGGTGAGGGCGACAATGGGCAACGGCGTGCAGTGCCGTTCGGTTTCCCACTGGCGAATCGCTTCGGTGCTTTGGCGTCCATCCATGCCGGGCATTTGCACGTCCATCAGCACCAGATCAAAGGTTTCGGTTTGCACCGCTTTGACCGCCGCGTAACCGCTTTCCACCGCAAGAACCTTGGCGCCCATGTCTTCGAGCAGGGTTTGCACCAGCAACAGATTGGCCGGGTTGTCGTCGACGCACAGCACTTTTGGCGCGCGGCTCGACACCGGCTCGCCGGGCTCGCTGCGCTGCTGGCGCGGGTTGACCAGGTCGGACAGTGCCCGACGCAGTTTGCGGGTGCAGGCTGGTTTGGCCTGCAGCTGGCTGTGCGGATTGGGCACCGAGAGGTGAAACAGCGTCTGTTCGGTGGTCGGGCACAGCACCAGCACTTTGCAGCCCAGGTGTTCGAGGTCCCAGATGTGCTGGTTGAGGCGCTCGGGCGGCATGTCGTTGCTGGTGATGCCGAGCACCGCCAGGTCGATCGCCTGATCGGTCTGATGCGCACCGGTTACGCCATTGGCCAGGCTTTCCAGGGTGTTGAACGGCGTCACCGCGAGGCCGCAATCTTCCAATTGATGCTGCAATGCCTGACGCGCCAGTTCATGGTTTTCCAGCACCGCCACGCGACGCCCGAGCAACGGCGGGCCGGGCAGGTCTTCGGCGTCATCGCGGGTTTTGGGCAAACTGAGGCTGATCCAGAATTCCGAGCCTTCTCCCGGCGTGCTGTCGACACCGATCTCGCCACCCATCTGTTCGATCAACCGCTTGGAAATCACCAGCCCGAGGCCGGTGCCCCCCGGCTGGCGCGACAGCGAATTGTCGGCTTGGCTGAACGCCTGAAACAGCGCACGCACGTCCTGGTTGGACAGGCCGATGCCGGTGTCCTGAATGCTGATGCGCAGTTGCACGCTGTCTTCATGCTCTTCTTCAAGCATCGCGCGGGCGACGATGGTGCCCTCGCGGGTGAACTTGATCGCGTTGCTCACCAGATTGGTGAGGATCTGCTTGAGTCGCAGCGGATCGCCCACCAGCGACAACGGCGTGTCGCGGTACACCAGGCTCACCAGTTCAAGCTGTTTGGCGTGGGCGGCCGGGGCGAGGATGGTCAAGGTGTCTTGCAGCAGGTCGCGCAGGTTGAACGGGATGTTGTCGAGCACCAGTTTGCCGGCCTCGATTTTCGAGAAGTCGAGGATCTCGTTGATGATCCCCAGCAGGCTGTCGGCGGATTTCTCGATGGTGCCCAGATAATCGAGCTGGCGCGGGGTCAGTTCGCTTTTTTGCAGCAGGTGGGTAAAGCCGAGAATGCCGTTGAGCGGCGTGCGGATTTCATGGCTCATATTGGCCAGGAACTCGGATTTGATCCGGCTCGCTTCCAACGCTTCCTTGCGCGCCAGGTCCAGCTCGATGTTCTGGATCTCGATGGTTTCCAGGTTCTGGCGCACGTCTTCGGTGGCCTGATCGACGCTGTGCTGCAATTCTTCCTGAGCGTTTTGCAACGTACCGGCCATTCGGTTGATGCCGGACGCGAGCTCATCCAGTTCCTGGCTGCCAAGTGGTGGCAGGCGGGTTTCCAAGTGACCGTCCTTGAGTTGCGCCACCGCCAGTTTGATCTGGCTGATTGGTCGATTGATTGTGCGACCCATGCGCAATGCCAGCAGCGCCGCACCGGCCAGGCCCCCGCCGATCAGCAGCAGGCTGGCGAACAGGCTGCGGTAGCCGCGCAGCAGCATGCCGTTGTGGGACAGCTCAAGTTCGACCCAGCCCAGCAGGCGATCGGCTTCTTCGGGAATCAAGTCACCGGCCAGGTTGCGGTGTTTACCGAACACCGGCAGCAGGTAGCGCGTGGCATCGTTGCCACTGCGGCGCAGCATCTGCGAGCCGTTGCCCATGGGCGCCTGATTGAGCATGGTCGGGCCGGCATGGGCCAGCGGCGTGCGGTCGGGGGCGAGGAAAGTCACTGCGCGAACGTCGGCTGTTTCCAGCGACTGGGTAGCGATGCGCTCCAGCAGTTCATTGTCCTTGTGGCTCAGGGCCGGAGCGACCAGAGGTGCGAGCTGTTCGGCGATCATTTCACCGCGCTGCATCAGTTGGGTTTGCAGGTCCGATTGCTGCATCCAGGTGAAATAGCCGCCCAGGACCAAGGCCATCAGAGTGGTCGGCAATAGGGTCAGCAATAGCACGCGGCCTTTAATTCCCAGTTTCGTGAGCACGCATCTCTCCTGCATCCAGCTATTGATTGACCTGCGCGTACATCCGGCACGCGCCACTTGGGCAGTGTAGCGATTTGCATGCAGGCAATCTTCGTAAAATTGATGTCGTCATTCGTCTAGCGGAACGGCGCTTTAGCGTCATGGGCAAACCTTGGGTTGCCCATCGGCAGGCAATCTTGAATAATCCACAACTGAGAATTATTTGCAGATACTCATGACTCCCATCTCTGTTGGCCATCCCCGAATCCTGTCCATCGAAGACGACCTCGTGCTCGGTGCCTACGTGCGCGAGCATTTGGGACGCTGCGGGTTTCAGGTGACGTGGTGCCAGAACGGGCGAGAGGGCCTGGCCATCGCGCGTGCGCAAGCCTTTGATGTGGTGTTGATGGATATTTTGCTGCCGGGGCTGGACGGTCTGAACGTGCTGACGCAATTGCGACAGAGTCATTCCACCCCGGTGGTGCTGATGTCGGCGCTGGGCGCCGAGGCGGACCGCATCAGCGGTTTTCGTCTGGGGGCCGACGATTACCTGCCCAAACCCTTCAGCATCGCCGAGTTGCGGGTGCGCATCGAGGCGATCCTGCGTCGGGTGGCGCTCGACCGTCGGCCGCAACCGTCACCGACTGCACCTTCGCTGAATAGCCTGCGATTTGACGATGAACTGTGCGAGGTTTTCTACGGCGAGCATGCCGCCGGCCTGACCCGCAGCGAGTACCGCTTGCTGGAGACGCTCAACCGCAATGGCGATGAAGTGCTGAGCAAAGCCTTCCTTTATCAGCACGTGCTGCAACGCGGGTACGCGGCCCATGACCGCAGCCTCGACATGCATATCAGCCAGATCCGTCGCAAGCTCAACGCCATCGGTTACACCGAGCGCAAAGTGCGCACGGTCTGGGGCAAGGGTTACGTCTTGAGTGCCGGCGATGAAATGGTCTGACCTGCCGGGCCGGCATTCACTGTTCTGGAAACTGGCGTGTCTGTTGGTGGCGTTCTGTCTGCTGATGATCTGGCTAAGCTGGTCCTGGGGTCGATACATGGAACAGAAGAACCTGTTCCTCTCCGACGAGGCCCGGGGCACGTTGACTCGCTACGCGGCCGAAGCCGAGCACGCCTGGAATCAACGCCAGAGCGCAGGCATCGATGTCTGGCTGCAGGAGCTGGGAAAGCGCGAAAGGACGTGGGTCGGTGTCATCGGCGGCGATTTGCAGTCCCTGAGCAGCTACCCGCTGACCGACAAGGAAGTCCAGCGCCTGACCTTTTTGCGTGGGCTGGATTGGCCCACGAGTACTCATGCCAAAGGCCTGCCCTGGTTGAGGATCCCGTTTCCCAATGACCCGGCAGCGGGCAGCCTGGTCATCGAACTGCCCCAGCGCTTCATGCCCGGTCAATATCGGGTGTTCTGGCGCGTGATCACCAACGGCATCATTCCGGGGTCGTTCACATTATTACTGTGCGTCGGTCTTTATCGGCTGCTGGTCGTACCGTTGAACAGCTTGCGTGAACAAGCCAACGCCTGGCGCGTCGACCAGTTGAACGTGCGCTTGTCGAGCAATACCACCAATCGTTCGGATGAACTGGGTGAGCTGGGTCGGGCGTTCGATCACATGGCCGAACGGCTGCAAAGCAGCGTGGCCCTGCAACAGCAATTGCTGCGCGACCTGTCCCACGAACTGCGTACGCCACTGAGCCGCTTGCGGGTCGCCAGCGAAAGCGAGCAGGGACTGACGCAATTGCGTGAGCGTATCGGTCGGGAAGTCGATGGCATGCAGCGCCTGGTAGAAGACACGCTGCAACTGGCCTGGCTCGACACCGAACGCGCACCGCTACCCGAGGACGCGATCCAGATTCAGGCGCTGTGGGAAATGCTCACGGAAAACGCCTGCTATGAAACTGGCTGGCCGGCCAGTCAGTTGCACTGCTCGGTGGATGCGTCGTGCTGGGTTCGCGGCCATCTCAACACCTTGGCGCAGGCGCTGGAAAACATCCTGCGCAATGCCATTCGTCATTCCCCAAGTGGCGGCATCGTCCGTCTTGGCGCTGAGCGCGATGGCGACTTCTGGCAGGTGTGGCTGGAGGATGAGGGCGGCGGGGTGGCTGACGCGGATCTTGAGCGGATCTTCAGTCCGTTCATTCGCCTCGACGGCTCGCGGCCGGGGGATGGCGGGTTTGGCTTGGGGTTGAGCATCGCCAGGAATGCGGTGAAGCGCCAGGGCGGGAGCCTTTGGGCCGAGAATACCGGGACCGGGTTGCGGTTGAATATGCGGTTGATGGCAGATGATGACGTTGCCAGTGATGACGCCATCGCGAGCAGGCTCACTCCCACAGTGGATGTGTGCCGGCCACAAATCGTGTGATCAACCCCGCACCCTGTGGGAGCGGGCTTGCCCGCGAAGAGGATCGATTTCGCGCCCGCTTATTCCCATAAGCCATAAGCACCACACTTTGCGTGATATGGCCTGCGCACGTTTGCCGGTATGATAGGCGCCCCCGCAGTCTGGATTGCGAATACGCCATGACCTTGCAGTACCCAACCATCGCCGATTGCGTCGGCAACACTCCGCTGGTCCGTTTGCAGCGCCTGCCTGGCGCCACCAGCAACACCCTTTTGCTCAAGCTCGAAGGGAATAACCCGGCGGGTTCGGTCAAGGACCGTCCGGCGCTGTCGATGATCACCCGCGCCGAATTGCGCGGGCAGATTCACGTCGGCGATACGCTGATCGAAGCGACCTCGGGCAACACCGGGATCGCCCTGGCGATGGCCGCGGCGATCAAGGGTTACAAGATGATCCTGATCATGCCGGACAATTCCAGCGCCGAGCGCAAGGCCGCGATGACGGCGTATGGCGCCGAGCTGATTCTGGTGACCCAGGAAGAAGGCATGGAAGGCGCTCGCGACCTCGCCCAGCGTATGGAAGCCGAAGGCCGCGGCAAGGTGCTGGATCAGTTCGCCAACGGCGATAACCCTGAGGCGCATTACACCACCACCGGCCCGGAAATCTGGCGTCAGACCGAGGGCACCATCACGCATTTCGTCAGCTCGATGGGCACCACTGGCACCATCATGGGCGTCTCGCGCTACTTGAAAGAGCAGAGCGAGAACGTACAGATCATCGGCCTGCAACCGATGGAAGGCTCGGCGATTCCGGGCATCCGTCGCTGGCCGCAAGAATACCTGCCGAAGATTTACCAGGCTGATCGCGTGGACCGGATCGTCGACATGGCGCAAAGCGAAGCCGAAGACGTGACCCGTCGTCTGGCCCGCGAAGAAGGCATCTTCTGCGGTGTTTCTTCGGGCGGCGCGGTGGCAGCGATGCTGCGTCTTTCCAAAGAAGTTGAAAACGCGGTGATCGTCGCGATCATCTGCGACCGTGGCGACCGTTACTTGTCGACCGGCATTTTCGACGCGCCCAACTGATGGCCAAGCAAGAGAGAGGCCTGCGCTTCCAGCCCACCGGCGGAAGCAAGGCCCCGCAAATCCCGACCGGCAAAAAGCAGCGCTTGAGCATCGAGCGCCTCGCCAATGACGGTCGTGGCATCGCGTTTTTCGAAGGTCGCACCTGGTTCGTCATCGGCGCATTGGCCGGTGAAGAGGTCGAGGCGCGCGTGCTGGGTGCCCGCGGCAAAGTGGTCGAGGCCCGCACCGAGCGTGTGTTCCAGGCCAGCGAATTGCGTCGTCCCGCGCCGTGTCCGCATGCCGGTCGCTGTGGCGGTTGCAGCGTGCAACACCTGCCGCACAACGAACAACTCGCCCTCAAACAGAGCATGCTCGCTGAGCAACTGTCGAAAGTCGCCGGTGTCGAACCCCAAGAGTGGGCAGCGCCATTGAGCGGACCGGAATTCGGTTACCGCCGTCGCGCCCGCGTGGCGGTGCGCTGGGACATGAAAGCGAAAAAACTCGAAGTCGGTTTCCGTGCGGCGGGCAGTCAGGACATCGTTGCGATCAATGAATGCCCGGTGCTGGTACAGCCCTTGCAGCCAATCATGACCGGCTTGCCGGAGATGTTGCGGCGCTTGAGCAAACCGCAAGCGCTGGGCCATGTGGAATTGTTCAGCGGTTCGTCATTGGCGGTGTTGCTGCGGCACATGGCGCCACTGTCAGATGCCGATCTGACCATCCTCAAGGAATTCTGCGCCGCCCATGATGCCCAGCTGTGGCTGCACGGTGAAGGCGAACCGCAACCGGTCGAGGCGGGGCAGTCCCTGGGTTATCGCCTTGAGCAGTGGGACTTGAACCTGGCGTACCGGCCAGGAGATTTCATTCAGGTCAACGCCGGCGTCAACGAAGCGATGGTTGCCCAGGCACTGGACTGGTTGAAGCCGACATCGCAGGAGCGGGTTCTCGATCTATTCTGTGGATTAGGCAACTTCGCCTTGCCGCTGGCCAAAGCGGTTCGCGAAGTGGTGGCGGTCGAAGGCGTGCAAGCGATGGTCGAGCGGGCGGCCGAAAATGCGGCTAGCAATAATCTGCATAATGCGCATTTTTTTCAGGCCGATTTATCCCTGCCTTTGACCGATGCCGAGTGGGCGCGCGAAGGCTTTTGTGCGGTACTCTTGGACCCACCGCGTGACGGTGCTTTCGAGGTCGTGCGCACGCTGGCATCGCTGGGTGCCAAACGGTTGGTGTACGTGTCGTGCAACCCGGCAACTCTGGCGCGCGACACGGTCGAATTGATCAAGCAGGGCTACCGGTTAAAACGTGCCGGGATTCTCGATATGTTTCCTCAGACGGCACATGTCGAGGCCATGGCGTTATTTGAAGCGAGCTAGGACGGCTCGTCTGGTCCGACTGGCCGCCCGTGCAGCTCTCGCATTAGCCCCGTGAGGGCAATCGGGCAATGAAGGTCAGCGAATTGACGCATTGAATCTGCGTCGTAGGGAAGGTAAGCAAGATGGTACAGGTGAGAGCACACCAGCCGATCAACACCGACGGCAGTATCAATCTCGAGGCTTGGCTCGATCATGCGGTCAGTGTCGATCTGGCACTGGATCGCGAAGCCTTGAAGGAAGCGTGCGAGTTCGCTCGTACGTCTGAACAACAGGCCAATGCGGCGAAAAACCTGTGGTCCGAAGGGACCTCCAGTTTCCGCACGGGCCTTGAGATCGCCGAGATTCTCGCCGACCTCAAACTTGATCAGGATTCGTTGGTCGCAGCGGTCCTGTACCGCGGCGTGCGCGAAGGCCAGATCGAACTGCCGGCCGTGAGCCAGCGCTTCGGTCCGGTGGTCGCCAAACTCATCGACGGCGTGTTGCGCATGGCGGCGATCAGCGCCAGCCTGAGCCCCCGTCAATCGCTGGTGCTGGGCACTCAGGGCCAGGTCGAAAACCTACGCAAGATGCTCGTGGCCATGGTCGACGACGTACGCGTCGCGCTGATCAAACTGGCCGAACGCACCTGCGCGATCCGTGCGGTTAAAACCGCTGACGATGAAAAGCGCAATCGCGTGGCCCGTGAAGTCTTCGACATCTACGCGCCGCTGGCTCACCGTCTCGGTATCGGTCACATCAAGTGGGAGCTGGAGGACTTGTCCTTCCGTTACCTCGAGCCCGATCAGTACAAGCAGATCGCCAAGTTGCTCCACGAGCGGCGACTGGATCGCGAGCGCTTCATCGCCGATGTGATGAGCCAGCTGAAGAATGAGCTGACCGCGACCGGCGTCGACGCCGACATCAGTGGCCGGGCCAAACACATCTATTCGATCTGGCGCAAAATGCAGCGCAAGGGTCTGGAGTTCAGCCAGATCTACGACGTGCGTGCCGTGCGCGTGCTGGTGCCGGAAATGCGCGATTGCTACACCGCGCTCGGCATCGTCCACACCTTGTGGCGGCACATCCCGAAAGAATTCGACGACTACATCGCCAACCCGAAAGAGAACGGCTACCGCTCGCTGCACACCGCGGTGATCGGCCCTGAAGGCAAGGTGCTGGAGGTGCAGATCCGCACCCACGCCATGCACGAGGAAGCCGAGCTGGGCGTTTGCGCGCACTGGCGCTACAAGGGCACCGACGTCAAGTCCGGCTCCAATCACTACGAAGAGAAAATCTCCTGGCTGCGTCAGGTGCTCGAGTGGCATGAAGAGCTGGGCGATATCGGTGGTCTAGCCGAGCAACTGCGTGTCGATATCGAACCAGACCGTGTCTACATCTTCACCCCGGACGGTCACGCGATCGACTTGCCCAAGGGCGCGACACCGCTGGACTTCGCCTACCGCGTGCACACCGAAATCGGTCACAACTGCCGTGGCGCGAAAATCAACGGGCGCATCGTTCCGCTCAACTACAGCCTGCAAACCGGTGAACAGGTCGAGATCATCACCAGCAAGCACGGCACGCCGAGTCGCGACTGGCTGAACCCGAACCTGGGTTACATCACCACCTCGCGGGCGCGGGCGAAGATCGTTCACTGGTTCAAATTGCAGGCTCGCGATCAGAACGTCGCAGCCGGCAAAACCTTGCTCGAACGTGAGCTGAGTCGCCTCGGTCTGCCGGCGGTGGACTTCGACAAGCTGGCCGACAAGGCCAACATGAAGACCGCCGAGGACATGTACGCGGCGTTGGGCGCCGGCGATTTGCGCCTGGCGCAACTGGTGAACCTGGCGCAACAACTGGTCGAGCCGGAACGCGGCAACGAACAGCTGGAACTGATCCCGCGCAAAGCCACCGGTTACAAGCCGGGCAAACGTGGCGACATTCAGATCCAGGGCGTCGGCAACCTGATGACGCAAATGGCCGGCTGCTGCCAGCCGTTGCCGGGCGATGCGATCGTCGGTTACATCACCCAGGGTCGCGGCGTGAGCATTCACCGTCAGGACTGCGCCTCGGTGCTGCAACTGGCCGGGCGCGAGCCCGAGCGGATCATCCAGGTCAGCTGGGGGCCGGTGCCGGTGCTCACCTATCCGGTGGACATCATCATCCGCGCCTACGACCGTTCCGGTTTGCTGCGTGACGTGTCGCAGGTGCTGCTCAACGAGCGGATCAACGTGCTGGCGGTCAACACCCGCTCGAATAAAGAGGACAACACGGCGTTGATGTCCCTGACCATCGAGATTCCCGGGCTGGATGCACTGGGGCGGTTGCTGGGGCGGATTTCCCAGTTGCCGAACATCATCGAAACCCGGCGTAACCGGACACCTTGAAGATGTACCCGTGTGGGAGCTGGCCTGCCAGCGATACAGGCGCCTCGGTCTTCCATTAAAGTCGAGGTGATGCCATCGCTGGCAGGCCAGCTCCCACAGGTTTTGTGATGAGACATGAATGATGTACAGCCTTGAAGACTTGCTGCACCTGATGAGCCGCTTGCGCGACCCGCAATTCGGTTGCCCGTGGGACATCAAGCAAACCTACGCCACCATCGTCCCGCACACCCTTGAGGAAGCCTACGAGGTCGCCGATGCCATCGAGCGCGGTGACTTCGATCACTTGCAGGGTGAACTTGGCGATTTACTGTTCCAGGTGGTTTATTACAGCCAGCTGGCTCGGGAAGAAGGGCGCTTCGAATTCGCCGGCGTGATCGACAGCATTACGCGCAAGCTGATCCGTCGTCATCCTCATGTGTTTCCGACAGGCGATCTGTACGCGCCACTGGATGTCCCGCGCCTGAGTGAAGAACAGGTCAAGCAGCGCTGGGAAGAGATCAAGGCCGAAGAACGTGCCGAGAAATCTGTCGCGCCGCAGCAGCTGTCATTGCTCGACGACGTGCCTGCCGCATTGCCAGCGTTGTCTCGTTCGGCCAAATTGCAAAAGCGCGCAGGGCAGGTCGGTTTCGACTGGCCGCACGCCTTGCCGGTGCTGGACAAGGTTCGCGAAGAGCTCGATGAAATACTCGAAGCCATGGCCGATAACGATCCGGTAGCGATTGCCGATGAAGTCGGCGACTTGCTGTTTTCCGTGGTCAATCTGGCGCGTCATCTGAAGGTCGATCCGGAAACTGCATTGCGTGGCGCCAACAGCAAGTTCGAAAGACGCTTCCGTTTTATCGAACAGGCATTGCGCGATACCCATCGTCCCATGGAAGATTGCACCCTCGAAGAGTTGGACGCCTTGTGGGGCGAAGCCAAACGTCAGGAAAAGAATGTGTCCAGCTGCGGTTGAGCAGTGGCCTAAGTGAGAAATAAGCACCATGAGCATTTCCCTTCGCGACCAGTTGCTCAAAGCAGGGCTGGTCAACCAGAAGCAGGCCAAACAGGTCGGCAAAGAAAAGCAGAAGCAGCAGCGCCTGGCCCATAAAGGTCAGATCGAACTCGATGACTCGCAGCAGCGTGCGGCCCAGGAAGCGATGGCCGAGAAGGTCAAGCGTGACCAGGAGCTGAACCGTCAGCAACAGGAGAAAGCCGAGGCGAAGGCCCGTGCGGCCCAGGTCAAGCAATTGATCGAAGTCTCGCGCCTGCCGAAGCTGACCACCGAGGACTACTACAACTTCGTCGATGACAAGAAGGTCAAGCGCATCTGCGTCAATACCTTGATGCGCAACAAGCTCAGCAATGGTTCGCTGGCGATCGTGCACCATGCCGGCGGCTATGAAGTGATCCCGCGTGAAGCCGCCCTGAAGATTCAGGAGCGCGATCCGCAGCGCATCGTGCAGATGAACGTGAAGACCGAAGAAGTCGCCGCCGAGGACGATCCATACGCGGCCTATCAGATTCCTGATGATCTGATGTGGTAAGGCCGTAGAGGCTGCAATAAAGACAAACCCCGCTCATGGCGGGGTTTGTCGTTTTCAATGCTGTCATTGCTTATGCGGATCGGAGCTCTCGTTGTTGCTCCAGTTTTTCAAGTTCGGCCTTGTAGCTGTGGGCATCGGTCTCGGAGTGGAACATCCCCACCAGCATGTCTTGTTGGTGCACGTCCCAGATGCGGATACCGGCGGCTACGCCTTCATGGGATTTATGTGAATCGTCGCGTTCAGTTACTTTTACAGTCATCTGCTAGCTCCAATCTCTGTTATCTGCAGCAAGGCGTGTGCAGGACTCCGTTATATGTTTTGTTAGCCTGCTAAGTAAATAACCGAGTTTTGTAACGGACAATTGCCGATTCTGCAAAAGTCCTGCAGCCCTTCAAGACCGCGGCATTCGGTCGCAGGGCGTTGAGTATCCTGACAAAAGCTTCATGTTCGCATTGAAGAAAATGTCTGGCTTCACGCAAACCTGTGGGAGTGGTGTTCTCCATTATTCAGGCACAAAAAAAAACGCCCCGAACCAGTCGGGGCGTTTTTTGTGCTGCGAGACGGCGGGTATTACTTGCCGGTCCAGCGCTTCAGTACCAGTGTGGCGTTGGTGCCACCGAAGCCGAAGCTGTTGCTCATCACGGTGTTGATGGTGGCGTCTTCGCGCGTCTTGGTCAGGATCGGCATGTCTGCCACTTCCGGGTCCAGTTCGTCGATGTTGGCGGAACCCGCCATGAAGTTGCCTTCCATCATCAGCATGCAGTAGATCGCTTCGTGAACGCCGGCGGCGCCCAGGGAGTGACCCGACAGGCTCTTGGTAGAACTGATGGCTGGAGCCTTGTCGCCGAACACTTCACGCACACCTTTCATTTCCATGACGTCGCCGACCGGAGTCGAGGTGCCGTGGGTGTTCAGGTAGTCGATTGGAGTGTCAACGGTGGACATGGCCATCTGCATGCAGCGGATGGCGCCTTCGCCGCTTGGAGCGACCATGTCGTAGCCGTCGGAGGTCGCGCCGTAGCCAACGATTTCCGCGTAGATCTTCGCGCCGCGAGCCAGAGCGTGTTCCAGCTCCTCGACCACGACCATGCCGCCACCGCCGGCGATGACGAAACCGTCACGGTCGGCGTCGTAGGCGCGGGAGGCTTTTTCCGGGGTGTCGTTGCGCTTGCTGGACAGTGCGCCCATGGCGTCGAACAGGAACGATTGGCTCCAATGTTCTTCTTCACCGCCGCCGGCGAACACGACGTCCTGCTTGCCCATCTGGATCTGCTCCATGGCGTTGCCGATGCAGTGAGCACTGGTAGCGCAGGCAGAAGCGATGGAGTAGTTCAGGCCCTTGATCTTGAACGGGGTGGCCAGGCAAGCGGAAACAGTGCTGCTCATGGTCCGCGTGACGCGGTATGGGCCAACGCGCTTCACGCCTTTCTCGCGCAGGATGTCCAGCGCTTCCATCTGGTTCAGCGTGGAGGCGCCACCGGAACCGGCGATCAGGCCGGTACGCGGGTTGGAGACTTGCTCCTCGGTCAGACCGGAGTCGGCGATGGCGTCTTTCATGGCCAGATAGGCGTAAGCCGCCGCGTGGCCGACGAAGCGATAGATCTTGCGATCGATCAGCTCTTCGAGTGGAAGGTCGATGGAGCCGGAAACCTGGCTACGCAGACCCATTTCAGCATATTCCGGGTTGAACCGGATGCCAGGGCGGCTTGCACGCAGGTTAGCGGAGACGGTCTCTTTGTCATTGCCCAGGCACGAAACGATGCCCAGACCAGTGATAACGACGCGGCGCATGCGGATAACCCTTAGAAGTTGTCAGTGGAGGTGAAAACGCCGACCCGAAGGCCTTCGGCGGTGTAGATCTCGCGGCCGTCGACACTGACCGAACCATCGGCGATGGCCAGGTTCAGCTTGCCCTTGAGCACGCGCTTGATCTGAATGTTATAGGTGACTTTCTTGGCGGTTGGCAGGACCTGGCCGAAGAATTTCACTTCGCCCGAACCCAGCGCACGGCCACGGCCCGGCAGACCTTGCCAGCCGAGGAAGAAGCCGACCAGTTGCCACATGGCGTCGAGGCCCAGGCAGCCTGGCATCACCGGATCACCTTCGAAGTGGCAGGCGAAAAACCACAGGTCCGGAGTGATATCCAGCTCGGCGACCAATTCACCTTTGCCGTACTTGCCACCCTCGGCACTGATATGGGTGATGCGATCCACCATCAGCATGTTCGGGGCGGGCAGTTGTGCGTTACCTGGGCCGAACAGCTCACCGCGACTGCAGCGCAGCAGGTCTTCCCGAGTAAAGGCGTTTTGTTGGGTCATGCGAGCTCCTCAATAGTCCCATGCGGCAGGGTGGGGCAAATCTTCCCGGCCGATCGAGGCGTTCATGCCTCGAGTCAGCAGCCTACTCATAGACTATTGCGTTGTGGTGAAAGTCACAGCACCAAGGACATGAATGTACACTTGTGCACTGAAATTATTATTCAAGCCCCTTTTCGGGCTTGTTCGGGTGCCTAAGACTGCCGCACTTTCGACTTTCACGCCAGTCGCAGATGGTCGAAAGGCCTGCACTACTGCACCCAGCGCTGCAGAATTTGTTGCAGATCCGTGCGTTTGAACGGCTTGGCCAGGTAATCGTTCATTCCTGCCGATAAACATGCTTCCCGGTCGCCCTGCAAAGCGTTGGCGGTCAGGGCGATGATCGGCAGGTCCGCGCAGCCCGGCAATTGGCGAATCTGGCGAGTGGCTTCATAGCCATCAATGATCGGCAGCCGGCAGTCCATCAGAATCGCTTCGAAAATCAGGCTTTCGGCACTGCGCACCGCTTGCGCGCCATCGTTGGCGACGCTGACAGTAAAGCCCAGGCTGCGCAACATTGTTTCGATGACGGTCTGGTTGACTGGGTTATCTTCCACCAGCAGCACATTGCGACCCTCGCCATGGCCGTCTCCGCTCAGGGCACGCGGCAACCGTTCCGGCAACGACTGCTTATAAAGCGCCAACGGAATTTCCAGGGTGAACACCGACCCCACGCCTTCTTCGCTCTGCGCACGCAAGGTGCCGCCCATGCGTTCGGCCAGGGTGCGGGCAATCGGCAGCCCCAGGCCGGTGCCGCCGTAACGCCTTGAAATAGAGCTGTCGGCCTGCTGGAACGCGTCGAACATCAATTCCAGGCTTTCGGCCGAGATGCCAATCCCGCTGTCGCGCACGGTGCAGGTGAACCACAGCAATTCATGATCCAGCGATTGCCACTTCGGCTCGATGCTGACTCGGCCGTGCTCGGTGAATTTCAGCGCATTGCCCACCAGGTTGACTAGAATCTGCCTGATTCGTGTCGGATCGCCCTGGACCTGCAACGCACGCATGTCCTCGGGGATCGTCAACGCCAGGTCGAGCCCGCGTTGCGCCGCGCCATGCGAGAACGATTGGGCGCAGCTGCTGATCAGGTCCGCGAGGTTGAACGGAATGTGTTCAAGCTCCAGTTCCGAGCGCTCGATGCGCGAGAAGTCGAGAATGTCATTGATGACTTTGAGCAAGTGTTCGGTCGACTCTGAAGCCAGTGCCGCGTATTCCACCTGCTCCTCGGTCATGTCGGTGGTTTCCAGCAGTTGCAGCATGCCGAGCACGCCGTTCATCGGGGTGCGCAGTTCGTGGCTCATCATCGCGAGGAAGTCGGATTTGGCGTTGTTGGCTTTTTCCGCTTCTTCACGCGTCTTGATCAACTGTGCCATGGCCTGATGCTGCTCGCGGCTGGCTTGTTCGAGGCCGTGGGCAAGGTTATTGATGTGTTGTGACAGCGCGCCCAATTCAGTGTCGTCGACTATCGGCAGCGGCGTCTTGTAGTCGCCCTCCTGAATCGCTTTCACGGCGTGGCCGATGTCGCGGATCGGCTGCGACAAACTGCCGGCCAGGCGTCGGGCCACCAGAAAGGTGAACAGCAGGGCGAACAGGGCGAGGATCCCGGCCTTGAACAGGATTTCCTGCTGGCGCTGGCTGAAGGCGTCGTTGGACAGGCCGACAATCACCCGGCCCAGATAGTCCTCGGGCGGCGCGGTATTGGCCACTTTACTGCCCTGGAAGAAATCAGTGTTCAGGGCGATCCGTTGCAGCCGTACCGGTGCCTGAAACACTTCGACCTGGTGCGAACGCGTGTGGGTTTCCGACGGTTGCTCGACGTACACCAGAATGCGGTTGGCACTGTCCTGGACTTCCAGAAAGCGCACGTTGGGCGTGGCCAGTGTCGCCTTGAGCAAGCTTTCGAGGACGTCGTTGTTGCCTGAAATCACCCCGTATTCCGTGGCCGGTGCCAGTTGGTTGGCGATTAGCTGACCGGTGTGATTGAGTTCCTGACGCAGGTCCTGAAGGCGCACGAAGGTGAAGAAGCTGATCAGCAACAACGTCAGCAGCAGGGCAGGGCCGAGGCTGATCATCTGGGTGCGGGTGTTGATGTCCCAACGGCGTCGGAAGGTCATGGACGGTTTTCTCCTTCAGCCAGCTGGGTGGCGACAGTCGCTTCATTCATCTGCTCAATACCTAATGAACGAGCCACCTGCGGGTTGCTCAAGACTTTGAAGTGTTGCGGATAGAACATGCGTGGCCAACTGCTGGTCGGGCGGTCGAGCAATTCGTTGAGCACTGCCAGCCAATCCTGTTGATCGCTGTAGGTGCTGGTCAGGCTGCCGGCCTTGACGAAGGCGGCGTTGGGGCCGATCAGCGCCAGTTGCCGCGCATAGCTGCTCAGCAACAGGTTTTTCGCGGTTTTGGGGTTGTATACATCGGGGTCGTCGAGCCCCAGCAGCACGTCGCTGCTTTTCAGCAGAGTCTGCAAGGGGCGACTGTCGCTGGTGTTATCCCAGCGCTCGCTGACCAGTTCAAGTCCCAAAGTCTGGGCGGCCTGATGCAATTCTTGCAAAAGGAATTCACTGTGACTGTCGTACAGCACGCCGACCCGGTGGGCCTGAGGCAGGATGAGCCGGATCAGGCGCAATTGCCGATCCAGTGGCGGATCACTCCAGAGCAGGCTCAAGTGCGGCGGCAGGTGGGTGCCGAAGCGTTGGTGAGCCTGCAAGCGGCTGATGCGCAAGACCAGCGTCGCCGGGCCTTGGGCGTCTTGCAGGCGCCAGTCGAGACTCGGCAGGTCGAGCAGGATCAGCCGGGTGCCGGCGGGCAGCTTGCCGGGGACCGGAAGACTCGCCAAGGCCTGGAAACGCACGGTGTCGGCGGGGCGCAGTTCGCTCAGTGCGTGGACGAAGGCTTGCACGCCGGGACTGTCTTCGGCTCCGGTCAGCAGAATGTCGGCGGCTTGTGCTGGCAGGCAGCCAATCAGGCCGGTCAGGAACAGGCACAACCCTGCCAGCAGGCTGCCAAGGCTTGGCGACTTCCGTGACAGGCGATGCGCCATTTAAAACGTCAGCTCCGCGCTGAAGTAGAGCACCCGACGCTCGTCGTAGTTGTTGTCGACGAACGTGGTGGGTTGATCGTCGAGATGCTGCTGAAGAATCCCGGCCAGTTCCAGGCTGGCCTTGCCCAACCCGATGCGTTTGGCGATGCGCGTGTCGACACGCTCGAAGCGGTAGCCGTTGAGGGCGTCGTCACCATAGTAGAAGAGGGCGCTGTTCCAGCCCTGGCCCCAGTCGCGCAACCAGCCGGCGGAACCGCTGTTGCGTGCGGTCAGTTGCTCATCAGGCGGATTGCTCGCCTCGGCGTCGACGTAGGCGTAGGTCAGGCGCAGGCGATCGGCGCTGCCGAGACGCCAGTCCAGCTGGGTTTCCGTGCCCTTGAAGCGCGCGTTATTGGAGTTGCTGGCGATGTACTGATTGTTGCGCAGCGGCTCGCTGATCATGCCGGTGATTTCGTCGTAGAACAGCTTTACGTCGACCGTCAGGCCCGGTCCTGCGAAGTAGCCGTTGTAGCCCAGTTCGCGCGAGCGCATGCGTTCCTGTTCGAGGTCGCCGGGGCCGCGAGTCTTGACGAAATAACGGGCGCTGGTCTGGCCGTACGCACTGGGTCGCAGGTTTTTCACCTGGTAACTCCAGTTGACGTTGTTCTCGAACATGTCCGGCGAGCGGATGGCTTCCGAGTACACGGCGCGCAAGCCGTGGCGTGGGGTGATCAGATAGTTGACGGCGACCCGCGGGGTCAGTGAGCTGCCAGTCAATTGCGTGTCTTCGAACATTGCTCCGCCCTGCAGCAGCCAGTGTTCGGTGGCACGCCACTCGAGTTGGCCGAAGGTTCGCCAGGTGGTGTCGTCGAGGGTGCCATTAAAGTAGGTCTCGGAATCTGCCCGGTCGTAACGATAGTTCATACCGCTGACCAGTCGCAGACTGTCAGTCAGGCTAAGAGTGTCCTGCAACTCGAGGTCGTAACGCGACTCCCGGGCGCTCTGGTCGATGTCGCCACAAAGCGTTTGCCGGGCGCCGTTGCGCCATTGTTCCAGGGCTTGATTGCCCAGCGCTTGTTCCGCCGCCGTGCCCGCCGGTGCGCCGGGGCCTGCGTAGCGCTCCATGTTGCGCGCCAGGCGTTCGGTGTAGTTCGGATTGAGCTGCCAGAGTTCGGTCAGTTGCGGACTGAACGAGACCTCGGCGTCGCAGGCGCGCCAGGTCTGCTGACGGTCCCAATGCTGCGCGGAGCCCTGGATATAAAGGCTGTGATCTGGATTGATGTCCAGATTCCAGCGCAACGAGCCGGCGTAGTCCTTGGCCGTGACGTCGGAATTATTCCCCGCAGCGGTAATCCCGGGGAACACTGGGTGGTAGGTGTAAGGCCGCTGGTTGGTGCCGTCCTTGGCGTTCAATTGCCAGTCGATGCTCTGATTGTCATTGAGCGTCTGGCTGACGGCGAGGTTTAAACGGTTCAAACGGCGACTGTCACGATAGTCGTCCCCGAACTGGTTCGAATCGAAGCCGTCGTCTTGCTGGCCGGACAGTGACAGGCGCAAGTCACCGTCGTCCCAGCCCACACCCTGGCTGGCATAAAAGTCGTCGATGCCGCGTTGGCCACGGGTGACTTTCATTCGAGTGCCGTGGCTGTCGGCGGGGTGGCGGGTGATGATGTTGACCACCGCCATCAGCGCATTGGCGCCGTAGCTGACGGTGTTCGGGCCACGGAAAACCTCGATGCGTTCGATGTCTTCCATGGCCACCGGAATATCACTCCAGTCCACCGTGGCCAGGCCGGCGCGATAGACCGAGCGGCCATCGATCAGCACTTGCATGCGCCGCGCCTCGGTGGCGTTGGTGCCGTGGTAGTTCACGGCCGCCTGATTGCCGCTGATATTGCCGACCATCATGCCCGGCACCAGCCGCAGCAATTCGCTGATGTCCCGCGCACCGCTGGCATTGATCAGTTCGCTGTCAATCACGGTCATGCTTCCCGGAACCGCAGCCGGCGATTGCTTGAGGCGAGTGGCCGTCAGCACTTGCGGCAAGGGTTTGTTGTCGAGGAACAAGTCGTCGGGCAGCGCTGGCGAGCTGAAAATCAGTGCCAGGACCAGCGGCGAGCGAGGTGAAGGAGCGCCAAACGACACGAAACATCCCTGATAGCGATTAGTTGGCGCGCATGTTAACCGAGCGCTACGACTTTTGAAGTCACGATGAAGGCATTTTCCTCGGATTTGTTGGTCTTCTTCCTACATATGCCGGTAATTGACGCGGGGACTGGCCGCCACTGGGCCGCTCCGTATAATGCCGACATCGCCACTGGTATGGATTAACGGATTACATATGACTGAACAGCGCCCAATTGCGGTCCTGGGAGGCGGAAGTTTTGGTACCGCCGTGGCCAATCTACTGGCCGAGAACGGGCATCAGGTCCGGCAGTGGATGCGTGACCCTGAACAGGCCGAGTCCATTCGGGTCAATCGCGAGAACCCGCGTTACCTCAAAGGCATCAAGATTCTGCCGGCCGTGGAGCCGGTGACCGACTTGCAGGCAACCCTGCAAGCCTGCGACCTGTGTTTTGTCGCGCTGCCGTCCAGCGCGCTGCGCTCGGTGCTGGCGCCGCATGCCGAGCTTTTGAGCGGCAAATTGCTGGTGAGCCTGACCAAAGGCATCGAAGCCCACACCTTCAAGCTGATGAGCGAGATTCTCGAAGAGATCGCACCGCAAGCGCGCATCGGCGTGTTGTCGGGGCCGAACCTGGCCCGTGAAATCGCCGAACACGCGCTGACCGCCACGGTGGTTGCCAGCGAAGATGAAGAATTGTGCCAGCGGGTCCAGGAAGCGCTGCACGGCCGCACCTTTCGTGTCTACGCCAGTGCCGACCGCTTTGGCGTGGAGTTGGGCGGGGCGTTGAAGAATGTCTACGCGATCATCGCCGGCATGGCGGTGGCGCTGGGCATGGGTGAAAACACCAAGAGCATGCTGATCACCCGCGCGCTGGCGGAAATGACCCGATTCGCGGTCAATCAGGGCGCCAACCCGATGACATTCCTGGGGCTCGCCGGTGTCGGTGACCTGATCGTGACCTGCTCCTCGCCCAAAAGCCGAAATTATCAGGTCGGTTATGCCCTCGGTCAGGGCTTGAGTCTTGAGGAGGCGGTGACCCGCCTGGGCGAAGTGGCCGAAGGCGTGAATACGCTGAAAGTGCTCAAGGCCAAGGCTCAGGAAGTCGGCGTCTACATGCCGCTGGTCGCCGGATTGCACGCGATCCTGTTCGAAGGGCGCACGCTTAATCAAGTGATTGAGCTGTTGATGCGCGGCGAACCGAAAACTGACGTCGACTTTATTTCGACCAGCGGTTTCAACTGAGCACGCTTTCCAAAAGGAGCAGGAGATAGCTATGAACGATCCGAAAACAGAATCCGGTTACGAATCCATCTTGCTGCGTGTGCTGTGGATGATCGTCTTCTTGCTGGTCTGGCAAGTGGCGCAGTTCATCCTTGGCGCGGTGGTGCTGGTCCAACTGATCTATCGTTTGATTTATGGCGCCCCGAGCGCCAGCCTGATGAACTTCGGCGACAGCCTGAGCCAGTTTTTGGCGCAGATCGGTCGTTTCGGCAGCTTTCACAGCGACCAGAAACCCTGGCCGTTCGCCGACTGGCCGACGCCGCGTACTCCGGAAGGTGAAGCGCCGCACGTCGTGGCGCCTGCGCCACATCCGGTCCGAGATGAGGAGCCCAAGCTATGAAACTCTGGGTATTGCGTCATGGTGAAGCCGAGCCACACGGTTCCCGTCCAGACTCCGAACGAGCACTGACCCCCCACGGTCGCGAAGAAGTGTTGCGCACCGCTGCCGAGTTGCTCGGCAAGCCGATTACCGCGATTTATGCCAGTCCTTTCCTGCGAGCGCAGGAGACCGCGCAGCTGGTGCGTGAGGCGCTGGGCTTCCAGCCAGAGATTCGAACCGTCGAATGGCTGACCCCCGACAATCGCCCGCAAGCGGTGGCCGAGCAGTTGGTGTCTGTCGATCACGCGCTGCTGGTCAGCCATAACCCGCTGGTGGGCAATTTGCTGGGTTACCTGCAGCATGGCCATGTGCAGGATCCGGAAGCGGTAAAAACCGCCGGCCTCGCAGAACTTGAGGGTGAAGGCCCGCTGGCTGGCGCGATGAAACTTAAAGGCATCAAGCACCCTTAAAGGCAAAAAGATCGCAGCCTCGTTGCACTCGACAGCTCCTACAAGGAACACAAAACCGTGTAGGAGCTGTCGAGTGCAACGAGGCTGCGATCTTTCGATCTTGTTTTTGCAATAAATAGTCAACCAAGCAACCGCTTGGTTGACTACGCTTGCTCCAGACCAAAAAAAAGGAGCGAGTCGCATGCCTGCTGCTGTTCGTTTGCCGCTGGACGTCTTTTACGAGCGTGAAGCCCGTCATCCCCGCCAGCGTTTTCTGGTCCAACCCACGGGCGGCGGACACGTCGAAACCCTGACCTGGGCTGACGTCGGCCATCAGGCCCGCTGTGCTGCGCACTGGCTGCGAGCCCGTGAACTGCCACAAGGCAGCCACATCGCCCTGATCTCGAAAAACTGTGCCCACTGGATCATCGCCGACCTGGCGATCTGGATGGCCGGCCACGTTTCGGTACCGCTGTACCCCAACCTCACCGCCGAGTCCGTGGCGCAAGTGCTCGAACACTCCGAAGCGGCGCTGGCGTTCATCGGCAAGCTCGATGATTGGCCGAGCATGTCCCGCGGTGTCAGCCCTGATCTGCCGACGATCAGCCTGCCGTTGCACCCGCCCGGGCGCTTCGATTTCAGTTGGGACGATCTGCAAAAAAGCTCGCCGATCCAGGACGACCCCAAACCGTCGGCCGATCAGTTGGCAACCATCATCTACACCTCAGGCACCACCGGGTTGCCCAAGGGCGTGATGCACAGTTTCGGCAATCTGGGATTCGCCACCACGCATGGCACCCAGTTGTTTGGCCTCAATGAATCGGACCGTTTGTTGTCCTACCTGCCACTGTGCCACGTCGCGGAGCGCATGTTCGTCGAACTGGCGTCGATCTACACCGGCCAAACCGTGTTTTTTGCCGAAAGCCTCGACACCTTCCTTACCGACTTGCAGCGCGCCCGCCCGACCGCGTTGTTCGGTGTGCCGCGCATCTGGACCAAGTTCCAGATGGGCGTGTACAGCAAGATCCCGGCGAAACGCCTCGACTTCCTGCTCGGCCTGCCCTTCATCGGCAAGCGGGTAGGGCACAAAGTGCTTGCCGGGTTGGGGCTGGATGCGTTGCGCGTCGCCTTGTCCGGCGCCGCGCCCGTGCCGCAGACCTTGTTGCTGTGGTACCGCAAACTGGGGCTGGATGTGCTGGAGGTCTACGGCATGACCGAGAGCTGCGGTTACTCCCATATCTGCCGCCCTGGCGAGAACAAACCCGGCTGGATCGGTAAGCCCTGCCCGGAGGTCGAAGTGCGGATCGCCGAATCCGGCGAGGTTATGGTGCGCAGTGGCGCGACCATGCTCGGCTATTTCAAGGAACCCGAGAAAACCGCTGAAACCATCACCGAGGATGGCTTCCTGCGCACCGGCGATAAGGGCGAGCAAGATGCCGAGGGCAACCTGCGACTGACCGGGCGGCTGAAGGAAATCTTCAAGACCAGCAAAGGCAAATACGTTGCCCCGGCGCCGATCGAAAACCGTCTGGCGGTGCATTCGCGAATCGAACAGGTGTGCGTGGTTGGCGACGGCTTGAGTGCGCCGCTGGGGCTGTGCGTGCTGTCGGCGGTCGGCCAGCAGGATGCCAGTGGAACGGCGCGGGCGGGGCTGCATTCAAGCCTGGAAAAACTGCTGGAGGAGGTCAACGGTGTGCTCGACAAGCACGAACGCCTGCGCCGGTTGGTGGTGGTCAAGGACAGTTGGGCGGTGGAAAACGGCTTTCTGACGCCGACGCTGAAGATCAAGCGCAACGTGATCGAGGCGGCTTACGGCGCGCGCTTCGAAGAATGGAGCGAGCGCAGCGAGGCGGTGCTGTGGCAGGATTGAGCCACGAACAAAATCCAATAAAGGAAAGCAACGATGAGTCTGTGGCGTACTACTCCCAACATCGAGCAGTTGAACGCAATCCAGAAAAACACCATCGGCGAAGTGCTGGATATTCGCTTCGAAGCCTTCGACGAAGAGTCTCTGACCGCCAGCATGGTCATCGACCACCGTACTCACCAGCCTTACGGGTTGCTGCACGGCGGCGCGTCGGTGGTGCTGGCCGAGTCGGTCGGTTCAATGGCCAGCTACCTGTGCATCGATGCGAGCAAGTTCTATTGCGTGGGCCTGGAAATCAACGCCAACCATTTACGCGGATTGCGCAGCGGGCGGGTGACCGCGGTGGCCAAGGCGATTCACATCGGGCGCACGACGCATGTCTGGGATATTCGCCTGACCAGCGATGAGGGCAAGGCCAGTTGCGTGTCGCGGCTGACCATGGCGGTGGTGCCGCTGGGTGAGAATCCGCCGGCGCGTTGATGTTTATTAATTAAAAGATCGCAGCCTCGTTGCACTCGACAGCTCCTACACATTTCCCTGTAGGAGCTGTCGAGTGCAACGAGGCTGCGATCTTTTGATCTGCGCGATATCTCCTACCACCATTCCTGGCAGTTATGGTCATTGCTGTAGGACGTGGTCTTACGGACAATCAGCCTTTGTTTTCGTTGATGGATCGACCGGTATGTCGCAACAGATCTTTTTCGCCCACGCCAATGGCTTTCCTTCAGGAACCTACGGCAAGTTGTTCGCGGCGCTGGCGCCCGAGTACCAGGTGACGCACCTGGAACAGCACGCCCACGACCCGCGTTTTCCGGCGGACGATAACTGGCACAACCTGGTGGACGAACTGATCCATCACCTCAAGCAACAACCGGAACCGGTGTGGGGCGTCGGCCATTCCTTCGGTGGCGTGTTGCACCTGCACGCGGCGTTGCGTTGCCCAGAGTTGTACCGGGGTGTGGTGATGCTCGATTCGCCGGTGCTGACCCGCGCCGATCAATGGGTGATTCGCGCCGCCAAGCGCTTCGGTTTTATTGATCGCCTGACGCCCGCTGGCCGCACGCTGGGGCGGCGGGAAGAATTCGCTGACCTGGAAGCGGCGCGACTCTATTTCGCCGGCAAAACCCTGTTCCGTGGCTTTGATCCCGAGTGCTTCGACGCCTACCTGCAACACGGTTTGCAAAAGGTCGGCGACAAGCTGCGCCTGCGCTTCGACCCGGCCACGGAAATCAGCATCTACCGCGGCGTGCCGCACACCAGTCCCGGCCGTGCCCGACAGTTGAAAGTGCCGCTGGCGGTGGTTCGCGGGCACAAGAGCCGCGTGGTGATGCGCCATCACGCAAGCTCCGTCGGGCGCATGCCGCTGGGTGAGTCCTTGACGATGCCCGGCGGCCACATGTTTCCCCTCGAACGTCCACAGGACACCGCCACGCTGCTGAAAAACCTGTTCAGCCGCTGGGAAGGTCGTCGTCAGCAGGATTGCGCATGAACCACGTCGTCGAAGAAGTTCGCCTGAGCCTGCCGCACATCGAACTGGCGGCGCACTTGTTCGGCCCCGAAGACGGTTTGCCGGTGATTGCCTTGCACGGCTGGCTGGACAACGCCAATAGCTTCGCCCGGTTGGCGCCAAAGCTCAAAGGCCTGCGCATCATCGCGCTGGACATGGCCGGCCACGGTCATTCCGGGCATCGACCGCCCGGTGCCGGTTACGCGATGTGGGACTACGCCCATGACGTGCTGCAAGTCGCCGAACAGCTTGGACTGAAGCGATTTGCCCTGATGGGGCATTCCATGGGCGCGATCGCTTCGTTGATCATCGCCGGGTCGATGCCGGAGCGCGTTACGCACCTGGCGTTGATCGACGGAGTCATTCCTCCTACAGACAAAGGCGAAAATGCCGCTGAACGCATGGGCATGGCCCTGCAGGCGCAACTGGATCTCCAGGAGAAGCGCAAACCGGTTTACACCACGCTGGACCGTGCCATCGAGGCGCGCATGAAAGGTCTGGTGGCGGTCAGTCGCGAGGCTGCCGAACTGTTGGCCCAGCGCGGATTGATGCCCGTGCCGGGCGGTTACACCTGGCGCACCGACAACCGCCTCACGCTGCCATCGCCGCTGCGTCTGACAACCGAACAGGCCATGGCCTTCGTCCAGCGGGTCAGTTGTCCTGCGCTGTTGGTGGTTGCAGCCGACGGCATGCTCGCCAAGCATCCTGAATTGCTGGAGCGTCTACCCTTTAGCCGTGAACAGCTGCCAGGCGGCCATCATTTGCACCTCAATGATGAACCCGGCGCCGACCTTGTCGCAGACTGTTTCAATCGGTTCTTCGCCGTTCCTTGACTTGCGCCGGGCAACTGTCGAGGCTGGGCGGGTTGAAATGGGAGACAACCATGATAGATCTCTACACCGCTGCGACCCCGAATGGCCACAAGGTCTCTATCGTGCTCGAGGAACTCGGCCTGCCCTACACGGTGCATGCCTTGAGTTTCGACAAAAAGGAACAGAAGTCCGAGGATTTCCTCAAGATCAATCCCAATGGCCGGATTCCGGCGATTGTTGACCGCGACAACGGCGATTTTGCCGTGTTCGAATCCGGCGCCATCCTGATTTACCTCGCAGAACTCAGCGGCAAGCTGATGCCCCAGGACCCCAAAGGGCGCTCGGTGGTGTTGCAGTGGCTGATGTTCCAGATGGGCGGGATCGGTCCGATGCAGGGCCAGGCCAATGTGTTTTTCCGCTATTTCCCGGAAAAGCTCCAGGGCGCCATTGATCGTTATCAACATGAAACCCGTCGCCTCTATGAAGTGCTCGACACGCGCCTGCAAGCCGTGGAGTTTCTGGCCGGCGAGTACAGCATTGCCGACATCGCCACCTTCCCGTGGGTCCGCGGCCATGAGTGGTCCGGTGTCTCGGTGGAGGGCCTGACGGCCTTGCAACGCTGGATGGCGACCCTGGAGGCGCGTCCGGCGGTGCAGCGTGGTTTGCTGGTGCCGGAGCGTACCGATGACGCCAGTATCATCAAGGGTGCCCAGGCCATGCTGATCCGATGAGTCCATTCATGCGTTCATTCAGTGTGTTGGCGCTGTGTTGTTTCAGTCCCTTGTTGTTTGCCGCCGATGTCCCGGGCAGTCAGGACTTGCCGATCGTGCCGCGTCTGGCCGATGCGCAGATCGTCGACTATCGTCCGGCGGTGGAACTCGAGCGGATCTATCCGCTGGGCTCGATCCGCAAGATCAGCGGCCAGCTGCGTTTCGACGGTCAGGTCAGCGCCCGGGGGCAAACCACGTCGGTGACCTACGAGCTGCCGGCGGAACACACCTCCACGGAAGCCTTTACGGCCGCCCGCGAAGCCTTGCAAAAGCAGGGCGCCGAGCTGCTGTTCTGGTGCCAGGCGCGCGATTGCGGCGAAAGCAGCCTGTGGGCCAATGAAGTGTTCACCAACGCCAAACTCTATGGTGCCGACGACCAGCAGGCGTACTTGCTGCTGCGTCTGGCCGCGCCAAAGGACAACACGCTCGTCGCGCTTTACGGCATCACGCGCGGCAATCGCAAAGCGTATCTGCATGTCGAACAATTCGACGCCGCAGCGCCGCTGGGTGATTTGCAGCCGACCTCGGCAACCTTGCTGCGACAGCTCAAAAGCACGGGTGAACTCGATTTTCCCAAGCTGAGTGCCGATCCTGATGAGACCTGGTTGCGTTTGATTTCCCGTGGGTTGAACCTGGACACCACGTTGCGCATCAGTGTTTCAGGGGCCAAGGCCGAAGCCTGGCGACAAGCGCTGATCGGGCAGGGCGTGCGTGCGGCGCGCATGGAAACCGGTAGCGCCGAAGGCTCTGGCCTGCACATCGAACTGTTGCGATAAGCTTGATAGGCGAACGCGCACCCCGCGTTCGCTTACTTTTGATTGACTGACTTTTCTTGAGACTTTACATGCCCAATAACGATCGGCTGTTGGTGCAGATTCTGCTCCTGGTGCTGTTTGGCGCGAGCTTCTGGGTGATGGCGCCGTTTTGGTCGGCGCTGTTCTGGGGCGCGGTGCTGGCGTTTGCCAGTTGGCCGTTGATGCGTTTGCTGACCCGCTGGCTCAACGGTCGAGAGTCCCTGGCGGCGGCGCTGCTGACCCTCGGCTGGATGTTGCTGGTGGCGGTGCCGCTGGTATGGCTGGGCTTCAACCTGGCAGACCATGTGCGCGATGCCACGGCATTCATCAAGGATGTACAGGTCGACGGTCTGCCTGAAGCACCGGTCTGGCTGGGCAGCGTTCCCTTGGTCGGCGCACGGCTGGTGGTGATCTGGAACAGTATCGACCAGCAGGGCGCGGCGGCGATGGTGGCCGTCAAACCTTATCTGGGGCAGGTCGGCAACTGGTTGCTGGCGCGCAGTGCACAGATCGGTGGCGGGATTCTCGAGCTGACGCTGAGCATTGTTTTCGTGTTCTTTTTCTACCGGGACGGGCCACGGTTGGCGGCATTTGTTCATGGCTTGCTGGAACGGCTGATCGGTGACCGCGCCGGTTATTACATCGAATTGGTGGCGGGGACGGTGCAGCGGGTGGTGAACGGGGTGATCGGGACAGCCGCGGCGCAGGCGCTGCTCGCGTTGATCGGGTTCCTGATTGCCGGGGTGCCCGGGGCTCTGGTGCTAGGCATCGTGACGTTCTTGCTGAGCCTGATTCCGATGGGGCCACCCCTGGTCTGGATTCCGGCCACCGCGTGGCTGGCCTGGAAGGGCGAATACGGAATGGCGGTGTTCCTCGGGATTTGGGGGACATTCATCATCAGCGGCGTCGACAACGTGCTGAAGCCGTACCTGATCAGCCGGGGCGGAAATTTGCCGCTGGTGATCGTATTGCTTGGCGTGTTTGGCGGGTTGATTGCTTTCGGGTTTATCGGGTTGTTCATCGGGCCGACGTTACTGGCGGTTGCGTACAGTCTGTTGACTGACTGGAGCAAAAGTCAGGCGCGGGTCGAAGATCGCCGACCTTAAGGTTTTTCGTTGAGGCTCAGGGCCTCATCGCGGGCAAGCCCGCTCCCACAGTATTGCGCGGTGTTCACACGTTATGTGTTTTCATCCGGATTCCTGTGGGAGCGGGTTTGCCCGCGGTGCTTTTGATTCAGGTCGACATGTTCAGGTACTTGCCCACACTCGCCACGTTATCGAGCGAATACTGCTTGCTCAGATTGGCGATCATCTTGTTCAGCGCTTCATTGACGTTGAACTGACCGGTGGAACTGTCGCTGGTTTTCTCGCGACCTGCTTGCAATGCAGCTTTGAGTTCATCGCTGCTGACGCCACCGCTGCTGTCACTGTCCAGCGCTTTGAGTAACGCCGTGCTGGTGTCGGTGCTGGTCGATGACGTGCTGTTGCTCGCCTGCAACGCGCTGCTCAGTTCAGTGGCGGTCACGCTGCCATCGCTGTCGGTATCGAGCTGGCTGAACAGTGCGTCGCTGGAGACCTGTTGCGGCGGTGGAGGCGGCGTCAGGCTGGCGGTCAGCTCATCCTTGCTGACGGTGCCGTCTTCGTTCTTGTCCAGGGCCGAGAAGATGTCTTTGCTGTTGGCACTGCTACCGGCGTTGCTCAGGCCGTTGCTCAGTTCGTCGCTGCTGATGGCACCGTCACCGTTGGCGTCCAGGGCGCTGATCAGTGTGTCGGCCAGTTCAGTGCTCGGTGGCTGGTCATGCTGCGATGGCGTCGGCGGCGCCATTGCGGCCATTTCTTCGCTGCTCAGGTTGCCGCTGCTGTCGCTGTCGAGCTTGGCGAAGTTTTTGCTCAGGCTGACCAACAGGCCATCGTCGGATTTTTGCGAAAGCGCGCTTTTCAATTCGCCCTGATCCACCGCCCCGTCGCTATTGCTGTCGAGCTTGGCGAACAGTTCTTTCTGGAATTGTTGGCTGCGGGCACTGTTGGTTGTGGCGGTGCTGGCGCTGGTATAGGCGGTGTAATTGCTGACGCTACCGATCATTGGACTCACTCCCTGGAATGGAAAACCGGTGGGTGCACCGGCTTATGCAGCCTCAAGGGGCAAGTTGTCGTCGGTATGTGGGATTTGTACCGTTCGCAACACACAAATCTCAGGTTAAACCCCGACCCTGTGGGAGCGGGCTTGCCCGCGATAGCGGTGTATCAGGCAACATTGATATCGACTGACACGCCCTCATCGCGGGCAAGCCCGCTCCCACAGGGTATGTATGTTTGGTTCAGGCGCGGGGCAGGCGGATGACGGCGGTCAGGCCACCACCGAGGGTTTCTTCCAGACTCAATTGCCCACCTAGCCGTTCCGCCGCTTCGCGGGCGATGGTCATGCCCAGGCCGACGCCACCGGAGTTGCGGTTACGCGAACCCTCCAGGCGAAAGAACGGCTCGAACACCGCTTCACGTTTATCCGCGGCAATACCCGGGCCGTGATCGATGACTCGGATCACCAGAAGGTCACGATTGTCTTCAAGTGTGATCAGCGCCTGCCCGGCATAGCGCAAGGCGTTGTCCAACAGATTATTGATGCACGAGCGCAAGGCCATCGGCTGCACTTGCAGCGGCGCGCAGTGGCCGCTGGCCTGGACGTCGGCGCCCTGGTCCTGGGCGTTTTCGCTCAAGGACTCCACCAACGCTTGCACATCCATCCACTGCCGAGCCTCACTGGTGCGCTGCTCGTGCAGATAAGTGAGGGTGGCGTCGAGCATGCCGATCATGTCATCCAGGTCCTGACGCATCTGGCCCTGCAACTTGTCGTCGTCGATTTTCTCCAGCCGCAGCTTGAGACGAGACAGCGGCGTACGCAGGTCGTGGGATACTGCGCCGAGCATCCGCGAGCGCTGCTGCACTTGTTCGATAATGCGTTTTTGCATCAAGTTAAAGGTGTAGGCCGCTTGCCGGGCTTCCCGTGGCCCGGACTCCTCCAGTGGCGCGCTGTCGAGGTTTTCACTCAGGCGCTCGGCGGCGTCGCTTAAACGCTGGATCGGCCGGCTGAGCAACTTGGCGCCGTACCAGGCGGCAATGATCAACGAGACACACTGGAAGGTCAGTGGTACCAAGGGGCCGCCGAACCACGGTCGCGGTGGCCGGTTTTCGAAGCGCGGGCCCATCGGTGGACGCTGCCCGTCGATGCCTTGGGAAAACTCAGGCGGCGGTGGGGGCGGCGGCGGGCCGTAATGGTGAAACCAGGCAAACGCCAACAGGTGCGCCAGGATGATCGCCAGCAGCAGCACGCCAAACAGACGGCCGAACAGCGTATCGAAGCGCGCCCGCATCAGCCGATGTCTCGTGCGTCGAACAGGTAACCTTCACCGCGAACGGTTTTGATCAACTGTGGGGCTTTGGGGTCATCGCCCAGCTTCTGGCGCAAGCGCGAGACCAGCAAGTCGATGCTGCGATCAAAGGCTTCGATCGAGCGCCCGCGGGCGGCATCGAGCAGTTGTTCGCGGCTGAGCACCCGGCGCGGACGTTCGATGAACACCCAGAGCAGGCGGAATTCGGCGTTGGACAGCGGCACGACAAGGCCATCGGCCGCGATCAATTGGCGCAGCACGCTGTTCAGGCGCCAGTTGTCGAAGCGAATGTTCGCACGCTGTTCAGTACGATCGTCGCGCACCCGACGCAGAATGGTCTGAATCCGCGCGACCAGTTCGCGCGGTTCGAACGGTTTGGCCATATAGTCGTCGGCACCCAGCTCGAGGCCGATGATCCGGTCGGTGGGCTCGCAGCGCGCGGTCAGCATCAGGATCGGAATGTCCGATTCTGCGCGCAGCCAGCGGCACAACGACAATCCGTCTTCGCCAGGCAGCATCAGGTCGAGCACCACCACGTCGAAATGCTCGGCTTGCAGCGCCAGGCGCATCGCGGCACCGTCGGTGACGCCGCTGGCGTGAATGTTGAACCGGGCGAGATAGTCGATCATCAACTCGCGGATCGGGACGTCATCGTCGACGATCAGGGCGCGAATGCTCCAGCGCTTGTCGTCGCCGGGCGCTTTTTGATCGTCGTTCAAAGGTGCTGGGGTGCTGTGCATGCGTGCGTTCATCTGCCAGGTAGGCTGCCAACCACAAAGATGGGCTGCGAGGTTGTGGCTTCAGCATAGGCGTCCGGCCCGGAGGCGGGAAGTGCTGTAAGGACGTGTTGCGGCTGCCGAAGGTAGCGATGAAGGGTGTTGTGGGCGTGTCGGGTGTGTATCAGGCTCGACACAATCGGCGCAGCAGCTAGTCTTGCCTGAGTCTTCGGGACGATTTACCGATCATCGGGTCCCGCAGCGGCGCTGGTTCCGCTACAATGCGCGCCGATTTCGTCCTGCCTGAGAGCCCGCACATGTCCGTCTGCCAGACTCCTATCATCGTCGCCCTGGATTTCCCCACCCGTGACGCCGCACTGAAGCTGGCCGATCAGTTGGACCCGAAACTGTGCCGGGTAAAAGTCGGCAAGGAACTGTTCACCAGCTGCGCCTCGGAAATCGTCGGCACCTTGCGCGACAAGGGCTTCGAAGTGTTCCTGGACCTCAAGTTCCACGACATTCCGAACACCACCGCCATGGCGGTCAAAGCGGCAGCGGAAATGGGCGTGTGGATGGTCAATGTGCATTGCTCCGGCGGCCTGCGCATGATGGCGGCCTGTCGTGAAGTGCTCGACCGGCGCACCGGCCCCAAGCCGCTATTGATCGGCGTGACCGTGCTGACCAGCATGGAGCGTGAGGATCTGGCGGGTATCGGCCTGGATATCGAACCGCAGGAGCAAGTGCTGCGCCTGGCAGCACTGGCGGAAAAAGCCGGAATGGACGGTCTGGTGTGCTCGGCCCTGGAAGCCCAGGCCTTGAAATCGGCTCACCCGTCGCTGCAACTGGTGACCCCGGGGATTCGCCCGGCGGGCAGTGCCCAGGACGATCAGCGCCGTATCCTGACACCGCGTCAGGCGCTGGATGCCGGTTCCGATTATCTGGTGATCGGCCGTCCGATCAGCCAGGCGGCCGATCCGGCCAAGGCGTTGGCCGACGTAGTGGCTGAAATCGCCTAAACACCGCGGACCCTGTGGGAGCGGGCTTGCCCGCGATGAGGGCGTGTCAGTCGATTGTAATGTTGACTGATATACCGCCATCGCGGGCAAGCCCGCTCCCACGGGTTTTGTGGTTTTTTCAGATACTGGGTTAGACCTTCAGTACGAGCTTCCCGAAATTCTCGCCGCTGAACAATTTCATCAGCGTCTCCGGGAACGTCTCCAGACCTTCAACGATATCTTCCTTGCTCTTGAGCTGCCCCTTGGCCATCCAGCCGGCCATTTCCTGTCCGGCGGCGGCGAACTGCGCGGCATAGTCCATCACCACAAAACCTTCCATTCGCGCGCGATTGACCAGCAATGCCAGGTAGTTGGCCGGACCCTTGACCGCTTCCTTGTTGTTGTATTGGCTGATGGCACCGCAAATCACTACCCGCGCCTTCATGTTGATGCGGCTCAGAACCGCGTCGAGAATATCGCCGCCAACGTTGTCGAAGTACACGTCGACGCCTTTCGGGCATTCACGCTTGAGTCCGGCATGCACGTCTTCGTTTTTGTAGTCGATGGCGCCGTCGAACCCCAGTTCGTCGATCAGGAATTTGCACTTGTCCGCGCCGCCCGCGATGCCAATCACGCGACAGCCTTTGATCTTGGCAATCTGCCCGGCAATGCTGCCCACTGCACCGGCCGCGCCTGACAGCACTACGGTGTCACCTTCTTTGGGGGCGCCGACTTCGAGCAGGGCGAAATAAGCGGTCATGCCGGTCATGCCCAGGGCGGACAGGTAGCGCGGCAGTGGCGCCAGTTTAGGATCGACCTTGTAGAAACCCCGTGGCTCGCCAAGGAAATAATCCTGCACACCCAAGGCGCCGTTGACGTAGTCCCCGACCGCAAAGCCGGGATTGTTCGAGGCAACGACTTTGCCTACGCCCAATGCGCGCATGACTTCACCGATACCGACCGGTGGAATGTAGGACTTGCCTTCGTTCATCCAGCCACGCATCGCCGGGTCGAGGGACAGGTATTCGTTTTTGACCAGGATCTGACCCGCGGCCGGTTCGCCGACCGGTACTTCCTTATAGGTGAAGGTCTCGCGGGTCGCCGCGCCCACCGGTCGTTTGGCGAGCAGGAATTGGCGATTGGTCTGGGTAGTCATGACAGGCACTCAAGATGAATGAAGCCTTGTTGATAGACCTTCATGATCGAAGCCGCAAGGTCGGCTGATGTGGCGAATGCACATCAATCCAGTGCAGTGATAGTCGATGCGGCAGTTCTATCACTGCAACTCATGGTCACCCAACCGGGCCTCTGATAGTGCTGCCGTGTCGAAAGCCCTGTGCCTAGACTGGGAACACGTGATCCCCCGCATCTTCTTCCAGAGGACATAACAATGAGCATGACGTTTTCCGGCCAGGTCGCTGTTGTGACCGGCGCTGCCAACGGTATTGGCCGCGCGACCGCCCAGGCATTCGCCGCTGAAGGGTTGAAAGTGGTGGTGGCCGACCTCGACACGGCCGGAGGCGAAGGCACCGTAGCGTTGATTCGTACGGCGGGCGGCGAAGCGACCTTCGTGCGCTGCAACGTCACGGTGGAAAGCGAAGTCAAACATCTGATGGACGAAGTGGTGAAGACATACGGCCGTCTGGACTATGCCTTCAACAACGCGGGCATCGAGATCGAGAAAGGCAAATTGGCCGACGGCACCCTTGACGAGTTCGACGCGATCATGGGCGTCAATGTCAAAGGCGTCTGGTTGTGCATGAAGTACCAGTTGCCCTTGCTGCTGGCCCAAGGCGGCGGTGCCATCGTCAACACCGCTTCGGTAGCAGGCCTTGGAGCCGCGCCGAAGATGAGCATTTATGCGGCATCGAAACATGCGGTGATCGGCCTGACCAAGTCAGCGGCCATCGAGTATGCCAAGAAAAAGATTCGCGTGAATGCGGTCTGCCCGGCGGTGATCGACACCGACATGTTCCGCCGAGCCTACGAAGCGGACCCGAAGAAGGGCGAGTTTGCCAACGCGATGCACCCGGTCGGGCGCATCGGCAAGGTCGAGGAAATTGCCAGCGCCGTGCTGTACCTGTGCAGCGACGGCGCGGCGTTCACCACCGGTCACTCGCTGGCGGTAGATGGTGGCGTCACGGCGTTCTAAAAACCAGGACTTGCCGAGTAGGAAAAAGCCCGCATCCGTGCGGGCTTTTTCATGGTCGCGGGAAAGGGCCCGACAATGTGTTTCAAATGGTTAGAACCGAGGGTTTTGGCGGCGTTGTCGCACAGCCGATCCGGCACACCTGTGATTAACTGTTTCCCGCAAATGGACAGGAGTTTGCTTGCTCATGGAATTGAGAATTGATCGACAGGCATTGGTGCCGGTCGTACAGCAAATCGTTGACGCATTGGCTGGCTGGGTGCGTCATAACGAGCTGATGCCGGGAGCGCGTCTGCCTTCGGCGCGGCACATCGCGAGGGTCAATCTGCTCAGTCAGTCTTGCGTCGTCGAAGCCTGCGAGCGCCTGGTGGCCGAGGGCGTTCTGGCATCGCGCCATCGCGCCGGTTTCATTGTTGCCATTCCTGCGCCGGTCGCTCAGGAACAACAGGATTGTCCGTGGTTCGAGGGCGCTGAGATGAAGCACGGCGGCGCTGCGGGCGAACTCAAACTGGGTTGCGGCGGTTTGCCCGAACGCTGGCGGGAAACGGACGATCTGAGCTACGCGATTCGTCAGGTCAGCCGTACCGATATGGCCGGGCTGTTCAGCTACAGCACCTCCCTGGGGTTGCCGGTCTTGCGCCAGCAGATTCGCAAACGCCTCGAACTGCTCAGCATTGAAGTCGACGAGAACCGCATCCTGACGACAGCCGGAGCCAGTCACGGCCTCGACCTGATCGTGCGCACTTTGCTCAATCCCGGGGATTGCGTGGTGGTGGAACGTCCGGGTTATTCGCTGTTGTTCGATCTGCTCAGGCTGCACGGTGTGCAGATGATCGAGGTGCCGCGCACCCCGCTCGGGCCAGATGTGCAGGTGCTTCAAACGCTGTTGGCGAAGTACCGCCCCCGTGCGCTGTTCATCAACAGCTTCTGCCACAACCCTACGGGCAGCAGCCTTGCACCCGTGGTGGCGCGGCAAATTGCGCAACTGACCAAAACCCATGGGGTGCTGGTGATCGAAGATGACGTTTATGCGGACTTGCACAGTGGCCCCGGCACTCGCCTCGCCGCGTTGGGTATCGATGACCACGTGATTTACGTCGGCAGCTACTCCAAAACCCTCAGCAGTTCATTGCGGCTCGGCTTTGTCGTGGCCGGTAGCGAGGTTATTTCGCGGCTGGCCGAGGTCAAGATGATCAGCAGTATGGGTGCCTCAAGGTTCGGCGAATCGGTGCTGGCTTGTCTGTTGGCCAGCGGCGCCTATCGCAAACTGGTTCAACGCCAGCGCCTGCGTTTGAACACTGACCGGCAGGCCGCCCTGCAAGTGCTCGAGGACGCCGAATGGGAGGTCTTCGGCAAGCCCGACGCAGGCTTGTTCATCTGGGCGCGATCACGGATGTCCGACTATGCTCAGGTGCGCACGCAAGCCCGGCGTTTTGGTGTGTTGCTGTCTTCCGCCAGCGCATTCAACCCCGGCGGTGAACCTGGCGACTGGCAGCGTATCAACGTGGCGTATGCGTGTGATCCTCGCGCCCGGGCATTTTTTCAGGCCACTACTCTGAATCGACCTTAAGCGTTCTGAAAACGACGTGGGCGTAGCTTTTTGCCATTATTCCGACGCCAGAGACTTGTGTTGGCGTATGCCCATTGCGAATCTGCTTCAACAGACTATGTCAGGGGACTAAGCGCAATGATTTCGGCCGTGCAAGGACGTTTTGCCAACCTCGGTATGGCGAAAAAAATGGGTGTAGGGTTTTTATTGGTGCTGCTGCTGACAGCACTGGTGGCAGCCATCGGCGTATGGTCCCTGCAAACCATCAGTCATCGCTTCGACGGGCTCAAGCAGATGTCGTCGCTCAACAGTGGCTTGCTCAAAGTGCGACTGCTGGAGCAGGAGTACGCCTTGCACGGCAATCCGAAGACCGCTGATGCGCTGCGCGAAGGCGTAGACGCCTTGGTCGCCCTGGCGACTCAACTCAAGGCTCAAACGGCCGCCAATGTGCCGGTGATGAACGACGTCGAGCAGTCTCTGGGGGCTTATCGCAAGGCGTTCGACGAGTTCGTCTCGCTGAGCCAGGCCAAGGATCTGGCGCTGGAAATGGCCAGTTGGTCGGTGTCCAGCGTGGCCAATAACCTTGATGTGCTGCAGTCCGGGCTGGCTGATGACGGCGCCTATACCTTGAAACAGTCCGAGGGCAAGGACGGCGGGCAATTTATCGAGCAGGCCAGTCAGGTCAGCCAGGTGTCACGGTTGATGCTACAGGCCATGAATGAAGCGCGCGTGCGTCTGGACCAGAGCCGCAAGGGTGACGACAGCGCAGGCCAGGGCAAGATCGAGCAGGCCGATCAGGCGCTGGCTCAGGCCGAGCAGTTGAAAAGCACGGTCAAGGATGAGGGCTATCTGACAGTCCTTAATGAAGTGTCTGGCCACATCGGCGGTTTCAGCGAAAAGCTGGCTGAATACACCGGCCTGTTGGCCCAGGAAAAAACCGTCTACGAGCAGTTGCACCAGCGCGCCGCGCAGGTGATGGAGCGGGTGGATCAGGCCTATGTCGCCGAAGATCAGTCGATGCAGACCGAGCTGAAAAAGAATTCAATGCTGATCATCGGGTCGTCGGCGCTGGCGTTGCTGGTGGGGTTGATTGCGGCATGGGTGATTACCCGTTTGATCGTGGCGCCGCTGCGCAGTGTGATCCGTGTGGCTCAGCAGATCGCCGCTGGCGACTTGAGTGCAACGGTCGAAGTGACGCGCCGTGACGAGATCGGCCAGTTGATGCAGGCGATGCAACAGATGGGGGCTGGCCTGAGCACCATCGTTAGTGGCTTGCAGGCCGGCATCGAGCAGTTGGCGAGCTCGGCACAGTCGCTGTCGGCGGTGACCGAGCAGACCAACCTTGAGGTCAGCAGTCAGAAGGAAGAAACCGAGCAGGTTGCCACGGCGATGAATCAGATGACGGCGACGGTGCACGATGTTGCGCGTAACGCCGAGGAAGCTGCGCAAGCTGCGCAGACGGCCGATGACAAGGTTGAAAGCGGCCAGCAGGTGGTGCGTCAGAGTATGGCGCGGATTGAGCAGCTGGCGGATTCGGCGACTTCGGCGAGTTCGAGTATCGAAAGCTTGAGTGCGGAAATTCAGAACATCGGCACGGTGCTCAGTGTGATCAAAAGTGTTGCCGAGCAAACCAATCTGTTGGCGCTCAATGCGGCTATCGAGGCCGCGCGGGCCGGTGAGCAGGGCAGGGGGTTTGCGGTGGTGGCTGATGAGGTTCGGGCACTGGCCAAGCGGACTCAGCAGTCGACTGAGGAGATCGAGCGTCTGGTGAGTGCCCTGCGTTCGGCGGCGCAGTCGTCGGTGCGACAGATTCAGAGCAGTGGTGAGTTGGTTAAGCTGGCGGTGAGTGACGCTTTGCAGACTGAGAGTGCGTTGGGGAGTATTGCGGCGGCGGTGTCGTTGATTCAGCAGATGAACCAGCAGATTGCTGCGGCAGCCGAGGAGCAGAGTTCGGTGGCTGAGGAGATTAATCGCAGTGTGACGAGTATCCGTGCGAGTGCGGATCAGTCTTCGCTGGCGATGCAGGGGAATGCGGCGTCGAGTATTGAGTTGGCGCAGTTGGGGGTTGAGTTGAAGGGGATGGTGGGGCACTTTCGGCTCTGACCATTTGCGCGGTGTAGTGGCGGCCTTTGGGCCGACCATGCTGTTGTTGAATGGGTGTATATCCGTTGCTGCGGTGATGGCGGCTGGCGGTTTCGCCCTTACGGCGAGTCCCTTTTGGCAAACGCCCCAAAAGGAACCAAAAGGTCTTGCCCCGGCGTCCGGCCCCTCGCTGGGGCTCGGTGTTCCTTCGTTCCGGCATTCATCTGGGGGCATCGCCTCCGGTTGGCTTCGCTTCAACCTCCTCTCGATGTGTTCGACTTCGTCGAACGGCGCTACGCGCCTGCCCCCCAGATGAACGCCTCCACTCAGCCTCCCGAAGGGGCGGGTGGATCAAGATCAAGAGCTGCAGGCGAGCTACCGCTCGGCCTATTGAGTGGTGAAGAGCGGGCGGTACGCCTCGATTTACTGTGGGAGCTGGCCTGTCGGGTCGCAGCATCGCAGCGATGGCGGCCTGCCAGCCGACCAATCTCTTGCAGGTGTACACCGAACCTGTGGGAGCTGGCTTGCCAGCGATGGCGGCCTGACAGCCAACCCTGTCTCTTCGGATGTATTTCCTAATCAAATCCAACCCAAAAAAAAGCCACCTTGCGGTGGCTTCTTTAATTTTTTTGATCAGTCGTAGATCACTTTCTTCTTCCAGTCCGCATCTGCCTCGACTTCTTTGAGGCCTTCGTTCAATTGGTTTGTTTCGCTTTCAACCGCTGCGATGTTGTCCATCACCATGGCGTTGGCGCGTGCCAGGAGTTTTTCCAGGTATTCGAGTTGTTCGGCGTAGGCCTGGGGTTCCTGTTGTTTGCGCAGGTATTGCACGCCGCGTTCGAAAGCAAGGCGGGCCTGGCCTGGCTGGTTCTGTTGCAGGCATTGCTGGCCAAGGTTGTTGAAGAACTCGATGTGCAGCAGCACCAGAATGTGGCGCACTTCGCGGATCCAGCGCTTGGCTTCGTTGGTCGGCAGGAAACCGTCTTGGGCGGCACGGGTGATTTGGCCATGCAGGGCTTCGAGCAGAAAGCGCACGTCCTTGGCTTTGGCTTCGGTCTGGATCGGGGCCGGTGGGTTGTTGACCGGGATCGATTCGCCTTGGGCGACGAGGGCCTGCAGTTCGCTGATGCGGGCCTTGAGGTTGGTGCTGGTTTTTTCCAGGTTGAGCAGGCGCTGGCAGACGTTCAGTTCCAGGCGAGTCAGCAGCAGCTTGAGCGCCGGCGTCATCAACTGGCCAGGGAAGGTCTCGGTGATTTCACCACAGCGACGCAGGCGGTCGTTGAGTTCAACCTTGGTACGGGCCTTTTCCAGCTTGTTGTTTTCCACCACATGGTTCATGTAGCCAATGGCGATCAATAGTGCGATCCCGGCTACGACTAGCAGGGTGATCATGAGTGGTGTCACCGGTAAGACCTCTTTATAGGGTTCGCGATCGAGTGTAGTAGCTTGGCATTTGGACGCATAGGGCCGCTCGACGAGTTGGATCGGTTGTGGCTCTATCTGTATCGGCCGCGATTGCGCTTATATAAGTGGTGGCAAATATGAAGCAGATTGCCATTACTCCGTTGCCGTCGACTATAACGTCTTGCCGGGTATCGGAATATAGCCACTCAAGGCCGTCAGACGGAAAAGCCCGAATCGCTTCGTAAAGCAGGGCGAAGTCATTGATTTAAATAAATTTATATCAGGGGGTTGACGACCCCTCAATCCATCCATAGAATGCGCGCCACTTACAGCGTAAAGCACACAGCGAAACGCGGTAGGGAGTGAATGTTGTACGTGTGTCCCCTTCGTCTAGTGGCCTAGGACACCGCCCTTTCACGGCGGTAACAGGGGTTCGAGTCCCCTAGGGGACGCCAATGCGGGAATAGCTCAGTTGGTAGAGCACGACCTTGCCAAGGTCGGGGTCGCGAGTTCGAGTCTCGTTTCCCGCTCCAATTTTAAGCAGCGTTGCTTTCGGGCAGGGCTGAGTGAAGCCAGAGCCGACATCTTCGGATGCGGATTTGGGCACTGAAATACACACCATGTGTTTCAGTTAGCGTGTCCCCTTCGTCTAGTGGCCTAGGACACCGCCCTTTCACGGCGGTAACAGGGGTTCGAGTCCCCTAGGGGACGCCATTTGCGGGAATAGCTCAGTTGGTAGAGCACGACCTTGCCAAGGTCGGGGTCGCGAGTTCGAGTCTCGTTTCCCGCTCCATATTTAACGAAAACGCCGCTCAGTAATGAGCGGCGTTTTTGTTTGTGCGTTTTTTGCCTTTTGCTGATCGACTGCTCGTCGCAATCAAGTCGCTCAAACGTTGGGCCCGCCAGAACAGCGGACCCAACAAGGCAATCAGAGCGTCGGCAACTGCCCGATACGTCCCATCATCTCGGTTACGATCTGCAGGTCCAGCAGGAACTGGTCGACGGTCTTGAACTCATTGTCGGTGTGTCCCGTGTATTTATTCTCGGGTCTGGCCAAACCAAATTGCACGCCATTGGGCAATTCATGGACCGAAGTGGCGCCGGCGGAAGTACCGAACTTGTGCTCCATGCCCAGGTTTTCGCTGGACACGGCCAGCAAGGCCTTGACCCATTCGCCCTCAGGATTGCGGTACATCGGCTCGGCGATCGAGTAGTCGATCGCAGGAGTGATGTGGGTCTTGTTGCTCCAGGCACTCAGCTTGTTGGCGATTTCGGTCTTGAGCGTTTCCGGGGATTTGCCCTTTGGCACCCGCAGATTAACTGCAAGCTTGAAGACTTTTTCATCCATGGCGACGTAGGTCAGGGAAGCGGTCAGCGGCCCCATGAACGCATCGGAGAAGCCGACGCCCAGATTTGTGCCCAGGTAATCCAGCCCCCAGTTGTCGGCGGCATAGCGGGCAGCGTCGGTGATGTGGTTGTGCTTGAGCGCGACTTTGCCGTCAAGGCTGTTGATGAAACCCAGCATCCTGGACACCGGGTTAACGCCTGACTCAGGCTCGGAGGAGTGGGCTGAAACGCCGGTGACTGTCAGCTTGACGTCTTTGCCGACGACTTTGGCGCTGACCTCGAAGTTGCCGCCATTGCCCTTGGCATAAGCTGCGCCAGCCTTGTTCAAGCTGGCAGCCAGTTCGGCAGGCTTATCGCTCAAAAGGGTCGCAACCGATGTCGACGGAATCTGGTTGGTGGCCATGCCGCCCGTCATCGATATGATCTCAGCGCCTTTGCCATCCGCCTTGCGTTTGGCAAAGTTGGCCATGACGGTGCCGTAGCCTTTCTCGGCAATCACTACCGGATAGCCGCCATCCAGCGCCAAGTTGTAGTTGGGTGTTGGGTTATGTTCGAAGTAATAGGGAATGGCGTCGCCGGTGGTTTCTTCGGTGGTGTCGACCAACAGCTTGAAATTCCTGGCCAGCGGCAGCTTCTCTTCCTTGATCACTTTCATGGCGTACAGCGCCACCACGATGCCGTTTTTGTCATCCTCGGTGCCCCGGCCATACATGCGGTCGCCGATCAGCGTGACCTTGAACGGATCGAGTTTGGTGCCGTCTTTCAATACCCAGTTCTCCGGTGTCACGGGGACTACGTCGGCATGGGCGTGAATGCCCACGACTTCGTCACCACTGCCTTCGAGGGAAATTTCATAGACGCGGTTGTCGATGTTGCGGAAGTTCAGGTTGAACGCCTGGGCCAGGCTCTTGATCTTGTCGGCGATCTTGATGAATTCCGGATTGTCGTGCTGGGCAACGCCGTTCACTTGGAAGGTCGGAATGGCCACCAATTCGCGCAGGGTCTCGGTGGCAGCCTTGCCATATTTCACCCGCGTATACAGGCCCAGCAGGCGATGGATCTCGTTCTGCTGTTCAGCTGAAAGGGTCTTGTTGTCGAGGAAGGCACTGATGGCCGGATTGAGGTCACTGGTGTTGGCCAGGTCGCTTTTGGCCAGCCCACCCAGGAACTGCCTGAAATCCGTGACTGATGCATCACTGAACGTCTTGAGGATGGCCGCGCTCTGTTGCTGGGTGATGTTGGCGTGTGCGGTCAGTGCGAACGACGACAGGCTGGCCATTATCAGGGTTGACGCAGCCAGGTGCTTGAATGAGAAATTCATTGTTGAGGGCATTCCTTTGCAGGCAATTTGTGAGAAATATCTGATCGATGAGACAGAAACGTTTCCAAGCTAACTCATGAAGGCGCTATAGGGCAGCCCTTGAAGCGGGATCTGTCGCACAAAAATGCAAAAGCGACGCACAAACGAAAAAGGCCCGCCAGTCAGACTGCGCGGGCCTTTTGCGTGGGCGCAGGTCTTACATCGACAGAATCAGGCGCCCGGCGAACAAAATCAGAATCACCCCCATGGTCCGTTCAAACCAATGCCCCATGCGCATGAACAGCAAGCGCACCCGGGCACTGGAAAAGAACAATGCGACGATCACAAACCACAACGCATTGACCAAGCACATCCACACGCCGTAGAGCGCCTGGATCTTCAGTGGCGTCGTGGCACTGATGATGGTGGTGAAAATCGCCAGGAAAAACAGGGTCGCCTTGGGGTTGGTCGCGTTGGTGAGAAACCCGGTGGTGAATGCCTTCAGCAGCGTTTGCTCGATGACCGGTTCGTCGGCGACCTTGTCACCCTCAAGCGCCGACTTGGGTTTGCTGCGCAACAGGCTGACACCGAGGTACAAGATATAGGCGCCACCGATGACTTTGGCCACGGTCAGCAGCCAGGGCGTCGAGTGCATCAGCGCCCCGACCCCGAGCAGGGTGTAAAGCACATGCACGGAAATGCCCGCACCGATGCCCAGCGCTGTGCAGATTCCGACCAGTCGACCGAAACGCACACTCTGACGGATGGTGACGGCGAAGTCCGGTCCGGGTGCGACGACTGCCAGGAAGTGAATAGTCGCCAGCGCCAGGAACTCGCCCAGGTAATTCGAAAGCATCTCAACTCCAAAAGGTAAGGGGTGACGCATTGCCGCGATAGCCGACAAAGAACGAAAGGCTCAAGCGCGGATCTTCCAGCCCCGGCGTCACCGAGTGCATGCGGCGCGAATTGAACATGATGAAATCACCCGGCTCGGGACGAATCTCCAGTGTCGGAGTGCCGAGCAGGTCGGGGTCGATGCCGTAACTGTCGCCGCGCATTTCGTCGAACTGGTCCGCAGAAATGTCGTGGTCCCACATCTGCAATGCACCGCCCTGGGTCGGCATGCTCAGGTAGACGTTGCAGGCGAACTGCGCTTCCAGGCTCCTGGCCTGAAAACTGTCCGGGGCGTCCTTGGCGAAAATGTCGTGATGGGCAAGGAAGCAGACCCCGGGTTTCACCACCCGGGACAGCCCGACATACATTTTGCGACCGTAGAGATTTTCCAGATGCGCACCCGCAGGCCAGGTTTCATCGAGCATGCAGCGCAGGGTGTCGACCGGGGACGAGTAAGGCGCGCAACGGTTGCGCAACTCGGCGATGTTGCGCGAGGCACGCTCGAAGTAATCCTCGATCAGCAGCGGCTGGTTTTCCGCTTCATAGAACGCCATGCCGATGCGGCCAATACTGGGCGCATTGATATAGCCTTCGAAGCCCGGCGCAAGGATCTTGTCGCCAATCTGCTTCGCCAGCGGCTGGGGCAATAAGCCTTTGACGCGGATGGCGAGGACTTCTTCGTTGGCCAGCTTTTTTATGCACGTCTCATCGAGACGCTCGACGTCAAGCATCATGTCTTAGGTCCATCTATCAGATAGTCAACAGAACCCGCGAACGCAGGCTCCCCCGGCGTCAGGCGATGCGGGGACGGCATCGCCCGAAAGCTCAATCCACGCTGTAGTGGACTGACAGCGTTCCCTTCTTCAGTGAAAGGGACGCGATCGTGACCGTGCCCAAATCCTTCAGGCTACGTACATGGGTGCCACCGCAGCCGTAGGCGGGCAGTTCACCGAATCCAATTTCCCGGGAGCCTTCGCGTAAAGACGTCAAGCGCGGCAGGTCATCGGCCACCCATTGCGCGATGCACTGTTGAATCATCCCGGCATCAACCTCTTTTGCCGACTCGGCCGGTTTGAACTGCACGCGTCCTTCGCCCGGCCAGTGATGGGCCTTGATCGGCATCCAGCCCAGTGCCTGGACAAAATGGCCAATCAGGTGGCCGGCCGAATGCATGCGCGAATTGAATTGGCGACGTTGCTCATCAATCCGGATCTGGGTCATGCCCGGTTTTACCGGGCGGTCGACGAAATGAATGATGCGGTCCGGGTCCTGGACCACGCGCAGAACCTGGCTTTCGCCAATCCAGCCGGTATCGCACGGCTGGCCGCCACCTTGGGGGTGAAACAACGTGGCGCGCAGCACCACCGCGAATTCGTTCTCCTGGGGGGTGCAGTCCAGGACTTCCACATTGGCCTTGAGGTCATCACTATGGAAAAAGAGGCGAAGCGTCATATTCCATGTCCTCATTAGAGTTTCTTTTTTTATTATATGAAGCGTGGAATTGCGTGATAATCCGTTCAAACATCAAAGGACTGTTGCGCTGTGAGCATAAATCTTCCACTGCCGCTGCTCGGTGAAATGGCGATTTTCGTCAAGGTTGTCGAGACCGGCAGTTTTTCCGAAGCAGCGCGTCAATTGGGTTCTTCACCCTCGGCGGTCAGTCGCAGCATTTCGCGACTGGAAAAGGCGTTGGCCACACGTCTGCTGCAGCGAACCACGCGCAAACTGCGGTTGAGCGACGGCGGCGAGGAAGTGTTCAAGCGTTGCCAGGAGATGGTCAGCGCAGCCAAGTCGGTGATGGAAATCAGCGGGCAGTTCACCCATGAAGCGGAAGGGCTGGTGCGCGTCAGCGTGCCCAAGGCTGTCGGTCGATTTGTGATTCATCCGCACATGCCGGAATTTCTGCGGCGTTACCCCAAAGTGGACGTGGAGTTGTTGCTGGAGGATCGGCAGGTGGACCTGATCGACGACAACGTCGATCTGGCCATTCGCATTACCGATCGACCACCAGCCGGCCTGGTCGGGCGGCAGTTGCTGACCATCGACCATCTACTATGCGCGACACCGCAATACCTGGCCGAACATGGCACACCTACCCATCCGCACGACTTGCTCAACCATAGCTGCATCTACCTGGGTGAAACTCCAAGCGATGCGCGCTGGAAGTTCAAGAAGGGCACCAAGGCCGTCACAGTCGGTGTGCGCGGACGCTATGCGGCGAATCACACCGGCGTGCGATTAGGCGCGGTGTTGCAGCACATCGGGATTGGCAGCCTGCCGTACTTCACCGCGCGTTATGCACTGGAACAAGGTTTGATTGTGCAGGTCTTGCCGGACTGGACCTTTCTGGCGTCTTACCATGGCGGCGCCTGGTTGCTGCATTCGCCAACGCGTTATCTGCCACCGAAATTGCGGGTCTTCATTGATTATCTGGTGGAATGCCTGGAGAAGGAGCCGACGCTGAGCAAGCCGGGCAAGCCAAGTGCGTTGGGCCAGGGGGCGGCGGAGTATGAGTTACCCGAGAGTGATGGGTTGCTCTGAAGGCCTCTTCGCGGGCAAGCCCGCTCCCACATTAGATTTGTGAACGCCGCAGAGCCAATGTGGGAGCGAGCCTGCTCGCGATGGGGGCTGCCCAAACACTACATCACTCGGAGATGCCACAAAAAAAGGCCCGCATGAATCACCATGCGGGCCTTTTGCATTTCCAGCCGGGAATCAGTGCTTGGGCTCGTCGTTCGACATCGCCAGCAGCTGTTTT